>CAVWMP010000014.1:0-505717 GCA_963756135.1 uncultured Actinomycetota bacterium
GGGTTCGAATCCCCTCAGCTCCACCACACGACCAGGTGCCGCCGGTCTCCGGCAGCCGCGCCGGCCACCGATCTGGCGGAACGCCGGCGCCCGTCAGGGCGCGGGCTCGATGCCGGTCGTCCGGGCGAGCTGGACGGCGAAGCGTTCTCCGGCGCCGCGACCGGAGGCGCCGAGATCGGTGTCGACCTCGGCGAGGTCGCGACCCCCCGACGTGGAGCCGGTAGGTGATCCCCGCGCCGTAGGACTGCATCTGCTCGACCTGCCGCACCGCGATCGCCATCAGTCGTCGGAACGTCGCCGGGTCGTCGAGCGAGAGCGACGACCCCCCCGCCCACCACGGTCACGTCCGCCAGCGGGTACACCTCGTCGGGGCGGGTCACGTACTCCCGGTAGTCGACCGTCACCGAGGCGACGTCGACCTCGATCGCGCTCAGTCGTTCCCAGCGCCGGCGGGCGGCCTCGTCGGGAAATCCGGAGTCGCCGCTGAGCCCCGCGCCGTGCGCTGCGCACCCCCCAGGTCACGCCGGTGGCGTCAGCCCCGGTCGCCGCCAGTGCGTCGAGCGTGGGCAGGATGTCCTCGCGGCTGCTGCCCGCCGGCAGCCGCACGGTGGCGAAGGTCTGCGCGCCCGGGTCCGCCGGCACGTCGTTGGCGAGCACGTTGATCCGGAGCCGGCCCCGGTCGGCCGCCTGCAGCGCCACGCTGGCCTGGGTGCGCACGGTCGCGGTCGCCGCGGTCGGCCGGAAGGCTCGCAGGTGCAGGAGGTCGTCGTCGACCCTGACGTCCAGGTCGCCCTCCTCCTCGGCGTGGGTGGTGGCGAAGGCGTCGTAGACGGCGGCGACGACCTCGAGGACCTGGTCGTCGGGGGCGGCGTCGGTCATCGACACCCGCAGCTGCAGCTTGCCGCTGTCGAGGAACACCGGTTCGGAGTAGTCGAGCTCGGCGACCTCGACACCGGGGGAGGAGCGCACCGTCGCCCACCAGGCGCTGCGCGTCGGCCTGCAGGCTCGGGGAGGCGCACCCACCGAGGGCAGAGGCGAGGACGGCAGCGCCGGAGACGAGGAGAACGGTGGCCGGGATGCGGAGCACGGGCATGGCCCCACCCTGGCGCGGCTGCCGGACCGGCACATGAGTCGACGTACTCAGCCGAGCAGTCGGCGCGGGTCCGGGCAGCCGCTACGGTGCCTGGCAGGTCCGCGTGCCTCTGTGTCGGAGCATGGTCGAGGAATCGCTCCACGTCGCTGCCGAGCCGACGGCGGTGCGCGGATGAACCTGCGTCGGCGGAGCCGCCCGGCGTCTCGCCGGCCGTCCTCACCTCAGCAGGGAGGTGCGGGACTTCCTCCTCGTCAGCATCATCGGGTTCGCCATCTCGCTGGTGACGCTGGTGATCTCCCACGACCTCCTGGGGCTGACCAGCCGGCTGTCCGACGATATCTCTGCCAACGGGGTCGGTCCCGCCCTCGGAACCGCGTTCCGCTTCGTCACCTGCAAGCACGTGGTCTTCCGGGTTGCGCCGGGTGGAGGTCCTCCGGTCAGCGGGTTACCGGTTGTCTCCGCGGTGCGCCGCGTCCGTCGTGGCATCTGAGACTTGGCGCGGTGACCCCCTTTTCTTCGCGTACGGTGCCGCCAGGAAGCGCCGGGCAGGGACCGAGGGGAATAGGCATGATCATCGGAGTCCTCAGGGAGTCGCGCCCGGGCGAGACGCGGGTGGCGGCGACGCCGGCGACGGTCGGCCAGCTGCTGCAAGCTCGGCTACGACGTGGTGGTCGAGTCCGGCGCCGGGCGAGGCGTCGAGCTTCCCCGACGAGGCCTACGTCGAGGCCGGCGCGTCGCATCGGCGACGCGCTGGCGGCCGACATCGTCTTCGGGGTCAACGCCCCGTCCGACGGCGCAGCTCGACCGGCTGCGCGACGGCGCGACGCTGGTCGGCCTCCTGGCGCCCGGCGCTCGACCCCGACCTGGTCGAGGATCTGGCGCGGCGCCCGATCACGGCGCTGGCGATGGACGCGGTGCCGCGGATCTCGCGCGCGCAGTCGCTGGACGTGCTGTCGCTCGATGGCCAACATCGCCGGCTACCGCGCGGTGGTCGAGGCCGCGCACGTCTTCGGCCGGTTCTTCACCGGCCAGGTGACCGCGGCGGGCAAGGTGCCGCCGGCGAAGGTGCTGGTCGCGGGCGCCGGCGTCGCCGGTCTGGCGGCGATCGGCGCGGCCGGCAGCCTGGGCGCGATCGTGCGCGCGACCGACCCGCGGCCCGAGGTCGCCGACCAGGTGCGGTCGCTGGGCGGCGAGTACCTGCTCGGTCGAGGCGGCCGAGGTCGAGGTCTCGCGCCACCGGCTACGCCAAGGAGATGTCGCGAGGACTACAACGCCGCGCGCGGCGGCGCTGTACGCCGAGCAGGCCGCGGACGTCGACATCATCATCACCACGGCGCTGATCCCGGGCCGCCCGGCGCCGCGGCTGATCACCGCCGAGATGGTCGCGTCGATGAAGCCGGGCAGCGTGATCGTCGACATGGCCGCGGCCAACGGCGGCAACGTCGAGGGCACGGTCGCCGGGCGAGGCGGTGGTCACCGACAACGGCGTCACGATCATCGGCTACACCGACCTCGCCGGCCGGCTGCCGGCCCAGGCGTCGCAGCTGTACGGCACCAACCTGGTCAACCTGATGAAGCTGATGACGCCGGACAAGGACGGCCAGCTGGTGCTCGACTTCGACGACGTCGTCCAGCGGTCGATGACCGTGGTCCGCGACGGCGAGCTGACCTGGCCGCCGCCGCCGGTGCAGGTCTCCGCCGCCCCGCGGCGCCCGCCGCGGCCGCCGCGCCGCCGGCCGAGTCGCACGGCGAAGCAGCCGATCTCGCCGGCGCGGCGGTTCGCGCATCGTCGGGATCGGCGCGGCGCGCTGCTGTTCCTGCTGGCCGCGCTCTCGCCGCCGGCGCTGCTGGGGCACCTGACGGTGTTCGCGCTGGCGATCGTGATCGGCTACTACGTGATCGGCCACGTGCACCACGCGCTGCACACGCCGCTGATGTCGGTGACCAACGCGATCTCCGGGATCATCGTGGTCGGCGCCCTGCTGCAGATCGGCCACGGCGACGCCGTGATCACCGCGCTGGCCGTCCGTCGCGATCCTGCTCGCCAGCATCAACGTCTTCGGCGGCTTCGCGGTGACCCGCCGCATGCTCGCCATGTTCTCCGAGGAGCTGAGCGATGATCAGACGATGACTCGTCGAGACCGCCGCGCAGGCGGCGTACATCGTCGCCGGCTCTGCTGTTCATCCTGGCCCTGGCCGGGCTGTCCCAGCACGAGACCGCCAAGGCTCGGCAACACCTTCGGCATCGCCGGCATGGCGGTCGCGCTGGTCGCGACGATCGCGCTGGCGATCGACCGCGACATCTCCGGGCACCGGGCTGGCGCTGCTGCTCGTCGGCGATGGTGGTCGGCGCCGCGATCGGCCTGTGGCGGGCCCGCGTCGTCGAGATGACCGGGATGCCGGAGCTGATCGCGCTGCTGCACTCCTTCGTCGGTCTGGCCGCGGTGCTGGTCGGCTGGAACGGCTACCTGCACGTCGAGGCCGACCCGGACGGCGCCGAGGCGCGGCTGCTGCGAGCTGCGGGACCTGCTCGGCATCCACCACGCCGAGGTCGTTCATCGGCGTCTTCATCGGCGCGGTCACCTTCACCGGCTCGATCGTGGCGTTCCTCAAGCTGTCGGCGCGGATCAAGTCCAGCCCGCTGATGCTGCCGGGCAAGAACGTGCTGAACCTCGGCGCCCTGGTCGCGTTCGCCGTGCTGACCGTCTGGTTCGTCGTCGACCCGCAGCTGTGGCTGCTGGTCGCCGTCACCGCTGCTCGCGCTGGCGCTGGGCTGGCACCTGGTCGCCTCGATCGGCGGCGGCGACATGCCCGTCGTCGTCTCGATGCTGAACAGCTACTCCGGCTGGGCCGCGGCCGCGTCCGGCTTCCTGCTCGAGAACGACCTGCTGATCATCACCGGCGCGCTGGTCGGCTCCTCCGGTGCCTACCTGTCCTACATCATGTGCAAGGCGATGAACCGCTCGTTCATCTCCGTCATCGCCGGCGGCTTCGGCATCGAGGCCGGCCCCGGCGACGACAAGGACTACGGCGAGCACCGCGAGATCACCGCCGAGGGCGTCGCCGAGCTGCTCGCCGACGCCGACTCGGTGATCATCACCCCCGGCTACGGCATGGCCGTCGCCCAGGCGCAGTACGGCGTCGCCGAGCTGACCCGCAAGCTGCGCGAGCGCGGCGTCGACGTCCGGTTCGGCATCCACCCGGTCGCCGGCCGCCTGCCCGGCCACATGAACGTGCTGCTCGCCGAGGCCAAGGTGCCCTACGACATCGTCCTGGAGATGGACGAGATCAACGACGACTTCGCCGACACCGCCGTCGTCCTGGTCATCGGCGCCAACGACACCGTCAACCCCGCCGCCACCGACGACCCCGGCAGCCCGATCGCCGGCATGCCGGTCCTCACGGTCTGGGAGGCCGACGACGTGATCGTCTTCAAGCGCTCGATGGCCACCGGGCTACGCCGGCGTCCAGAACCCGCTGTTCTTCCGCGACAACACCGCGATGCTCTTCGGCGACGCCAAGGACCGCGTCGAGGACATCCTCCGCGCGCTCTGAGGCAGGGGCGCCCGGCCGGCTAGGGGGCGACGACCAGCCCCCGGTCGGGCCGCACCGAGCCCTCCCGGACCCGGTCGTAGAGCGGGCCCAGGGCGTCGAGCCCCTCGGTCCGCTCGACGACCAGCCAGCCACGGGTGGCCAGCAGGGCCTGGGTGAGGAACTCCTGGGACCGGCGCGCGAACTCGGGCCCGCCCCACTCGGCCATCCGGGCCTGGATCACGCTGGGGGCGAAGAACATCTCGCTCCGTTCGCCGATGATGTCCGGGGTACCGCCCATCTCGTCCCAGTGCGTCAGGCCGACGTTGAGCGAGCGCACCATCTCCTCACCCAGGTGCCGGTGCAGCTGGCCGAGGACCGTGCCGCTGCCGGCCAGGTCGACGATGACGCTCGGGCGACGCGCGACCGACGTCTCCAGGTCGTCGTACCCGACCACCGTGTCGTAGTGGTCGAGGCCCGCGACGAACCGGAGGTTGCCGGCGGAGGTGACGCCGACGGTTGCCGGTGCGCCCTCGTCGGCCCGCAGCGCCTGGGCCAGCCCCAGCGCGGTCTTCGAGGACGCCGAGACGATGATGAGCTGCTCGGCGCCGTACCACCGCGCCGACCGCAGCGCGTCCCACAGCGCCCACGAGGTGATGTGCAGCGGGAACAGCAGCATCCGCAGGTCGTCGTCGGCGGGGTCGTAGCCCGGCTCACCCAGCACCCGCTGATAGGTGTTGTACCCACGCGGCAACGCGGCCCGGTGCGCCGAGGCGTCCAGCACCGGTCGGCTGGGGCCGCCCTCGGGACGGATCACCAGATGGGTGGCCGGCGGGAAGTAGCCGAACAGCCGCTCGCCCACCACCAGCCCGGGGGCGCGGGAGGCCACCACGTCGCCGAACCCCCAGACCGGCATCAGTCCCCACGCTCGGCCGTCGGGGCCGTCGGGGCCGTCGGGGCCGTCGGCGGGGAAGAACTGCCAGTAGCCCAGCCGGTCACCGAGCATCACGTAGGTGACGTTGTTGGCCGACAAGCCGAACCGGTCCACCTGCACCAGCGCGTCACCCTCGCCGAGCCGCGCGGCGTACTCCTCCTCGGGGACGACGACCACCCGGGTGCGGGTCGGATCGGTCCGGCTGATCTGGAACTGGGTCATCGCGGCGCTCCTGAGGTCTCGATCTCGGCGGACAGCTCCAGCAGCTTCTCCATCGCGGGCAGCGCGGCATCCCGCAGCCGCCTCATCACCGCGATCCGGTCCGGGTCGTCGCCCAGGCTCCTGGCCATCGCCGAGAAGCCGTCGAGTCGACTCCCGAGCAGCCAGGCCCTCAGGTCGGGGTCGCGTGACCAGGTGTACTGGTTGAGCAGGTGCGGGATCATCATCCGGATCCAGTCGGTGTCGTGGTCGGGCAGCGGCACGACCTGGCACAGCTGGTTCTTCTCGGTGTCGGTGTCCCGGGTGGCCTCGACGTGCGCGATCAGCGCAGCGCTGAAGACCGGCTGGTAGCCGCGCACCGTCTGGGGCGTGATGAGGCCGTCGGCGAAGATCGGCTTCATCCCCACGTCAGCGATCGCCCGGGCTGAGCAGTCGACCACCACCGTGCCCGGCGCGAGGGGGATCTCCGCGTCGTCGAGGGTGATCCGGTCGGCGTCGACCTGCCGCACCCGGCCGAGCCGGACGATGCCGTCGAGGCGTCGGAGCTGCTCGAGCTCGGCCTGGCTGATCGTGGCGGCGTGGAACATCCGAGGTTGCACCGACTCGTCGATGCGCACCAGGACGCCGGCCTTCTCCAGCCGGTCGAACAGGTCCTCGACCGAGGTGGCGGCGGCGACGGCCTCGAGCTGGGCGGCCTGGGCCCCGAAGGTGTCGAGGAAGAACTCCGGGCCGGCCTGGGTGTTGCGTCGGTCGAGCAGCCACGCGTCACGCGGCATCACCCAGCGGATCCGGTCGGGGTCCACCCCCTTCTCCAGCAGCCACAGGCAGGCGTCGATGCCGGTCTTGCCGCCACCGACCACGACGAAGTCGTCCGGCGGGTCGGTGATCTGCGGCAGCGCGTTGATCGGCAGGAACCTGACGCCCTCCGCGATGGGGAACGAGGGGGTGTGGGTGGACGGGACGCTGGTGGCCAGGTGGGTGGTGTCGACCAGCCGGCGCCGCACCGAGACCGACACCGGTCGGCCTCCGAGCAGCGGGCGGATCGACCCGTCCCCGTCGTACTCGCACATCGGGTAGTAGCGGACCCGGCCCGAGGGCAGCAGCCGGTGCCGCATCACCTGGTCGTAGTAGGCGCTGATCTCCGCGCCGGTCGCCAGGTCGCCCAACCCCTGGTTCCAGCCGGTCTCGTCGACCAGCCCGGTGCTCAGCTCGCGGGAGTTGACCCCGTAGAACGCCGAGGGCTGGTGCAGCGTGACGAAGGGGTAGGCGTCGTTCCAGTGACCGCCCGGCAGCGGATGGCGGTCCACGATCACCATGTCGACCCCGGAGTCGTCATCGGTGTCGGTGAGCAGGGTGTCGGCGAAGGCCATCCCCACGGCTCCGCTGCCGACGATCAGGTAGTCGGTCTCGATCTCACCGCCCGGCATCCGCCGATGCTAGCGGCCCGGGTCCGGGCGCGCTTCGCGTCGCGCGGCGCCGCGTCCCGGGTGACAGCCTGGAAAGAAATGCGCAGTGGGTGCGTCGGATGTTCCACGTTGATGGTGAGCCTCCCCGGGCGGGCACCGGTCCCGGATGGTCCAGGTCTGCATCGACTCACCGGCGCAGGTGCACGAGGCCGAGCTCGCGTTCTGGTGGGCGCTGCTCCCGGACGGCCACTGGAGCGGGTCGGACTCACCGGAGTTCGCTGCGAGGTGGCGCGACGAGACGGGTTCCCCGTTGCGGCTGCTGTTCCAGCGGCTCGACGAGCCGAGCGGCTCGGTCCGCGCGCACCTCGACCACGGCACCGACGACCGGCCGGCCGAGGTCGCTCGGCTGCTGGACCTCGGCGCAGCGGACCTCGGACCTGGGCATGGCCGCGGCTGGCACGTGCTGCGCGACCCGGTCGGACAGGTCTTCTGCGTCACCGACAGCTCGGCGGCCGGGACCGACCGCTCAGGCCGAGCACATGGCGCCGTGACTCGGTCAGGGACGGGCAGAAACGTCAGGCCCGCCTGGTGGCAGCTGGATCGAGCGACCGGTCCCTCACCACAGATCGGGTGGGCGGCTAGGGCTAGCGGCTGCGGATGCTGGTGCGGGACGGGTCGCCGGTGGGGCCGACCGCGCCGCCTCCACTGACCACCCAGTTCAGCTCCTGGTCCAGCGACGGCGGAGCCTCGGCCAGGCCGCGGCCGGGGGTCCCCATCGCCCCGCCGCGGCCGGTGGGCCGGTGAGCCTGCCGGTGGCCGTGGCGCTGCTTCGCTGCGGATGCCCAGCGTCGGATGGTCCTGGTGGCGGTCGACATGGTCTCCTCCTGCCGTGGCGGGTTCTCCAGTGGTCATACCCGTCGTACGGCGGGTCGACGCGTGCGGTTCCCGCGACGTTGCTCACAGGGCGGCAGCCGCGCCGGGCGCACCGGACTTCCCCTCGTCGCCCGCTCGTGATCGGGTGGGCCCATGCCGTGGGAGACGCACCCGGTGACCCCGGACCGCTTCGAGGACTTCGCCGAGGTGGTGAACCGCAACCGGCGGGCGAACCACTGCTGGTGCCTCTCCCATCGGATCCGGGCCGCCGAGATCGAGGATCTCGGTGGCGGCAGTCGCGAGCAGGCGATGCGGCGTCTGTGCGAGCGCGAGCACCCGCCGGGGGTGGTGACCTACCGGGACGGCGAGCCGGTCGGGTGGTGCAACATCGGCCCCCGTTCGCAGATCACCCGGCTCACCGGCTCACGGCTGATCCGGCCGGTCGACGACCTTCAGGTCTGGAGCATCGTGTGCGTGGTCGTCCGCGCGGGCCACCGGCGACGGGGGGTGACCGCACCCTTGATCGAGGGGGCGGTCGGCTACGCCGCGGCCGCCGGGGCGCCCGCGGTGGAGGCCCATCCGGTCGACCCGCCGGGGCGGATGGATCTGACGATGGCGTTCGTGGGGACCCGGTCGATGTTCGAGCGGGCCGGGTTCTCGGTGGTCGGCACGACGGACGCCGTTGCCGGGGGACTGCCGAGGCTGACGATGCGGCGTGACCTGCCCTGATCAGTCGGGAGGGTCGCGGGTCTGCTCAGCCGCCGCCCGCCGGGAGCTCCTCGAGCAGGATGTCCGGGTTGTCCCGAGCGGTGACGCCGGCGCGCCACTGGTCGACGAAGAGCGCCAGGTAGGTGCCGTCGCTGCGCTGCAGCACCTCGACACCGCGCTTGCCGACCAGCCCGGTGGCCCCGGCGGCGTCGGTACGCCGCGCCACCCGGTAGTCCAGGGCGGAGAGCCGGATCGGGGAGTTGAACTCGTTGGCCATCCGCTCGGTGACCACCTCGAACTGCATCGGTCCGACGGCTGCCAGCACCGGGCTCTGGTCGCCGCGCAGGTCCGAGCGCAGCACCTGCACCACGCCCTCCTGGTCCAGCTGCTCGATGCCCTTGCGGAACTGCTTGTACCGGCCGACGTCGGCGGCGGTGGCGGTCATGAAGTGCTCCGGGGCGAAGGACGGCACCGGGGGGTACTCGATCGGGTCGCCGGCGTACACGGTGTCGCCGACCCGCAGCGCCTGGGCGTTGACCAGGCCGATGATGTCGCCCGGGGAGGCGTGCTCGATCGAGGACAGCTCGCGGCCGAAGACCGCCTGGGCGTACTTGGTGGCGAACGGCCGCCCGGTCGCGGCGTGGGTGACGACCATGCCGCGGTCGAAGGTGCCCGAGACCACCCGCGCGTAGGCGAGCCGGTCCCGGTGCGCGGCGTTCATCCCGGACTGCACCTTGAACACGAACGCACTGAACTCGTCCTCGACCTCACGCACCGAACCGTCCACACCAGGCGTCGCTCCGGGGGCGGGGGCGAGGTCCAGCAGCAGGTCGAGCAGCTGGGCGACGCCGAAGTTGTGCAGGGCCGAGGCGAACATCACCGGGGTCGTCTCGCCGGTCAGGAACCGCTGCTGGTCGTGGTCGGCGTCGTCGGCCGCGAGGAGCTCGTGCTCCTCGACCGCGGCCGCCCAGACCGCCGCCTCCGCCTCGCCCACCGCGTCGGCGGGCATTCGACGCTCCGGCGCGCGGGTGGCGCCGCCGGCGGTGCGGGTGTACTGCACGAACTCCCCGGTACGGCGGTCCAGCACGCCGCGGAAGTCGCCGGCCTCGCCCACGGGCCAGGTCAGCGGGGTCGGCCGCAGCTTGATCTTCTGCTCGATGAGGTCCATCAGCTCGAGTGCCGAGAGCCCGGGGCGGTCCCACTTGTTGATCACCGTGATCACCGGGATCCCGCGCAGCGCGCAGACCTTGAACAGCTTGAGGGTCTGCGGCTCCAGACCCTTGCCGGCATCGACCAGCATCACCGCGGAGTCGACGGCCGAGAGCACCCGGTAGGTGTCCTCGGAGAAGTCGCTGTGGCCGGGGGTGTCGACCAGGTTGACCACGTGGTCGCGGTAGACGAACTGCAGGGCCGCGGAGGTGATCGAGATCCCGCGGGCCTTCTCCATGTCCATCCAGTCCGACACGGTGGCGCGGCGCCCGCCCTTGCCGTGCACGGCGCCGGCCTCGGTGATCACCCGGGCGTGCAGCGCCAGGGCCTCGGTGAGGGTGGACTTGCCGGCGTCGGGGTGGCTGATCACCGCGAAGGTACGGCGGGGACGGGTGTCGGACACCCGCCGAAACTACCCGGAGACCGTGGCTCCGCCGATTTCCCGGGACCCGGCCCCGACCGGGTCGGGCTCCTCCGCCGCCCGACCCGCCGGCGGACCGGTCGGATCGACGCCCCGGCTCGCGAAGATCCACACCCGCATCGCCACGAACCGCATCACGGTGACCGCCAGGTTCGCCAGCGTCAGCACCACGACCTCGACCACCGGGTGCGGACCGTCCGCGACCAGGTGCAGCACCGCCAGCGAGGCGCTGGTCAGCCCCAGGCCGATCCCGAACACGGCCAGCCCCTGGGCGTGCTGCCGCCGGCGCCGGACCGGGCCGCGGACCCCGAAGGTCAGCCGCCGGTTGGCCGCGGTGTTCGCGACGGCGGTCACCAGCAGCGCCAGCAGGTTGGCGCTCTGGGCGCCGGTGACCGTGCGCAGCAGCAGGAACACCACGGCGTACGCGAGCGTCGAGGCGACGCCGACTGCGGCGAACAGGGCCAGCTGGGTGCCCAGGTGTCCGCGGGCCGCCGCCCCCCGGGAGCGGCCCAGCGCCTCGGTCACCTCACCGAGCGGTAGCCGCCCGGTCAGCAGCGACCAGCCGAGACGCCGGATCCCGCGCAGGTCGTCCACCGCGGTCCGCAGCACCGAGACCCGAGAGTCCGGGTCGTCGACCCAGTCGACCGGGACCTCGTGGATGCGCAGCCCGGCCCGTTCGGCCAGCACCAGCAGCTCGGTGTCGAAGAACCAGGTCTCGTCCTCGACCAGCGGCAGCAGCGCCTGGGCGGCGGGCCGCCGGATCGCCTTGAAGCCGCACTGGGCGTCACGGAAACCGGCGCGCAGCGTCGAGCGGAGCAACAGGTTGTAGCTGCGCGAGACCAGCTCCCGACGCGGGCCGCGAACCACCCTCGAGCCCCGGCTCAACCGGGACCCGATGGCCACGTCCGAGTGCCCCGAGACCAGCGGCGCGACCAGCGGCAGGAACGCGTTGAGGTCGGTCGACAGGTCCACGTCCATGTAGGCCAGCACGTCGGCCTCGGAGGTCGACCAGGCCTGGCGCAACGCCCGCCCCCGCCCCTTCTCGCTCAGCGTCAGCACCCGGACGTGCGGGTGCTCGTGCGCGAGCCGACGGGCGATCAGCCCGGTGCCGTCGGTGCTCGCGTTGTCGGCGATGGTGACCCGCCAGGTCCACGGCAGGTCGGCCAGGTGCTCGGTGACCCGGCGTACCGTCCCGGCGAGCGCGACCTCCTCGTTGTGGACCGGGATCACCACCTCCAGCAGCGGTGGCGGCTCCGGGTTCCGCACCTCCGGGATCAGTTCCACGACACTCATCGGGCACCCTCGGACAGGTCGTACAGGGTGATCCCGTCGACCGTGGTCGCGGTGAAGCCCTGCTCCACCCAGGCGGTGATCTCCGCCGAGGTGCCGCTCTCGCCTCCACCCCCCGGTCCGCCACCGCGCCCACCGCCGGGCCCGCCGCCGGGCCCACCGCGGCCGGGTCCGCCATTCCCGCCGGCTCCGTCGGCCCCGCCGGCTGCGCCGGCGATGAACCAGTGCACCTCGCCGTCGGCGACCAGCTCCTGGAACTGGGCCAGGGTCGGGCTGGGGTCGCTGCCGTTGAAGCCGCCGATGGCCAGCACCGGGGTCTCGGTGGCCAGCTGGTAGCCGGCCGCCGAGTTCGCACCCACCGCCGCGGCGGTCCAGGTGTAGGCATCGGCCTCGGCCGCGAGCACCGCGGTCAGCGCCGCCGTCGGCTCGGAACCCTCCAGGAGTCCGCCGGCGCCGCCCCCGGCAGCTCCGGCACCCTGCGGGGCAGCACCGCCGGGGCCGCCGTTCCCGCCACGGCCCGGCCGGTTGCCCGGCCCGGAGTCGACGACCGTGGGACCGGCGCTGGGGATCGACCCGGTGTGCGGGGTGGCGGCGGTGTCCAGCGAGTACGCCGCCGGCCCGGCCAGCACGGTGACCAGCGCCAGCCCGACGACCGCTGCCGCGGCCCGCCGCGGCAGGTGGGGCGCCGCGAGCAGCAGCAGCGCGGCGACCACCCCGGCGACGCCGACCACGTACCGCAGCCAGGGCAGGAAGTCCGGGCTGCGTCCGAGCAGCACCACCGCGAGGGACGTGCTGAGCAGCGTGGCCGTGGCGAGCAGCCCGGCAGCGACGAGGCAGGTGCGGTGCTGCCAGGCCAGCCAGCCGCCGATCCCGACCAGCGCCGCGATCGCGGGGGCCAGCGCGACGGTGTAGTAGGAGTGGAAGATGCCGGCCATCGCGCTGAACGTGGCCGTGGTGACCAGCAGCCAGATCAGCCACAGCACCAGCGCGGCCCGCAGCGGTCGCGATCCTCGGCGGGCGAACCAGAGCGCGGCGACGCCGAGCAGCAGCGCGGCCGGCAGCAGCCACGCGATCTGGCCGCCGATGTCGGAGCCGAACATCCGCCACGGACCGACCTCGCCCCAGCCGTTGCCGCCGCCGACCGAGCCCACCTCGTCGCCGGTCAGCCGGCCCAGGCCGTTGTAGCCCAGCGTGAGCTCGAGGACCGAGTCGGACTGCGAACCCCCGATGTAGGGCCGCGCCGACGACGGGAGGAGCTCGACGACCGCGACCCACCAGCCGGCGGCGAGGAGCACCGAGCCCAGTGCCGCCAGCAGCGGCAGCAGCCGGCGGGCCAGCGGGACCCCGGCCAGCAGCAGGTAGGCGAGACCGAGGGCGGGCAGCACCAGGAAGGCCTGCAACATCTTGGTGAGGAAGCCGAGGCCGACCAGGGTGCCGGCCAGCACCAACCAGCGGGTGCCGGGGTCGGTGCCGCTGACGCTGGCCTCCACCGCGCGCAGCGTCGCGTAGGCGGCGCCGACGAGCAGCAGCACCAGCAGGGCGTCAGGGTTGTCGAAGCGGAACATCAGCGTCGCCACCGGTGTCAGCGCCAGGATCGCTCCGGCGACCAGCGCCGCCGGCTGCGAGCCGGTGACCCGGCGTACCAGGGCGTGCAGCAGGGCGACCGTGGCGACGCCCTCGAGCGCCTGGGGCACCAGCAGCGCCCAGGAGGAGAGGCCGAAGACGCGGACCGACAGGGCCATCGGCCACAGGCTCAGCGGTGTCTTGTCCACGGTGATCGCCCCGGCGGCGTCGAAGGACCCGAAGAAGAACGCCTGCCAGGACTCCCCGCCCGCCTGGGCCGCTGCCGCGTAGTACGCGTTCGCCCAGCCGGAGGCTCCGAGGCCCCACAGGTAGAGCGCCGCGGTCGCGGTGAGCAGCACCGTCAGCGGCGCGTGGCGGCGTACGCCGGCCCACCGGTCCGGCCCGGCGGTCGCCCTTGCCCGCGGGGGCGGGGGCGGGGGCGGGGGGAGCGTGCCGACCCGGGGTCCCTGCGGGCGGCTGAGACTCGGTGGTCGTGTCCATGCCGGGAAGGCTCCGGGACCCGGCTGGGCGAGAGGTGGGCAGGAACTGTGACCCCGCTGTCAGTCTCGCGGGCACCTGCGGCGGTCCGTGACCCGTTCCGGACACGGTGGCCCGGCTGCTTCGCGCGCACGGCGGTGGCGGGTTACGATGATCACGAACACCGCCCGCTGCCGTCTCGGTCAGTACAGCGGCCATCAAGGGGTCGCGGTCGGTGCGGCGGCCACTGGGCGGTGGTCGTGGCTCCACGTCGTGACCGGACCATCGGGTCCGGCTCGCGGATCTCTGCCGGATCGGTGGGGCCGAGTCTCAACCCCGGAGGGGCCTGCCCGGTTCCTCCGCCCGCGGCCGTGGCGCACACCCACGACGCACCAGCGCCGCAGCCCCGGCGCCCGACGCCGGCGCGTCGCGGCAGGGCTGCGGGACATCGCAGGAGGAGGAGTCCTTGGCTCGACGAGGCCAGCGGTCATCGAGCGGCGCGCGCACGCGCACCGCCACCCGTCCGCGCCGTACCCGACCACTCGACAACGAGGGCATCATCCCGGTCCTCGCGCGCGCGGTCCGCGAGGTCGAGAACGCCGTGCAGCGCGGGTCCGGCTCCTCGGTGCGCACCAAGTTCCAGGTCGTCGCGCTGCTCGTCCGCGAGGAGCGCAAGCGCGTCAAGGCCGACGCCGAGGCCACCGAGGCCCACCGCAACGAGCAGCTCAAGCGGCTCGACGGGGTGGCCACGATCCTGGCCAAGACGGCCGCCCGGGACACCTCGATGCTGGCGCTGCTCGCCGAGGACGCCGAGGTCTCCGCCGGCGCCCGCGCGCTGAAGCGGGAGATGATGGAGCAGGGCGGCGCCGAGCTCCCGCCCGAGGAGGAGGCGCCGGAGCCGACCGAGGCGCTGGCCACCGCCGAGCGTCGGGTCGTGCCGCAGTCGGTGGTCCAACGCCAGCTGGCCAACCCGTTCCTCACCCCCGACTTCTCCGCAACCCAGCCGCGCGAGCCACGGCCGCACCGGCTGGCCGGCTGGGAGCTGCTCGGCCCGCTGTTCCGGTCCTTCGAGTACGCCGGCGGCGCGGCCAAGGCGTGCCTGAACCTCCCGGAGCCCGACTCGCTCAACGCCCCCGGCGACCTCCAGCTGATGCCGCACCAGGCCGCGCTGGTCGCCGCGGCCGCCGCAGGGCACCGGACCTTCCTGCTCGCCGACGAGCCCGGGCTGGGCAAGACCGCCCAGGCGCTGCTGGCCGCCCAGGCGACCGACGCCTTCCCGCTGCTCGTGGTGGTCCCCAACGTGGTGAAGACCAACTGGGCCCGCGAGGCCGGGCTGTGGACCCCGAACCGGGCCGCGACGGTGATCCACGGCGACGGTCACACCATCGACGGCTTCGCCGACATCGTGGTGGTCAACTACGAGGTGCTCGACCGGCACGTCGGCTGGCTCGGCGACCACGGCTTCCGCGGCATGGTCGTCGACGAGGCCCACTTCATCAAGAACAAGACCTCGCAGCGCTCCCAGCACGTGCTGCAGCTCTCCGAGCGGATCCGCCAGCGCACCTCGCGGCCGCTGATGATGGCCCTGACCGGGACGCCGCTGATCAACGACATCGAGGACTTCCGGGCGATCTGGCAGTTCCTCGGCTGGATCGACGACAAGAAGCCGCTTCGTCCGCTGATGGACGCGCTCGAGGACACCGGGCTCACCCCCGCCGACCCGGCCTTCTACGGCGCCGCCCGCAACTGCGTCATCGACATGGGCATCGTCCGTCGACGCAAGGTCGACGTAGCCAAGGACATCCCGGCCCGCCGGGTGGCGGACCTGCCGGTCGAGCTGGACGACGCACTGGGCCGCTCGATCCGCGACGCCGAGCGTGAGCTGGCGGCCCGCCTGGTGAAGCGCTACACCAGCGCCCTGGAGACGCGGACCTCGGGCGTCGTCGTCGACGGCATCGACCACGACCTGGTCCGTCAGGTCGCCGGTTGGGAGCTCTCGGACAAGGCCGGCTCGAAGAGCGGCGAGAACGTCTTCAGCATGGTCCGCCGGATCGGGCAGGCCAAGGCGGGACTGGCAGCGGACTACACCGCCCAGCTGGCCCGCAACGTCGGCAAGGTCGTCTTCTTCGCCAAGCACATCGACGTGATGGACATCGCCGAGGACACCTTCGCGAAGCGAGGCATCCGCTACTCCTCGATCCGCGGCGACCAGACGTCGAAGACCCGGCAGAAGAACATCGACGCGTTCGTCGACGACCCGGAGGTCGCCGTCGCGGTCTGCTCGTTGACCGCTGCTGGTGTCGGGCTGAACCTCCAGGTCGCCTCCAACCTGGTCCTGGCCGAGCTGTCCTGGACCGATGCCGAGCAGACCCAAGCCATCGACCGGATCCACCGGATCGGCCAGGAGCAGCCGGTCACCGCGTGGCGGGTGATCGCGGCGCAGACCATCGACACCAAGATCGCCGAGCTCATCGACAAGAAGGCAGGCCTGGCGGCCACGGCGCTCGACGGCTCCGACGAGGGGCTGTCCTCCTCGACCGACATCCAGCTCGAGGCGCTGGTGGCGCTGCTGACCGACGCTCTTGCCGACGCTGGGTGATCGGCGGCTGATCCGATCGGGTGACGGGGGGGCGTAGGGTGGAGACATACCACCGCCTGCGGAAGCTGGCTTGATGCCTGACCGTTCGGAGCTGATGCTCCACCTGACCCACACCCTGGCCCACGTCGCTCCGCACGAACCCTTGCCGCTGCGGCTGTGCCTGGCGTTCGTGCGTATCGTCGGAGGTCAGGACGGGGCGATCGTGGTCGGGGTCACGCTGGCCGAGCGCACCCTGCTGTGTGCGACCGGTGAGGTCGCCGAGCGCTACGAGGACGCTCAGGAGCTGGTCCGCGAGGGCCCCGGCCTGGACGCTTTCCGCACCGGCCTGTCGGTCAGCAGCGGGTCGCCTGAGGACCAGTGGCGGCGGTGGCCACAGCTGGCGGCCTCGATGCCGCAGCCGCCCACCGGTGCCGTGCACGCGCTCCCGATCCACCCCGACTCGGCGGTGATGGGTGTCCTGACGGTGCACTCCGATGCCGACACGCAGATGGGGCTGTCGCTGGCGGAGATGCAGTTCCTCACCGACGCGGTGGGTGCCGCCATCATCGGCGAGCTGCCGTCGTACGACGACGAGAGTCGGCTGTGGACCCAGCGTGACAAGGTCTCCCAGGCCACCGGGATGGTGGTCGCCCAGCTCGGCGTCGGTCCCGCGGACGCCGTCGCGGTGCTCCGCGCGCACGCCTTCGCCCACGAGACGAGCGTCCTCGAGGTCAGCCGGCGGGTGCTCCTGCGCGATCTCGACTTCTCGCGTCCGGAGAGTGATCTGCGATGAGCGCCCACACCGAGGCCGCGGCCCTCGCCTCCGCGCTGCGCTCGCTGGTGGCCGAGGACCTCGACGTCGCCGACGTGCTGGCCCGGCTGGTCGGGGACTGCGCGGACGTCACCGGCGCCGGGGCGGTCGCGTTGCTGGCTCAGGACGTCGAGAACCAGCTGGCTCTGCTGACCGCCACCTCCCACCAGGCCAGCGAGATCGAGATGCTCCAGATCCAGGCGTCGGCCGGCCCGTGCGTGGACTGCATCCGGACTCGCGCCGTGGTCACCGTGTCGGGGGTCGAGGAGCTGGTGCGGCGGTGGGGCCAGGTGGGCGAGGGCATCCGCGACGCCGGTTTCGCCGCTGCCGAGGCCTATCCGATGCGCTGGCACGGCATCACCTTCGGCGGGCTCAACATCTTCCACGCCGATCCCGCGCCGGCGCCGCGGCTGGAGCTGGGTCAGGCGTTCGCCGACGTGGCCACGCTGGTCATCGTGCAGACCGTCGCGGTCAGCCGCGAACAGGTCCGCGCCCGGCTCCACGAGGCCATCACCGCCCGCGAGCTCGTCGAGCAGGCCAAGGGCGTGCTGGCCTACCGGCGCGAGCTGGACATGGGCGCTGCCTACGCCGAGCTGCTCCGGCGGTGCCGAGTCAGCGGCGCGACGCTGACCCAGGTCGCACGCGACGTGCTCGACGAGGCCCGTACAGGTTCGACCGGGGCCACCTGACGGGGCCCGGACGGCCCCGGTGCGCACCGGTCCGAACGTGCTGCGCTGGTAGAGTTCTCCCGCATCTGCGGAGCCGAAATCACCGACTTCGCCCCCCTGAGATCGGCCTGCCCGCGGGCGCCCCGATCTCTCGCATCGGGAGCGGTGGGATGACCACACCGGTAGACCTGGCGCACGCGATGGCGGTCGCCGCACGCGAGCTGGATGCGACCGCTGGCCTCGACGAGTCGGTCGCCACGATCGTGCGGGTGGCCCGGTCGTGCGTGCGCGGGGTCGACCATGTCGGCGTGATCGTGGTGGACCGCCAGGGTCGGCTGGAACGGGTCCAGGCCACTCACCTCCTGGTGGAGGAGCTGGACCAGCTCCAGTGCGACCTCGGGGAGGGGCCGACGCGAGACGCGGTGCTCGCCGAGGAGACCGTCCGGGTCGACAACCTCCGGCACGAGCAGCGCTGGCCGCGCTACGTCCGCGGCGCGGTGACGCGCGGCGTGTGCGCCCAGCTGGCGGTCCGGCTGACCGGTGACGGGCTGACCCTCGGCGCGCTGACGTTCTACTCGCTGGACCCGGATGCCATCGGGCCCGAGACCGAGCGGGCCGCGGTGCTGTTCGCGGCGCACGCCGGGCTGGCCCTCGGCAACGCGCGACGGCTGGAGAACCTCAAGACTGCGCTGGCCAGCCGCAAGATCATCGGTCTCGCGCTGGGGCTGCTGATGGAGCGTCTGGACCTGGACGAGGACGGCGCGTTCGCCTACCTCACCCGCGTCTCGGCGTCCTCGGAGACGAAGCTGCGCGACGTCGCCGCGACCCTGGTGGAGGCGCACCACTCGCGGCTGCGCGAGCCCGGCTCGGACCTGGAGAGCGCACCCGGCACCCGGTAGCCCGCGTGTTCGGGGCTCGCCGCGAACCATGTGGCAGGTGCTGGACCGGAAAGGCGTACTGTAAAGACGTCTGGCACGGCCGAACCCCGACCATCTGCGCCCGACGGCCTCGAGGGTGGTCCTGTCGGTGGTCACCACCCCGTCCTCGCCACCCGCCTCCGGTGCCGCCACGGCCAGCTCGAACGGCACCTCTCCCGGCACCGCACCCGTCGCGGTGCGCATCGTCGCGGTCCCCGAGCTGGTCCGGGCCGGGGTCACGGCGGTGCTGCAGAGGTCGGGCGACCAGGTGGTCGTGGTGGACGAGGACACCGCGCTCGCCCCCGACGTCGTCCTGTTCGACCCCGACTACGCCGTCAACGGCGCCGCGGCCGGGGTCCGGGTGGGCTCGACCGTGGCCCTGGTGGCGATCACCACCCGCGACTGCCCGCTGCTGCGTGAGCGGGCACGGGCGATGGGCGCGGTGCTGCTCGTTCCGATCCGGGTGCAGAGCGAGGAGCTCGTCGGAGCGCTCGTCCAGGCCCGGGCCACCACCAGGATGCAGACCCTGCCGTACAGCGAGCTGTCCGGCCGGGAGGCCAGCGTGCTGTCGTTGATCTGCCGAGGGCTGAGCAACGACGAGATCGGCCAGGAGCTGCACCTCAGCGGCAACACCGTGAAGACCTACATCCGCGCCACGTACCGCAAGATCGGCGTCCAGCGGCGCTCCCAGGCCGTGCTGTGGGGTCTGGCCCGCGGCTACTGACGCCGCCGCGGGGACAGGTCAGGTGGGGGAGTCGCCCTCGCGGCGGGCGCCCTGCCACAGGTCGATGCCGGTGTCCACGGCGTGCTCGTCGATCACGGCGAGCTCGTCGGCGGAGAACCTCAGCGCGGCCAGGGCACCCACGTTCTGGCGCATCTGCTCCGCGCTGCTCGCGCCGACCAGGACCGAGCTGACCTCGCTGCGGCGCAGCGCCCACGCCAGGGCCATCTGCGCCAGCGACTGGCCGCGGTCCCGGGCCAGCTCGTCGAGCGCCCGGACGTGGCCGAGCGCCTCGTCGGTGAGCAGGTCCGAGGACAGCGACTTCTCGGTGCTGGCCCGGGACCCCTCGGGCACTCCGTGCAGGTACTTGTCGGTCAACATCCCCTGCGCCAGCGGGGAGAACGCGATGCACCCGGCGCCCACGTCGTCGAGCGCGTCGAGCAGTCCCTCGGTCTCCACCCAGCGGTTCAGCATCGAGTACGACGGCTGATGGATCAGCAGCGGCGTGCCCAGGTCCTCGAGGATGGCCGCGGCCCGGCGGGTCAGGTCGGCCGAGTACGAGGAGATGCCGACGTACAACGCCTTGCCGGCCTGGACGATCGAGTGCAACGCCCCCATCGTCTCCTCCAGCGGCGTCGCCGGGTCGGGCCGGTGGTGGTAGAAGATGTCGACGTAGTCCAGCCCCAGTCGCGCCAGGGACTGGTCGAGGCTGGCGATGAGGTACTTGCGGGAGCCGCCGACCTGCCCGTACGGACCCGGCCACATGTCCCAGCCGGCCTTGGAGGAGATCACCAGCTCGTCGCGCAGGCCCCGGAAGTCGCCGCGCAGGTGCCGGCCGAAGTTCTCCTCGGCCGAGCCGTAGGGCGGCCCGTAGTTGTTCGCCAGGTCGAAGTGGGTCACCCCGGCGTCGAACGCGGCGCGCAGGATCGACTGCTGTCGATCGAAGGGCAGGTCGTCGCCGAAGTTGTGCCACAGCCCCAGGCTGATCGCGGGCAGGTCCAGACCGCTGCGGCCGACCCGGCGGTACTGCATCGCGTCGTAGCGGGACGGGGAGGGGAGATAGGTCATGCCCCTAGGTTCCCGGTTCCGGTGGGTTGAGTCATCCCCGTGGGGTCCCGCCCGCCCCCACCCGCGCCCCGGCTGGTGCATCGGTCCGGTTCGCCCCCGCCGCGGGCCGCTGGTTCCTAGGATCGCCGGTGGGGGTCGATCGGGGCCCCGTCCCCGATCGAGGAGCACCCATGAGTCGTGAGAACGTGAAGCTCGTCCTGGTCGCCGCGTTCTGCACCGTCGTCGGGTTGGCCGGCCCGTCCATGGCGGACGGCGTGCGGCACGCCATGTTCGCGCACCAGGCGGGCCACGCCGCCGCCGCGGACCGAGCCGACACGGTCGACGGCAGGCACGCGGTCGGGGCCTCGTCGGGGCCGGCGAAGCGAGCCAAGAAGCTGGTCGCCACCAACGGCAGGGGCCGGCTGCCGAACAGCATCATCGCCAAGGCGCCCGACGCGTCCCGGCTCGACGGCCTGCCCCCCTCGGCCTACCTGACCTACTGGCTCAGCGTCCGGGCGAACGGGGACATCCGCAGCCGCTCGGTCGGGATGGAGGGGGCGACGGTCTCGAAGATCGCCGGGAACGGCCGCTACTGCGTCTCGCTGCCCGATGGTCTAGAGGTCCAGACCGAGGCGGCACTCGGGTCGATCCAGGAGACCGTCGGCGGCACCCAGCGCTACGGGATCACGGTCTCGACCACCCAGAGCAGCGCCTGCGACGTCATCGGCGCCTGGGACATCGCCGTCCTGACCCACCGCAACGACGGTGTCGCCGACGGGGCGTTCATGCTGATGGTGCCCGGCACCCCGGTCAGTGCCGGGTGATCGCGCCGGGTCTCGCCGACGTCTTCGGCCATCCCGTGTTTGCTCGGCCTCGGATGCGGCTAGAATCCCCGTCGTTGCGTGACGTCGCCCGGGCCGCGAGAACCGCAACTCCTTCCAGCACGAGCTCGACAGCGACGGGGTGATCGGTGTGACCGCGGTACTCAGCCGTGCGCTGCGCCTGCTCGGGCTCGGCACCGTGATCTCGCTCGTCGTGGTCCTCGCCACGGCCGGCCACACCGGCCAGGCCACCACCGGCGACGTGATCTACGGCAAGCTCGGCGTCCAGGACGTGCGCCTCTCGCTTCCGGAGACGAAGAAGCCCAAGGGCGTCGCCATCTGGTTCCACGGCCAGACCGGCGGCGTCGACAACCGGATGGACGAGCCGTGGCTCCAGGCCTTGCTGCGCAGCGGGTGGGTGGTGGCGTCCTCGGACTTCCACACCGCCTCGTGGGGCAACGCCGACTCCACCCAGGACACCGCGGACCTGGCCAGCTGGGCCACCGAGCAGACCGGCCACAAGGTCAAGCTGTTCGTCTCCGGCTCGATGGGGGCCACCGTCTCGCTCAACGCCATGGCGTTCGGGGTGCCTGCGCCGAAGTGCTGGTACGGCGTGAAGCCGGCCGTCGACATCACCACCATGGGCAAGGTCCCCGGCGCCAAGCGGATCATCGCCAAGGCGTACGGCGGCGAGGTGCCCTACGAGCGGAACCCGGTGAACCGGATCGCCGACTTCTCCGCGGACACCCGCTACCGGATCGTGGCCTCGGCCCAGGACCAGTGGGTGCCCTACGCCCGCAACGCCAAGACGCTCAAGACGGGCCTGGAGTCGCGGGGTGCCGAGGTGACGGTGCTGCCGGTGCAGGGGCGGCACGACGACCCGTCGCACTTCAACGCCGGCGACCTGGTCTCGTTCGCCGACACCTGCGCCTGATCCGCTCGCCGGGCGGCTGCGCCGTCAGAGCATCGAGGCAGAGGCCAGGAATCGGTCCACGCTGATCCGGATCGCCACCCGCTCGGGGTTCTCCCGGGGCACCCGGTAGCGCGCGGCGTACCGTTCCACGGCCCGCGCCACCGAGTCGGCGTCGGTGACCACCACCCCGGTGCCCTCCAGGGTCGACCAGTGCCGTCCCTCGACCGCGCACGCCGCCACCGGACCCGCCGTCGCCAGGTTCCGGGCCTTGCGGGAGTCCCGGCCGGTGATCACCCAGGCGCACTCCCGCTCGTGGTCGAGCGCCACCCCGACCGGCACCACGTGCGGGCTGCCGTCCTCGCGGAGGCTGGTCAGCGTGCACAGGTGCCGCTCGGTCCAGAAGTCGAGCAGGGCCGGCGGGAACTCGCCCCAGCCGGGACGCCAGGAGGTCATGGCCGCCGGTACCCCCGCAGGGTCAGATCCACCGGGAGAACCAGATCCGGTCCACCCACTCGCCGTGGGTGAGCAGCTGGTGGGTGTAGATCGGCCAGAACCAGGCGAAGTTCACCAGCACCAGGACGAAGACCGACCCGGCGACGACCACCCCGGCGGTACGCCGTGGGCTCGGCTCCCGGGACCGGCCGACCAGCGCCCCGAGCGCGAGCGTCAGCGAGACGACGAGGAACGGCAGCGTCACCACGGCGTAGAACGAGAAGATCGGCCGGTCGTCGAAGAGCAGCCACGGCAGCCACGTCGACCCCGCCCCGACCACCGCGAGACCGTGCCGCCAGTCCCGGGCGCCGACCCACATCAGCAGCGAGAACACCAGGGCCAGGCATCCGGTCCACCACAGCGCCGGGGTCCCCAGCAGCAGCACCTGCCGCAGGCAGTCGGACTCCGTCGGCGCCCGGCAGCCCCGGGTGCCCGGCTCGATCCCGGTGTCGGCGGCCACCCCCACCGGCCGGTTGAGCAGCAGCCACCCGGACGGCTTCGAGGCGTAGGTGTGCTCGGAGTCGTTGAGGAAGTGGGTGTGGAAGGTGTAGACGTCGCGGTGGTAGAACCACAGCGACCGCAGCGACTGCACCACCTCGAGCGGTCCGGCCGCGTCCGGCTCGGACGCCGTCGGCCACCGGTCCTCGCCCTCGGACAGGGCGGTGTCCCCGTCCATCGAGGTGTAGCGGGTGTACTGGGTGGAGGAGAGGTGCTCCTCGTACTCGTGGGCGTGCACCAGCCAGCCGGTCCAGGTCGCGGTGTAGACCACCAGCCCGACCAGGACCAGGTAGCCGAACGCCGGGACCCCGTCGACCACCGCGGCGCGCAGCAGCGGCCGGCGTACCCCGAACGAGCGTCGCGCCCCGGCGCTCCACAGCCAGACCAGCAGCCCGAAGGCGGCCAGCGGGTAGAGGGCGGTCCACTTGGTGCCCACCGCCAGGCCCCAGCAGACGCCGGAGGTCAACAGCCACGGCCGCCACAGCAGCGCCTGCACCGGCCCCCAGTCGCGTCGGTCGGTCACCGGGCCGGGCAGCAGGTCGGCCAGCCGACGCCGGTGCCAGTCCCGGTCGGCGACCAGGCAGGTGACCGCGCAGAGGGTGAAGAAGGCCAGGAAGATGTCGAGCAGCGCGAGCCGGGACAGCACGAAGTGCAAGCCGTCGACCATCAGCAGCAGCCCCGCGACGCAGCCCCACAGGGTGGACCCGGTCAGCCGGCGGACCAACCGGACCATCACCAGGACCATCAGCGCCCCGACCACCGCCGAGGCGAACCGCCACCCGAACGGGTCCATCCCGAAGACCCGCTCACCGGCCGCGATCAGCCACTTGCCGACCTCGGGGTGGACGATCATCGACGGGTCCTCGCCCCACTGGCTGCGGGTCTGACCGGCCAGGATCGCCTTGTCGGCGCCCTCGACGTACTCCCGGGTGTAGCCGAAGTTCAGCAGCGACCAGGCGTCCTTGGCGTAGTAGGTCTCGTCGAACTCGAACTGCCGCGGCGTCCCGAGCTTCCACAGCCGCAGGACCAGGGCGAGCGCGGCGATCGCCAGCCCGGCGATCCAGCCGGCCCAGCGGTCCTCGAGCCGGGCGAGCCGGCCGGCCGTGCGGCGGCCCCGGGCCCGTTGCGCCGCCGACGGGACGACGGGCTCCGGCCGCCGGCCGGGCGCGGTCGCCGTGGGCGGGGCGGTCGTCACGGGGCGAGCCTACGGGGGGTGTTCGTGCCGTCGATCACGCGTCGGTGGCCGGGATCGCGCCCCGGCGGGACCGGCGGCTGACATCATCGGGCCCATGACCGCATCCGGGGGCGACGTCGCAGGCCTGCCCGACGGCGGAACCGACGGGCGGCCCGACGGGCGGTCAGCCGGGGAGCCCGAGGGTGGGACGCACGGTGTGCTGGTGCTGGCGGCCACCCCGATCGGTGACGTCGGCGACGCCCCGCCGCGGCTGGCCACCGAGCTGGCCACCGCCGACGTGGTCGCCGCGGAGGACACCCGCCGGCTGCGGCGGCTGACCCGCGACCTCGGCGTCGAGATCGGCGGCCGGGTGGTCTCCTACTTCGAGGGCAACGAGGCGGCGCGCACCCCGGCACTCGTCGAGGCGCTGCTGGCCGGGGACCGGGTGCTGCTGGTCACCGACGCGGGGATGCCCAGCGTCTCCGACCCCGGGTACCGGCTGGTCGTCGCCGCCGTCGAGCGAGGCCTGCGGGTGACCGCGGTGCCGGGGCCGTCGGCGGTGCTCACCGCGCTCGCGGTCTCCGGACTGCCGGTCGACCGGTTCTGCTTCGAGGGCTTCCTGCCCCGCAAGGCCGGCGAGCGGTCCCGGCGGCTGGCGACGCTGGCCGACGAGGAACGCACGATGGTGTTCTTCGAGGCTCCGCACCGCACCGAGGCCGCCCTGGCGGCGATGGCCGAGGCCTGGGGCGGCGACCGGATCGCCGCGGTCTGCCGAGAGCTGACCAAGACCCACGAGGAGGTACGCCGCGGCCCGCTGGCCGACCTCGTCGACTGGGCGGCCGCCGGCGTTCGCGGGGAGGTGACCGTGGTGGTCGCCGGTGCCGTGGCGAGAGCCTTGGTGGCCGACGACCCGGACAGCCTGCGTGCCGCGGTGGCGGACCTCGAGGCCGCGGGCACCCTGCGCAAGGAGGCGATCGTCCGGGTCGCCCGGCTCGCTGGAGTGCCCAAGCGCCATGTCTACGACGCCGTGCACAAACCGTCCCCGCCCTGAGACGCTGGAGGAGCACCCTCCACGACCCCGGCGTCCCCCGACGTACCCCAGGAGAGCAGCAGCCATGCAACGAATCAGTGAGGTCACCCGAGAGGGGCTGACCTTCGACGTGCTCGACGACGGTCCCGAGGACGGCGACGTGGTCGTCCTCCTGCACGGCTTCCCCGAGCGCAGCTCCACCTGGGCCGCGGTGGCGCCGCTGCTGCACGCCGCGGGGCTGCGCACCCTGGCCATGGACCAGCGTGGGTACTCGCCGCGCGCCCGGCCGCCGCGCCGCCGCGACTACGCGATCCGCGAGCTGATCGGTGACGTGGTGGCCCTGATCGAGGCCGCCGGGGGCCGGCCGGTGCACCTGGTCGGTCACGATTGGGGAGCGGCGGTCGGGTGGGGGCTCACCGAGATGCGGCCCGACCTGCTGCTGTCCTTCACCTCCCTGTCGATCCCGCACCCGGGCGCGTTCGTGACCGCGGTTCGCAAGTCCGGCCAGCTGCGCCGCTCCTGGTACATGGGGTTCTTCCAGCTGCCGCGCCTCCCGGAGCGGTTCGCCAAGCGCCCCGACGGCCGGTTCGAGCGGCGGCTGCGCCGGCACGGGATGACCGAGGAGGAGGTCGCCCGGTTCCGCACCGAGATCGTCGCGGACGGGGCGCTGCCGCACGCGCTCCACTGGTACCGGGCGATGCCGTTCGCGCCGCGCACCCTGTACCGCCGGCCGGTCACCGTGCCGACCACGCTGGTGTGGAGCGACCAGGACGGCGTGATCGACCGGTTCGGTGTGGAGGAGACCCACGGCTACATCGACGCGCCCTACGAGCTGGTCGTCCTCGAGGGCGTCTCCCACTGGATCCCGACGCAGGCGCCGCAGCAGGCGGCCGACGCGGCGCTGCGCCGGATCCGGAGCGTCCCGGCGTGAACGGGGGCCCGACCCGGAGCCGGGCCGGGGTCGACGAGCAGGGCGCCCGGCGGGACCGGCAGCGGCCACCGGCGCCGGAGCCGTTGCCGCACCCGGTGGTGGACAACCACTGCCACCTCGACATCGCCGACGCCGCCGACCCCGCGGACTGGCCGGGCACCGCCGAGGCGATCGCCGAGGCCGCCGCGGTCGGGGTGCCGCGGATCGTCCAGGTGGGTTGCGACCTGCCGGGGGCCCGGTGGGCGGTCGAGGCGGCGGCGAGGTACGACGCGCTCGTCGCGGCGGTGGCGTTGCACCCCAACGAGGCCCCGCGGCTGGCGGCTGCCGGGGAGCTGGAGGGGGCGCTGGCCGAGATCGAGCGGCTCGCGGGGCACGACCAGGTCCGCGCGGTGGGGGAGACGGGGCTCGACTTCTTCCGCACCCCCGAGGAGGGCCGCGCCGACCAGGTCGCCTCCTTCCGGTGGCACATCGACCTGGCCAAGCGGCTCGACAAGACCCTGGTCATCCACGACCGGGACGCCCACGACGCGGTGCTCGCGGTGGTCGACGAGGAGGGTGCGCCGGACCGGTGGGTGATGCACTGCTTCTCCGGTGACGAGCGGCTCGCCCGGGCCTGCCTGGACCGCGGCGCCCACCTGAGCTTCGCCGGCACGGTCACGTTCAGGAACGCCCAGCCGCTGCGGGACGCGCTGATGGTGGTCCCTGCCGACCGGCTGCTCGTCGAGACCGACGCGCCGTACCTCACGCCGATGCCCTACCGCGGCCGGCCCAACGCCTCGTACCTGGTGCCGCTGACGATGCGAGCGATGGCCGAGGTGCGCGGCGCGGATCTCGGCGAGCTGTGTGCGGCGGTCGAATCCAACACCGATGTGGCATTCGGGGGCGGCTGGGGCGCGTCCTGACCGCTGCCCGATGGCTCCACGGCGGCGCTGGGCACCGCCTCGTGACCGTTCCGTGACCCATCCGTACGCCGCGGCGTGACCGTTCCGTGATCTTCGGTCTCCGGTGAGACGTCTGTCACTTTATCGACAAATCGGACCCGATGTTTTGGCATCGTGCCCGAATCTTTGTTGTCCTAGATGACAGATGGCCGGGATCGGGAACGATTCGACCAGTGCACCGGCGGCCGCCGGGGCCCCCATGGGGAGGGCTCGCAGCCACCAATCACCACCACCTCCGCACCTGCACACCGCCCCCGGGCGGGACTGCACCGCGGACGCGCTGGCACCCGAGAACCGGGACGCACGACACCCTGGAGAGACGTGAGCCTTCCGCTCGCACGCACCCTGACCGCCCTCGGCAAGCGCCGCACCGTGGTGGCGATCCTCGCGACCGTCGTCGCGTTCGCGGTCGCCGGCACCACGTACGGCTACGCCGCGCTGAACAAGGACGTCACGCTGACCCTGGACGGGCAGACCGAGCAGGTCACCGCCGTCGGGGACACCGTCGGCGACATCCTGGCCGCCGAGGGGATCGAGATCGACGAGCACGACGTCGTCGCGCCCAGTGTGGACGAGGCCGTCGTCGACGGCAGCGCGATCAACGTGCGCTTCGCCCGGGAGCTCGAGCTCACCGTCGACGGCGAGGAGCAGACCCACATGGTCACCTCCACCTCGGTCATCGGCGCGCTCGGCGAGATCGGCCGGCCGTTCCGGTCCTCGGCGCTGTCCACCAGCCGTGACGCCAGCATCGGCCGCGAGGGACTGGCGCTCGAGGTGATCACCCCCAAGACCGTCGAGGTCCGGCTGGCGGGTGAGAAGAAGACCACCGAGACCGTGACGGCGCTGACCGTCCGCGGCGCCCTGAAGAAGCTCGGCGTCACGCTGGACAAGCACGACGAGGTCAGCCCCGCTCCCAGCAAGAAGATCGCCAACGGCGACGACATCGTCTTCACCGACGTCCGGATCGCCAAGAAGCAGGTCAAGGGCGAGTCGGTCGACTACGACACCGTGACCCGCGAGGACGACTCGATGTACGAGGGCGAGGACGAGGTGGTCCGCGAGGGCACCGCCGGGACGCGCAACGTCACCTACCGGCTGGTCTTCCGCAACGGCGAGCTGAAGAACCGCTCGGTGCTCTCCCAGAAGGTGCTCCGCCAGCCCGTCGACGCGATCGTCGCGGTCGGCACCAAGGAGGAGCCGGCCCCGACCGCGAACTTCGCCTCCGGCGGCACCGTGTGGGACTCCCTCGCGCAGTGCGAGTCGGGCGGCAACTGGGCCATCAACACCGGCAACGGCTACTACGGCGGCCTGCAGTTCAACGCCTCCACCTGGCAGGCCTACGGCGGCACCGGCCTGCCCCACCAGCACTCCCGCGAGACCCAGATCGCCATCGCGACCAAGCTGCGCGACGCGCGCGGCGGGTACGGCGCCTGGCCCCACTGTTCCTCGCAGCTGGGCCTGCCTCGCTAGGGTTGACCCTCGTGTCCACGTCCGCCGCTCCGAAACTGCTCGGGGCGGCGGACGTGCGTCGTCTGGCCGACGAGCTCGACCTGCGGCCGACCAAGCAGCGGGGGCAGAACTTCGTCATCGACGGCAACACGGTGCGGCGCATCGTCCGGGAGGCCGGCATCGGCCGCACCGACGTCGTGGTGGAGATCGGGCCCGGTCTCGGCTCGCTGACGCTGGCCCTGCTCGAGGTCGCCGACCGGGTGGTCGCGGTCGAGATCGACGAGAGGCTCGCCGGTCGGCTGCCGGCCACGGTCGCGGAGTTCGCGCCGCTGCGCGCGGATCGGCTCGAGGTGGTCGCCGCCGACGCGCTGCGGATCACCGAGCTGCCCGGGCCCGCTCCGACGGCGCTGGTCGCCAACCTGCCCTACAACGTCTCGGTCCCGGTGCTGCTGCACCTGCTGTGGCTGCTGCCCGGTCTGGAGAGGGGCCTGGTGATGGTGCAGGCCGAGGTGGCCGACCGGCTCGCCGCCGGACCCGGCTCCAAGGTGTACGGCGTCCCGTCGGTCAAGGCCGCCTGGTACGCCGACGTCCGCCGGGCCGGCGCCGTCGCCCGCACCGTCTTCTGGCCCGCGCCCCACGTGGACTCCGGCCTGGTCGCCTGGACCCGGCGGGACCCGCCGGCCACCACGGCCACCCGCGAGCAGGTCTTCGCGGTCATCGACGCCGCGTTCGCGCACCGTCGCAAGGCGCTGCGGGGCGCGCTGCGACCGTTGTTCGGGACCGCGGAGGCCACCGTGGCGGCACTGGAGGCCGCCGGGGTCTCGCCGATGGCCCGCGGCGAGTCGCTCGACGTCGGCACGTTCGCCCGGATCGCGGAGGGGCTCACCCCGTGACCGTCACCGTCCGCGCTCCCGCGAAGATCAACCTGCACCTCGGCGTCGGGGCGCCCCGCCCCGACGGGTTCCACCCGCTGATCACCGTCTACCACGCGATCGGGCTCTGCGACGACGTCACGGCGAGCACCTCGCCGGGGTGGACGCTCGGGGTCCGGGTGCCGCCCTGGATGGACGCCGACCTGGTCCCGGTCGGCGGGGACAACATCGTCGACCGGGCGGCCGACCTGCTGGCTCGCCACCACGGCCTGACCGCGCGGGCCGACGTGCGCATCGTCAAGGCGATCCCGGTGGCCGGTGGGCTGGCGGGCGGGTCGGCCGACGCCGCCGCTGCGCTGGTCGCGCTGGACCGGCTCTGGGAGGCCGGCACCAGCGACGAGGACCTGCTGGCGATCGCGGCCGAGCTCGGCAGCGACGTCCCGTTCGCGCTGCTCGGCGGCAGCGCCCTCGGCACCGGACGCGGCGAGCTGGTGACCCCGCTCGCCGACCCGGCCACCTGGTGGTGGGTGGTGGTGCCGTCGGCCACCGGGCTCTCCACCCCGCTGGTCTACCGCCGTTTCGACGAGATGTTCCCCGACGCGCCGGCGACACCGGCGCCGGCGCAGGCGGTGCTCGCCGGGCTGGCCAGCGGCGACCCGCACCAGCTGGCGGCGGCGCTGCACAACGACCTCCAGGCACCCGCGCTCGACCTGCGCCCCGACCTCGGGGAGCTGCTGGAGCGCGGGGCGTCGCTGGGGGCGCTGCGGGGGATGGTGTCCGGGTCCGGCCCGACCTGCGTCTTCCTGACCGCGTCCGCCGACGCGGCACGAGACCTGGCCGCCGGGTTGGAGCGGGCCGCACCGGGCGCGCCGCCGGCCGTGCTGGTGGCCAACGGGCCGGTCGCCGGTGCGCACGTGGTGGAGTACGCCTGATGGCCAACCTGCTGAACCTGGAGCGCGTCTCCAAGGCGTACGGCGTCCGCCCGCTGCTCACCGAGGTCTCACTCGGCATCGCGATGGGCGACCGGATCGGGATCGTCGGACGCAACGGCGAGGGCAAGACCACCCTGCTCGAGGTGATGACCGGGCTCGAGGAGCCGGACACCGGCCGGGTCTCCCGCCAGCGGGGCCTGCTCATCGGCTACCTGCACCAGGGCGACGAGCTCGACGACACCCACTCGGTGCGCGAGGCGGTGCTGGGCGGCATGTCCGACCACGAGTGGGCGGCGGACTCCCGGACCCGGGAGATCGTCGAGGTGCTGCTCGCCGGGGTCGAGCTGGACCGGGCCGTGACCGGGCTGTCCGGCGGCGAGCGCCGCCGGTGCTCGCTGGCCGCGCTGCTGCTCGGCGACCACGACCTGATCGTGCTCGACGAGCCCACCAACCACCTCGACGTCGAGGCGGTGGCCTGGCTGGCGCACCACCTCGCGAACCGGGCCTCCGCGATGGTCGTCGTCACCCACGACCGCTGGTTCCTCGACGAGGTGTGCCAGTGGACCTGGGAGGTGCACGACGGTGTCGTGGACGCCTACGAGGGCGGGTACGCGGCGTACGTGCTGGCCAAGGCCGAGCGGACCCGCCAGGCCTCGGCCTCGGAGGCACGACGGCAGAACCTGGCCACCAAGGAGCTGGCCTGGTTGCGCCGCGGCGCCCCGGCCCGCACCGCGAAGCCGAAGTTCCGGATCGACGCGGCCAACGCGCTGATCGCGGACGTGCCGCCGCCGCGGGACCGCCTCGAGCTGCAGCGCTTCGCGACCCAGCGCCTGGGCAAGGACGTCGTCGACGTCGAGGACGTCGACCTGAGCCGCGGGGAGAGGGAGCTGCTGCGGCACGCCACCTGGCGGCTGGGACCCGGCGACCGGGTCGGGATCGTCGGGGTCAACGGCGCCGGCAAGTCCTCGGTGCTCGGGCTGGTGGCCGGCACCCTCGAGCCCGGTGCGGGCCGGGTCCGGCGCGGGCGCACCGTCGCGCTGCGACACCTGACCCAGCAGCTCGACGACCTCGACCCCGACGGTCGGGTGCTGCCGATGGTCGAGTCGTACCGGCGGATCACCAAGACCGCGGACGGCGAGATCACCGCCAGCTCGATGCTGGAGCGGTTCGGGTTCACCGGCGACCGGCTGACCGCCCGGATCGGGGACCTCTCCGGTGGCGAGCGGCGCCGCTTCCAGCTGCTGATGCTGCTGCTCGACGAGCCGAACGTGCTGCTGCTCGACGAGCCGACCAACGACCTGGACATCGACACGCTGAACGTGCTCGAGGACTTCCTCGACGGGTGGCCCGGGACGCTGATCGTGGTCTCCCACGACCGGTACTTCCTGGAGCGGGTCACCGACTCGGTCTGGGCGCTGCTCGGTGACGGCCAGATCTCGATGCTGCCCCGCGGCGTGGACGAGTACCTCGAACGCCGTGCCCGCGCCTCCTCGCCGGCTCGGCCCGCCGAGTCGGCGCCACCCCGGGCGGCCGAGGGTGCGGGGTCGGCGCCGAGCCAGGCGGCCGGGGGGAGCCGGGCGAAGACGGGCAGTGCCGAGGAGCGGACCGCCCGCAAGGCGATGGCCCGGCTGGACAAGCAGCTCGAGCGGGTCACCCGTCAGGAGTCGGAGCTCAACGCGGAGATCGTCGAGCACGCCGGGGACTTCGACCGGGTCGCGCGGGTCTCCCAGCGGCTGACCGAGCTGGCCCGGGAGCGCGAGGAGCTCGAGGGGGAGTGGCTGGAGGTCGCTGCCCTGCTGGAGTGAGCCCGCGGAGGGGTCTCAGGCCTCAGGATGCGCCGACTCGGCGAACGGGGCGAGCAGGGTGCGCAGCAGCCGCGCGAGCTGGTCACGGTCCCGGCGGGACAGGTCGGCGAGCAGCGAGCCCTCCGCGGCCAGGAGCGCCCCGAACGCGCCGTCCACCGCGGTCCTGCCGTCGACGGTCAGCCGCACGATGACACCGCGGCGGTCGTCGGGGTCCGGGTACCGCTCGACGAGACCGCGGGCGGCCAGCCGGTCCACCCGGTTGGTCATCGTGCCGCTGGTCACCAGCGTCTCGCGCAGCAGTCGACCCGGCGAGAGCTCGTACGGCTCTCCGGCGCGCCGCAGCGCCGCCAGGACGTCGAACTCCCACGACTCCATCCCGTGCGCCGTGAACGCCTCGCGCCGCATCCCGTCCAGCCGCCGGGCCAGCCGGGAGATCCGGCTGAAGACCGCGACCGGCGCCAGGTCGAGGTCCGAGCGCTCCCGCGCCCAGGCGTCGATCAGGTCGTCGACCTCGTCCCGCATGGCGCCGAGTCTAGCCACAGCGATCGAGATTCTTGACGTCGAGACAGGTGCGGTGGCAGAGGCGGGATGCCGGGAGGTGCGGGGCGCACATCACCACGGCACGGTCGCCTGGAGCGTCGCCTCCGCGAGCGCCTCGGTGCGCAGATGGGTCACCTGCTGGTACTCGGGGTCGGCCACCATCGCGGTGAACGCCGCCCGAGAGGGGTAGCGCACGCAGAGGACCGCGTCCCAGTCCTGTCCCTGCTCGGCCACCAGGACCGTCGAGCCCTCGCCGGCGTACACCACCTCGCCGCCGTACCGCGGCAGGAAGGTCTCGGCGAGGGCAGCGGCGTACTCGGCGTACTTCTCCCTCCCGTCCGGGGCGAACCGCAGCAGGTTCAGCATCACCACCGGACCGCCCGGGTCCTCGGCGAGATAGCGCTTCAGGTCGGCACCGCGGGGATCAACAGCCATGCCGCGATGGTGCCAGGGACGGGGGAGCGGCGGCGGTGCGGGGGCGCTCCCGGGCCCACGTCGCGGCAAGTCTCTTGACATCAAGAGATACTCGGAGCAAGGTGTCTTGATGTCGAGATAACGCGGCAGGACGACGGAGGCAGACGTGACGCACACCTGGGACCCGGCGCAGTACCTGCGGTACGCCGACGAGCGCGGGCGCCCGTTCGTCGAGCTGCTGGCCCGCGTGGGCAGCGAGGCCCCGCGGTCGGTGGTCGACCTCGGCTGCGGCCCCGGCACCCTGACCCGGCTGCTCGCGCAGCGATGGCCCGGAGCGCGGGTCCAGGGGGTCGACAGCAGCGCCGAGATGATCGCCGAGGCCCGCCGGGACGCGGCGGACGTGGACTTCGCGGAGGCGGACCTGCGCTCCTGGCGCCCCGGGTCGCCGGTCGACGTGCTGGTCTCCAACGCCACCCTCCAGTGGGTGCCCGGCCACCTGGAGCTGCTGCCGGACCTGCTCGCCACCGTCCGTCCCGGCGGCTGGTTCGCGTTCGCGGTGCCGGGCAACATGGGGGAGCCCAGCCACACCCTGCGCAGCGAGCTCGCCGAGAAGGCGCCGTACGCCGAGCACACCCGCGGCGTCGCGACTCCACAGGCACACGACGCCGCGACGTACCTGGCCGCCCTCGCCGCTCCGGGACGGCTGGTGGATGCCTGGGAGACCACCTACCTGCACGTGCTGACCGGCCCCGACCCGGTCTTCGAGTGGATCCGCGGGACCGGCGCCCGACCGACGTTGCAGGCGTTGCCGCCGGGTCTGCGCGAGGAGTTCGAGACCGAGCTCCGAGGGCGGCTCGCCGCGGCGTACCCCGAGGGTCCCGCAGGGGTGGTGCTGCCCTTCCGCCGGGTCTTCGTCGTGGTCCGGACCGCGGAGGGGGACGCGTGATGCGGCTGCACCACGTCCAGGTCGCCTGCCCGCCCGGTGGCGAGGACGGGGCCCGGCGCTTCTACGCCGACGGGCTCGGCCTGGTCGAGGTGGCGAAGCCGGCCTCCCTGGCCGGCCGGGGCGGTGCCTGGTTCCGCTCGTGCGACGAGTCCGGGGCGACCCTGGCCGAGATCCACGTCGGGGTCGAGGACCCGTTCGTCCCGGCACGCAAGGCGCATCCTGCGCTGGTGGTGACCGACGAGGCCGAGCTGCAGCGGCTGGCCGACCGGCTCGAGGCTCGGGGCTTCCCGGTGGACTGGTCCGAGCGCGACACGTTCCCGGGATATTTACGGTTCCACACCCGTGATGCCGGAGAAAATCGGGTGGAAGTACTCGGCGCAGGACCGACCTCGCGCTAGGTTTGGCCGGAGACTGTCAGGTCAGGACGACTCCTCGGGCCAAGCGGGGGGAACCTTTCCCGAGGAGCCGACCAGACTGGACGGTCTGATTGGCCTGTCGATACCACCGGGGGTATGCAACAGGGACCCACGGTAGCACCGCCCGGTGATGCCGTCCCAGTTCTGAGAGGGCATCCCCCAGATGCACGACCAGTCCACGGACTTGGCCCCGGTGGCCAACCGGATCAAACGCGCCCAGGGCCAGCTGGCCGGCGTCCTTCGGATGATCGAGGAGGGGCGCGACCTGCAGGACGTGGTGAACCAGCTCAAGGCCGTCTCGCGCGCACTCGACCGCGCCGGGTTCGCCCTGATCGCCACCGAGCTGCGTCACCACGTCGACAGCGGGGAGGTCTCCGACGAGGACCTGGCCCGGCTGGAGAAGTTCTTCCTGTCCCTGACCTGACCCGCCCTGACCCGCCTTCCGCTGATCCCCCGGGTCGTGTGCCTGAGGGCGCTGCCGCGCGCGTCCGGGGGCACACGACCCCGCGGGACTCAGACGCAGCCGGTCCAGCTGTGACCGACGCCTCATTGGCCGGAGAAGTTACCGGACGGTAATGTAACGCCCATGAGCCAGGTCCTCTCCCTGTGGCACAGGTCCACCACCCTGCCCGTCGTCGGTGCGGGTCTCGGCAAGCGCCTCTTCTCGGTGGCCTTCTCGCTGAAGGCGCCGTACTTCGGCACCATCCGGCCCCGCTTCACCGAGCTGCGCGCCAACCACGCCGAGCTGGTCATCCCCAAGCGGCGCGGGGTCCACAACCACCTCGGCACCGTGCACGCGATCGCGCTGTGCAACGGGCTCGAGGCCGCCATGGGCGCCCTCGCCGAGGCGACGATCCCGGCTGACAAGCGCTGGATCCCCAAGGGCATGGAGGTCAGCTACACCGCGAAGGCCACCAGCGACATCACCTGCATCGCCGAGACCGACCCGGAGCAGTGGACCGGTGACGACCCGGACCTGCCGGTGCGGGTCCGCGGCGTCCGCGACGACGGGACCGTGGTGATCGAGGGCGTCATCCGGCTCTGGGTCACCCCCAAGCGCTGAGCGGTACGTCGGCCGCGCGAAGCCGACTCAGGTGGCCGGGACCTCCGCCTCGGCCTTGGTGGCGTCGCTGCCCGACTGGCTCAGCCGACGCTCGACGTAGATCGCCAGTCGGCTGAGCGAGTAGTTGACGAGGATGAACATCGTGCCGACCATGAACAGGCTCTGGATCGGGTTGTCGAGGACCTGGGAGATCTGGTTGCCGCGACGCAGCAGCTCCAGGTAGCCGAGCCCGATCACCGCCGCCAGCGAGGTGTCCTTGAGGACCACCACCAGCTGGCTGATCAATGCCGGCAGCATCACCCGGAAGGCCTGGGGCAGCAGCACCGTCGACATCACCTGGCCCTCGCTCATCCCGATCGCCCGGGCGGCCTCACCCTGGCCGCTGGGCAGCGACGCGACCCCGGCCCTGAGGATCTCGGCGATGATCACCGAGTTGTAGAGGGTCAGCCCGATCACCAGGTACCACAGCACCGACGCACCGGGCAGCGCTCCGAGGTTGATCCCGAGCTCGACCGAGGCTCGCCAGACGATGACGATGGTGATGACGACCGGCAGCCCTCGGAGGATCTCGATGAGGCCGACCACCGGGATCCGGCCGACCTTGCCGAGCATCATCCGCGCGACGCCGAGCCCGACACCGACGACCAGCGAGAGCAGGATCGCCAGCACGGCGGCGATCAGGGTGGCGGTCGCGCCTTGGCGCACCAGGCCCCAGACCTGGCTGAACTCGTCGGACGACGGGTTCAGCCAGCGGGCCCCACAGCTCGCCGTCGAACTGGCCCTGGTCGGCCAGGCGGCGGCCCGCGATGAAGACGAGCAGGGCGATGAAGACGATCCCGAGGATGGTCCCGAGCTTGGCACGCCGCCGGGCGCGCGGGCCCGGGACGTCGTAGAGGACGGACTGGTCGCTCATCGCGCGATCGCCACCTTCTTCTCGATGACCGCCAGCAGCGCTCCGGCCGAGAGCGTGATGATCAGGTAGCCGATCGCCACCCCGGTGAGCACCGGGATGTAGTTGTAGCCCTGGGCGCTGGTGAGGTTGCGTCCGACGCTGTACAGGTCGCCGCCGATCGCCGAAGGCGCCGACCACGGCGGAGTTCTTGAACATCGCGATCTGGACGCTGCCCAGCGGCGGTACGGCGGAGCGGAAGGCCTGCGGCAGCACCACCTGGCTCATCGTCTGGGTGAAGGTCAGGCCGATCGCTCTCGCGGCCTCGGCCTGACCGGCGGACACCGAGTTGATCCCGGAGCGGAGCGCCTCACAGACGAAGGCGGACGTGTAGAGCACCAGTCCGGTGACTCCGAAGATGAAGAAGTCGGCGTTGATGCCGATCTCCGGCAGGCCGAAGGCCATGAAGAAGAGCACGATCGTCAGCGGGCAGTTGCGGAAGATGGTCACCCACGCAGCGCCGAACGCTCGCAGCGACGGCACCGGGGAGACCCGGAACGCCGCGATCACGGTCCCCAGCACGAGCGAGCCGACGAGGCTCCACCCGATCAGCTTCAGAGAACGCAGGAACCCGGACCAGTACAGGTCCAGGTTGCTGGTGACCGCATCCACGGCTACTCCTCTCGAGGCACGGTGGGGGCGCTGGGCGCCCCCACCGATGGGAACTGCGGGATCAGGCGCAGGGCGCGGGCTCGGGGAGCGTCGGCTCCTCGGTGCCCTCGACGTCGCCGGCCGTGGAGTTCCAGGCGTCCAGGTAGGCGTCCTCGTTCTCCGCCAGCGTCTCGTTGATGAACTCGCAGAACTCGGTGTCGCCCTTCTCGATGCCGATGCCGTACGGCTCCTCGGTGAACTGCTCACCGACCAGCTTGAAGTCGCCGTCGCTCTCGGACACGAAGCCGAGCAGGATCACGTTGTCGGTGGTGACCACGTCGACCTGGCCGTTGCTGAGCGCGTCGGCGCACTTGTCGTAGATGTCGAAGAGCACCAGCTGGCTGTCGACGTCGGCGAGGTACTCCTTGATCTGCTCCGACGGCGTCGATCCCGTCACCGAGCAGACCTTGGCGTCCGGGTTGTCCTTGAGGTCCTCCGGGCCCGAGATCGCGTCGTTGTCGGCAGCGACCATCAGCTGCTGGCCGGCCTGGTAGTACGGCCCGGCGAAGGTGATCCGCTGAGCGCGCTCCTCGTTGATGGTGTACGTCGCCACCACCATGTCGACCTCGCCGTCCTCGATCACCTGCTCGCGGATGTCGGAGGTCGCCTCCTTCCAGGTGATGTTCTCCTCACTGATCCCCAGCGCGCCGGCGATGATCTTGGCGACCTCGACGTCGAAGCCCTCGGGCTTGTCGTCCAGACCCAGCAGACCGAACCCGGGCTGGTCGAACTTGGTGCCGACCGTGATCTCGCCGGCCTCGGAGAGCTCGGCCATCGTGGTGCCGGACTCGACGTCCGGGCTCTCGGCCACCTCGACGTCGGCACCGTCGTCGCCGCCGCAGGCCGAAAGCGCCAGTGCCAGACCGGCTGCCGCGGCGATCGTCTTCGTCTTCAGGAATCGCATGTCTCTCCTTGGTTGTCCCGACGTCCGGGTTTCGGTGGGTCAGTGCTTGAGGATCTTGCCGAGGAAGTCCTTGGCGCGGTCGGACTGCGGGTTGGTGAAGAACTCCTCGGGGGTGTTCTCCTCGACGATGGCCCCGTCGGCCATGAACACCACCCGGTCCGCAGCGGTCCGGGCGAAGCCCATCTCGTGGGTGACGACGACCATCGTCATCCCCTGCTTGGCGAGGTCGACCATCACGTCGAGGACCTCCTTGATCATCTCCGGGTCCAGCGCGGAGGTCGGCTCGTCGAAGAGCATCACCTTCGGCTCCATCGCCAGCGCACGGGCGATCGCGACCCGCTGCTGCTGGCCGCCGGAGAGCTGGGCGGGGTACTTCTCGGCCTGGTGGGCGACGCCGACCCGGTCCAAGAGCTCGTTGGCCCGCTTGTCGGCCTCGGCCTGCTTCTTCTTGCGGACCTTGATCGGCCCGAGCGTGACGTTCTCGAGGATCGTCTTGTGCGCGAAGAGGTTGAAGCTCTGGAAGACCATGCCGACCTCGGCGCGCAGCTTCGCCAGCCCCTTGCCCTCGGCCGGCAGCGGCTGGCCGTCCAGGCTGATCGAACCCTTGTCGATGGTCTCCAGCCGGTTGATCGCCCGGCACAGGGTGGACTTGCCGGAACCGGACGGACCGATCACCACCACGACCTCGCCGCGATGGATCGTGAGGTTGATGTCCTGCAGGACGTGCAGGTCTCCGAACCACTTGTCGACGTGGTCGAGCACCACGAGAGGTTCGCCGGTGCCTGCCGACACCTGACCGGACTCCGTCGTCGTCATGACTCGGACCCTACTCACACTTTCGGGGGGAGGGCCACGACAGGCGGGCGTGAACGACGAGGTGAGACCTCACTGTGACCTCTCGCGGGCCGCTCGCGAGCCGCTCGGGTGGCCTCGTCGGGTGGGCGGGCGATGCGGGACGTCCCGATCGCCCGCCGTACCCTGGACCGGCCATGACTGCTACGCCACAGACCGCCGAGACCGCCCGGGGTGGCCGGACCGCCGGGGGTTTCGAGACGCTCGCTGCGCTCGCTCCTCAACCACCGGCGGCTGCGCTCGCTCCTCAACCACCGGCGGCTGCGCTTGCTCCTCAACCACCGGCGGCTGCGCTCGCTCCTCAACCACCGGCGGCGGCGCGCACCTACGAGGTCCGCACCTATGGGTGCCAGATGAACGTCCACGACTCCGAGCGGCTCACCGGGCTGCTGGAGGCTGCCGGGTACGTCGCCTCGGCCGCGGAGGAGCAGGCCGACGTGGTCGTGTTCAACACCTGCGCGGTCCGGGAGAACGCCGACAACAAGCTGTACGGCAACCTCGGTCACCTGGCGCCGGTCAAGGCCGCGCACCCCGGGATGCAGATCGCCGTCGGCGGCTGCCTGGCCCAGAAGGACCGGGACACCATCACCCGGCGGGCGCCCTGGGTCGACGTCGTGTTCGGCACCCACAACATCGGCTCGCTGCCGGTGCTGCTGGAGCGGGCCCGGGTCGCCGAGGAGGCCCAGGTCGAGATCCTCGAGTCGCTGGACGTCTTCCCCTCGACGCTGCCCACCAAGCGCGAGTCGGCGTACGCCGCCTGGGTCTCGATCTCGGTGGGCTGCAACAACACCTGCACGTTCTGCATCGTGCCGGCGCTGCGCGGCAAGGAGAAGGACCGTCGGCCGGGCGACATCCTCGCCGAGATCCGGGCGCTGGTCGCCGAGGGCGTCACCGAGGTGACCCTGCTCGGCCAGAACGTCAACGCCTACGGCGTCGAGTTCGGTGACCGGAAGGCGTTCTCGAAGCTGCTGCGGGCCTGCGGGGAGATCGACGGCCTGGAGCGGGTCCGGTTCACCTCCCCGCACCCCGCCGAGTTCACCGACGACGTCATCGAGGCGATGGCCGAGACCCCGAACGTGATGCCGTCGCTGCACATGCCGCTCCAGTCGGGCTCGGACAAGGTCCTCAAGGACATGCGCCGCTCCTACCGCTCGGCGAAGTTCCTCGGGATCATCGACCGGGTCCGCGCCGCCATCCCGGACGCCGCGATCACCACCGACATCATCGTCGGCTTCCCCGGCGAGACCGAGGAGGACTTCCAGGCCACCCTGGACGTCGTCCGCCGGGCCCGCTTCGCCGGCGCCTTCACCTTCCAGTACTCCAAGCGCCCGGGGACCCCCGCCGCGACGCTGGACGAGCAGGTGCCGCCCGACGTGGTCCGGCACCGCTACGAGCGGCTCGCCGAGCTGGTCAACGACATCGCGTGGAGCGAGAACAAGACCCAGGTCGGTCGCCGGGTCGAGCTGATGGTGGCCGAGGGGGAGGGGCGCAAGGACGCCGCGACCCATCGCCTCTCCGGCCGGTCCCGGGACAACCGCCTCGTGCACTTCGCCCCCGACTACTCCCAGGTCGAGCCGGCCGGGGAGGTGCGCCCCGGGGACATGGTGACCGTCGAGATCGACCACGCCGCGCCGCACCACCTGGTCGCCGACGGCCCGGTGCTCGCCGTACGCCGGACCCGCTCCGGTGACGCGTGGCAGGCGCGCCAGGGGCGTCCCGCGGAGGCCGACGGTGCGGCCGGGGTGACCCTGGGGATGCCGACGCTCGGGGTGCCCGCGCCGCTCCCGGACGCGCCCGCCTGCGGATAGCTGGGGCTGGTCACAGATACAGGAGTTTCGCAGTCACCAGGTGACGGCAGAACTCCTCTCTCTGCTCACTCGCCGGATCGACACGGCGGACACAGCGGCAGCGCCGCGCGGAGCCGCCCCAGCCTCGACCTGGCGACCGGCGGTCGGCAGGCCGCGTGATCGTTCGACCCGGGTGAGGTAGCCGTGCTCGAGCACCGAACAGGTCTCAGCGTCGACGTCCGCGATCACGGCGGTGAGGAAGCTCCGGCGGGTGATCCGGCTCCGGCTTTCCAGGGCGTTGGCCAACCGGGCGGGAGTGGTACGACGGGAGCCCACCGCTGCGGCGATCACCCCGACGGCTGCCAGATCGTCCCGCGCGTGGGCGGCCGCGTCGATCACTGCCTCCTCGGTGCGCAACCTCGGCGGAGAGGTGTTCCACCGCACCTTGCTGTCCAAGTCGGCCAGCCGGTGCACCACCACACCCGGTGGCGGGGGAGCCTGCGGTCGGGCCGACCGCGACGTGGATCGGGTCCGCGCGGAGTGCGCCGCCCGGCGGCCCGGCCCGTCCTGGCGCGGAGAGCGGACTCCCGTACACGCGGTGCGGCGTACAGGACGGCTGCCCAGGCGCGCTGCTGCCAGGTGAGCGGGCCGGTGTGGTCCACGTACACGCCGGGGTGCACCACGGCGTGCTCATGACGCCGGAGGATCCGGCGCAGATCGTGGTCGCCGAGCCCGAGGGTCAGCGCCTGGGCGCGGGAGACGAGTCCGGCACTGGAGCCGGAGCAGCGCGTCGAGGTCAGGGTGGGACACACCCCGAGCCTCCCCGGCTCTGCTCGACCTGGCATCCCAGCTGCAGCGCGGCTGTGGACGAGCGGTCGGTCAGACCTGCGGCGGAGCCTCGTAGCGCTTGTCCTCCGAGCGCGGGTCGATGCTGGAGTAGCCCGACTTCGGCAGCAACCCCTCGGGGTTGTCCTCGTTCCCGCCGCGGGACTGCTCCGGGCGCGGCTCACCCGCCGGCGCGGCCTCGTCCGGTGAGACGTCCCGGACCCCGTCGGTGGCCGTCTGCCCGGGGCCGGTGGGGCCCACTCGTTCGCTGCTCACGCCCATCTCACCCGCGGCCCGGCTCGGGGCCGGTCGAGTTGGGGGTGGACTCCTGGATGTCGGTGTCCTGCTCGTGACCGCTCATGGGAGTCGGGTACCCGATCCCGGAGACCGCTACGCGGAGGACTCCTCGGTGGCGCTGTCGGAGTCCTTGTCGGAGTCCTCCCCGTCGTCCCCCCCGTCGCCATCACCCTCGGTCGCCTTGGTGGAGGTGTCCTCCCCCTCCTTGAGCATCGCCGGGGCGTCCGCGGTGTCGACCGCGGGGTTGTCGTCGATGGTCAGGTCGGGGATCTTCGGGCCGTCGAGGTCGTCACCGCCGTCGATCGCGTCCGCTCCGCCCGGCTGGGGCTCACGGGGCTCGATCCTCGGCTCCGGCATCGGCCCGAGGTCGGCGTCGGCTGCTCCTCGGCGTCCGGCTGCTCCTCGGCATCCGGCTGGTCGTCACGCTGCTGCTCGGTCTCCTGCTCGTCTGACTGGTCGTCTGACTGGTCCACCATCGGGGGTCTCCTCATCGGGTCCGGGTGTCGGGTGCGGTTGCGTCGGTCAGGTGTCGCCGGTCTCGCCGGTGAAGCCGAAGGTCGTGTACGCCGGACTCCTACCCTGCCTGATGCCCTCCAACACGGCTCGTTCGTGCGGCACCACCGGGTCGGGCAGCTCCTCGAGGCGGCACCACCGCAGGTCGGCGCACTTGTCCGGCTCGACCACGCGCGGCTCACCGGCCCAGGTGCGGGAGGTGAAGAAGAAGTCGATCCGCTCGTCGATCGGCTCGCCACTCCGGGTGCGCTGCATCGCGGTGACGAACTCCAGCTCGAGCCCGCCGACGTCGAGCTCCTCGCGGGCCTCGCGGTGGGCGGCGTCGTACGCCGTCTCGCCCCGCTCCACGTGCCCGGCCGCGGCTGCCGCCCAGTGGCCGTCCATGAAGCCGGTGTTCGCCCGGAGCTGGAGCAGCACCTCGGTGCCCGGCCCCCCTCCGGGAGCCAAGGCGGCGGAGTCCCGGAGCAGGAAGACGTACGCCGCCGGGACCACCACGAAACGCTCGACGGTCGGCCCGGTCACTGCGAGGGCTGGTCCATCGAGGTCTCGGCGTTCTCCGCCTGGAGGGCCTGCTCGGCCGGGGACTGCTCGGGCCCGGAGTCGGGCAGGTCGTCCAGGGCGGGGTTCCGCCCGGGCTCGCGGGTCACCCGCTGCGCCTGCGGGCCGGGGTCCGGTGCCGGGTCGCCGGGGGTCGCCTCACCCTCCGCGGCGTCACGTCGCAACGGACCACCGGGCGGGGTCGGCTGCTCCAGGTCGTCCTGGTGGCCGGGGGCCTTCTCGTTCACGTCAGCATCCTGTCGTCAGGGGCGGGACGGGGTGGGACGGGGCGTCGGGAAGGAGTCGCTCAGCGGAGGTCGTCGTTCTTGCCGTCGAGCTTGTCCAGCCCTTCCTTGGCCTTCTCCACCCCGGAGGCGATCTTGTCGGTGTGCTTGCCGCCGGTCTTGTCGTCGATGAACTCGCCGGCCTTCTCGAGACCGTCGGCCACCTTCTCCCCGTGCTCGTCGACCGCGTCGCTCAGCTTGTCCTTGGCCTTGTCGAGGAATCCCATCGCTGTCTCCTTCGCTCGTGCACGCCTCGGTGCAGCGCCGGTGGGCGCTCCGTCTCCCGAGCCGTTGCTTGACACACTAGCCACATGAGCGAGTGCGGCGACCCGGTGCCGATCCTCGCCGTCGTCGGGGCGACCGCTGCGGGGAAGACCGGACTCTCCCTGGACCTGGCGGCCGCGTGGCGCGGCGAGGTCGTCAACACCGACGCGATGCAGGTCTACGTCGGGATGGACGTGGGGACGGCGAAGCTCCCGGTCACCGAACGCCGCGGCATCCGGCACCACCTGCTCGACATGCTGTCGGTGCGCGAGACCGCCACGGTGGCGGAGTTCCAGGGCTGGGCCCGGACCGTGATCACGGACCTGCGGGCCGCCGGCACCGGTGCCGGTGCTGGTCGGCGGCTCGGCGCTGTACACCCGCGCGGTGCTGGACCGCTTCGAGTTCCCCGGCACCGACGAGACGGTCCGGGCCCGGCTCGAGGACGAGCTGGCGACGGTCGGCCCGGGTGTCCTGCACACCCGACTGGCGGAGGTGGACCCCGAGGCGGCGGCGAAGATCCTGCCCGACAACGGTCGACGGGTGGTCCGTGCGCTGGAGGTCGTGGCGATCACCGGCAGGCCGTTCTCGGCGTCGCTGCCCAGGTTGGAGTACGCCGACGCGCACACGGTCCAGATCGGCGTCGACATCGACCGGGAGACCCTGGACCGGCGGATCGAGCAGCGGGTCGACGGCCATGTTCGCCGGCGGGCTGGTCGAGGAGGTGACCCGGCTGCTGGACGAGGGGCTCGCCGAGGGCCGCACCGCCTCCCGGGCGATCGGCTACCGCGAGGTGGCGGCGTACCTGTCCGGGGAGCTGAGCCTCGCCGAGGCACGGGAGCGGACCGCGGCCGCGACCCGGCGGTTCGCCCGGCGCCAGGACTCCTGGTTCCGCAAGGACCCGCGGATCGTCTGGGTGCGGCACGACGACCCCGATCGGGTGCATCATGCGAACCAGGCGGTGGCGGCGCTCGCGCACCGCGCAGGAGGTGAGTGATGACCCGGACCGTCTTCTACTCAGCGACCACCCTCGACGGGTACCTCGCTGACGAGCACGACTCGCTGGACTGGCTCTTCAGCCAGGACCAGGACCCGGCCGGGCCGCTGAACTACGAGGAGTTCATCGCCGGCGTCGGGTCGCTGGTGATGGGGGCGACGACGTACGCCTGGGTGCTCGACCACCTCGCGGCCGAGGGCGGCGGGTGGCCCTACGAGATGCCCTGCTGGGTGCTGACCCACCGCGACTTCGCGCCTGCCCCGGGCATCCACCTCGCGGCCGCCGACGACGACGCGGCACTCCGGGCGGTCCACGACCGGCTGGTGGAAGCGGCCGGTGAGCGGGACGTGTGGGTGGTCGGCGGGGGCGGCCTGGCGGCGCGGCTGGCCGAGGTGGGTCGGCTCGATGAGCTGATCCTCTACCTCGCCCCGGTCACCCTCGGCGCGGGTCGACCGCTGTTGCCCCGGCCGATCGACCTGCGGCTGGTCGAGCTGGACCGGAACCGGGACTTCATCTGCGCCCGGTACGAGGTCGTCGGGCCCCGCGGCGCTCCCGCGCCTACCCTGGAGGGGTGACCACCAGAGCGACGTACCCGTTCCTCAAGGGCCACGGCACCGAGAACGACTTCGTGCTGCTTCCCGACGAGGACGGCTCGGTGCACGGCGAGCTCGACCCGACGCGGGTGGCCGCGCTGTGCGACCGCCGAGCCGGGATCGGCGGGGACGGCGTGCTGCGGGTGATCCGGACCGAGGCGTACGACGCGCTCGCGGTCTCCGCCGGGGCGCGCGGCCAGGCGGCCGAGGGCGCGGTGTGGTTCATGGACTACCGCAACTCCGACGGGTCGATGTCGGAGATGTGCGGCAACGGGATCCGGGTCTTCGCCCGGTACCTGGTCGACGAGGGGCTGGTCGATCCCGCCCGGGTCGCGACGGGGGAGCCGATCCCGGTCGGCACCCGGGACGGCGTCAAGCTGCTCACCGTCCACGACGACGGCTCGGTCACCGCCGACATGGGCTCCCCGAAGGTGCTCGGCGAGACCACGGTCGCGGTCGAGGAGGTCACCTGGGCGGCCCGGCACGTCGACATGGGCAACCCGCACGCGGTGGCGTTCGTGGCAGACCTGGCCGAGGCCGGGACGCTGCTGGTGGCACCGCGGCACGACCCGGCGGTGTACCCGGACGGGGTCAACGTCGAGTTCGTCCGACGCCAGGGGGAGCGGCACGTCGCGATGCGGGTCCACGAGCGGGGCTCGGGGGAGACCCGGTCCTGCGGCACCGGCGCCTGCGCGGTGATGGTGGCCGCGGCGCTGGCCGACGGGGCGACCGGCCCGGGTCCCGAGGACCTGACCTACCGGGTGGACCTGCCCGGCGGCACGCTGTCGGTCACCTGGACGGCCGACGACCGGATCTTGATGACGGGACCGGCCGTGATCGTGGCCCGGGGCACCGCCGCCCTCTGACCGCCGCCCACTGACCGGATCGCCCCGCGTGGGTCGTGTGCCTGCTCGGGGTCGTGTGCCTGTCGGTACGCGGTGGGGCGCGTCCGGGGGCACACGACCCAGGTGTGCCGACTGCTTGCCCGGGGTCGTGTGCCTGTCGACGCGGTGGGGCGCGTTCTGGGGCACACGACCCAGGTGCGCCGAGTGCTGACCCCGGGTGTGGTCGGGGCACGGACCGTGGTGAAACCGGAACCCGGCACCCCGCCTATGCTCCCGGGCCATGGACATCAACGGAGCCACCGCCATCGTCACCGGGGCAGCGTCGGGCATCGGTGCCGCCGTCGCCCGCCAGCTCGCCGCGAAGGGTGCGATCGTCGTGGTCGCCGACCTACAGGCCGAGAAGGGGGAGGCGCTGGCCGCCGAGATCGGGGGCGTGTTCGCCCAGGTGGACGTGACGAACACCGAGCAGATCACCGCCGCGGTGAACGCGGCTGCCGAGATCGCCCCGCTGCGCGCCTGCGTCAACTCCGCCGGGATCGGCTGGGCCCAGCGCACCATCGGCCGCGACGGTGAGATCGAGTCCGCCCACGACCTGGCCGCCTTCACCAAGGTGGTCCAGATCAACCTGATCGGCACCTTCGACGTGACCCGGCAGGCCGCCACGGTGATGAGCCGCAACGAGCCGGACGAGGACGGGTGCCGCGGCGCGATCGTCAACATGGCGAGCGTGGCCGCGTTCGACGGCCAGATCGGGCAGGCGTCGTACTCGGCCTCCAAGGGCGGCGTGGTCGGGATGACCCTCCCGGTGGCCCGCGACCTGGCCGCGTCCGGCATCCGGCTCACCACCATCGCGCCGGGTCTCATCGACACCCCGATCTACGGCGAGGGCGAGGAGGCCGAGGCGTTCAAGGCCAAGCTGGGCGAGTCGGTGCTGTTCCCCAAGCGGCTCGGGGTCCCCGACGAGCTGGCCAGCATGGTGATCGAGTGCCTGACCAACTCCTACATGAACGGCGAGGTGATCCGGGTCGACGGGGGCATCCGGATGCCTCCGAAGTGAGCACCGCCCCGGCATCGAGCAGCTAGGCAGCACGCCCCATCCGCGCCAGCAGCGCGGTCTGCCGGTCGGCGCCGGGTGGCTCGGGCAGGGCGGGCTGGCAGATGCCCTCGCCGTACAGCGTCTCGCCGAAGCCGTCGAGGCTGCGCTGCACGTTCGCGAGCTCTTGCTCGGTCCAGGCACGCCGACCAGGCCCACTTCGCCCGGGACTTCCGGGCGGTCACCGGCGCCACCCCGCGGGAGTACGGCGTGCAGCGGCGCCGGTCGGACACCAGCCCGGGCTGACGCGTCGGGCGGGTGTCGCGTCAGGTCGCGGCCGGCAGACCGGTGGACGGGACGGCGGGCTCGGCCGCCCGCAGCGTGTCCCGCACCGACGCGTAGACCGCCTGGGCGTAGTCGTGTCGCTCCGGGGCCGGACGGGCCAGCACCAGCTTGTCGATGAGGTCGGCCAGCTCGGCCGGTGCCCAGTTCTCCTCGTCCGGCATCGCGGTGGGCTCGAAGGCGACGTACGTCTCGTAGGGCTCGACCGCGTCCCGCAGCCGCTCCCGGGCCACCTGGATCTGGCCGGCGTTGTACCGGCCCAGGTCCCGGTACGCCGCGAACTGCGCGATGTGGAAGAACTGGTTCACGGTGTTGACCCGCGGGAACGTCGCGTCGATCTCCCGGTAGGCCAACAGCTTGGGCGGCATGTCCTGGGTCAGGGCCGGCTTGCAGTACCACAGCAGGGTGAAGTGGTGACCGGTCTCGGCGGCCGTCGGCCCCCCGTGCCGCACCTGACGGTGCACGATGCCGAGCGTGACCGACCGGGGGGAGTAGTCCCGGCCGGGGTACGGGTCGCGCTCGTCGGCCCGCAGCGTGTCCAGGTTGACCATCACGGTCGCGTTGCACTCCAGCTTGGCCAGGTCGATCGCCTTCGACAGCGATGCCACCCGGTAGCCGGCGCCGGAGTCGGCGTCGATGCAGACGATCTCGCGGTGCAGCGCGGTCCGCAGCAGCTCGACCAGCGCCGTGTTCTCCCAGTGCCCGCCGTCGGTGACGTAGAGGTAGAGGTCGCTGGGGTCGTGGAACCCGAGGAACTCCTTGATCAGGTAGCCCAGCCGCGGCGAGGGCAGGACGGCGCCCCGCGCGACGAGCTGGCTGGCGTACCGCGGGTTCGGCACCCACATCCCGAGGCGCACGTTCGCGAAGGCCAGCAGCATGCTCACCGGCCCGACCCGCAGCCGGCCCATCGCCGGGGAGACGGCCGCGCCGGAGAGCCCGACGGCGAGCATGGTGGTCAGTCGGGGGCGCCTGGTGCCGGCCATCAGCTGGGACATGTGAGCGGTCGGCGCCGAGTAGGCCCGCCACTCGCCCTCGCCGGTGACCGGGGCGAACAGCCGGACGTAGTGCGGCGAGAACGTCATGCTCAGCGCCGGGATGCCGTAGTGCGTGCGCACCTCCCGACCGGTGACGGAGGCGGCGGTGCAGATGGTCAGCGGCGTCGCGGTGCGCTCGCCGGACGCCACCGTGCCGGGCTCGGGTCCGCCCAGGTCGAGCAGGTCCGGTTCGGGCAGCCGGCCGCCGGTGGCGTCGATGCCGTTGGAGTACGCCAGCGCCTGCCGAGCCCCCGTCGTCGGACGGTACGTCGCCGAACGCCGCCCGCAGCTTGCCCCGGTAGAACGCCGAGAGCGACCACCACTCGACGCTGGAGCCGGCGTGCACCACGAGCAGCAGCAGCAGCACGAACAGCCACAGCGGGATGCTGCGCTCCTGGTCGCCGGCCGCCAGGGCGGAGAGGGCCCACAGGCTGATCACGAAGAGCAGCAGCAGCCCGAAGAGCACGCCCGCGATGACCGGAGCGAAGCGGGCCAGCGGCTTGCGCAGGATCCGGAACAGCGCCCCGGCACTGCCCAGAGCGCCGATGATCGCGATCAGGGTGGCGCCGAGCCCGTTGCCCTCGACCGGGTCCCAGAGCCGGGCGATCAGCAGCGGCAGTCCGATGAGCAGGACGCCGAGCAGGCCGGCCAGGGCCAGACCGCCGTACCCCGCCACCTTGAAGCCGAGCAGGAACGGTGGCGGCGCGCCTCCGCGGCCGCTGACCTCGAACGCCTTGGCCAGGACCACCCAGACCAGGATCGCAGAAGATGCCCAGGCCCAACCAGATCAGCACCGACGGCGCCGTCCGGGACACCGACGGCAGGCAGTAGGCCAGGTCGGCGGTGGCGGCGTCGGTGGTCTGCAGGCGCGGGCAGCCGAGGGCGAAGTACCACCGGTAGAACCAGCCGAGCGGCTGGCTGATCACCCACAGCAGCCCGAGGAAGACCGCGGCGTTGAGGGCCATCCCGGTGAGCACTGTCGCGACGACCGCGGGCCGACGCTCGGCGACCTGCCGGTCGTGCTCCCAGGCCTGCGCGACCGCTGGCGCTGCTCGGCTCCCGGCGCGATCGCGGTGGTCGGCTTCTGCTCCCGCATCATCTGGTCGGCGCTGGCGCCGCGCGGGGCGTTGCTGAGCAGGTACCCGAGGTTGGCCTCGAGGTGGCGTTCCTCGGGGCCCGGTTCGGTCGGTCTCGGTCCAGGCCCAGGGGCGCGGTGCCCCGTTGCCGCTGTGCGGGGCGTGCCGGGCCAGGCTCCAGCCGCCGGCCATGTAGGAGCCGCCGGAGACGGAGGTCACGTCGTCGGCGGTGTCCCAGCCCAGCGGATGGCCCCGCTCGAGCGACTGCAGCGCGCCCAGCGAGATCGAGGCCGCCCGGATGCCGCCGCCGGAGATCGCGATCCCGAGGTTGCGGCGCTGCGTGTCGTCCGCGCCGGTCCACATCGGTACGCCGGCGCTCGCGGCGTCGCCCTCGTCGGTGGCGGAGGCCAGCACCTCGCGGATCGGGCGGGGGAGGAACAGCGACAGCAGGCCGCCGAGCCCGTAGAACGCCACGACGAAGACCAGCAGCCACTTGCCCCACGCGGCGGCGGCGGCGAACTTCCAGGCCCAGCCCTCGATGCCGTCCGGAGGGTCGGCCACCGCGGCGATCCAGATCCACACGTTCTCGACCACGTCCAGGACGCCGGCCGCGACCGCCAGTCGGATCATGCTGGGATAGAGCCGGCGGGTGCTGACCGTGCGGTAGTTGGCGCCGGTGCGGGCCAGCAGCGCCAGCATCGCGACGTACACGACGATGAGGACGAGGTCCCACAGCAGGGCGTCGCGGACGGCGCCGGCGGGGTAGGCGTCGACCCACCCGAGGCGGGATCGGCCCTGGGTCTCCTCGACCATCGGCTGCCCGCTCAGGATCCGGTCGCAGGCGTCGGTCTTCTCCGTCATCGCCTGGCAGACGGCCTCCGTCGGCGGTTCGGGCGGCGGGGGCAGGACCTCGGCGGTGGACCCGAGGAACTCGAAGCCGAGGATCCCCGGCGCGTACGTGTCGGTGGCGATCGTCGGGTCGTGCTGCGAGGGGTGGTCCAGGGACGCCGCCGGGATCAGCAGGAGCAGCATGACGAAGAGGACGGCCACCGGGACGAGGACCGCCGGCCCGGTCAGCCGGTCCATCACGTTGCGCCGGGAGGCGGTCGGCTGCTGTTGCTCAGGTGGCGGTGGTGGTGGGAGCGCGGTCGTGCCGGTGGGGTCAGTCGGTCCTGAGGTCATGCCCGATCACCCGCCCCTCCCGCAAGGAACTCACGTGGCTCTCCTTCAGTCATAGCGGAGTGCCGCGGTCCCGAACAGAGGCAGATGGGTCATTTGCGACAGGAGTTGTCCGCGGTGGTGCCGGTCAGGGCTCCCGGCGGTCCCGGCTGGGTCGTGTGTCTGAGGACGCGGGGGAGCGCGTCAGGGGGCACACGACCCCGGGGTGGATCACCCGCCGGCGGGTCCCGGCCGGGTCGTGTGTCTGAGGACGCGGGGGAGCGCGTCAGGGGGCACACGACCAGCCGGTGAGGTCGAGCACCAGGTCGGCCCGGTCCGCGGCGGCCTCGACCAGCACCGCGTTCGGTTCGTCGACCCGGTCCACCCACTCCCGGGCGGCCGCGAGCGACTTGCCGAAGGCGACGTGACGCGCCACCAGCCGCTCCACCCGCAGCGCCGGGTCCACCACCACGTGCCACACCTCGTCCAGGGGCTCCCGGGCGCCCCGCCAGCGGAGCTGGTCCAGCAGCAGGTAGTTCCCCTCGGTGACCACCAGCGACGCGGCGGCGGGGACCGGGATGGCGCCCGCGATCGGCTGCTCCAGGTCCCGCTCGAACATCGGGCGCCAGCACCGGCGGATCGGCCGGCGCGGCGGAGCGGACCCGGCGCAGCAGCGCGGCGTACCCCTCGGCGTCGAAGGTCTCCGGGGCGCCCTTGCGGTCCAGCAACCCCCGCCGGACGAGCTCGACGTCGGCGAGGTGGAAGCCGTCCATCGGCACCACCACCGCGTCGTACGCCGTCGCGAGGTGCGCCGCCAGCGTCGACTTGCCGGCGCCGGGCGCCCCGGTGATCCCGAGCAGCACCCGGTCGCCGAGCGACCGCAGCCGCGCCACCTGCCCGGCCAGCTCCGAGTCGTCCACGCCCACCTCCCTCCACCAGCCCCGGGTGACGCTGTCCGCGCGACGATAGCCAGCCGTCGCCGCGAGGCCCCGAGCCGGTGGTCGGGATGAAACCCGTTCGCGCGGTTGTTGTGACAGACCTAGGCTGGAGGTATATGAGCAACGCACATGACGTCACCCTCGACTCCGCGATCGAGACCGCGCTCGAGGAGACCCGCGACTGGGACGACTCCGAGGAGTCGCCCGACGCCGAGCACGAGTCAGAGAACGAGAACGAGTCCGAGAACGGGGGCTTCGTCTCCGGGTACGGCGACGAGCCGGACCCCGAGGACGAGCCGACCCTGGGCGCGATGGAGCTGGCCGAACGGCACGCTCTGCGCCGGGTGGCCAGCCTGCGCACCGAGCTCGAGGACATCTCCGAGGTCGAGTACCGCCAGCTGCGGCTGGAGCGGGTCGTCCTGGTCGGGGTGTGGACCGAGGGCAGCGTCCAGGATGCCGAGAACTCGATGGCCGAGCTGGCGCTGCTGGCCGAGACCGCCGGGTCCGAGGTGCTCGAGGCGATCTACCAGCGCCGGCAGGCACCCGACCCCGCGACGTACATCGGCCGCGGCAAGGTCGAGGGCCTCGAGGAGATCGTCCGGGCCACCGGCGCGGACACCGTCATCTGCGACGGGGAGCTGGCGCCCAGCCAGCTGCGCAACCTGGAGGACCGGCTCAAGGTCAAGGTGGTCGATCGGACCGCGCTGATCCTCGACATCTTCGCCCAGCACGCCAAGTCCCGGGAGGGGCAGGCGCAGGTCGAGCTGGCTCAGCTCAGCTACATGAAGCAGCGGCTGCGCGGCTGGGGTGGCAACCTGTCCCGGCAGGCCGGTGGCCGGGTCGGCGCGGCCGGTGGCGGCATCGGTGGCCGTGGCCCCGGTGAGACCAAGATCGAGACCGACCGGCGTCGGATCAACACCAAGATCGCCAAGCTCCGCCGCGAGCTCAAGGAGATGAAGGGGACCCGGGACACCAAGCGGGCCGAGCGTCGCCGCCGGCAGATCCCGTCGGTCTCCATCGCCGGCTACACCAACGCCGGCAAGTCCTCGCTGCTCAACCGGCTCACCGACGCCGGGGTGCTGGTCGAGGACTCGCTGTTCGCGACCCTGGACCCGACCACCCGGCGGACCACCACCGGTGACGGCCGGGTGTACACGATGAGCGACACCGTCGGGTTCGTCCGGCACCTGCCGCACCAGCTGGTCGAGGCGTTCCGCTCCACGCTGGAGGAGGTCGCCGACTCGGACCTGATCCTGCACGTGGTCGACGGCTCGCACCCGGACCCGGAGGGTCAGCTGGCCGCGGTTCGCGAGGTGTTCGCCGAGATCGGCGCCCAGGACGTGCCCGAGCTGGTGGTGATCAACAAGGCCGACGCCGCGGACCCGATGGTGCTGGCCCGGCTGCGTCAGCGCGAGCCGCACTCGGTGGTGGTCAGCGCGAAGACCGGCGAGGGGATCGTCCAGGCCCTCACGGTCGTCGAGTCCGAGCTGCCGCGGCCCGGGGTCGAGTTCGAGGCACTGGTTCCGTACGGGCGGGGTGACCTGATCAACCGGCTCCACCAGCACGGCGAGATCAGCACGATGGAGCACACCGCCGACGGGACCCACGTGGTCGGCCGCGCGCACGAGGACCTCGCCGGCGAGCTGTCGTCGTACGCCGTCTGACCCGCCCGCTCACCCGCGTCGTCGCGTCCTCGGCGGCGGCTGCTGTCGCTTCATCACGGTATGTCGATGAGGTGACACGCCCCTCGGTGGACCCGCACGTCCCGTGCTGGGTACGCCGGGGGAAGTGCGGGTTCACCCACGTACCGTGATGAAACCCCCACCCGCACCACACGCACCACCCCCAGACCCACCCGGCCGGGCCATGGCGCGACCCCCATCCCCGACCCGCATACTTCTCGGGTGGTGCAGTGGGGGGCCGCGGGGATCCACCCGCTCGGGTCGGCGCGGGCGCGTGCGCTGCTCGTCGTCTCGCTGGCGGTGACCCTGCTGCTCTGTGTGGCCACCGTGCACCTGGCGGCACGGGCCCGCGGCGACGAGGCCGGCCGCTGCGAGACCCACGCGGCCGCGGCGTCGTGGCGAGCATCCCGGGTCACCGGTACCGGCGCTCGGGTGGTCGTCATCGGGGACAGCTATGCGGTCGGGCTGGGTCTGGCGACGCCGTCGACGTCCTGGCCCTCCCGGCTCCCCGGGCGTGTCCACGTGGCCGGGTTCTCCGGGTCCGGGTGGAGCGAGCACGCCTCGTCCTGTGCCGGGGTCGCGTTCGCCGAGCGGGCCCGGGTGGCGCTCGGTGGGGGTGCCGACCTGGTGCTGGTCGGCACCGGCCTCAACGACGTCGACCAGTCCGACGCGGCCATCACCGCGGGGTTCGAGCGGCTGGTGCAGGTCGTCGGGCAACGCCGGCTGGTGGTGGTCGGCCCGCCCGCCGCCCCGGCTCGAGCAGGCGGCGTACCCCGGGTCGACGCGCTGCTGCGCGACCTGGCCGAGCGACACCAGGTCGGGTACGTCGGGACCGCCGACCTGCGGCTGGACTACCTCGGCGACCGCCTGCACCTGACCCCGGCCGGGCACCGCCGCTTCGGCGACGCGGTGGCCGCTCGGGTCGAGACGCTCCCGGGCTGAACCTCACCACCACCGACCGACGCGACCCGTCCTCCACAGGCGTCACCGACGGGTGCGGGGATCGTCGGCGGCGACGACTAGGGTTCTCGGGTGCCTCAGCCGATGTCCGCGCCGACCGAGCAGCACGTCGCGGTCCGCGAGGTGCTGGCGGCCGCGGTGGCCGCGCTCGGCGGCACCGAGCGCGGCGGTCAGGTGCGGATGGCCGAGGCGGTCGCCGAGTCACTGACCAGCGAGGAGCACCTGCTCGTCCAGGCCGGCACCGGCACCGGCAAGTCCCTGGCCTACCTGGTGCCGGCGCTGCTGCACGACGAACGGGTGGTGGTGGCCACCGCGACCCTGGCGCTGCAGCACCAGCTCGTCGAGCGGGACCTGCCCCGGCTGGTCGAGGCGGTCGGCCAGCGGCCCGAGGTCGACGCGTCGTACGCCGTGCTCAAGGGCCGCTCGAACTACGCCTGCCTGCACCGGGTCCGCGAGGGGGTCCCCGACGACCAGGGCGCGCTGGTGCAGATGCCCGAGGGCTCGATGGGGCAGAAGATCCTCGAGCTGCGCGCGTGGGCCGAGGAGGAGTCCGAGCAGGGCGGCAGCGGCGAGCGGGACAACGCGCCCCGGCACACCGACCGCGAGTGGCGCCAGGTCAGCGTCAACCACCGCGACTGCCTGGGCGCCGCCAAGTGCCCGTTCGGTCAGGAGTGCTTCGCCGAGCTGGCCCGGGAGAAGGCGCACCGCTCGCACCTGATCATCACCAACCACTCGCTGCTGGCGATCGACGCGGTCGAGGGGGTCCCGATGATCCCCGAGTACGACGCGGTGATCATCGACGAGGCGCACGAGCTGACCGCGCGGGTCACCCAGGCCGCCACCGACGAGCTGTGGGTCGCCGAGGTCGAGCGGGCCGCCCGCCGCTCGCAGCGGTTCGTCGACGGCGAGGAGGCCGACGAGCTGGCCGACGCCGCCGAGGCGCTGCGCACAGCCGTGGCCGAGGCCCGCCCCGGCCGCTTCGACCAGGTGCCCACCGGGCTCGCCGACGCGCTGGCCCTGGTCCGGGACACGGCGCGCCGGTGTGTCTCGGCGTACCCCAAGGCGGACGCCAACGGCGACCCGGACCCCGGCCGCACCCAGGCTCGCGGGGCGGTGCAGGAGGTGTTCGCGACCGCGGAGCGGATGGCCGCGCACCTGGAGTCCGACGTGCTCTGGCTCGCCGAGGGCGGCGACCGGATGCCGCCGCGGCTGTGCGTGGCGCCGCTGCAGGTCTGGGGGCCGATGCGCGACAAGCTGTTGAGCGAGAAGACGGTCGTGTTCACCTCGGCCACGCTGATGCTCGGCGGGGACTTCGGGGCGGTGGCCTCCAGTCTCGGGCTGAAGCCGACCGAGCGCCTCGCCCCCGGCGAGCACGAGCCCCGCACCGACACGGTGCTGCCCTGGGCCGGGCTCGACGTCGGGTCGCCGTTCGACTACCCCCGCCAGGGGATCCTGTACGTCGCGCGGCACCTGCCGCCGCCGGGGCGCGACGGCATGTCCAGCACCCAGCTGGACGAGATCGTCGAGCTGGTCGATGCCGCCGGGGGACGCACCCTCGGGCTGTTCTCCTCCCGCCGGGCCGCCGAGGCGGCCGCCGAGGTGGTCCGGGAGCGGCTGCCGCACCTGACCACGCTCGCGCAGGGGGACGCCCAGCTGCCGGAGCTGGCCCGCCAGTTCGTCGAGGACCCGCACACCTGCCTGTTCGGCACCCTCAGCCTGTGGCAGGGCCTCGACGTGCCGGGGGAGACCTGCCAGCTCGTCATCATCGACCGGATCCCGTTCCCGCGGCCCGACGACCCGCTGATGAGCGCCCGCCAACGGGCGGTCGACAAGGCCGGCGGCAACGGCTTCATGCAGGTGGCCGCGACGCACGCGGCGCTGCTGCTGGCCCAGGGCGCCGGCCGGCTGATCCGCAGCACCGAGGACCGAGGCGTCGTCGCGGTCCTGGACCCCCGGCTGGCCACGGCCCGGTACGGCGCGTTCCTCAAGGCCTCGCTGCCGACCATGTGGGCCACCACCGACGGCGCCGTGGTGCGCAAGGCGCTGTCCCGGTTGGCCGGCCCCCCGGCCTGACCCCGGGCCTGACCCCCCGGCCTGACCTTCCGGCCGCTCAGCGTCCGAGGGAGCGCCGACTCGGCGGCAGGCAACGCTGGGGGAACGGCCACGCCGCCGAGTCGGCTGTCCAGGGTGCGCCCGCACCATCGGTCACAGGCGCGCTCTCCCGTCGTACCCGCCAGCAGGCGAACCCACACCGAAGAACGAGGCAATAGTTGGAGCGACGTCGATCGTCTTCGCGTGCCGCGACGACGCCTGCCGGCGCGGCACCCGGGGGTGGCCGCCACCGATGAAGAACGGGATCTGCCGCGTCGCGGGGTGGCCGTGGTTGCCGGGGACCGGGTTGGCGAGCACCGGGTACGGCTCGCTGAACCGCCAGCCGGCCTGACAGAACACCACCACGTCGCCCGCCTCGGGACCGAGCCGCAGCCAGTCCTGGGTGCGGGCGTGGGTGGCCAGGACACCGGGCACCGGGTTGGCCAGCTCGCGGATCCGCCGGACGGCCGCCGGGCGCTGGGAGGCGGGACCGGTCCAGTAGACGAGGTCGGCGCCCCCGTTGGCCGAGATCTGCACGTTCCCGGCCAGCAGCGGGTCGGCGTCCAGGACCGGGCCGAGGGTGATCGTGCGGTCCGGGCGCGACCAGTCCATCGAGTGGTCGGCGAGCACCATCACCATCGACCGCTGCCACCGTCCGGTGGACCTGAGCAGGTCGACGAAGCGACCCACCTGCGCGTCGGTGGACCGCAGCGCGGCGTGCCGGGCCGCCCGGACGTTGATGCCGGTCTCGTCGGAGTGGCCCACCCGGTCGATGTCGCCGAGGTTGACGAACACCAGGTGCGGGTCGAGCTCGGTGACCATCGCCAGGGTGGCCTCCATCGTGAAGACGTCCGGAGCGTGCCCCGACGCCGGGATGATCGGGGCCGGCTCCCAGCGGTGGGTGGCCCGCTCGCCGAAGACGCCGTACAGGTAGTCCTTGGACAGCACCGTGCCGGTGGTGAGGCCCTGGCGGTTCAGCCGCTCGATGATCGTGTCGATCCTGATGTCGGAGGCGCGGTCCATCGTCCGCTCCTCGCCGAGCTCCCGGTCGAAGATGGTGTTCGCCGGGACGCCGGTGCGGTCCGGGCGGGCCCCGGTCATCATCATCACGTGGTTCGGGATCGTCTCCATGATCGGCATCGAGGAGGCCCGGGGGAACCTCAGCCCGCGGTCACGCAGCGCCGTCAGGTGCGGGGTGAGGCCCAGGTCGAGCTCGTCGGGACGGCACCCGTCGATGACCAGGACGTAGGCACGCTTGCGGTGACCACGCGGCGTCCCGGCCGCGCGTGCGGGCCCGGCGGCGGCGGTCGCGGTGGAGAAGGCCAGACCGGCCGCGCCGACCCGGAGGAGGGTACGGCGACCCGAGCGGATCTCGGCCAGGCCGCGCTGCCGACCGCCCCGACCGCCCCGACGGACTCGGCTGCCCCGGCGTACGGCTGCTCACCGCACATCTCAACCACCCACCGGACGGTCGACCTGGGTGACGCGGTTGGTGCCGGCACGGGTCGCGTAGGAGACCGACCAGGTCACCGAGGTGGTCGGCTCGGCGCGGTCGCCGATCACGTACCAGTCCATCTGCGCCCGCTTCGCGGTGATGTCGAGGATCGAGAAGCCGTGGTCGTCGAAGTTGAGGTACTTGATGTGCCGGTTGTTCGCCTTGATCGTCTCCTCGACCAGCCGGGAGGTGGTCCGCGACGGCGTGCGGGTGATGTCCTTGAGGTTGTTCGAGCTGACCGAGGAGCAGACGAACTCGACCCCGGCGGAGTCGCCGACCGGGTAGGTGGAGGTGTCGTAGGGCAGTTCGCACGCCCACCCGGAGTGGATGTCGCCGGTGAGGAACAGGGCGTTCCTCACCTGGTGGTTGCGGATGTGCGCGAACACCTCGCGCCGGTCGTGGGTGTAGCCGTCCCACTGGTCGACGTTGTAGGGGACCCCGTCCTCGGGCAGCAGCCCGGTCACGTCGTTGACCGGGTCGACCAGGTCGTTGGGCAGGTCGGCGAAGGTGACCGGCGCGATCATCACCGGGTTGCCGACCAGCTTCCACAGCGGCTTGTCCCGTGACAGCGACGTCTTGAGCCACTGCAGCTGGCGACGGCCCGTGATCGTCCGGTCCGGGTCGCTGATGTCGGACTCGAGCGAGCCGAGGCCGCCGGGGAGGGTGGCGACCTGCTCGGAGCGGTAGGTACGCAGGTCGAGCATGCTCAGCTCGGCGAGCCGGCCGAACCTCAGCCGCCGGAACAGCCGGGTGCCGTCGCCGAGCGCGGCGGTGTCGTTCATCCGGACCGGCATCCACTCGTCGTAGGCACGGTGGGCCCGGGCGCGACGCCGCAGGTAGTCGCCCTCGTCGGGCTGGTGGTTCTCGGCGCCGTCGCGCCACTGGTCGTTGGTCACCTCGTGGTCGTCCCAGGTGACGATCCAGGGGTAGCGGGCGTGCAGCTCGGCGAGGTCCGCGTCCCGCTTGTACTGGGCGTGGCGCCGGCGGTAGTCGCTGAGCGAGACCATCTCGCGGGCGGGGTCGTGGGAGCGGATGTCGATGTTGTCGGGGCCGTAGCCGTACCGGCCCGGTGCGTACTCGTAGAGGTAGTCGCCCAGGTGCAGCACCGCGTGCAGGTCGTCGCGCTCGGCCAGGGCGCGGTACGGCGTGAACCAGCCGGCCTGGAGGTTGGCGCAGGAGACGACCCCGAAGCGGAGGTTGCGCGGGGTGGCCCGGCCCCGCGGAGCGGTGCGGGTGCGGCCGGTGCGGCTGGGCACCCCGTCGAGACGGAAGCGGTAGTGGTACCAGGTGGCGGGTCGCAGCCCGGTGACGTCCACCTTGACCGTGTGGTCGCGGCCGGGACCGGTCACTGCCGTGCCGCGGCGCACCACCCGGCGGAACTCCGCGTCGCGGGCCACCTCCCAGGTGACCGTGACCTGCGGACCCTTGCCGGAGCCGGGGGAGGCGGCGGTGGTGGGGGTGACGCGGGTCCAGATGACGACCCGGCGTGGCTTGGGGTCCCCGGAGGCAACGCCGTGCGCGAAGTAGCGGGCGCTGCGGCTGCGCGCGGACTCCTCGGGGGTGGCCGTGGCCGGGGACAGCCCGACGCCCCCGAGCGTGGCCAGGCCGGCGCCGGCGGTCCCGGTGGCCAGCACGGTGCGACGGCGTACGGCGGACCCGGCGGTTGCCGTCGGGTCGGGGGTCTGGTTGCTCACACCGTGCACAACGACCGACGTACCGGCGAGTAACGGTCGGCACCGAGGTGCCACCGTCCGTTCACCGGGGCGTCGCGTGGCGTCCCGGGGGTGGGCGGGCGGCCGGTCGGGACCGGCTCACCCACCCGACCGGTTCACACCCGGCGCAGGACCGCGGTGACCTTGCCGAGGATGGTGGCGTGGGTGCCGTCGATCGGGTCGTAGGCATCGTTGTGCGGCAGCAGCCAGACCTGCCCGTCCTTGCGCTGGAACGTCTTCACCGTCGCCTCGCCGTCGATCATCGCGGCCACGATCTCGCCGTTGTTCGCGGTGGGCTGCTGGCGGATCACGACATAGTCGCCGCTGCAGATCGCGGCGTCGATCATCGAGTCGCCGGAGACCTCGAGCAGGAACAGCTGACCGTCCCCGACGAGCTGGCGGGGGAGTGGGAAGACGTCCTCGACCCTCTCCTCGGCGAGGATCGGACCACCGGCCGCGATCCGGCCGACCACGGGCACGTACGACGCGGCGGGGCGGTGGTCGCCGATGCCGGTCTCGTCGATCGAGGTCTCCTCGACCGCGGAGATGGACCGACGGGCGGCCATCAGCTCGGGCAGGAAGACCTCGAGGGCACGTGGACGGTTGGCGTCGCGCTTGAGGAAGCCCTTGGCCTCCAGCACCTTGAGCTGGTGGGCCACCGAGGAGGTGCTGGTCAGGCCGACGGCCTCACCGATCTCGCGCATGCTGGGCGGGAACCCGCGCTTCTCGATGCAGTCCTTGATGTAGGTGAGCACCCGTTGCTGGCGGGGGGTCAGTCCGGTGCTGTCCGGCGGCCCGTCGGGCAGCTCGCTGACGCCCGTGCCGCCCGGGCCGGTCCCGACCTTCTTGCCTGCCATGCGCCGCCTCCTCCGCGTCCGACTCCGGGGTGCGTCTGGTCTGCGGGAGTGCCCCGGGCCGGTGAGACCACCGTAGTGATCGGCGTGCCCGACTTCAAACACCTGTTCGAACGGCGTGTCGAGCGTGTCGGCGCCCCTGACGGGCACGCGCGGCTGCCGGTGGACGCACTCGCGGGTGCGTCCACCGGTGTCGCCGTCAGCGTCCGAGCGGCCCCGCCGGGGCTCGGCCCGGAGTGCCGCGCACTGCCGTCGCGGCCGAGGTCGACCCCAGGTCGAGCCGGACGAAGGAGGCCTGGGACGGGACGTTCGCGTCGGAGAGGACCGCGTAGGGACCACCACCCGCACAGGTCAGCTCCACCGGTGCGGTGGTGGTGTCGACGATCGTCGAGCCCGAGACCACGTGGTAGGTGGCGTACGCGCTGCCGTAGCCGAGGGCGTCACCGGTGGCGATGAAGCACAACGGCTCGGTCGCCCCGCTGGTGACGACCGAGTAGCTCATCAGGTAGCGGCCGGGCGGCAGTCCGGGGAAGGCGAAGGCGTGCTGGTTGGCGGAGCCCCGCCCAGGCAGGTCGAACCTCTCGCCGAGGGTCTTCAGGTCGGCCGCGCTGGCGCCGTCGACGAGGTCGGCGTTGAGCTTGTTCACCTTCTTGGTGCGGTTGACCTTGAGCGGTGCCTGGCCGGGCTGGGTCTTCAGGTGGAGTGCGGGGCCCGAGCCGTTGTTCTTGACGGTGGTCTTCTTGGTGGCGGTGTTGGTCTTGCCCATCAGCAGGGGCTGGCCGTTGGCGGCGTACGCCGCGAGGTTGGCGCCGCCGATGAGGACGACGGCGGCGAGCAGCACCGCGGTGACGCGGGACCGGGACGAGGTAGGCACGAGGACTCCTGGGTTCGGTTCGGACAGGGGATCCGTTCTGTCTAGTGCCTGCCCAGGAACCCCGCATGACACCTGGAGACCGTTCGCACCCCGCCGACGTGCTCGGGGAACGATGCCGGGGATGGCCCGGACAGGTCATTGACACTGGCTATACCGGGAGCCCGCGGCGGGGGGAAGGGTGGCTCAGCGACCGGTGGCACCCCCGGGTCGGCGCTCGGCGCTCGGGCGGGAGACCGTCGGGGCCTGCTCGGTCACGGTGTCGAGCCGGGTGAAGGTGACCTCGGAGACGGCGTCGCCCTCGGTCGAGTAGATCTGGAAGCTGGCCCCACCGGCGCAGAACAGGGTTTCCGGACCACCGGTGGTGTCGATGATGGCCGATGCGTTGTTGGTGGCGTAGGGACCCTGCGCCACGCTGTACGACAGCCCCCGGCGCGAGCCCTGCGTCAGGCAGAGGGGGTCTCCGTTGAAGCTGATGATCGAGTAGGTCATCAGGTAGGGGCCGGCCGGAAGGCCCGGGAACGCGACCTGGTGGGTGGCGGCGGCCGCCGACGGGGGCACCTGGTAGCGGTACGCCGTGGTCTGGAGATCGGAGGCGCTGGCGCCGTCGACGAGGTCGGCGTTGAGCTTGTTCACCTTCTTGGTGCGGTTGACCTTGAGCGGCGCCTGGCCGGGCTGGGTCTTGAGGTGGAGTGCGGGCCCTGAGCCGTTGTTCTTGACGGTGGTCTTCTTGGTGGCGGTGTTGGTCTTGCCCATCAGCAGGGGCTGGCCGTTGGCGGCGTACGCCGCGAGGTTGGCGCCGCCGATGAGGACGACGGCGGCGAGCAGCACCGCGGTGACGCGGGACCGGGACGAGGTAGGCATGAGGACTCCTGGATGGGCAGGGATGGACTCTTTCTGTCTAGCGGCTCGAGGCGTCGCTCGCATGACACCCCGGGGCGGTTGACGGCCGCGCCGACGGGCTGCGCACCCGGGTCCCGAGCGGCTCCACGAGGGCGTTGACACCCACCGGCCGGCCGGACGGCGGCGGTCGAGGTGACCGATCGGGTCGAACAATTGTTCGTACGAGGTCTTGATTCGTTCGAACACCTGCTCTAACGTCGTACACGTGTTCGATCGAACGTCTGATCGAGACGGTGCCGTACGACGTCGCAGGAGCAGGGCTGTCGGTGGTCGCCGCTAGACATCGGACACCCGATCAGCACCCCGACCGACAGGCTGACCGCCGCTTCCCCAGGAGGTCCCGATGAGCACGATGACCCTGACCCACCCGACCCGCATCGCCACCCGCGCCGTGGCCGCCCGTACGACGGCCGCCTGTCGGCCGGCCGGCGTGCGGCTGACCCGCCGCGGTCGGCTGACGGTCTTCGTGCTGGCGCTGCTCGTCGCGCTGGCCATCGGTGTGTTCGTGGCCGCCGGCTCGGTGGCCACCGAGGAGCCCGGGGTGCCCCAGCCGACCGAGGTGATCATGGTCGGCACCGGCGACACCCTGTGGGGCATCGCCTCCGAGCTGACCGAGGGCGGCGACGTCCGCTCGATGATGAACGAGATCAGCCGGCTCAACGCACTGGACAGCGGCATGCTGGCCGCTGGCCAGCGTCTGCGCGTCCCGGTCGAGTAGGGATCGCCACCGGTCGGCAGGCGCCTCGCCGCCGCCGACCCACAGTCACCGCCAGTCGCCTCGACCCCGATTGGCGGGCCGGGGGAAGAACAGGGGCGGGACCCGACCCGGTCCCGCCCCTGCGTCGTGTCCGGAGCGATCCGCGGATCGCGGGGTCGTGCCTGGTGCCGGTCCACCCGGGGCGGGTCGTGTGCCTGGCGCCGGTCTACCCGGGGCGGGTCGTGTGCCTGGCGCCGGTCCACCCGGGCCGGGTCGTGTGCCTGGCGCCGGTCCACCCGGGCCGGGTCGTGTGCCTGGGCACGCGCCCGGCCGCGTCCGTGGACACACGACCCGAGGGGGAGGGCGCGTCCGTAGGCACACGACCCGAGGGGGAGAGCGCGTCCGTGGACACACGACCCGAGGGGGAGGCCGCGTCCGTAGGCACACGACCCCACCGGCCCCGGCCACTTGACCGGCGCGATCAGCGCGACGAGCGCCGTCGCCCCGCGTGGTCCGAGCTCGGGCCGGCCGACGGCGTGGACGAGGCGGACGGGGGGCGGTGGCGGCGGTGGCGGCAGTGTCGAGGACGAACCGGTGATCCCCAGCTCCCGCAACAGCCGCGCCACCAGCATCAGGCCCAGGAACAGGCACGCCACGGCGCCGGCGGAGGCCACGACGAGCAGCCACCACGCGGTGGAGTCCCCGCTCCGGGCGCTCGCGCCGAAGTCGATGGCGGCGAACACCAGGTAGCCCCAGGCCACCACCGAGAGCGTCACCGCCGCGGCCAACAGCAGCAGGCGCGGCTGGAACCGGGGAGGTCGCTTCGCGCCTCGCCGCGATCCTGCTCTCTTTCCCTGGCCCGCCACGGCGGACATTGTGGCCGATGCCGCCAGCCGGCCGCACCCCGGTCGGCGAGACTCCTGTCGCAGCCGAGGATGCCCGTTCCCGGAGGTCGCCGTGGTGGTCTGGTTCCCCCCGGGCGAAAGCAAGAAATCTCCTCGCCGTTCACCCCCAAGGGTGAAGCGGTGGCCTACAGTGACAACGTGAACGAGCCTGGGGGCGGGCTGCTCGCTGGGCAGCGCGACACGGAACCCCGGCAGCCGCTGGGCCACCTGGCTCGCCTCGGCTACGCCCTCGAACGCGCTCGGGACCTCGACGGCATCGCCCGCAGCGTGATCCGCCACCTCGCGGCCCTGCCGGGGGTGCGTCGCGTGGGCCTGGCGCTGGTCGAGGGGGGCGGTCGCCGTCTCCGGTTCGTGCAGAGCGACCTCGACCTCGACGGCAAGCCGGCCTGGCGCCACATCGACGCCTATGACGACGTCCCCCTGACCTCGGTGGTGCGCAGCGGTGAGCCTGTCCTGGCCAGCGTCGAGGAGCTCGGCGACCGGTTCGCCCGGGTCGCGGAGGAGGAGCGCGAGGACGGGTCGGTGGCGATGGCGGTGCTGCCGCTGCCCGGGCCGGGTTCACCGGTCGGTGGGTTGTTGATCACGTACCGCACCCCGCAGCCCTTCGACGAGCCCCAGCTGCGGTTGCTGGAGGCCGTGGCGGACCGGACCGGCGAGGCGCTGCGGCAGGTCCGGGCCGCGAAGCGGCGACGCACCACCCTGGAGGCGGCCCTCGGCCCGGAGACCAGTGGGGCGCGGACGGCCAAGGTGATCCTCGACGACGACCCGCGGGCGGCATCGGTGGCCCGGCGCTTCATCGGCGACGAGGTACGCCGGTGGGGGGTGGCCGAGGAGTACGCCGAGACCGCCCAGCTGTGCCTGTCGGAGATCGTCACCAACGCCTACATCCACGCCGGCACCCCGTGCGAGGTGCTGGTGGGTCTCGACGCCGGGGTGCTCTCGGTGATGGTGCGCGACCAGGGCGGCCAGGCCGAGGAGGATGCGGCGCCGCTGACCGACGAGGACCCGATGCGGGTGCACGGGCGCGGCCTGATGCTGGTCGAGGCGCTGACCAGTCGGTGGGGCTCCGAGCGCGACAAGGACGGGATGACGGTCTGGTTCGTCATCGAGCTCGACAACAACCTCGACAAGGGCTCGCAGGCCGGCTGACACGCCCGCCGCACCCGGACCAGACCACCCCCGTCGCCGCGGCCGCCCGCCCGTGACCTGCGCCTTCGGCATCGTCGATCGCCCATGTCCACGGCGATCGGGAACGACACGCCGACACCACGGTCAACCGCTTGCGCCGGCCGCGGACGCGGCGTACGGTCATCCCACATCTAGTACTTACACGGATGTAGTTATCCACATCTAGTTCACAGACCCGATGTGGAAGCCTCACAGGTGGCGGCTTGTTGTACACAGCAGGACGCCGGATATCCACAGCCTCGACGCCCCCTCCCGGGGTTTCCGAGGCGAGCCCGGAACCCAGGAGAGGGGGACCGCGATGCACTGCCCGTTCTGCCGGCACACCGACACCAAGGTCCTCGACTCCCGGGTCGCGGAGGACGGCAGCTCGATCCGTCGCCGCCGGCAGTGCCTGGACTGCGACAAGCGGTTCACCACCGTCGAGCTGATGCAGCTGGTCGTGGTGAAGCGCTCCGGCGTGACCGAGCCGTTCACCCGCACCAAGGCCGTCGCCGGTGCCCGCAAGGCGTGCAGCGGCCGCCCGGTCACCGAGGACCAGCTGGCCTGCCTGGGCCAGGCGGTCGAGGACACCCTGCGCGCCAGCGGCCAGGCCGAGGTGCCGGCCCACGAGGTGGGCCTGGCGATCCTGGCGCCGCTGCGCGAGCTCGACGAGGTCGCCTACCTGCGGTTCGCCAGCGTCTACCGGTCGTTCGAGTCCGTCGAGGACTTCGAGGCCGAGATCGCGATGCTCCGGCACGAGCGAGCCACGACGGAGGCAGAGGAGGTCGCGCAGCGACCGTCTCGAAGCCGCAGTCCCGCGCTCGCCCACACAGCCCCGTCGGGCTGACCCAGACCGCCCGGCGTGTGTAGTGGGGAAGCTGCACACGCCGGGCGCACCACCCCGTCGGCCCGCACTCGAGGTCGACCCGGCACCGATGTCGGTGCCACCCGCTTGACTGAGAACCACCCACAGCACGGCCGACGAGACGGACCCAACCCCCCTCGGGACGAAGGAGCACAGCGCATGACGGAGACGGTGAGCGGAGCAGCCACACGCAAGGGTGGCGCCGCGAAGGCGGGGCAGGGCATGAAGATCGAGCGGGTCTTCAGCACCGAGGGCGTGCACCCCTACGACCAGCTCACCTGGGAGCGTCGCGACGTCGTCCAGACCAACTGGAAGACCGGCGAGACCGTCTTCGAGCAGACCGGTGTCGAGTTCCCCGCCACCTGGTCGGTCAACGCCTCCACCATCGTCACCACCAAGTACTTCCGCGGCGCCGTCGGCACCGAGGCCCGCGAGTGGAGCCTGCGCCAGCTCGTCGACCGGGTCGTGCACACCTACCGCAAGGGCGGCGAGGACCACGGGTACTTCGCGTCCCCGGCCGACGCGGAGGTCTTCGAGCACGAGCTGACCTGGCTGCTGGTCAACCAGTACTTCTCCTTCAACTCGCCCGTCTGGTTCAACGTCGGCACCCAGTCCCCGCAGCAGGTCTCGGCCTGCTTCATCCTCTCGGTCGACGACTCGATGGACTCGATCCTCAACTGGTACAAGGAGGAGGGCTTCATCTTCAAGGGCGGCTCCGGCGCCGGTCTCAACCTGTCCAGGATCCGCTCGTCCAAGGAGCTGCTCTCCTCCGGCGGTACGGCGTCCGGCCCGGTCTCGTTCATGCGCGGCGCCGACGCCTCCGCGGGCACCATCAAGTCCGGTGGCGCCACCCGCCGCGCGGCGAAGATGGTCGTCCTCGACGTGGACCACCCCGACATCGAGGAGTTCGTCGAGACCAAGGCGCGCGAGGAGGACAAGATCCGCGCGCTGCGCGACGCCGGCTTCGACATGGACCTCGGCGGGGTCGACATCACCTCGGTGCAGTACCAGAACGCCAACAACTCGGTCCGCGTCTCCGACGAGTTCATGCGGGCGGTCGAGGACGGCACCGAGTTCGGGCTGCGCTCGCGCAAGACCGGCGAGGTGATCGACACCGTCGACGCCCGCGAGCTGTTCCGCAAGATCAGCCAGGCCGCGTGGGCCTGCGCCGACCCGGGCCTGCAGTACGACGACACCATCAACGACTGGCACACCAACCCCGAGACGGGCCGGATCACCGCCTCCAACCCGTGCTCGGAGTACATGTCGCTGGACAACTCCTCGTGCAACCTGGCCTCGCTGAACCTGCTGAAGTTCCTCAAGGCCGACGACACCTTCGACGGTGAGCTCTTCGCGAAGGCCGTCGAGGTGATCATCACCGCGATGGACATCTCCATCTGCTTCGCCGACTTCCCGACCGAGGCGATCGGCGAGACCACCCGCGACTACCGCCAGCTCGGCATCGGGTACGCCAACCTCGGCGCGCTGCTGATGGCGATGGGCCTGGGGTACGACTCCGACGGTGGCCGCTCGATGGCCGCGACCATCACCTCGCTGATGACCGGTGTCTCCTACCGACGCTCGGCCGAGCTGGCCAAGGTGGTCGGCCCGTACGCCGGGTACGCCCGCAACGCCGACGCCCACCAGCGGGTGATGCGCAAGCACCAGGCCGCCAACGACACGGTCCGTACCATGCACGGCGCCGACGCCCAGGTGCACCAGCTGGCCACCCAGGCGTGGGCCGACGTGGTGAAGCTGGGGGAGAGCAAGGGCTTCCGCAACGCCCAGGCCTCGGTCCTCGCGCCCACCGGCACGATCGGCTTCATGATGGACTGCGACACCACCGGCATCGAGCCGGACTTCTCGCTGGTCAAGTTCAAGAAGCTGGTCGGCGGCGGCTCGATGCAGATCGTCAACCAGACGATCCCGCGGGCGCTGCGCAAGATGGGCTACCAGCCCGAGGTGGTCGAGGCGATCGTCGACTACATCGCCGAGAACGGCCACGTCATCGACGCGCCGGGCCTGCGCCAGGAGCACTACGAGGTCTTCGACACCGCGATGGGTGCCCGGGCGCTCAAGCCGATGGGCCACGTGAAGATGATGGCCGCCTGCCAGCCGTTCCTCTCCGGGGCGATCAGCAAGACCGTGAACCTGCCCGAGTCCGCGACGGTCGAGGAGATCGAGGAGGTCTACCTCCAGTCCTGGAAGCTGGGGCTGAAGGCGACCGCGATCTACCGCGACAACTGCAAGGTCGGCCAGCCGATGTCGTCGGGCAAGGGCGAGAACAAGGGCACCGACGCCAACGCCTCGACCGAAGCCGTCGAGACGAAGGTGGTCGAGAAGGTCGTCTACGCGCCGACCCGCAAGCGGCTGCCGAAGTCGCGGGTCTCGCGGACCACCTCGTTCACCGTCGGTGGCGCCGAGGGGTACATGACCTCCGGGGCCCACGACGATGGCGAGCTGGGCGAGATCTTCCTCAAGCTCGGCAAGCAGGGCTCGACCCTGGCCGGCGTGATGGACGCGTTCTCGATCGCGGTCAGCATCGGCCTCCAGTACGGCGTCCCGCTGGAGACCTACGTCTCGAAGTTCACCAACCTGCGCTTCGAGCCCGCCGGTCTCACCGACGACCCGGACGTGCGGATGAGCCAGTCGATCATGGACTACATCTTCCGCCGCCTGGCCCTGGACTACCTGGACTTCGAGGCCCGCTCCGCGATGGGCATCCACTCCGCCGAGGAGCGCCAGCGCCACCTCGAGACCGGCTCCTACGAGCCCATCGAGGAGACCGGCTCGGCCGCCGAGCTCGTCACCCCGACGGAGGTTCGAGGCAGCGACCACGGAGGTTGAGGAGGTCGCGCAGCGACCGTCTCGAAACCCGACCACGGTTGAGAGGTCGCGCCGACCACGGGGGTTGAGGAGGTCGCGCAGCGACCGTCTCGAAACCCCACCACGGAGGTTGAGGAGGTCGCGCAGCGACCGTCTCGAAACCGCTCCGACGTGCACACCTCCGCCGAGCTGATGGAGAAGATCACCGGCACCGCGATCGACTCTCCGCTGTGCATGACCTGCGGCACGAAGATGCGGCCTGCTGGTTCGTGCTACGTGTGCGAGGGGTGTGGCAGCACCAGCGGGTGCAGCTGAGTCGTAGGTCGTCGCCACCGGCTCGGTGTCCCTCTGAGGGTCGAGCGGTGGCACGCCCGGTTGGGTGGGGGCCGGCCGATGGCGGCGCGGAACGTGGACCCGTGTGCCTTATGGCGCGCCCGAGGGCGTCATGAGGCACACGACCCTTTGAAGTGTCGACGCCTACTGCGCCACCGCGGAAGCGATCGTGTAGAGATCCATGGGCATGGCCCGATCGAGACGCCAGGTGATCGCGATCGGACGATCACCGGTGTGCGACACGTAGTGAGCCGGACCGAGGAACAGGTACGGCGAGGTGCCGAACTCGTTCTTCTGCTCGTGCCGCGCGAAGAGCAGGACGTGGCTGCTCCCGTCGAGGTACCGCCGCCCCGTACTTGGAGGTCACCGAGGTCGTCGACTGCGACTCCCAGTGGAACAGGGTCGGCGAGATCGGGTAGTCCGGTACATCGTGCTGGGCGAGTAGTCGGCCTCCGACTTCTTCAGCGTGACGAAGAAGGCGTCGACGTTCAGAGCCTCTGAGTACCAGACACCCTCGCGGAAGCTGTTGAGGACTACGGGGAAAGTCGAGCGCGGCCAGGATCTCCTCGCGCTGGTAGCGCGCATGCACTCGCAGCGGAACCGGCGTGAGCGGCCCGGTGAGATCGAGGTCGACGTGTCGCGCCGCCTCGAAGGCCAGGTCGATGACGGCGGAGATCTCGCGTCGTACGGCGACCTCGTGCACGGAGGGCAGTGAGGCCGTCGTCGTACGACGCATGTCCGCCGCCGTCAGACCACAGCGAGTAGAAGAGCATCCTCGCGAGCCGCTGCTCAGTGGGCGACAGGGACTCGTACGCAGCCGAGTCGTCCTCGCAGCAGGCGCCGGTAGGCGGCCGCGCGGGTCCGGTCGTCCACGTGGGCGAAGGCGCGCACCCGCTTGAGCAGCGCCGTCTCACGAGCCTGACCCGGGCGGCATCGGAAGGCCGGCGTCTCGACGCAACTGCGTCCACGAGTGACCGCCCTGGCGCAGGACGTCACTGAGCTCGACCCGCGCTTCGGCGAGGAAGCTCTCCAGATCGGTGTCCCCCAGGCGACGCAGCTCCTCGACCACGTGCTTCCACCGGCTCGCGATCTGCGACTTGAGGTTCTCGAGAACGAGCGCCTGTGACTGGCGGTCCATGTCGATCGAACAGCCGGCGGGCAGGAAGGGGAACCCCTCGTTGACCTGCGCGTTCGACCCCGGCCCGCGAAGCTCCCGGTCAGCGCGCGCAGCTTGTGGTCGAAGCGAAATTCCTTGCGGTGGTGGCCGACGAAGTCCAGGACCGTCAGCACCGCCTTGTCGCGCGGTACGACGCAGCCCGCGGCCCAGCTGCTGCAGGAAGACGGTCGCGCTCTCGGTGGGCCGCAGGAACAGCACGGTGTCGACCTCGGGCAGGTCGAGGCCCTCGTTGAAGAGGTCGGCCGCGAAGAGGATGTTCACCGTCGCGCTCACGAAGATCCGCCAGGGCCTGTCGCGCTGGCGGCTCGTGGCGTCTCTCCGCTGACGGCGCGCGCCGGGATGCCGGCCTCGTTGAAGACCCTCGCCATGTACTCGGCGTGCGCGACGCTCACGCAGAAGCCCAGCGCGCGCATCGACGCGACGTCGGCGACCTTGTCGCGCAGCTGGCGCAGCACGATGCGCGCGCGGGCGTCGTTCCCGGTGTAGACGTTGCTCGAGCTCGCCCTCGTCGTAGCGTCCTCGCGACCAGCTGATGGATCGCAGATCGGTGCCGTCGGCCACCACGAAGTAGTGGAACGGGCACAGCAGGTCGGCGCCCAGCGCGTCCCACAGTCGCAGCTCCGCGGCCGTGCGTCCCTCGAAGAAGCGAGCGTACGTCGGTGCCGTCCGCTCGTTCGGGCGTCGCCGTGAGACCGAGGAGCTCGCTGGGGTGCAGATGCTCCAGGATCCGGCGGTAGGTGCGTGCCTCGGCGTGGTGGAACTCGTCGATGACCACGACGTCGAAGGCATCGGCCGGGATGTTCGCGATGCCGTACGACGTCAGCGACTGGACGCTGGCGAAGACGTGCTGCCAGCGCTCGGGCCGGGTGCCGTCGACGTAGAGCTCGCCGAAGTCGCCGTCTCCGAGCACCTCGCGGTAGGTGCGCAGCGACTGCTCGAGGATCTCGCGGCGATGGGCGACGAACAGCAGCCGCGGGCTGCTGCCCGTCGAGGCACAGCCGTCGGTAGTCCAGGGCGGCGACGACGGTCTTGCCGGTGCCGGTGGCCGCGACGACGAGGTTGCGATGGCGGTCGTGCACGATCCGCTCGACCTCGATCGCGTCCAGCATCTCCTGCTGATAGGGGAACGGGCGGACCTCCAGGCCCGAGATCGAGATGGTGACCCGATCGCCGGTGCGTGCGCCGCGAGCCGCAGCCAGCGCGTCGTCGAGTCGATCGCGATCCTGGTCGGGGTCGTAGGGCTCGAACTCGGCGCTGTTCCAGTACGAGTCGAAGGTGGCTTCGAACTTCTGCATCAGCGCGGGCGTGGCCGACCTCGACGAGCCGGACGTTCCACTCGACACCGTCGAGCAGCGCGCTGGTCGACAGATTGGACGACCCGACGTAGGCGGTGTCGAAGCCGGTGTCCCGCCGGAACAGCCACGCCTTGGCGTGCAGCCGGGTGCGCGCCGCGTCGTACTGCACCCTGACCTCGGCACCGAAGTCGCGGACCAGCCGATCCAGGGCCTCGCGCTCGGTGCCGCCGATGTACGTCGTGGTCGCCACGCGGATCGGAACGCCGGCGTCGTGCGGCGTCCGCGAGCGGCTCCTCGAGCAGTCGTAGTCCGCGCCACATCACGAACGCACACAGCAGATCGATTCGAGTCGGCCGAGTCGATCTCCGCCTTGAGCTCCGCGGCCAGGGATGGCTCGCCGTGGGCGTTGGTGAGCAGTGCCGCGTCGTTCAGCGGTGTCTTGGGGCGGTGTCGGTGCCGGCTGACCTGCCCAAGGCCGGCGGGGGCTCGGACCGCATGCAACTGCTGAATCGGCCCCGTCACGGTCGGTGACGTGGGTGCGGTCGCACTCAGGATCTGCGCGGCCAGCGACAGCCGTTGCTCCACGTCCTTGACATCGGTGAGGCGTTGCTGGATGGCAGCCGACAGGTGCCTGGTCAGCACGTGCGGCTGATCCGCGGGATCGACCGAGGCGAGGATGGCTTCCAACCCCGACAGTGACCCGAGCTCGGCCTGCAAGTCGCTGGTGAGGAGAGATTCGTAGAGCCCCGGGATCACGCGGTCAGCTTGCCAGGAAACCTTGCTCGGGGGGTGCAGCATTCGGGCGCGATGGCTGCTCTGGACCGGTGCCGCCGACTTTCCGAAAGCAACCGGCTCCGGTCGCCCCTCTCTTTACCCTTGCGCCTCGGAACGAGGGAGGGCACGTGGCAGGAGAGTCCGCGAAGGAAGTGGCGAGAAGGCAACGGGAGAAGGCGGAACGACTGGTGCGCTCGGCTGCGCTGTACGAGCAGGGAGCGCTCGGGGAGGAGAGGACCGCACAAGCCCTGTCAACCCTGAACGACGTCGAGTGGACCAGCTTCCACGACATCCGCTGGCCGGGACGCCGCTACGCGAACATCGACCACGTCGTGGTCGGGCCCGCTGGCGTGTTCGTCATCGACTCCAAGAACTGGACCGGCTCCATCACCGTCAAGGACAAGGTGCTGCGTCAGAACGGTCGGTCCCGCGAGGTGGCGGTGGCCGGAGCAGCGGAGGCGGCGATCGCCTTGACAGCGCTGACCGGGGTCACCGGTCCTGACGTCGTACGACCGGTGCTCTGCTTCGTGCGCGACGAGCCGGTGAGCGGCTGGGCCCGCGACGTGATGGTCTGCTCGACCTCCACCCTGGTCCCGATGTTGCGCTCGCGACCGGTGGTCCTGACCCCGCCCCAGGTGCGGGAGATCGTGGCGGCTCTTGCTGTCGGGACTCATGCGCCCCCCGATCCGTTGCCACCTCGCCGAACGCGACCGGTCCCCACCGCGACGCAGGGCTCGTCCGGACGAGGCACCGTCGCCGAGACGCGGACGCGGTCGCGGGCGCCTCGGCGAGCAGCCAAGCAGGGGCGTCGAGTGACGGTGCGGCTCCTTCCGATGGCAGCGGTCCTCGGGGTGGCGGTCCTGCAACCGGACCTGCTGACCGGCGCCGTCGACTGGGCCAGCCAGGCCCTCGTCGACCGTCTCGTCGCGCCGTCGGAGGGCTGAGCTCTCCGCCGAGCAGGAGGCGGCGGCGCGATTGCCGACGCGAGCCAGGCGCTGTCGGCGTACCCGCTCTGCATCCTGGCCGGGATGCGCCCCGTCCACCCCGAGCTCGAGGAGGCCGTTGAGGGCGCCGCGATGAGTGACCTCTTCGGCCGGCCGCTGGCCAGCCTGCCCGGATTCGTCGAGACCGCCCGCTCCTACCCGACCGACCACAGCGGGAGGATGCAGGTCTCGCTGGTCGACTCGGTGCCGTTCGTGCCGGGCTGGCCGCGGACTGACCGGCTGCGACAGGGGAGAGCCGGTGTCGGCGGGAAGTGCCACGCTGGGGCGGAGGACGAGCACGACACGAGCCCCCGAGCGCAGGAGTCGTCGATGACGCAAGGCGAGAGCGACGCGGACCCGTCGTACTGGATCAACACCGTCAGCCTCGAGCACGTGCAGGCCGGCGTCGAGGGTGGCTTCACGCAGGCCGACCACGGCAAGCCCACCAGACTGCGGAGGCTGCGCCGCGGTGATGGCCTGGTCTTCTACTCACCACGCACGGCGATGCGGTCGGGGCGCCCGCTGCGTCAGTTCACCGCCATCGGGACGATCGCCGGTGACGAGCCGTTCCAGGTGGAGATGCGGCCCGACTTCCGGCCGTGGCGACTGGCGGTCGAGTTCGAGGAGTCGCAACCGGCCGACGCCGGCCCCTTGCTGGACCAGCTCTCCTTCATCACGGACGTCAAGAACTGGGGGCTGCCCTTCCGGCAGGGGCTGTTCGAGGTCAGCGCCGATGACTTCGCGGTGATACGCGCCGCGATGACCGAGCACGTCGGCTAGCCACGCCAGGGCAGCGGCACCGATGGGGCGACGGGTATACAGAGGACATGCGTCCGTACGTGATCACCTCGGCCCTCACGGCTGCGGCCGCCGTCGTCGGCAGTCGCGGCACCACGCCGGACTCGGAGTGGTATCAGCGCCTCGACAAGCCGGCCTGGCAGCCGCCGCCGATCGCGTTCCCGCTGGTGTGGACCCCGGTCTACGGCTTGATCGCGTGGGGGACCGGTCGGGCCATCGACAAGGCCCCCAAGGCCGACCGCGGCCGCCTCCAGGCGCTGACCGCGGCCGATCTGGTCGCCAACGCCGGGTGGAACTGGGCGTTCTTCGCCAGGCAGTCCCCGGCCACCGGCATGGCGGTGATCCTCACCCTGGACGCGCTCAACGTCGCCCTGCTCCGGGAGGCAGCACGCCACGACCGGACAGCGGCGGCCGCGCTGGCGCCGTACGTCGCCTGGACCGGCTTCGCCACCCTGCTCAACCTCAGCCTCTGGCGTCGCAACCGGTAGTCGACCAAGCCTCGGTCCCACCCCGCGCACCGGGGGCTCGACGCCGCGTGGCCGGGGCCCGATCCGCCGGCTCTCGGGCGTCCCGGTGGGGTTCTCCACAGGCCGTTCCTGCGACCGCGCGCGCTGTCGGTGTCTCGTGATTCGGTGGAGACATGACGAAGGAAGCACGCGAGACCTGGTGGCAGATCACGGCGGTCTTCGACCCTGACGGCGGAGGATCCGACTTCGCCTACACCGAGGGGCTGGCCCGTGAGAACCTTCCCGAGCTTCACCTGTGGGCGCGGCCCTCGATCGGCGAGGACCCCGGCGCCGACTGGTGCTTCAGTCCCTGTGACACCGGCATCATCCTCAACGAGGCAGCCTGGCGCCTCGTGGACGGCCGGCTGCAGGTGGGCGACACCTGGGAGCGGGAGTACGACGCGGGGTTCGTGACCGCCCGCTTCACCGTGCACGACCCGGTGGACTCCGATGCCGTGGATGCGTGGGGTGCCGGCGACGCCCCGGTGCTGCCCATCCGGTGGGAGCTCGTCCGGCCGCCGGTGGGCCCACCCGCGCCGTTGACCGCCGAGCATCAGGCGCGAGCGGCGGACGAGTACGCCGCCATCGTCCGCGACCTGGCCACAGCCGAACTGCCGCCGGGGTGGGAGCTGCCCGCCGAGCCTTCCTGGGATCCCGACCAGCGGTTCGGTCCCCGCACCGCGCTGGTGCTGGCCCGCGCCGCGCAGATCTGGCAGGCCGACCCGGAGTGGATCGTCGACATGCTGGACCGAGCGATGGTCGCCGAACGCTGCGGCTCGGTCGGCTACGCGAAGGCAGTGGCCAAGGCGGCCGCCCGCGAGCCGGGGCGCTCCGCCGCGCTCGAGCAGGTGGAGGCCGCCGTCCTGACCGTGCTGGAGGAGCGGGCGAGGCACCCGGGGGTCCGAGCCTCGAAGAAGTGGTTCCTCTCCGGGTTGCCGAGGTCGCCGGAGACGAGCCGCGCCTGGCGCGACGTCCACGCCATGCTGCTGCGTGCGGTGACCATCTGTCTGCAGGTCGAGGCGGTGGCCGACCTGATCCCGGACACGATCGTGACGCTCGGCCAAGGCGTCGTGCGCACCACGCTCGTTGAGGGCGCGGTGGCCCCGGATCCGCGCTGGGAGTGCTCGGAGACGGTGGCGGTGGCGGTCCGACGCGTCATCGACAAGACGTCGACCGCGGATCTCGTCGAGGCTGCCGTGGCTTGGCAGACGGCGTTGACGCGGGAGGAGACCTGGCCCCTGCTCGTGCGGCTGTGGACCAGTGCGAGCTACGCCCCCTCGGTGTGGGACGTGCTCGGACTGCCGAGGACCGCGCACGTCGCCGTCATGGTCGCCTCCCAGGATCGGCCGCTGGTGGTGATCCAGGAGTGGGCGAACGCCCTGTCGCTGCTGCTGTCGGAGCGAATGGAGGCTCCCCCGGCAGTGGTCGACCAGTTCCTGCGCTGCAGCGCCGGGGTGCCGGGGCTCTCGCGACTGCTGAACCAGCCACTGGTGGCCGGCGACCGGCGGTGACCCCGGGCCAGGATGCCCCGATAGCATCCTCGGATGAGCTGGATCTTCACCCAGACCGTCGCCTCGGTCTACCCGCTCTACCTGGCCAAGGTCGAGAAGAAGGGCCGTACGAAGGCCGAGCTGGACCAGGTCATCGCGTGGCTCACCGGGTTCGACCAGGCGGCGCTCGACGCTCACCTGGCCGCCGGCACGACGTTCGAGGACTTCTTCGCCGACGCAAGCCTCCACCCGCACGCCTCCTCGATCACCGGTGTGGTGTGCGGGGTGCGGGTCGAAGACGTCGAGGACCCGCTGATGCAGAAGATCCGCTACCTCGACAAGCTGGTCGACGAGCTGGCTCGGGGAAAGGCGATGAGCAAGGTCCTGCGGGACTGACCGCTGTGGACCCACCCGGGACACTGGGCAGGTGACGACCCAGGAGCAGACGACGCGGCTCCTCCTCGTCGGCGCCGGGCACGCGCACCTCTACGTCGTACGGCACGCCGCTGAGCTCGTCGCCGCCGGCTACCGGGTGCACCTGCTCGCGCCGCGCTACTTCCACTACAGCGGGGTGGCCTCGGCGACGGCGGCCGGTGAGGTCGCCATCGACGCGGGGCGGATCGACGTGGCGGCGCTGGCGGACCGCTCCGGGGTGACCTTCCACGAGGGCACCCTGGCGACGCTCGATCACGCGCACCGGACCGCCGGCACCGAGGACGGCGACCAGCTCCGGTACGACGTGGTCTCGCTCAACATCGGCAGTGTCGTCGCGCCGCCGGGGATGCACGTCGATCCCGCGGTGATCCGGGTCAAGCCGCTGGTCGGGCTGGCGGCCCTGGACGCACGCCTCGAGGCTGCGGCCGGGCGGGGGAGGGGTGCCCGGGTGACCGTCGTCGGTGGCGGGTCCACCGGGCTCGAGCTGGCCGCGCACCTCGCCGTACGCCCTGACGTCGCCGGCGTGACGCTGCTGGAGGCCGGCCCGCGGGTCGGCGAGGACCTGCCGGCCGGGGCCCGTCGCCGGATCCGGCGACTGCTGCGTGACCGAGGCGTCGTCGCCCGCACCGGCTGCGCCGTCGCACGGCTGACCCCCCAGGGCGCCCGCTGCGCCGACGGCACCGAGCTGACCCACGACGCCGCGATCCTCGCCACCGGTCTCGCCGCCCCCGACCTGGTCGCCGACCTCGGGCTCGGCGACGCCACCGGGATTCCCGTCCGCGACACCCTCCAGCACGTCGACCACGACGACCTCTACGCCGCGGGGGACTGCGCGCACTTCGTGTCCAGCCCCCTGGACCGGATCGGTGTGCACGGCGTCAAGCAGGGGCCGGTGCTGCTGGACAGCTTCCTGGCCCGGGCCCGCGGCGAGCCGCTGCCGGCGTACCGCCCCCAGCGTTCGGCCCTCGCCATCCTCGACCTCGGCGGCGACACCGCGCTGGCCACCTGGGGCCCGCTGTGGTGGCAGGGGGCGGCCGCGCTGCGCCTCAAGCGCCGGATCGACCGCCGCTGGCTGCGCCGCTACCAGGTGCCACGAGTCGGGCGCTGATCCACAGGGACCATGCCGGGGGTCGCGGCTGTCGGTGCGGGGTTGGATAATCGGCCCGGTACTCGCTCCACCACGGCAGCGACGACAGGCACGGCGGCGACGTCGATCGGAGGGACGGACTGCGTGATCGAACTGCTGGCCGAGCTCGACGACCGCGCGTTGTCCCTCTACTTCGACGACATGAGCCTGCGCCGCGGCCGCGCCTACGCCGCCGACGGACGCGTCGACGACCTCGCGATCGAGCTGAAGGAACCCGAGTTCCTGGAGATCCGCGCCATGGTCCAGGGCAACAGTCTCGAGCCGTACGACGTCGAGGTCCAGCTGGTCCGGGAGGGACACCACCTCGAGGTCTTCACTGACTGCTCCTGCTTCGTCGCCGAGCAGTGCAAGCACGGGGTCGCGGCCCTGATCGTCGCTCGCGACGGCGGTCGGAACCGACCCGCATCCGGCCCGACGCGCTGGGGTCGCGAGCTCGACACGGTGCTCCAGCAGCTGGAGGGAGGGACCGCCACGCCGCACGTCCCGATCGCCCTCCAGTTCGCGCTGCGCGAGCCGCCCAAGCGACGCAGCTGGCACCAGGGACCCGAGCGTCCGGTCGTGACCATGCGGCCGCTGCGCCGCGGCGCCCGGGACAACTGGGTGAAGACCGGCGCAGCCTGGTCGGACGCACCGCGGATGAAGTTCACCCACGATCACGACCCCGGTCAGGCTGCGGTGATGGCCGACCTGGCTGGGCTCCGCTCCGCGTTGGCCCACTACGCCGCGTCGACCCCCAACCCGAGCATCGAGGACTTCGGCCCGGGGTTGTGGCTGCTGCTGCAGCGAGCCCGGGAGGCCGGCATCGAGTTCCTGGCCGGCCCTGGCCTCGTCCAGGTCGATCTGCTCGGGGAGCCGGTGTCGCTCCTCGTGGACGCGGTCGAGGACCGGCCCCCACCACCGCCGGAGGTCGACGTCCGCAACCGCTTCGTTCCCGCTCCGATCGCCGACGACCCCGCTGCCGAGGACCGCGCTGCTCCGCTGGGGGCGCGGGTGGAGGTGGGGGTCCGGCACAGCGGCCACTGGTACTCCGGGGAGGACCTGGTGCCGGTCGGTCGGCCCGGTCACGGGGTCGCCCTGATCGGCCCCACCGAGACCCTGGGTCGTGCCGTCGGGCGCCGGTTGCGCCTGGCGCCGCTGGATCGGTCGATCAGCGACCCGGTCCGTCGCCTGCTGATCGACAGCGAGGCCCCGGTCCGGGTGCCCGCGCAGGACCTGGACCGGCTGGCCACCGAGTACCTCCCGCGGCTGCGCCGGCACCTGCCGGTCGCCTCCTCCGACGGGGTGGTCGTGCTCCCCGAGGAGCCACCGCCTGCCCTGGTGCTCACCGTCGGGTGGGCCGGGCCCGGGCGGATCACGCTCGGCTGGCAGTGGCGGTACCGGTTCGGGAGCAGCCAGGAGCGGGTGTTCGACCTCGACAGCCAGGACGGGCTGCGGTCGGTGCGCCGCGCCGACCTGGAGCGCGCCCACCTCGCGGGCCTGAACCTGGACGCGGAGGTCGCCGGGCTGCTGCTCGGGTCCGACGACGCGCTCGCGGCCCGGCAGGAGCTTCGCGGTGATCGGGTGCTGACCTTCGTGGCCGAGGTCCTCCCGGTGCTGGAGGACCACCCCGGGATCGAGGTCGTCCAGGCCGGGGTGCAGCCCGACTACCGGGAGGCCGAGGACGCCCCCGAGATCCGCTTCGAGCTCGCCGACCCGTCCACCCGTGGTCGGCGCGGGGCGCGGACGGTGCCGCCGAGGGCGAGGACGACCGCGGTCCCGTGGACTGGCTCGACCTCGAGGTCGTCATCACCGTCGACGGGGAGTCGATCCCGCTGCCGCAGGTCCTCGAGGCGCTGACCCTGGGCCACGACCGGATCTTCCTGCCCAGCGGCCTGCACATCGCCGCCGACCACCCCGCGCTCGCCCGGATCGCCAGCCTGGTCAAGGCGGCCGGGGAGATCGCCGAGCAGGAGGAGGGCACGGTCCGGGTCGGCCGCCACGACCTGGGGCTGTGGGGTGAGCTGGCCGAGCTCGGCATCGTCGACGCCCAGGCCGCCGAGTGGGTGCGCGCCGCGCAGGCGTTGCGCGACCTCACCGAGCTGCCGGCCGTCGACCCGCCGGGGCTCACCTGCGAGCTGCGGCACTACCAGCTCGACGGGTTCCGCTGGCTGGCGTTCCTCCGGGACGCCGGGCTCGGCGGGATCCTCGCCGACGACATGGGCCTGGGCAAGACCCTGCAGGCGCTCGCGGTGATCAGCCACGCCCGGGCCGACGGGTCCGGCCCGTTCCTCGTGGTGGCGCCGACCAGCGTGGTCAGCGGCTGGGTCCGCGAGGCGCGCGAGCACGCCCCCGGGCTCGACGTCCGCGCCGTCACCGCGTCGCGCCGCCGCCGCGGCACCCGCATCGCCGAGGTCGCCGACGGCGCCGACGTGGTGGTGACCTCCTACACCCTGCTGCGGCTCGAGGCCGAGGAGTACGCCGACCTCAGCTGGGGCGGGCTGGTGCTCGACGAGGCCCAGCAGGTGAAGAACCACCAGGGCAAGACGTACGCCGCGGTCCGGCGGCTCGACGTGCCGTTCCGGCTGGCCCTGACCGGCACCCCGTTCGAGAACCGGTTGATGGAGCTGTGGTCGCTGCTCTCGATCGTCGCGCCGGGGCTCTACCCGTGGCCGAAGAAGTTCACCGAGCACGTGGTCAACCCGGTGGAGAAGCAGGGTGACGCGGCCGCGCTGGCCCGGTTCCGCACCCGGGTCCGACCGTTCCTGCTCCGGCGTACCAAGGATTTGGTCGCCGCGGACCTGCCCGCCAAGCAGGAGCAGGTCCTCGAGGTCGAGCTCGGCGCCAAGCACCGCAAGGTCTACGACACCCATCTCCAGCGGGAGCGGCAGAACATCCTCGGCCTGGTGGAGGACTTCCAACGGAACCGGATCGCCATCTTCAGCTCGCTGACCCGGCTGCGCCAGCTGAGCCTCGACGCCGCCCTCGTCGACGCGCAGTACGACGCGCTGGGCTCGGCCAAGCTCGACGTGCTCGCCGAGCACCTGGTCGAGCTGGCCGCGGAGGGCCACCGAGCGCTGGTGTTCAGCCAGTTCACCACGTTCCTGAGGCGGGTGCGGGACCGGTTGCACGCCGAGGGCATCGACACCACCTACCTCGACGGGACCACCCGGGACCGGGCCGGGGTCATCGACGAGTTCAAGAACGGGGTCGCGCCGGTCTTCCTGATCAGCCTCAAGGCCGGCGGCGTCGGCCTCACCCTCACCGAGGCCGACTACGTCTTCGTGCTCGACCCGTGGTGGAACCCGGCCGTGGAGGCGCAGGCGGTCGACCGGGCGCACCGGATCGGCCAGACCAAGCCGGTGATGGTGTACCGGCTGGTCGCCACCGACACCATCGAGGAGAAGGTGATGCTGCTCAAGCAGCGCAAGGCCGAGCTCTTCGCGCAGGTCCTCGACGGGGACGGGGCGATGGGCACCGCGATCGGCGCGGATGACGTGCGGGCGTTGTTCGAGGACTGATGGGTGGCCGTGCCCGGACCCGCGATCGGGAACCCCTCCGCGTCGGCGAGCGTCGCAGGGGCATGCGAACCCGGATGCTGCGTGCTGTGCTCGTCGTCGTCGCCCTGGCTGCCGTCACCGCGTGCGGCGGGGACACCACGGCACCGACCGCCACCCCGACCGCATCGGAGTCCACCGACATGACCGACGACGGCGACCCGACCTCCGACCCGGCCTCCGACCCGGCTGCCGACGACAGGGTCGACCCGGCACTGCGACGCCAGATCGACCGCGCCGCCGCCGACCTCGCCACCCGGCTGGACGTGGAGCCCGCCGCCATCGAGGTCACCGCCGCGGAGACCGTGGTGTGGCCGGACAGCAGCCTGGGGTGCCCGAGGCCCGGGATGTCCTACCTCCAGGTGCTCACCGACGGCTTCCGGATCACCCTGGCGCACGACGGCACCGTGTACCGCTACCACGGCGGCGGCAAGCGCGCCGAGCCGTTCCTCTGCGAGTAGCCGGGCGAGGCCTGGCGCGACGCTGACGGTCGCTCCTATCGTCGGGGCATGCAACCGCTGTCCACCCAGCTGGTCGTCTTCTGCACCGATGCACTGGCCCAGGCGCAGTTCTGGTCCGCGGCGCTGGGCTGGCCCGTGGAGGACAACCACGACCTGGTCACCCAGCTCCTCGACGGCGGCGTCCTGACCGAGGAGGACACCGTCGCCGACGCCCACGGTCGCCGGTTCTTCGACGGGTTCGTCGCCATCGGCCACCCCGAGGACCCCGAGGGCCGGCGGATGCTGTTCCACCGGGTGCCGGAGCAGAAGACGGTCCCGAACCGGCTGCACCTCGACCTCAACGTGGGTCGGGACGCCGTCGCCCAGCACGTGGAGCGGCTGGTCGGGCTGGGAGCGACGTACCACCGGACCTTCGACCGGCCGGAGGGGTACTGGGCGGCGATGACCGACCCCGAGGGCAACGAGTTCGACGTGCACTGAGGCCTGCACCGACGACCCCGAGGGCAGACTGGTCCCGTGACGGCAGCGGAACGACTGGCCCAGGAGCGGGTGCAGGTCGCACGACGGCTGGCGGTGCTCCGCGGCGACTTCAGCGGCATGGTCGAGGCGTCGCGGGACACCAACGCCGACGACGAGCACGACCCCGAGGGCGCGACGATCGCGTTCGAGCGCTCCCAGCTCGACACGCTGGTCCGGCAGGCCGCCGCGCGGCTGGAGGAGATCGACGCGGCGCTGGCGCGCGTGGAGGCGGGGACGTACGGCGGGTGTGAGCGCTGCGGCCGGCCGATCCCGGCCGAGCGGCTGGAGGTCCGGCCGACCGCCCGCACCTGCGTCGGCTGCGCCTGACCGAGGCAGGTCAGGCAGGGCCGAGCTCGGCTCCCGGTGCCCGGCTGCCCGCCGCGGCCGCCGGCTCCTTGAGCTCGACGAAGATCACGTGCGTCTCCGTCTCCCCGGTGTTCTCCCCGTGGTGCCGTTGCGCCGACAGCCAGCCGGCGCGTTCGGCGACCATCTCCACGTCCCGCTGCTCGCCGTCGTGGTGCAGTCGTCGCCGGAAGGAGCTGAGCGTGACCATCACCGAGTCGGGATGGTCGTGGGGCTCGGTGACGTCGCCGGGGGAGTCGCGGTACTCCAGGACCCGGACCCGGTCGTTCTCGAACACGACGGTGTAGTGCTCAGGGTTGGTGACGGTGGGGTCGAGCACGGCGGCCATGGCTGAGTGTGACCTCCCTCCGGCCGTCCCACCAGACCCATCCGGACCACACCCATCCGGACCGGGACGCCGCCGCGGACCCGGCTGCCACACTCGTCGCCGTGACCGCGCTGAACCTCCTGCTGATGGCCGACACCCACCTGCCGAAACGCGCCAAGCGGCTGCCGGACGAGCTGTGGTCGGCCGTCGATGCCGCGGACGTGGTCGTCCACGCGGGCGACTGGGTCGACGTGGCCACCCTCGATGCGCTGGAGGAGCGATCGGCCCGGCTGATCGGCTGCTACGGCAACAACGACGGCCCGGAGCTGCGCGAGCGGCTGCCCGAGGTGGCGCGGGCCGAGCTGGCCGGCGTACGTCTCGGGGTGGTCCACGAGACCGGCGGCAAGCAGGGGCGCGAGGCGCGGATGGACGCGGCGTACCCCCAGCTCGACGTGCTCGTCTTCGGCCACAGCCACATCCCCTGGGACACCACCACGCCGAACGGCCTGCGGCTGCTCAACCCGGGATCGCCGACGGACCGGCGCCGGCAGCCGCACTGCACCTACCTGACGGCGCGGGCCGTCGAGGGCGAGCTCACCGACGTCCGGCTGCACCGGTTGGAACGGCGGCTCACCTGATCGGGGTGTCCCTGATCGGGGTGTCGGAGTGGTCGTCCCAGTCGTCGTCGAACGCGTCCTCGACGTGCTCGTCGTCCTCGTCCTGGAGCCGACGCATCGCCTCCACGTCGTCAGCCAGCAGGTCGAACCGGTCCTTGGCCAGGCCCAGCGCCCGACGTACGCGGCTCCGACCGCGCAGGTGGTGCTCCTCGCGCAGGTCCGGGTCGGCCCGATCCGGATCGAGGTCTCGCAACCCCAGGTTGTGCCAGCGGTGCGCGTCCTTCAGCCGGTCGTGCGACTCCAGCACGTCGGCGATGAACTCGTGGAAGATCCCGCGGTACGTCCCGGCTGCGGAGATCCTCCGCAGCTCGCGCAGGTGCGCGTCGACGCCGTCGGTGTCGCCGAGCTCCAGCAGCGCGTCGACCTCCATCGCCCGCGGGTCGATGACGGTCTCGCCCCCGTCGGCGGTGGCCTCCCGGTACCGCGCCAGCGCCTCGGCCGGCCTGCCCTCGAGGCGTTGCAGCTCGCCGAGGTAGTTGAGCAGCCGCGCCCGACCCGGAGCACCCACCGAGAACTCGGGGAGCCACGCCTCCGCGCGGGTCAGCCGCTCGTCGATCGGGAGCCCGAGCTCCCACTCGTCGAGCCGGTCCTCGACCTCCTGCTGCGTGATCGCCATGCCCTCAGTCTGGGCCAGCCGGCCACCGGGGCCAGCATCGGGCCGAACAGGGTCAGGAGGGCTGGTTGATGTTCATCATCCACTGCACGCCGTACTTGTCGACGACGTCGCCGTAGACATCGCCCCACATCTGCTTCTCCAGCTGCATCCCGACCTCCCCGCCGTCGGTCAGCTGGTCCCACCACCGCTGCAGCTGCTCCTCGTCCTCGCCGCTGATGCACATCGACACGGTGCGGCCGGGGACCCGGGTCATCCCGGGAGGGGTGTCGGAGGCCATCAGCACGAAGTCCGGCGTGGTCAGCGAGGAGTGCATGACCTGGTCGGCGACCTCGCCCTCCATGCCGAACTCACCGAACGTGTTCAGCTCGATGTCGCCGCCGAAGATGGACTGGTAGAAGGACAGCGCCTCACGCGCCTCGGTGTCGAAGTTCAGGTACGCGTTGATCTGGGTCATGCTCTCTCCTCGGGTCCGGGCCTCGTCGCTCTCTCACTCCTCTGACCGTCCCCGGCGCCAGGAATCACCGGTCGGCCGCACCCCGATCCAGCGGGCTCGGCCGCATCGAGGAACGTCACCCGGGTCCGGCCCCGGAACCGTCGCCGAGGCCCCGCCGGCAGGCCCGCTCCAGGTCCCGCTCCCGGCGCCAGCGGGCCACGACGCCCGGGACCGGCGGCAGCCCGATCTCGGCGGGGGAGTCCACCACCTCGAGCGCCGCGCCGTCCCACCGGCCGGTCCACGCCCACTGCCCCCAGCGCTCGCGGTCCTCGGAGACCTGCTGGCCGAACAGGACGGCCGCCCCGGGACCGGGGGTGCCGGAGCGGACGTCGACGGTCGGGGTCCCGGAGCCGGCGCCGACCCGGGCCACCGCCGCGGCCAGCCGGCGGTCCCCGCCGTCGTCCGGGTCGACCACCAGCAGGTGGTCGGCGTCCGTGGCCCGCTCGGGGAAGGGTGTGGTGGTCTCGACGGTCAGGTCGAGGATCAGCCGAGGCAACCACCACCAGTGCTCGCGGCGCAGCAGCGGCGAGTCGGCGTACACCCGTGACGGCGGGTAGCGGCGCAGCTCCTGATCGAGCAGCTCGGCGACGAAGCGGTCACCTTCCCGGTCCTCGACCAGGCTCGGGCGGCAACGCAGCAGCAGCGGGCGGTACGCCGGCCCGGTGGCGTGCGGGTCGGTGAGGGTGAGCAGCACCTCGTCGGCAGAGCCGAGGGACCGCGCGGTCCGCGCGGCGGCGTACGGGAAGGCGATCGCGGGCCCGTCCGGGCCGACCAGCGGCACCGCGCCCCGCACCCGGACCGCGCCGGTGGCGTCGCGCCAGGAGAGCTCGGCCACCGAGGCTGAGCGCACTGCGGCCAGCTCGCCACCGGACCCGTCCTCGACCACGGCGCCAGGGTAGGACCTCCGGTCGCCCGCGGCATTGACCGTCGGGACCGACGGGTCGACACTCGAGAGAGCACGAGGTCCCGCGTCGAGGGTGGGAGCGCTGTTCGGGCGGGTCCGGAGAGGCGGCGACGTGCCCGCTGACCAGTCGAACCGAACCCCCGGGGGCCAGGCTCGGGAGGATCGCGTGCGCCCGGACGACGGCGTGGACCAGGGGCCGGACCGGGGCTCGGACGAGGGCTCGGACGGGGCCACGATCGGGGTCGCGTTGAGCGGTGGCGGGATCCGGGCGGCCCTGTTCTCCCTCGGCGCGCTGATCGGCGTGGTGCAGATGGGCCAGGCGCACCGGGTCCGGCATCTCACCTCGGTCTCGGGGGCATCGCTGACCAACGCTGCGGTGGCCCAGAAGCTCGACCTCAGTGCCTGCGCGACCGTCGACGACCTGCAGGGGGTCGCCCGGCCGCTGGCCAACCTGCTCACCTGGAGCGGGATGTTCTTCATCAGTCCTGCGGCCGCTGCGGCGTTCCTCAAGGCGCTGCTGCGCGGGTTGACCGCCTTCGGGGCGTTCGGGATCGGCCTTCCGCTGGTGATCGCCCTCGCCAACCGGTCGGAGCTCACCGACTGGGGCTCGGGGTTGCCGCACCCACCCTGGCCGACGGCGGCCGCGATCCTGCTCGTCGCCGCCCTGATCGGCGTCGTGCTGGGCAGGGGGCGGCTGCAGGAGGCGGTGTACGGCGCGGCGCTGGCCAAGCTGCCGCACAACCGACGGTCCGACACGTTGGCCGCGCTGCCCCCCTCGACCGTGCACCACGTGTTCGTCGCCACCGACCTCGTCTCGGGCAGCCCCATCTACTTCGGACGGGACTTCGTGTTCAGCCCCCAGTACGGCTGGGGGCGTCCGGCCAAGTTGAGGACCGCCGTGGCGGTGTACGCGTCCGCGGCGTTCCCGGTGGTCTTCCCACCCCGCCGGATCCGACGCCGGCACTTCGCGTTCCAGGACGGGCGGTCCGCCCCGCCGTACCCGGCCGTGCTCAAGCTGACCGACGGCGGGGTGCACAACAACCTCGGCACCGACTGGTTCGAGGAGCTGGACCGACAGGCGCGCAGTCGGCTGTGGCCGTTCGGCAACGTCTCCGGGCTGGAGGTGATGGCGCCGTGCGACCAGCTGGTGATCGTCAACGCCGGTGCGGCGAGCCGGGGCTTCCACCGGGTCTGGCCGTTCGTGTCGATCCGCCGCACCATGACGGTCCTCTACGACAACACCGTCCAGCCGCGGCTCAACCAGTGGCGGGAGAAGTCGCTGGCCCGCTCCGGGGCGATCGTCATCGACATCAACGACTCCCCGGTGGAGATGATCCGCAGCCTGCGCGCCCGGCTGTCCCTCGACTGCGAGCCCGGTGGCGAGGCCGACCGCTGCCGGGAGCGGGCGACCGAGGTCCTGCGGTTGCTGCTGTCCAACCGGGACGACGGGTACTGGGCGGACTTCGCCCGGCAGACGTCGCGGACCCGGACCAAGCTGACCCGGACCGGGGTCGACTCGGGGGCCCGGATGCTCATGCACGGGTACCTGTCCACGGTGGCGGCGCTCTCGATCACCGAGGACCTGCCGCTGCCTGACCAGCCTGCTCGACGAGGGCTGGTTCCTCGACCTGGCGGGAAGGAACAAGAACGAGGAGTCGCCGTCCACGACCGACGACGTCGACGCGACGGTCGAGGCCGAAGCGGGTGCGCCCGAGAACCCGGAGATCGTCGCCGACGAGATCCCGGCGGCCCCCGGCGAGCCCGAGATCCCGGCGGAGCCGGCCCCCGGCGTACCGGCCGAGCGGGTGTCGGCCCGCAGGTGAGTTTACGTCCGGCCGGGTTCGGGCAAGAGGGCGGTCAGTGAGGCACGCCACAACGGGGTGGCACCCCTGCCACGACCAGCCTCGGCGTGCCAGGAGGAGTCTGTCGTGCCTGCCATCGTGGTCGCCGCCGTCGTCGGCGTGATGTTCTACCTCGGGTATCGCTACTACTCGGTGTACCTCCAGCACCACGTGTACGGCGTGGACCCGGCGTTCGTGACGCCGGCCCACCAGTACGCCGACGGCGTCGACTTCGTGCCGACCAACAAGCACGTCGTCTTCGGCCACCACTTCACCTCGGTCGCCGGGGCGGCACCGATCGTCGGCCCGGCGATCGCCGCGTTCTGGGGCTGGGGGCCGGCGCTGGCCTGGATCGTGCTCGGCACCCTGTTCGCCGCGGGGGTCCACGACATGGGCTCGCTGGGAGTCTCGGTGCGGCACGGCGCCAAGAACATCGGCACGATCGCCAAGGACGTGGTCAGCGCCCGGGCGCGGACCCTGTTCCTGCTGATCATCTTCTTCCTGCTGACCCTGGTGAACGCGGTGTTCGCGGTCGTGATCGGCAACCTGTTCGTCGCCAACCCGGGAGCGGTGATCCCGATCTTCGTGGAGATCCCGCTGGCCATCGGGATCGGGCAGTACATCTACAAGACCCGCTCGGCGGCCCTGGTGCCCTCGATCCTCGGCGTGGTGGTGCTCTACCTGCTGATCCTGGTCGGCCAGCGGTACCCGATCGAGCTCACCGGCCTCGCCGACGCGATCGGCGTGGAGAACCCCCGCAACCTGTGGGTGGTGATCCTGTTCGCGTACGCGTTCATCGCCTCGCGCCTGCCGGTGTGGCTGCTGCTCCAGCCCCGGGACTACATCAACTCCCACCAGCTGTTCATCGCGCTCGGCGTGATCGGGCTCGGGATGCTCGTCGGGTGGAACACGATCGCGGCGCCGCTGATCAACGACGTACCCGCTGACTCACCGTCGATCTTCCCGTTCCTCTTCATCACCATCGCCTGCGGCGCGATCAGCGGCTTCCACTCGCTGGTCGCCTCCGGGACGACGGCCAAGCAGATCGACAAGGAGCAGGACGTCCGGCACGTGGGCTACCTGGGCGCCGTCGGCGAGGGCTCGCTCGCGGTGGGCGCCCTGCTGGCGGTGACCGCCGGGGTGGTGGCCACCAGGGCCGACTGGCAGGCGCTCTACCCGGACTTCAGCACCGCTTCCGGGGGCGCGGTCGGCAACTTCGTCAACGGGGTGGGGATCTTCGCCAACAACCTCGGCGTCCCGCTCGACCTCGCCGTCATCTTCGCCGCGGTCGTGGTGATCTCGTTCGCCGCCACCACGATGGACACCGGGGTGCGGCTGCAGCGCTACATCGTGCAGGAGATCGCCGAGGTGGCCGGCTGGCACCGGCTGTCCCGGAACCTCACCCTGGCCGGGCTGATCGCGGTCGCGGTCCCGCTGGCGATGGCGCTGCTGCCCGGCGGCGGTGAGGCCGGGTACACCTTCGGCGTGCTGTGGCAGCTGTTCGGCACCACCAACCAGCTGACCGCCGGCCTCGCGCTGGCCGTGGTGGCGGTGTGGGTGACGCAGAACAACCGCAACCCGATCGCGGTGCTGATCCCGCTCTCGTTCCTGCTGGTGATGACCAGCTGGGCGTTGATCGTCAACCTCGTCACGTTCATCGAGTCCTCCCAGTGGGTGCTGGCCCCGCTCGACGCGATCATCTTCGTGCTGGCGGTGTGGCTGATGGTGGAGGCGTTCCTGGCGCTGCGGAAGGCCCGGGCGACCGCCACGCCGGCCGGGGACGCCACGTCGAGCCAGGACGAACGGGTCGACGGGGCCTCCGGGCGATGAGTCCTCGATGACGGTCCAGGTGGTGCTGGTCCGGCCGTGGACCGACGGCCGGGGCGGCGGCGGGTGCTGCGGCGGAGAGGTCCGCGACGGGGTCTGCCTGGACGGGCACCGCGTCGCGGGCACACCGCCCGCGGTCGACCTGGTGGCCCGGACCTGGCAGCGGTTGCGTGCGGAGCTGCCCGAGGTCGACGTCCAGCTGGTCGGTGCCGGGAACACGGCGTACCTGGTGCCGAGCACGTTCCGGGCGGTACGTCGCCGGGCCGGGGTGCTGGCCGGGCTGCGGGCCGCGGTCGTCTCGACCACCGCGGGCGCGGTGCTGGTGGACGGGGAGCGGGTGGGTGACCTGGCCACCCTCGGCCCGGACGGGGTGGTCGCGGAGGTGCTGGCCCGGCTGGTGCGGTGAGGGTCCGCACCGGTGTTCACTCCGTGGCCGGTGAGGCGGGGTACTGTCCATCGTCGCTCGGGTAGCGTGATGCTGTCGGCATGGATCCTCTCGAGCGCCGCTATCGATCGACGTACCCTCCTCGGCACCTCGGCTGCGGGCCGGTCTCGCGGCCGGATCGATGGCTGCGGGATCCTCGACCGCGGCGCCCGTGGCGGCCGGCATTCGTGACGCGCCGGATCGGTCTCGTCGGCGGGGTGCAGTCCGGCGACGTCTCGTCCACCAGCGCCGTGCTGTGGGCCCATGCCGACCGGCCCGGCCGGCTGGTGGTGGGCGCGCAGCGGCCGCCGCTGGGACGTGTCCGGCCGCGGCCCGTGGCGCCACCGAGGACACCGACCTGACGGCGAAGCGTCGAGTGGACCGGCTCGCACCGGGCAGGGAGTACGAGGCCGTGCTGGCCTTCCAGGACGCCGTGGTCGGACGGCGAGTGGCAGCGGCTGCGTTCCGGACGGCCGACACCCGCCCGCCGCGCGACCAGCTTCGTCTGGACCGCGGACACCTGCGGTCAGGGCTGGGGGATCAACCCTGACCTCGGCGGCCTGCTCGGCTACCGGACCATGCTCGGAGACCGCGCCGGACTTCTTCATCCACGCCGGAGACACCGTCTACGCGACGACCCGATCGAGGAGACCGTCACCGAGCCGGACGGTCAGGTCTGGCGCAACCTCGTCACCCCGGAGGTCAGCAAGGTGGCCGAGACGCTGACGGAGTTCCGCGGCGGCATCGCTACACGATGCTCGACGCGCACGTGCGGGCGCTGTACGCCGAGGTCCCGATGGTCGCCCAGTGGGACGACCACGAGACCCGCAACAACTGGTACCCCGGCGAGGTCTTCTACGACCGCGGTACACCGAACGTCGCGTCGACGTGCTCGCCGCACGGCCGCGCCGGGCCTGGCAGCGAGTACATGCCGATCGCGGACGCCCGCGCCCCGCAGCGCGGTCGCCGACCGTGATCGCCGTGGCCGCTGGGTGCTCGACGACGGGTTCGCCACCGCTCGGATCTACCGCAAGGTCGACTCGCGGCGAGCACCTCGACGTCTTCTGCCTGGACATGCGCAGCCTCCGGGACCCCAACACGACGGACTGGAGACCGGAGGCCACCACGATCCTCGGGAGCGAGCAGCGGGACTGGCTGATCGACTGAGGTCACGCGGTCCACGGCCACCTGGAAGGTGATCTCCGCCGACGTCCCGCTGGGCTGGTCGTCCGGGATGGCCAGGGCCAGGAGGCCGATCGCGAACCGCGATCCCGGAGCGCCGCTCGGCAGGAGCAGGAGATCGCCGAGGTGCTGCGGCTCGTTCAAGCGGCCGGGCGTCCGCAACGTCGTGTGGATCACCGCCGACGTGCACTACGCCGCCGCACACCACTACGACCCGTCCCGAGCCGCGTTCACCGACTTCGACCCGTTCTGGGAGTTCGTGGCCGGCCCGATCGCGGCCGGCACCTTCGGACCGAACGAGCTGGATGCGACGTTCGGACCCGAGGTGGTCTTCTCCAAGTCCGCCGACCGGGCGAACGAGTCGCCGCGGGTCGGCAACCAGTTCTTCGGGCACGTGGCCATCGACGCCGATGGCGCGCTGACGGTCAGCCTGCGCGACCTCTCGGGTGCGGTGCTGTGGAGCAAGGTGCTCGAGCCCGACGCCGGCTGAGGTTGTCCACAGCCTGGGCCTCGACCGGTACCGACGGCCGCGACGGTGTGGAACGCTCGTGGCACCGACTCACCCGTCCGTCTCGGGAGCAACCGTGGAGCTCAGCTACGGCGTGCTGGCCGCCATCAGCCAGGATCTGGGGACCGCCGCTCGGCGGCTCGACGACAGTGGGGCCACAGCCCCCCGTGGCTGCGACGCGGGGGAGGCGACCGCGACGGTGCTCAGCCTGGTCGGGGCGCTGGTGCAGGGGGCGGCGGGCCTGAGCGAGGAGCTCGCCCGGGCCGGGGCCGCGGTCACCGCGCAGCTGGCCGACGTTCAGCACACCGACGCCGGCGTCGCAGGGTGGTTCCGTCTGCGCGAGGCCCGCTGATGGGGCTGGACACGAGGGTGCCCGGTGACCCGGCCGCCCTGTTCGGGGTGGCCGGGTGGCTGCGCGAGGCGCTCGGAGCGCAGCTGGAGGCATCCGTCGACACGCTCGCCTCGGTCGGCCGTCTGGCGGAGGGCGACTGGCGCGGACGCAGCGGCGAGGCGTTCGTGGCGTCGGTGCGTCGCGCGACGCCCGGGGTGAGCGAGCTGGCCGGGGCCGTCACGAGCGTGGCCGCCACGCTCACCCGTTACGCCGGCACCCTGGCGGCCGCGCAACGCCGGATGGCGGCCGTGCGGGGGGAGGCCGCGGCCGGCGGACTGGCGGTCGTCGACCAGGTGGTGGTCGATCCCGGCGGGGGGCCGGACCGGCCCTCCGGCGATCTGTCCGGGCTCGGGTCGGTGGGTGCGGTGCAGCGCCATGAGGCGGCGCTGGACGCCTTCGAGGAGCACCGGGCCAGGCGGGCCCTGTACGTCCGGCTGAGTGCGGAGGTGGGGTCCGTCCGGGTCGAGCTGGCGGCCCGGGTCGAGGAGCTGGACGCGGCGTACCACGGGCTGCGGGGGGCGCAGTGGTTGCTGACGGCCGGGCAGATCGTCGCGGACACCGGGGCGTCACTGGTGACGGGCCACGCTCGCCAGCTGCGCGACGTCGGAGCGGAGCTGGACCAGTCCGGCCGCAACGGGCTGGACCGCCTGCGGAACGATCCGCTCGCGAACGGGCGCCACTACTTCGACGGCGACTGGCGTCACTACGAGGACATGAAGGCGCAAGGGATAGGGCTGCAGCGAGCCGGGACCAAGTGGCAGCAGGTCGGCTACCTCGGCATGGGCACCGGGGGTCTCCTCGCCGGTGCCGGTGTCATCTACGACATCCACAACGGCAAGGACCGAAAGCAAGCGGTCGTTGCGGGATCCGCCGGGTTCGTGGCGGGTGTGGGAGTCACCGCCGGCACCGGTGCTCTCATCGGCACCGTCATCTGCCCCGGCCCGGGCACCGCCGTGGGGGCAGTGGGTGGCGCCGCGGTGGCAGTGGTCGCCGGCACGACCGCCAGTGTGTTCACCTCCGGTGCGGTCGACGCGATGTTCGAGGAGGGACTGGACGCCGGCGTGGCGCTGTCCGGTGGCTGGGAGGCCACCGTGGACACCGGCGAGGCGCTCGGCGGCGCGGTCCTCGACGGCGCCGAGGCGGTGGGCGACGGCCTCAGCGGTGTGGTCGCCGGAGTCGGCTCCGCGGTCCAGGGTCTCGGGTCGATCGGTCTGCCGGGGGTGTTGTCACGTTGACTGGCTCACTGACGTGGATGGTGCAGTCGAATGACGACCCGCCACCCCCGCGGCTCGTCCGGGGACGAGGGAAGGGGCGGCTGCTGGCGCACGCAGCCGCCGTCCTCGCCGGGATCCTTGTGCTGCTGGAGGGGAGGCACGTATGGAGGACGACCCCTCGGCTGCCTGACGAGCCGACCATCAGCAATGCGGTCGTCGCGACGTCGATGGCCATCACAGCTGGGCTTGCCTGTCTCGCCTGGGCGGCGTTCGAGTCCTGGCACGTTCGGCACCGCTCAGTGCCTGTCTTGGCTGAAGCCCCTTCGGGGGTCACCGGCGTGTTCTTCCCCCGGCGCGGGTTCTGGTTGTACCTCAAGACGACAGTCATGCTGCTGTGGACACTTCTCTGGGTGATGTCCGCGCTGCAGGACCTCCAGGTGAGATCGGCGGTGACGGCCCTCTTGAGTGCGCTCATCGGCCTGCCTACCGCGTTGCTGCTCGTCCCGGTGCTGCTCGGCCGGGTGAAGCCGGGAGGACTGTGGATCACCCCGGAGGGCATCGAGGGGCGACACCATGCTCGCTCCTGGCAGCGTCTCCTGGGACGACGTCCGCTGGGCTCGGTGCGGGATGCTGCTGGAGGTGACCACCGTCTGGGGGCTGGCGACGTCGTCCGCACGCGCTGTCCCCCTGGTCTGGGGCGGGGGACCGGATCCCGCTGGCGTCGCGAGCTACCACTCCTCGGTGCAACATCTGCGCGGGGATCCGGTGCTGGCGTGCGAGCTCATCCGTTTCGCGACGGCCTACCCCGGGCGACGTGGCGATCTGGGCAGCATCGCCTACGAGCTGTGGCCGGTGGTGCGGGATCCGCAGCCCGGTGCTGTCTGGCGTCCACGCGAGGACCTCGACGACTGGCACCATGAGCACGAGGTGGAGCTCAGCATCGAGTCGATCCGTGAGGGCTGGCAGGCTCGGGGAGACTACGACGTCGAGGAGGCGGAGCGGTTCTTCCAGGAGCTGCGCCAGTACGCCCGCGGGACACGGTCGCGCGCCGGGACCGCGGGCGACAGCAATCATCTCGGGTATCGGCGCCGGTAGGTCGCCCCCCGCTGTCGCTGCCACCGGCTCTCGACGTACCGTCGGAGGTCCGGCAACGAAGGGACCGAGGTGGCCGAGGACTACTGCGAGCTGTGCGACCTGCCGCTGAGCCAGTGCGTGCACGGACGTCCGCCGCCACCGGAGCCGGCCAAGCCGGCGCCGCGGGTCGCTCGGGCGCCGTCGACGCGGGTCTCGAGGTCGACCACCGCCGCCCGGGCGACCGGCACCACCCGGGCTGCCTCCCGACCGGCTACGCCGTCCAGGCCGAGCCCGCCGCGGCGGCGTACTCCTCCCGACGACTTCAAGGGGCCCATCCTGCGGATGCTGCGGGACGCCGGGGGTGAGATGCCCGCGGACCTGGTCTTCGGCGAGCTCGAGCAGCTGTTGGGCGAGTCGCTGCGCAGCGGGGACAGGGAGGCGATGCCGTCGGGCGAGCTCCGCTGGCAGTACGCCGCGCGGTCGGCCCGCCGCGAGCTGATGCAGGAAGGTCTGGTCGCCTCGGGGCAGCCCGGCGTCTGGCGACTCACCGCGCAGGGGATGACCGGCAGCCACTGAACGGGACGCCGAACCTGTCACGATGGCGGAGTGCCCGATGACTTCGTCGTCGCCCGCAACCCCGACGGCGACTCCTCGCTGCCCTACCTGCTGCGGATCCCGCTCGGGGAGGCCGGGATCATCCTCAAGGCCCGCGACACCTGGCCACGCACCTCGAAGGTCTACTGCCACCGCGTCGACGACTGGCCGGAGGAGCCGGAGATCGTGGAGCGGGTCCCGGTCCGCAGCTGCATCCGCCGAGGCGCGGCCATCGACCTGGTCCTGGACCGGGGCCGGGAGAACCGTTCCCAGCTGGTGATCACCACGGTCCGCGGTGGCCGGCAGGCGGTGTTCTGGCAGACCGCGCGCACCGCGAAGCAGGCGCGGCCCGCGGTCGCCGCCCCCCGGGCGCGCGCCTCTGGGATCGCCGACCTGGAGATCGTCGTCGACACCCACGAGCGGTACGCCTACGGCTTCGCCGACCGGCAGGCCGTCGTGGTGCGCGGCCCGTTGCCGGCCGGCGACTACGGGCTGGTGCGCGACGGCGCCCTGCTCGCCGTCGTGGAGCGCAAGAGCCTGGTCGACCTGGTCTCCTCGCTGACCACCGGTCGGCTCAAGTACCAGCTGACCGACCTGGCCGCGGTACCGCGGGCGGCCGTCGTCGTCGAGGATCGATACTCCTCGGTGTTCAAGCTGGACCGGGTCCGGCCGGCGGTGGTCGCCGACGGTCTGGCCGAGTGCCAGGTCCGGTGGCCGAGCGTGCCGATCCTGTTCTGCGAGACCCGGAAGCTGGCGCAGGAGTGGACCTACCGGTTCCTGGCCGCCGCGCAGGCCGGGGCGGACGAGGAGGAGCTGGGGTCCACCACCGTCGGGCTGCTGGCGCCGGCCGCCGCGCTGCCCGACGCCGAGCCGACACCCGCGGAGGTCCGTGGCTGGGCGCGGGCGGAGGGGTACGACGTCTCCGACCGCGGTCGCGTCCCGGCCAGGCTGGTCGACGCCTACCGGGCCGCCAGGGCTGTTCGGCCGGTCCGCGAGGCCTGATCTCGCCGGTCGAGTGGCCCGCCGGTGCGCCTGCCGGTGTGCCTGCCGGTGCGCCTGAACGGGGGTGTCGGAGGTCGCGTCTACCGTCTGCGGCATGGACCTGAGGGACGCGTTCGCGATGGCGGAGCACCTCCTCGAGCGGCATGGCCTCGAGGGCTGGACGGTGGAGCTCGACAGCGCGAAGCGTCGCGCCGGCATCTGCCGTTTCGGACCGAGGGTGCTCGGGCTCAGCGCCCCGCTCACCGCCCTGCACAGCGAGGACGAGGTGCGCGACACGATCCTCCACGAGATCGCCCACGCGCTGGTCGGTCCCCGGCACGGCCACGACGCCACCTGGCGGCGGGTCGCCACCCAGATCGGCTGCTCGGGCGAGCGGTGCGTCTCTGCCGACGCCCCCCGCGTCGAGCCGGCCTGGCTCGGGGTCTGCGACCGGGGCCACTCGATCGGGCGGCACCGGCGCCCCGAGCGGGTGATGACCTGTGCGCGGTGCTCGCGGAGCTTCGACCTGGCGCACCTGATCACCTGGACCCAGCACGGCCGGCCTGCGGTGATGCACCCCAACTACGAGGCCGAGCTGGCCCTGCTGCGCGACGGCGGCCGCCCGGTGCGGATCCCGGTCGGGGCCCGGGCCCGGGTCGTCGCCGACGGCGAGTTCCACGGCACCGTGGGGAAGGTCGTCAAACGCGGTCGCACCAGCTATCACCTGCGTACGCCGGGAGCGCTGCTGCGGGTGCCGTTCGCCTGGGTCGAGCCGGTGCGCTGACGCCGCCGCGCGTCCACAGGCGGCGGCGGTGCGGACTTCCTCCACAGGCGCGGCGCGACCCCGCGCGGTCGGGGGGTCGGCCCGGGCAGGGTGGTGGCCACGACCACCCGACCGAGGAGCCGCCATGTGGTACGACCCGATCGACCTGAGTGCCCAGCACACGCCGTACCTGGGCCACCTGAGCATCACCCCGACGCTGAACGACGCCGAGGTCGATCAGCTCATCGCGTTGCACGCCATCCGTGACGACCACGAGCTGACCGATCGCGACGACCCCCGCATCCCGCCCGGCCTGCCGCGGGTGGACCTGGAGGACTGGTGCGGCTGGTGCCCCACCGAGGACGGACGCCGGCTGCAGCTGCTGGCCGGGGTGGGCACGGGGATGCCCGCGATGTGGCTCCGGTGGCTCATCGCGCACCTGCTCAAGCCGGGCGCCCTGGGGTTGCGACGCCCGGACCGGCATCGGGGGTTCACCTTCGACCACCGCCTGGACGGGATGGTGGTCGGTCTCGGCGAGTCGGACGCCGAACTGGTGGCGATCACCGTGCGGTCCAACCGGGTCCGGCAGCGCCGGCTCTGGCCCACCGACGCGATGTCGCGGAGTGCCGGCCACCCGGTGCTGGACCTGGCCCGGGTGGTGCCGCTCGACTCGCGGCGGCGCGCATCGCCCCAGGTCACCTCTCGTCGTCCAGTGAGCTGAGGTCGGAGGGGACGTCCACCGAGTGGGCCACGAGCAGCTCCAGCGGGACGACGTCGAGGGCCCGTTCGCTCGTCGCCGCCAACACCACCGGAGCGGCGACGCCGTCACGATGAGCCTGGAGCCAACGCAGCGCCACCACACACCACCGGTCCCCGGGCCGCAACCCCGGGAAGCTCCACTCGGGCCGCGGCGTGAGCAGGTCGTTGCCCACTGAGCGCTGGTGCGCCAGGAACTCCGGGGTCATCACAGCGCAGATCGCGTGCACCCCGGCGTCCTCCGGCCCGCAGGTGCAGGTCCCGTCGCGGTGGTACCCGGTCAGCGGCTCGGTGCCGCAGGATTGCAGGTCGCCCCCCAGCACGTTGCGTTCGGAACCGCTGCCGGTCAGGTCGAGGTCGTCGGGCATGTCACCATCACACCGCAACACTGGTGATCGTGGAGAGCACCGCGCGCCTGATCGACGTCTCAGCACCGACCGACCCGACCTCCGTGGTCGGCGTGGTCCTCGTCCTGCACGGCGGCGCGGCCCGCCAGGGCCGGACGATGGTCAGCCCGACCCAGTTGTCGGTGCTGCGGATGATCCCGACCGCGAGGGCCGTGGCCAGGGCCGGTGGCGACCGGCTCGCGGTCCTGCGGCTGCTCAACACCTACCGCGGCTGGGACGGCACGCACACCCCGGTGGCCGACGTCGACTGGGCGCTCGGTCAGCTGGCCGACCGGTTCCCGGACCGGCCGGTCGGGCTGGTCGGTCACTCGCTGGGCGGCCGGGCGGCACTGCTCGCCGGGAACCGGCGATCGGTCCGCTCGGTGGTCGCGCTCAACCCTTGGCTCTACCCCTCGGACGGGGTCGACCTGGCTGGGCGCCGGGTGCTCTTCGTGCACGGGATGCAGGACCGGATCGCCCCGCCACAGCACGCCGAGGGCGTCGCGGCCCGGCTGGCTCGCACCGCGGACGTGGAGTTCGTCCGGGTCCCGGACGGCAAGCACGCGATGCTGCGCCACGGCCGGACCTTCGACCGGACGGCGGCCGAGTTCACCGCCGAGACCCTGCTCGCCGGGGATCCCATCCCGTAGTCACCCCCCCGGGTCACCCCTCGTCACCCCCTGGTCACCATGGCCCGTTCGGGTCATCCGGGGGTGGCCACGGTGGGCCTCGGGCGGTTGCGTCCTGCCCGCTAGCCTGGGGGAGGGGAAATCTGGGTAGGTTTGTGGACGAACGTGGTGACGCGGCGTCGTCCGCGACCTACAGTTGTCCCGGGTTGCGGGGGTGGCCCCCGGGTTGTCCCTGTGCACAGCGTCCGGCTGTGCACCGACCCTGAGGTTGACGGAGGAATACAGGTGCGGCGAGCGCTGGGCGCGACGAGTGCGGTGATCGCCGGTTCGGTCTGCGCGCTGGTCCTCGGATCGGCTCCGGCCGTGGCTGACAGCACCATCGTGGTGCGCGGCACCTCGTTCCCGCACGCGACCCGGGCCCAGCTGTCCTTCGTGGGCTGCAGCGGCATCTTCGCCGCGACGCCGGAGACGATCCAGCCGTACGTCGGCATCGGCCCCGGCGCCGCCCCGGCCGGCGTCCGCAGCCTCAAGTACGACCTCGCCGGCGGCAATGCGATGGGCTCGTTGCACTACGTCAGCTCGATGCAGCAGACCACCACCGCCGCCCTGTCGGTGCGTGCGACCGCGGGTGCCCAGGGCGTCGCCTACGCCGGGTACCAGGAGGGCGTCGACGACGGCACCTCCCGCGTCTGGTTCGGCCGCGCCACGCTGAGTGGCGCCGGGACGGGCTGGCAGCGGATCGAGGCGACCGGGCTGTCCTACCAGTGGACCAAGTACGACATGGCGACCGAGCGGGTGATCGAGCAGGGGCCGGAGACCGCGATGAGCGTGCCGGCCTTCACCGAGCTGCGGGGCGGGGACGGTCCCGGCCTGTACACGATCGGCTTCGGGTGCGACGGGCTGCCCTTCCACATGGACGCCCTCCAGGTCGGCACGCCGGGCAACGTCACCACCTACGACCTCGAGGGCTACGACACCAGCACCGCGATCGCCGGACACGCGCACCGGATCGTCGCCGGGGAGGACGTGCTGCTCACCGGGTCCGTGCGGCACAGCGGCAGCGAGCGGCTCGCCGACGCCACCCTGATCCTGGAGCAGAGGCCGCACGGCGCCACCGCGTGGGAGACCGTGCAGGTCGGCGAGGCCGGCGTCGCGGACCCGACCGTCAAGGTCGCCCCGGTCAAGCACACCGTCTACCGCTGGCGTTTCGCCGACCGCCCCCTCGCCGAGGCCAGCACCTCCGCCGAGTTCGGCATCGACGTCGCTCCCCGGCTCACCGCCTCCGTCGAGTGGGCCGACGGCGCCCCGTCGCGGGTCACCGGCACCACCACCCCGGCCCGTGCCGGGGTGGAGGCCACGCTGTGGCGGGTGACACCCAGCGGAGTGGTCAAGGCCGGCCGCGCCCGCACCGACGCCGACGGGCGCTACCGCCTCTCGGTGCTCGGCCGGTCCAGCGGCCGCTACCTGGTCTCGGTCCCGGCCGGCGACGGCAACGTGGTCGGGAGGTCCCCGGGCTTCACGCTCGGCGGTGCGACGCCCACCCCGACTCCCGAGCCGGAGCCCACCCCGACCCCCAGCGCCGAGCCGACCGGGGCCAGCTCGACCCCCGCGCCGAGCATGCCGACCCTTCCGCCCTCGGCAACCCCGTCCGGCCAGCCAACCCCCCTGCCGACGACGAAGCCGTCCACGAAGCCGTCCTCGTCGAGCACGCCGACCGCGAAGCCGTCCCCGACCGACGAGCCGACCGACGAGCCCAGCGACGAGCCCTCCGGGGCGCCCACCGGCACGAAGTCCGGTGAGCCCACGCGGCGGTCGAGCCCGTCGAACTCCGCCCGCCCCTACTGACCCACCCGCCGAAGGTCGAGCAGCGAGCCCGACCCAGGTCGAGGAACAACGCCCCGCACGGAGGTTGAGGAGCGAGCGCCAGCGAGCGTCTCGAAACCTCCCCGCCGACAAGCCCTCACGGAGGTTGAGGAGCGAGCGCCAGCGAGCGTCTCGGAACCTCCGCCGACAAGCCCCCACGGAGGTTGAGGAGCGAGCGCCAGCGAGCGTCTCGGAACTCCTCCCCGCCGACAAGCCCTCACGGTGGTTGAGGAGCGAGCGCCAGCGAGCGTCTCGGAACCTCCCCCGCCGACAAGCCCTCACGGTGGTTGAGGAGCGAGCGCCAGCGAGCGTCTCGGAACCTCCCCCGCCGACAAGCCTTCACGGTGGTTGGGGAGCGAGCGTCAGCGAGCGTCTCGGAACTCCTCCCCGCCGACAAGCCCTCACGGTGGTTGAGGAGCGAGCGCCAGCGAGCGTCTCGAAACCTCCCCGGCTGCACCGGTGCTGGCAGGGGGCCTCAGCGGCGCAGGTGCGCGGGGCTGTCCAGCAGCGTGACCAGCAACCGGGGCCACTTCCACTGCACCAGGGGGTGGTCGGGGGTGATCATGGCGAGCGGGTCCGTCTCGGTGCTCTCGCAGCACGCACGCAGCAGCAGGCTCGTCGACGGCCGCTGGAGCACCAGCCGAGAGAGGTGGTCGACCAGGTCGCGAAAGGAGATCGACGGTTCGGGCAGCCAGTCGGCCGGTTGCCGATAGGTGATGTCCCTGCGCGGCCACCAGGCACCTGCCATCGACCAGTGCAGGTTCGCCGAGGCCAGGGTGCGGGACGGGGAAGACCATCGATCGTTGGTGGTGGGCTGGCCGTCGGGGCCGGGCCAGGTCATCGGCACCAGCCCCAGGCTGTGCGTCTGCCAGACGATCTCCTGGGCGGCTGAGTCCGCCGCGGTCGGCGGGGCGATGCGGGTGCCGAGTGCCCGGTGGGTGGCGACGACGTCCTCGGCGGGGTCGCGCAGCTTCGCGCCCACGGCACGATGAAACTGCGGGGATGCGACCAGTGCACGGACCACCGGCTCGATCGCGGTGTCATGGTCCAGGTACACCTGGGCGAGGTGGTCGACCAGCCGTTGGGCCGGGGCGTCCTCGACGAACCGGATCGCGAGCTTGCGCGCGATGCGTTGGGCGGTCAGCGGATGCCGGGCCAGCCAGCGCAGGTAACGCTCCGCCACCGCGCGCCCGTCCGGGTCGGTGTTGGGGTCGTGGAAGTCCAGCACCTCCACGGCGCCTGTCCAGTGGTCCCCGGGCTGGTACGACGCAGCCCAGCTGCGCCACACGTCCACCCGGTGGCCGGTCAGGATCCGGGCCGAGGCCAGTACGTCGTCCTCGGAGCACACGCCGGGACCGACGGTGTGGAGCTCCAGCAACTCTCGGCCGAGGGTCTCGTGCAACCGGGTCTTGGTGGAGATGGCGCCGTCGAGGTAGATCAGCATCGCGGGGTGGGTGATCGCCTCGACCAGCAGGTCGTCGTACCGCCCGAGCGCGTGGCGCCGGACGACGTCCCCGTACCGGGCCCGCCAGGTGAACTGCGGGTCGCCGTCGGCCGGCACGTGCAGGTGGTTCTCCCAGAAGTCGCACATCACCTCGAGCACCGGGTGGGGTGAGAGGATGCGGCGCATGATCAGCCGCCGGGAGTAGTCGGTCATCACCTCCCAGCCGCCGCGTACCTCGCCGGCGTCGCGCTCGGCGAGGGTCCGCTCGTCCAGGTGCAGGTCGGGCCACCAGTCGGCGACACCGTCCTCGACCGGCCGGTCCGGGTCGGCGGCGTACTCCAGCTGGGTGCGGAACCAGGCTCCGGCCCCGCCGGCTGCGCGGACCTCGGCGGTGAGCGAAGGGGTGACGCCGGGGGTGAACCGACTGAGCAGGTGTCGACCCTGGGCGTGCAGCACCGGGGTCGCCCGGTACCGGCCAGGGGTGAAGTCGGGTCCGACGTCGGGGGTGGTGCCGGGCGTGACAACCGCGCCGGGGTCGGGGACGTCGGGCGCGGACGGGGCAGAAATCAAGCCGGCCGTGGCGGCTCCGCTGACGGCACGAGTGCCGCCGACAATGCGGAGCGCGCCACGGCGCGACAAGGGTGCAGACTTCTGCATCCAGCTCTCCTAGGGGGGTCGGAGAGATCTCGTGGGGGGAGAGATCGGGATCATCTTGGCCAGTTCTCGACGGCGGCGCAGCCACTTCGGAGCAGCGAGTCCGGATGACTGCGAAGAACGGCTGTCCGTCCTCGGGACATAGTCCACTCGGGCCATGCCGACTCACCGGTCGACCGATGCTCCCCGGGGGGATCGGCCGCGTCCGCGGGTCGGCGGGACTACCGTGGTCGGGTGGCCGGGGAGACAGGCGGTAGCCGTCGCGAGCGGGAGCGCGAGCGTGATGCCGCGGCGGGGGTCGTCGACGCCGCCTGGCGCGACGGGCGGATCGTCGCGGTGGACCATCGCCGGCGACGCGAGGAGCTGGCCCGGGCCCGGTCCTCGGCCGAGATCGAGATGCTCACCCACGACCTGCGTCGCCGTACCGCGGCCACAGGCCACCCGGTGGCGACCCCGGACCCGGACGGAAGCACCGACCAGGCGAGCGACGACACCACCGAGCTGCCCGCGATCGTCCTCGGTGACGAACCGGACTCCGGTGCGCAGACTCGCAGGAACGTGCCGCGGTGGTCCCTGATCATCCCGGCCGTCATCGCCCTCGCGGTGGTCGGCTCCGCGGTCGCCCTGGCGGTCCTGATGATCCGCCTGCTGTCCTGAGACCGGGTCGGACTCGGCCAGGCCGTCCAGAGCAGGCCGGTGTCGGTCAGGCCGTCCAGGGCAGGCCCGTGGAGGCGAGCTCGTCCCAGGGCAGCGGCATCAGGACGTCCTCGGTGGCCAGGTGGACGACCTCCGCCGGGACCGCGGCCATCCGGCAGGCCGCCAGCAATCGGCTCGCCCAGGCCCGGTCGTCGGCGTCCGCAGACCCGCCACCCGGACGGGACCGCAGCAGAGCCACCCGCAGCCCGGGCCGGGGCGACGCACCCAGCTCGCAGGCCATGTGGCCCAGGAACGCCGCGAACGACTCCACCCCCTGCCGGTCCGGCGGGGCCACCGCCTCCTCGATCTGGGTCAGCTGGGGCAGCGGCCGGTCGTCGGCCCCGATGAACATCACCCAGATCGTGTGCTCGGCGAAACCGAGCGGGCCGAGCAGCTCCCGCCACAGCTCAGCGAGCTCGGCCTGGCTGCGCACCGGCGTCCCGCCGAGGCGACGCCGGCCGGGCGTCGGCTCGGGTGTCGCAGGGGATGTCGGTCCGGGTGTCGACTCGGGTGTGGAGTCGGATGAGCGGTCGAAGATGTCGGTCATGCCCCGACTCTGACCGAGATCGGCCTCGAACGCGTCGCGTCCTCCACAGGCCCCGTCGAGACCAAGGACCCTCGACCACGTCGGAGTGCCCTGACAACCCCGGACCAGGCACACGACCCGTCCTGGGAATCCCCGGCTGTCAGGGGTTTCCGACGGTGGTCAGGGGTTGCAGAGGCTGACAACCGTCGGAGTGGCCTGACAACCCCGGGTCAGGCACACGACCCGTCCTGGGAATCCCCGGCTGTCAGGGGTTTCCGACGGTGGTCAGGGGTTGCAGAGGCTGACAACCGTCGGAGTGGCCTGACAACCCCGGGCCAGGCACACGACCCGTCCTGGGAATCCCCGGCTGTCAGGGGTTTCCGACGGTGGTCAGGGGTTGCAGAGGCTGACAACCGTCGGAGTGGCCTGACAACCCCGGGTCAGGCACACGACCCCTCTCCAGGAGCAGGCCAGCGAGGAACAGGCCACCCAGGACCAGGCCCACCCACGACCAGGCCCACCCAGGAGCAGGCCACCCACGACCAGGCCCACCGAGCGATAGACCCACCCCGGGCCGGGTCAGAGCACCGAGCGGTAGACCTCCACGGTCCGGTCCGCGATCGCCTCCCAGGAGAACGCGTCGATCGCGCGTTGCCGACCGGCTCGCCCCATCGCCGCGGCCCGGTCCGGGTCCCCGACGACCTCGTTGAGGGCGGCGGCGAAGTCGGCGACGTACTGCTCGGGGTCGAGCGGGGTGCCGGTGCCGTCGGTGGCCTGTTCGATCGGGACCAGGCGGCCGGTGCCGGTCTCGTCGTCGGCGTCGACGACCACCTCGGGGATGCCGCCGGTGGCGGTCGCGACCACCGCGGTCTCACAGGCCATCGCCTCGAGGTTCACGATGCCCAAGGGCTCGTAGATCGACGGGCAGGCGAACGCGGTGGCGGCGGTCAGCAGCGCGACGACCTCGGCGCGGGGCAGCATCTCCCGGATCCACACGACACCGTCGCGGGAGGCGCGCAGGTTGTCGACCAGGCCGAGCACCTCGGCCTCGATCTCGGCGGTGTCCGGCGCGCCCGCGCACAGCACGATCTGCACGTCGGGGGGCAGCTGGGCGACCGCGCGCAGGAACAGCGGCAGGCCCTTCTGCCGGGTGATCCGGCCGACGAAGACCACCGAGGGACGGTCCGGGTCGACGCCGTGCCGGCGTACCGTGGCCGCGTCCGAGACCGGAGACCAGAGCTCGGTGTCGATGCCGTTGTGGACCACGTGCACCTTGGCCGGGTCGATGTCGGGGTAGGAGCTCAGCACGTCCTTGCCCATCGCCGCCGAGACTGCGATCACCGCCGCCGCAGCCTCGTAGGAGGTCTTCTCGACGTAGGAGGAGACGCGGTACCCCCCACCGAGCTGCTCGGCCTTCCACGGGCGCAGCGGCTCCAACGAGTGTGCGCTGATGACGTGCGGGACGTCGTAGAGCAGCGACGACAGGTGGCCCGCGAAGTTGGCGTACCAGGTGTGGGAGTGGACCAGGTCCGTGCCGGCGCAACCGTCGGCGATGGCCAGGTCGACGCCCAGCGTCTTCAGCGCGCCGTTCGCCGAGGACAGCTCGGCGAGGTCGGAGTACGACGACGTCCCGTCCTCGACGCGGGGCGCGCCGAAGGCATGCACCCGGGTCTCGAGATCGTCCCGGCGGCGCAGCGCCCGGACCAGCTCAGCCACGTGCACCCCGGCACCCCCGTAGACCTCTGGTGGGTACTCCTTGCTCAAGACGTCGACTCGCACGGCCACGAACTTACTCAGAATCCCGGTTCTGTCGACCGTGGCCGACCAGCATGCGAAAGGGTCAGGTGTCCGCCCCTGGAGCATGACTAGTGCATCCGGACCCCGAACTTGGTTAACGTGCCAGTCATGAGCGCCTCCAGTCGCAAGAAGGTCCTGGCGATCGTGTTGGCCGGTGGCGAGGGCAAACGCCTGATGCCGCTGACCGCCGATCGCGCCAAGCCAGCCGTGCCGTTCGGCGGCATCTACCGGCTGATCGACTACGCCTTGTCGAACGTGGTGAACTCCGGCTACCTCCAGGTCGTCGTGCTCACCCAGTACAAGTCCCACAGTCTCGACAAGCACGTCACCCAGACCTGGCGGATGTCGACGATGCTGGGCAACTACGTCGCCCCGGTGCCGGCGCAGCAGCGGGTCGGCAAGCACTGGTACCTCGGCAGCGCCGACGCGATCTACCAGTCGCTGAACCTGATCCGGGACGAGAAGCCCGACATCGTGGTGGTCGTCGGGGCCGACCACGTGTACCGGATGGACTTCTCCCAGATGGTCGACCAGCACGTCGCGAGCGGTGCGCCGTGCTCGGTGGCCGCGATCCGACAGCCGATCGAGCTGGCCGACCAGTTCGGGGTCATCGACGTCAAGCCCGAGAACCCGCAGCAGATCCGGGAGTTCCTGGAGAAGCCGAAGGACCCGATCGGGCTGCCGGACTCGCCGCACGAGGTGCTGGCCTCGATGGGCAACTACGTCTTCGACGCCGACGCTCTGGTCGACGCGGTCACCCGGGACTCCGCCACCACCGGCTCCAAGCACGACATGGGCGGCGACATCGTGCCGTACTTCGTCAACCAGGGGCAGGGTGCGGTCTACGACTACAAGGACAACGTCGTGCCCGGCTCCACGGAGCGCGACGCCGGCTACTGGCGCGACGTGGGCACGATGGGCTCCTACTATGCCGCGCACATGGACGTGATCTCGCCGCTGCCGGTGTTCAACCTCTACAACTTCTCCTGGCCGATCTACACCTCCTACGGTCCGCAGCCGCCGGCCAAGGTGGTCCACGGGCAGGACGGGTCTGCGGCCACCATCGAGGACGCGGTGCTCTCACCGGGCAGCGTGGTCTCCGGCGGTTCGGTGGTCCGGTCGGTGATCTCACCGGCGGTCGTCGTGGGCAGCGGCGCCTCCGTCGAGGGGTCGGTGCTGATGAACGGCGTCAAGGTCGGAGCCGGGGCGGTGGTTCGCAACGCGATCCTCGACAAGAACGTCGTGGTGCCCGAGGGTGCCCGGGTCGGCGTGGACGTCGAGGAGGACCGGGCCAGGGGGTTCATCATCGACGAAGGGCTGACCGTCCTCGGCAAGGACCAGGCCTTCCCGGCCTGAGCGGCCGCGGGCGCCGGCGGTCGGGGTCAGATCACCCCGGCCGCACGCGCCGGCGCGGCGTACGCCTCGGCCAGCGTCGCGACGGTCTCGTGCGCGTTCAGACCGCTGGGGTTCGGCACCACCCACAGGTCGGCCCGGCCGAGCGGCTCGGGCTGTCGGCCCGGCACGGCGCCGCGCACCCCGAAGGCGGTGCGGTACGCCGTGATGCCGGCGACCGCGACCACCCGCGGCCGCCGCTCGTCGACCAGGTCCGCGAGCCGCAGAGCGCCCGCGCGCAGCTCGTCACGGTCCAGCTCGGCGGCCCGCGCGCTGGCGCGGCGCACCAGGTTGGTGATCCCGATGCCGCGCGAGCGCAGGTAGTCCCGGTCGTCCTCGCTCATCCCGGCGGAGGGGTCGATGACGCGGTCGATGATCCCGGCGCGGTGCAGCGCGGGGTAGAACCGGTTGACCGGGTGCGCGAAGTGGGTCTGGGTGGCGGCGGTCCACAGTCCGGGGTTGATGCCGACGAAGAGCAGCCGGAGGTCCTCACCGAGCAGGTCGGGGACCTCGACGCCGCGGTACGACGCCAGCTCGGCTGCGGTGAAGCGCGGCATCCGCCGAGCCTGCCACGCCGGGCTTCGGCGCGGTACGAAACTGGTCAGGGTCGGTAACGCACCACCAGACCGTTGGGCACCTTGCGCTGTCGGCCGTCGGAGGGGTCGTTCAGCACGCCGAGCCGGTCGTCGTCCGCGGACCTGCGGCCGACGACGGTGGAGGAGCCGCCCCCGTCGAGGTTGAGCGCGTCCTCGGCACCGAGCTCGCGCAGCCGTTCGGCCAGCTCGAGCATGGTCAGGCCGCGGCTGTGCTCCTGGCGCCCGTCGACGACGAGCAGGAGCAGGTTCCCGGTGTCGGTATCGATCCCGATCGCGGTCCGCGGGTGCATCTCGACGTCGTCGGTGACCTTGATCTCGCCGTCGCGGAGCAGGAACGCGTTGCCGGTGATCGCGACCCGGGGAGCGCCCGGCAGCCACCAGCGCACGGTCGCCGTGCTGCCGACCCGCAACCCAGCCAGCTGCTGGGCGCCGCGGCCGCGGCCGACCAGCACGGTGCCGCGGATCGTCTCGCCCCGGGAGAGCCGGGCCCGGTTCGAGACGACCCGGCCCCGCCGTACCACCACGGTGCGGACGTCACGTCGCTGCCCGTCGGTGACCTGGTCGCCGGCGGTGAGCCCCCAGGCGCGGGTGTAGATGCCGATCCGGTCGGGCTTGACGGTAGGGGAGTTGAGGTGGTGGATCTTCCACCGCGGGTGCTGGGCGATCCGGGCCACCAGCCGCTGCTTGCCGAGTCGCGGCTGGTGCTTCCGGGTCAGGAAGAACGCGTTGTTCCAGCCGCCCTTGCGGGCGTTGCGCAGCCCGTCCTGGCGGTCCACGCCGATGCCGAGCGGGGCGCCGGTGTCACTGATGTCGAAGAAGTCACCGTTGATCCCGGCGACGGCATTCCTCTCCTCGCGCACCTGACGCAGCACCGGGGCGGTCTCGGGCACCGTGGCCGAGGACAGGTAGTCCAGGGACACCTCGGGACGGTCCAGCTCGACGGTGAGCAGGTGCAGGCGGACCGGGCCGCGCGCGTCCACCTCGTCCCAGCGGGAGAACTCCACCCCGGGGGCCACGGTCCAGCCCTCGCTGGCGACCACCCGGCGCTGCGCTCGCTGAGCCGGGGTGAGCGGACGGGCGATCTCCCCGGGAACCCGGTCGGAGGTCTGCGGCACCGACGACGACGTCGACGGGTCGGGGGCGACAGGTTCGGGGGAGATCGTCGAGGCCGCCGGGTACGCCGGGGTGACCAGGAGCAGGGTCAGCGCCGCGGCGGGCAGGCCACCGCGGCGCCGACGAGGCCTGTCGCGTCGCGCGCTCACCGGGCCAGGGTAAGGACGTCAGCGACCCACCACCGGGAGGTGGACCACCGTGTTGTCGATCGTGATGGCGCCGGGGGTCCGGCTCCCCATGCCCGCGAACGTCTCGCTGAACGGCGAGGCGATGAGGAACAGCTTCTGCCCGGCCGGCACGTCGACGGCCACCGACGGCAGGGCGACCCGACGCTCGGCCCCGGAGACGGGGAGCTGCTCGCGCAGGGGGAGCACGTTGTTCTGCACCAGCTTGGCGTCGGCGGGGTTGGTGCCGATGCCGAGACCGTAGAACGCGCGGTTCTCCACCCCGACCGCGCTGACCACACCGGTGAGGTACGGCGTGCCGGCGACCCGGATGGGTCCCTCGGCGATCTCGTAGCCGATCGGCACTCCGACCGCCTCGGAGGTCGCGACCGTCCCCACGTCGTACGCCGCGTTCGCCTTGACCGACCGGACCGTGGTGCAGGTGCTGGTGGGCGTGGCGAGGTGCAGCTTGCCGAGTCCGGGCAGCGGGACCCGCTTGCCGCGCAGGACCCGGTCGAAGAACCGCAGCGACAGCTGCTCGAAGTCACCGCCGGCGAGCTTGGTGCTGCACGGGTCGGAGGTGACGTTGACGCCCTGCGGGAAGATCGCCGGCAGCACGTGCCCGCCGTTGTAGCCGACGAAGATGCTGCGCTTGCGGGCTCGGGGGGTGATCGCCCTGCGCCAGTTGGTGAGCCCCTGCTCGAGCGGGAAGAGGCCGTCGGTGGTGCCCTGCCCGAAGAGCACCGGGATGTCCAGCTTGCGGCCGTGGGCCACGTGCCAGCGGGGACCGTTCTTGCGGAAGAACTTGTCGAGGTTCTCGGTGCCGGGGATCGAGCCGTCCGGCCAGCTGCCGGTGGCCGCGCCCTCGACGAGGGCCTTGTACACCTGCGGCGGGAGCGAGTCGGACGGGACCGCCGCCGCGCTCAGCGCCGCGGCCCACTCGGTGCGGACCACGCCCTGCGGGGCGAGGCTCTGGCTGAGGTCGTGCCAGGTGATCTGGGGTGCCAGCGCGTCGAAGACCGGCTTGCCGCGCAACCGGAGGCTCTCGAAGGCCCCGAGGAACTGGTACCCGCCGCCGTAGCTGCCGCCGATGGCACCGAGCCGCGGGTCGCCGGGGCCGTCCTTCTTGACCCACTGCTTGCCGGCGACGAGCCGGACCAGCGTGCGGACGTCGTGGCCCTCGACGGTGGGGTTCTCGACGTACGCCTGGCCGCCGCTGGCGCCGAAGCCGCGCTGGTCGAAGGAGAGGACGCCGTACCCGCTGTCGAGGAACCGGGAGAACGCCGCCGGGTCCTGGGTGCGCGAGCCGCCCCAGCCGTGGCTGTGGATGATCATCGGCACCTGGTGCTTGCTGCTGGCGCCGACCGGACGGAACAGGGTGAAGCAGATCTGCACCTTCTCGGTGCTGCCCGGGTCGGGGACGCTGGTCACGCAGCCGTTGGACACCTGCGGCTGGCGGATCTTGGCTGCCGCGGTGGCGGGGCTCGCGGTGGGGCTTGCCGGAGCCGGGGCCGCGGCTGTCGCAGCCGGGGCCGCGGGGACGGCAGCCAGGGTGCCGACGGCCAGGGCGGTGCTGCTGAGGAACAGGGCGATGCGCGACGTCATGGTCACCTCTCGGGAAGACTTGCTCACCCGCTAACTACCCACCGTGGCCCACGTCACGCCTGTGGCGTGTGACAAGGGCCTCACCGGGTGGGGACGGGTCACCCGCAGGGCACGGCGCCGAGTTGGGCGAGACCCTCCCGGTCACCGGGGCCGAGCGCGGTCTGCCCGGTGCTGGAGTCGTACATCAGCTCGGCGGGGTCGTCGACGTGCGCGAGGCCGACGACGTGCCCGAGCTCGTGGACCACGACCGCGCGTTGCTGCGCCTCCCCGTCGGGGCGTCGGGCCAGGTCCTCGAAGTCCTCCCGGTCCAGCACCACCATGCCGGTCACGTAGACCCGGCGACCCGGGCTCTGCTCCTCCGCAGCGCTCCCACCGAGACCGGAGACGTCGTCGGCCAGCCGGGGGATCTCGGTCTCGGTGGCCCAGCCGAACAGGACCGGTGCGGCGCCGAACATCCCGGTCCGGCTCTCGAAGGCACGGTCGTTGCTGGTGCCCTCGTACCGGAACCGGAAGCCGGTGGCGTCGCTGACCACGCCGATGGCGGACTCGATGAGCTCGGTGCCGTTGGCGGGGCCGCCGACAGGGTTGATGACGTACTCGATCGGGCGGCAGGGGTTGTAGCTGACCGGCTCGTCACTGCCCCGCTGGGTCATCGAGAACTCGTAGCTGCCCTGACCGCCAGGGACCCGGACCACCTCGGCGAGCCGTTGGTCGTCCTGGTTGAGGAGCTCACGGAACCGGTGCCCGGTGGCGCTGGGGTCGCGCATCAGCACCAGCGTGGTCACGGCCAGCGCGATCACCAGACCGGGCAGCACCGGTCCCGTCTCACGCTTCCTGCCGTTCCCCATAGCCCCATGATCACCCGGCGGTGGCTGGTCGGTCATCGGCCTCGCGGGTCTTCCTGATGCGGTGGCCGGTCCCGGCCAACTCGGCGTCGGTGGATGTGGTGTCCCGCCGCGCCACCGACCCATGTAACGCGGTGTCCGCTACACCGATCAGCCGTTGCGACGGCGCTTTGGTGCAGCGAACACCGCGTTACAAGGGGCGGCGGGTGGCGGCCCGACGATCGCCCCGCGCCGGTCGGTCGAGCGGTGTTCGTCCACAGGGTGAAAAGAGACGCTCGTGCTCACGAGCTGCCGCGGGTAGTTTCTGGTCTTGGCCGTGGGGGCGGCCACTGTCTCGGAAGGGTTCGTTGATGGAGTGGGTACGTCGGCTGGCTACCGCGCCGGTGCTGGGAGCGCTGGCCGGAGTGCTGGTGCTCGGGGCTTGCGGAAGCGACCCCGAGCCGAAGTTCGCGGATGAGCCGTCGGTGTCGGCGTCGGGGTCTGAGTCGGTTTCGCCGTCGGTGAGTCCGTCGGCGTCGCCGACCGAGAAGGTGCTGACGCCGGTGGAGACGGTGCGGGCGTGGGTCGACGTGCACTGAACGAGGTCGCTGGCCACTGGGCGACACGGCCGACATGGCGGAACTCAGCGACCTGAAGCTGCCGCGGTTGCAGCAACTTCATCGAGCCAATCAGGAAGACCTATCGCAGCCGGCGGGAGCTATCGACAGCGAGGGATGGACCATCGATCGGGCTCGCACTCGTGACGGCGAGCGGTGCTCGGCGCACGGTCGACGCCGCGGTGACCATCGGCTGGAGGAACGATCGTCGACGCTGCAGGTGCGACGCCAGTCGACAGTACGAACGAGTCAAAGCGGCATCATGCTGTTCACGGCTGCAGCGGGATGCACTGAGTCTCTGGCTCATCAAGCTGGTGGCCTTCGTCTCATGATCACGCGCGTCGCCGTTGCTGGCGGCTCTGTCGGTTTGCTGGATCCCGCCTCTTGCTCCCAGCTGCGGCAGCCGGGTGCCAGGTCAGTGGCAGCGTCGGTGAGCTTCGTCAACGGCGAGACCCAGGTGCAGCTGAACCAGTCATGCGACGCCAGACTCACGTTCCCGACCACCAGCGACATCACCTCCGACCCGGTCTCCACCGGCGACGTTCTCGTCGTCACCGACATCGGATCTGGACACGGTCTGCGTGCGCGACGCCATCACCATCGGCACGTCGACCCGCTGACGTTACTGCGGCGATGCCCTCGACGATCCGGCAGTCGCCGCCGCGGCCGCCCCGCCCCAGGTAACGCCCGGTCTCGCATTGACGGCGTTGCGCCGGGTGACGTTGCCGGAGTCCCGGTTGGAGGTGCAGCCGGGCGACGGGGAGACGTTGGTGAACTTCGAGACCAACTTCTTCACCGAGGCGGGGCCGTTCACCCGGTCGCTGCGGTTGCTGGGGCAGCGGGTGGAGCTGCGGATCTGGCCGAGCAGCTACGCGTGGCGCTTCGGCGACGGGACAGTCGCCCAGACCTCGTCGCCGGGGGCGGCGTACCCGGATCTGGAGGTGACCCACGCCTACCTGCGGGAGGGTCCGGTGGCGGCGGCGGTCGACACCACCTATGGCGCTGAGTTCCGGGTCGACGGCGGTGCGTGGCGTGACGTCCCGGGCACGGTGACGATGACCGGGGAGCCGGTGCCGCTGCAGGTCCGCACGGCCCGACCGACCCTGGTCGGCGGCTAGCCTCGCCCCTGCCCTGGGCAAGCCCGCAGAGTCCACGGAGGACGCCACCGCCTGCCGGGGCCAGGCGACGCACCTAGGGTGGCCGCCTCTGGCGGTCTCGGGAGGGGACGGTCATGACTAGGGAGTGCCTGACCGATGAATCCTCGACCCGACTCTGCGGCGCCGCGGCGCCGCGGCTTCCACCGTCCGGCGGCGCTGCTGCTGGCGCTGCCGGTCGCCCTGGGCGTGCTGGCGCCGATGCCGGCGCAGGCGAAGCCGCACCGCGACGTGACCGTCCTGACCCAGAACCTCTACCTCGGCGCCAGCCTGGACCCCGCCCTGCGAGCCGAGACCCCGCAGGAGTTCCTCGCAGCGGTCGCGGACATCTACGCCACCGTGCAGACGACCGACTACCCGCGTCGATCCGAGGCGCTCGCCGCCCGGATCGCCAAGCGCAAGCCGGACCTGATCGGGTTGCAGGAGGTCACGCGGTGGTCCGCCGTCGACCCGAGCGCCGGGAGGGCGGAGCTCGACTTCCTCGACATCCTGCTCGAGGACCTGGCGGAGGAGGGGATGTCGTACTCCGTGCAGGCCGTCTCCGAGAACGCCACGATCGGGCCCGTGCCGCTGCTCGCGCCCTGCACGAACCCGGAGCCGGACTGCACGGTCTCCTTCCAGGATCGTGACGTCATCCTGGTCAACGACGCGACCCCGGGGCTGCAGGTGCTCCGGCGCAAGAGCGGAACTTTCGAGAACCAGGTGTCGATCCCCACCCCGTTCGGCACCACGCTGTCCTTCGACCGGGGCTGGGCCTGGATCGTGGCGAGGTACCGCGGCAAGAAGTTCCGCTTCATCAACACCCACCTCGAGACCCAGGCAGCACCCGCGACACAGCGCGCCCAGGCCGACGAGCTGCTGGCCGGGCCTGCACGCCCCCGTGGTCGCAAGATCCTCGTCGGGGACTTCAACTCGGCAGCCGACGGCAGCACCACCAGCAGCTACGGTGCGCTGACCGAGCGCTACCGCGACGCCTGGTCGACGGGCGTCGGAGACGGCTTCACCTGCTGCCAGCGCAGCATGCTGGGCAACGAGGAGTCCCGGCTCACCACTCGGATCGACCTGATCCTGACCCGCGGTGCCATCGCGCCGCTGAAGGCCCGGGTCTTCGCCAAGGCGCCCATCCAGGCAGAGGCTCCGCGTTGGATCTCCGACCACGCCGGCGTGTTCGCCAAGGTGCGCCTCCGCTGACGGACACGCGTCGAACGACGCACACCCGTCGAGGGCGCGTCCCCCCGCTTCGTGGCGGGGGGACGGCCTAGGGTGCCCACGTGGGTGGCGCGTGGAACACGTTCATCGAGGGCGACAACCTCGACGTGCTGCCCCGCCTCGAGCCCGGCTTCGGACTCGTCTACATCGACCCGCCGTACAACACCGGCAACGACTTCGCCTACCGCGACGACTTCCGTGCCCCGAATGGCCCCGGGACCGGCACCTCCGGGCGCGGCACCAGGCACTCGGCCTGGGTCGCGATGATGCGTCCGCGGCTGCAGGCCGCCCGCGAGGTGATGGCCGACGAGGGGGCCATCTTCGTCAGCATCGACGACAACGAGGCGGCGTACCTGCGGCTGCTCCTCGACGAGGTGTTCGGCGAGGAGAACTTCGTCGCCCAGGTCGTGGTCAACCTCAACGCCAAGGGGCGTCAGCTCGGCAAGGGCTTCGCCACCAGCCACGAGTACCTGATGGTCTACGCCCGCGACGCACGCCGGTCCGCCCTCGACGCGAGCAGCACCGAGACCGTCGACGCCCGCGACTTCCCGCTGCGCGCCCCCGACGGTCAGGCCTACCGGCACCTGCCGCTGCGCAACACCAACAAGAAGTTCAACCCGGTCACGGCGCGCACCCTGCACTTCCCGGTCTGGGGCGACCCGGCGACCGGCGACGTCCGGACCACGCCGTTCCCGGGGGCCAGCGAGATCAGCCCCGTCTTCGGCGACGGTACGCCGGCGGTGTGGCGCTGGAGCCGCCCGCGGATCGACGAGCGCCCCGGCGACCTGGTCTGCCGTCAGGTGAACGGCCAGCGCGGACCCCGGGTGGACGTCTTCCAGAAGGACTGGCTGCACCCGGGCCGCCGCAAGAAGCTGCGCACCATCTGGCTGTCCGAGGAGATCGGCTCCACCGACACAGCGGTCGCCGAGCTCAAGGAGATCCTCGGTCACGTCTTCGAGTCGCCGAAGCCGACCGGCCTGGTCCGGCGGATCCTGGCCACCATGCCCGACGACGTCCGGGTGCTCGACTTCTTCGCCGGCAGCGGTACGACGGGGCACGCGGTGGCGCTGGCCAACCTCGCCGACGGCGGCACCCGGCACTGCACCAGCATCAACTGGCCCGAGCCGACCCGCGAGGGCAGCAACGCCCGCAACGCCGGCTACGTCACCGTCGCGGAGATCACCCGGGCCCGGCTCCGGGCGGTCGCGGACCGGCTCGGCGGCGGGCTCGAGGACGTGACCGACCAGCAGGCCGGGGTCAGAGCCCCGCAGCCTTCTCCAGTGCCTTGACCTCGTCCTCGAGGTAGGCCAGCAGCCGCTGCAGGTGCGGCACCGTCCGCCGGCAGCCGGTCAGCCCGAACGCCAGGTTCCCGTGGTAGGACGTGCAGGTGATGTTCAGCGCCATCCCGTTGATCGGGATCGACAGCGGATAGGTGCCGACCAGCTCGGCGCCGTTCCAGTACAACCGCGACCGCGGCCCCGGCACGTTGCTGATGATGAGGTTGTACGGCGGCCGCACGATGCCCTGCATCCGCAGCATCGGGGTCAGGATCGCCGGGGCCTGGCCGAGCGCGCTCATCGCCAGGATCTGCACGGGCGTCATCGACGACAACGCCCTCTTGCCGTCCAGCATCGACTGGTGGATCGCCGCCAGCCGCTTGGCGGGGTCGTGCACCTCGGTGGCCAGCTTCACCATCACCGCGCCCACCGCGTTGCCACCCTCGGCGGAGGCGATCTGGGACTGCTTGGCGTTGAGGCCCACCGGCACCATCGCGATCAGCGAGGTCGACGGCAGCGCGTCGAGCTCCAGCAGGTACTTGCGCACCGCGCCGCTGACCATGGCCATCACGGTGTCGTTGAGCGTCGTCCCGGTGGCCCGGCCGATCCGCTTCAGCCGCTCGATCGGCCAGTCCTGGGCCGCGAAGCGCCGCGAGCCGGTGATCTTCTGGTTGAAGATCGTCCGAGGCGCGTACAGCGACAGGGCGGAGGTCTCGTTGCGCAGCCCCTTGCTGAGTGTCCGGACCAGGGCGCTCGGCATGCCCGCGGCCTCCGCGGTGATTCCCAGCGCGGTGCGCAGAGCCCGGACCGGAACGTCGAGCATGGAGGCGTCCTCGGTGCCCCGGTTCCGCGGCTTGGAGGGGAGCTTGCCCCACGGCGGCGGCATGTCCCGGCGGTCCGGGTCGTCGGTCAGCACGCTCTGCAGCAGTCGCATCGCCGAGATGCCGTCCACCAGCGCATGGTGGGTCTTGGTGTACATCGCCACCCGCCCATCGCGCAGACCCTCGATGACGGTGGCCTCCCACAGCGGACGCTCCCGGGCGAGGCGGGTGCTGTGCAACCGTCCGCAGAGCTCGAACAGCTCGCGGTACCGGCCCGGCCGCGGCAGACCGCTGTGCCGCACGTGGTGGTCGATGTCGAACTGGGTGTCGGGCTGCCAGGCCAGGCCGCCGCGCAGGGTCCGGTGCGGGTGCTTGAGGAACAGCGGCGAGATGTCCTCGACGCGCATCGACTCATACATCTCGCGCACGTAGGCACGGCCGGCGCCCTCGGGCTTCTTGAACAGCTGGAGGCCGCCCACGTGCATCGGCATGTTGCGGTTCTCCGCGAACAGGAAGCCTGCCGCAGTGGGATCGATGGTGGAGACCACGAACTTCCTCTCGACGTCGCTCACCCGGACACGGTCCGGTGACGCTGCACTATCCCTCGGGTCGACCCTCGCCACAAGCGGCGGTCGGTACGTCGAGACAACGGGCCGGTCCCCGTCCACAGTTCCCGTCCACCCCCGGTTCATCCACAGGCGTCGTCGAGCGACCTGCGGCGCCGCCCGGGGCTGCCTAGCGTCGCTGGTGCGTCGGATCCCCCGGCGCCGACGACCCCAGGAGGTCTCATGAGACGACTGATCCGCCCGCCGGCCGCGTTGCTCGGCGCGACACTGGCCATGCTGCTGGCGATGCTGCTGATCGGGCTGGCGCTCGCGGTAGGAATGGGCGGGCTCTTCCCCGGCCCGGCGGCCGGGGCCAAGGCGCCGGCCGGCAACACCATCGTGGACGTGGACGGCAACAAGCTGGAGGGCTTCACCATCCACTACTACGACGGCACCGCCGACCATCCGCCGACGGCCGCCGAGGCCAAGGCGGACTGCCGGGAACGGGAGACCAAGGTGGGCCGGGTGCGGTGCCGCACCGAGGCCCGGACCCGGTTCCGGGACCTGCGTGAGATGAAGCACGCGCTGGACTGGGCCAACGGAGCACCGTGACCTGCCGACTCAGCCGCCGTCCCGGGCCGTGGCTCTGGCACGATCGGGGACTATGGAGGGTGGTCCGCTCGACCGGGTGCGCAGCCGGAGCCAGAGCTCGGTGCAGGCGCGGGTCGACCGGTGGAAGTCCAAGCGCTTCCAGATCGCCCAGTGCGCGGTGGCCGCGGGGGTCGCCTACCTGATCGCCTCGGACGTCCTGGGACACCCGACGCCGTTCTTCGCCCCGATCGCGGCCGTGGTGAGCCTCGGCACCTCCTACGGCCAGCGGTTGCGGCGGGTCGCCGAGGTGACGCTGGGGGTCGCCACCGGGGTGTTCATCGCCGACGTGCTGGTGCTCAACATCGGTTCCGGCTGGTGGCAGCTGACGCTGATCGTGGGGCTGGCCATGTCGGCGGCGTTCCTCCTCGACGGCGGGCAGCTGTTCGTCGACTCAGGCGGCTGTCCAGTCGATCGTGGTGGCGACGCTGCTGCCCGATGCAGGTGGGGCGCTGACCCGGTGGACCGACGCGGTGATCGGGGGAGGGGTGGCGCTGGTGGCGGCCACCGTGGTCCCCGCGGCACCGCTGCGCCGGCCCCGGGAGCAGGCCGCGGAGGTGGTCTGCCGGATCGCGGGTCTGCTCCGGGCCGCGGCCGAGGTGATGATCAACGGGGAGGTCGACCGGGGGCTCGACCTGTTGGCCGACGCCCGGTCCACCGACCACCTGATCCGCGAGCTGCAGGCGGCCGCCGACGAGGGGATGGCGGTGGTCGCCTCCTCCCCGTTCCGGGTCCGGCACCGCGGGGACCTGCGCCGGATGGTGGAGCTGGTGGACCCCCTGGACAGGGCGCTGCGCAGCACCCGGGTTCTGGTCCGGCAGACCGCGGTCGCCGCCTACCACCGCCGGCCGATCCCGCTGTCCTACGCCCACATCGCGCTGGACCTGGCCGAGGCCACCGACGCGGTGGCCGAGGAGCTCGCCGGGAACCGGATGGCCATCGGCGCCCGCGACGGGCTGGTCCGGGTGGGCGCCGCCACCGGGAAGGTCGAGCGCTCGCCCGAGATGACCGCGGAGGTGGTGCTCGCCCAGCTCCGGTCGGTCGTGGTGGACCTGCTCCTGCTCACCGGCATGGACCAGCTGTCCTCCACCGAGATGCTCCCGCCGCCCCCACGATGACCCAGCGATGACCGGCCCCGGCGACCAGCCCTGGGTGCTGCACGTCGACCTGGACGAGTTCATCGCGGCGGTCGAGGTGCAGCGGCACCCCGAGCTGGCCGGGTTGCCGATCGTCGTCGGTGGCCGCGGCGACCCGACCGAGCGGGGCGTGGTGGCCACCGCGTCGTACGCGGCTCGTGAGTTCGGCGTCGGCTCGGGGATGCCGCTGCGGACGGCGGCCCGCAAGTGTCCCGAGGCGGTGTTCCTGCCGGTGGACCACGCGGCCTACGACGCGGTCTCCACGGAGGTGATGGCCACGCTGCGGGCGCTGCAGGGGTCATCGTGGGGTGGGACGCCGGTGGTGGTGCAGGTGCTCGGCTGGGACGAGGCGTTCCTGGCTGCCGGGCCGGGAGCCGACCCCGACCTGCTCGGCGATCCGGTCGAGCTCGCCGAGCAGGTCCGGGCAGCGGTCCTCGAGGCCACCGGTCTGCACTGCTCGGTCGGGGTGGGGGACAACAAGCTCCAGGCCAAGATCGCCACCGGGTTCGGCAAGCCGCGCGGTGTCGGCCGGCTCTCGACCGAGGACTGGTTCGCGGTGATGGGCGACCGGCCGACCGAGGCGCTGTGGGGGATCGGCCGGAAGACCGCCCGCAAGCTGGCTGCGCTCGGCATCGACACGGTCGCCCAGCTGGCCGGCTCCGACGCCCGGGTGCTCGCCGCGGAGCTCGGCCCGACCATGGGTCCCTGGTACCACCGGCTCGGCCGGGGCGTGGACACCGGCCCGGTGGACGCCACCCCCTGGGTGCCGCGCGCCCACGGCCGGGAGACCACCTTCCAGACCGACCTCGTCGACTGGGACGAGGTGGCCCGCGAGGTCCGCACGCTGACCCGTCGGGTGCTGGCCGACATCGACGCCGAGGGTCGGCCGGCGGCGCGGGTCGGGATCAAGGTGCGGTACCGGCCCTTCTTCACCACCAGCCGCAGCCTCAGCCTGCCCGCGCCCAGCAACGACCCGGACGTGCTGGCCGACGCCGCGGTGTCGCTGCTGGACCGGGTGGAGCGGGACCGGCCGGTGCGGCTGTTGGGTGTCCGGCTGGAGATGGTGGAGCCGCCGGGCGGCTACTGAGCCCCGGGCCAGCCACCCTCGAGGTCGTCGCGCAGCTCGCGGACCACCGAGTCCACCACCGCCACCAGGTCGCCGCCGGTGCGCTCGGCCACCGCTCGCTGCCGCTGGTACGACGCCCCGCGGGCCGCCAGGTCGAGCACCCCGGCCAGCTCCTCGGAGCAGTCGAGCCGCTCGGCCACCGGCTCCAGCCGGTGCACCAGGTCGGCGAGGTCCTCGGTGACCAGCCGCTCGTTCGACGCGGCGTCCAGGATCACGATCGCGTCCAGGCCGTACCGGGCCGCGCGCCACTTGTTCTCCTGCACGTGCCACGGCGGCATCGTCGGCAGCGCGTGGCCGTGCGCCAGCCGGGTGTCCAGGTCCACCACCAGGCAGTGGGTCAGCGCGACCAGGGCGGCCAGGTCGCTGAACCGGGAGACCCCGTCGCAGATCCGGGTCTCGAGGGTGCCCAGGTGGGCGGCCGGCCGGACGTCCCAACGGATCTCGGTCAGCTCGTCGACCACCCCGGTGACCACCTGGTCGCCGGCGTAGGCCTCGTACTCCGACCACCGCTCGAACTGGAACGGCAGGCCGGCGGTCGGCAGCTGCTGGAACATCAGCGCCCGGTTCGAGGCGTACCCGGTGTCGGTGCCCGCCCAGATCGGGGACGAGGCGGAGAGCGCCTGCAGGTGCGGGTAGTGGTTGAGCATCGAGCTCAGCACCGGCATCACCCGGTCCTGCTCGGGCAGCCCGACGTGCACGTGGACGCCCCAGATCAGCATCTGCCGGCCCCACCACTGGGTCCGGTTGATCAGCTCCTCGTAGCGGTGCCCCTCGGTCAGCTGCTGCTCGGTCCAGGAGGCGAACGGGTGCGTCCCGGCCCCGAAGAGGTCGACCCCGAGCTCGTCGGCGGCCGGCAGGATCTGGGTCAGCGACCGGTGCAGCTCGGTCATCGCCTCGCCGACGGTCGAGCAGACGCCGGTGACCACCTCGACGGTGTTGCGCAGCAGCTCCTTGTGGAGCCGCTCGGGCCTCTCGAGCCGCGGACCGGCCAGCCGGAACAGGTCCGAGGCGGCGTTCACCAGGTCCCGGGAGTCGCGGTCGACCAGGGCGAACTCCCACTCGACCCCCAGGGTCGGTTCGGGCGATCCCCGGAAGTCGATCCGCACGGGTCCAGCGAACCACAGGGATGGCTGCTCCGATGCGTCGCGGGGGTCTGTCGGGTGACAGCATTCGGGCATGGTCGAGACGCGTGAGATGAACCTGACCCTGGACTTCTGTCTCCGGGTGGGCGAGCTGCTGCTGGCCTCCGGTGCGGGCGCCGCGGACGTCACCGCGACCATGCAGTCGTTGGCGTTCCATCTCGGGCTGCGCCAGGCCGAGGTGGACATCACCTTCACCTCGCTGGCGATGACCTACCAGTACGACGCCGAGCACCAGCCGTTGGCGCACTCGCGCCAGGTCCGGCACCGCGACATCGACTACGAGGACCTCACCCTGGTCGACCACCTGGTCCGCGACGTGCTCGACGACCGGGTCGACCTGATCGAGGCACGGGCCACGCTGGCCCGGTTGGTCTCCTCCGGCCACTCCCGGCACCGGTGGGCGGTCACCGCCGGGTACGGGGTGATGAACGCCGGCATCAGCCTGATGCTCGGGGGCGACTGGCTGGTCATGGCGATCGCCGTCCTCGCCGCGGTCTCCATCGACCGGATGCAGCTGGCGATGCGGGGCCGACGACTGCCGTACTTCTACCAGCAGGTCGCCGGCGGGGCGCTCGCCACGCTGATCGCGGTGGCGGCGGCGGCCACCCCGCTGCAGGTGGACCCCTCGCTGGTGGTGACCGCGAACATCATCATGCTGCTGGCCGGCATCGGATTCATGGGCGCGATCCAGGACGCCCTCTCCGGGTTCTACGTCACCGCCGGGGCCCGGCTCACCGAGGCGATCCTGGCCACCGCCGGGATCATCGCCGGGGTCAGCGGGGCGTTGTCGTTCGCGCAGGCCCTCGGTCTCCAGGTGCGTCGGCTCGACCCCGGCGCCGCCGACCTCAAGGGGGTCGCGGTGTTCGCGCTCGGCGCCGCGATCGCCGCCGCCGCGTTCGCGTACGCCTCCTACGCCCCGAAACGGATCCTGGCCCCGATCGCCGGCATCGCCGGGGCGGCGGCGCTCATCTCGCAGTCCATCGACCTCCAAGGCCTCGGCCGGACCTGGGCGGTGGCGTTCGCGGCGATGTTCGTCGGGTCGGTCAGCTACACCGTCTGTGCCCGGTTCAAGGTGCCGCCGCTGGTGGTGGTGGTCTCCGCCGTCGTGCCGCTGCTGCCCGGCCTGTCGATCTACCGCGGCCTCACCCTGCTGGCCGAGGGCGGGGTGCTCACCTCGGCCGGACTGCTCTCCATGGTCACCGCCGGCGGTGTCGCGATCGCGCTGAGCTCCGGGGTGATCCTCGGCGAGTACATCGCCCAGCCGCTCAAGCGGGAGGCCCGGCGGATGGAGAACCGGCTCTCCGGTCCCCGGCTGGTGGGGCCGCACCGCGCCCAGGGCGCTCGTCGCGGCAGCCGCAGCCGGCGGCGCTCCGCGGTCGAGGAGGCGCGGCTCAGCTCGGGGGAGTGAGCCCGGCCGCCCGGCCCAACCACACGTCCGCTGCGCCGGCGAACGGTCCGGTCCGGTCGCGGACCGCGGCGTGCAGCCGTTCGCAGCCGGCGGTGGCCAGGCGCACCAGCTCCGGGGGATAGTCCAGCTCCACCCGGTGCCGGGCGAACTCGTCCTCGTCGTCGACCCAGACCCGCCCGGTCGGCCCGCGGACCACGTCCAGGTCCAGGTCGACGGCTCGCAGCACCGGTCCGTCCCAGACCGGCGGCGTGGTGAGGTCGACGTAGGTGTGCACCGGCCCGCCGGCCGCGTGGAAGGTGGCCAGGAAGCCGCGCTCCTGCTCGGGCCCCGGGCCCGGCACGAGCACCACCTGGGGGACCGGGGCGACGTACGTCGCACCCGGCCGCGTCATCGTGGTGCCCGCCGCGAAGCCGACCCAGTCGCCGTGCTCGTCGCTGCCCAGCAGCCGGCCGGGGAACTCCCAGTGCGGCCGGTCCACCCACTTGGTCAGCACCAGCCGGACGTCGCTGCCCGGGGCCGGCGGCGCCGCCGGGGTGCCGGGGGAGGTGCTCACCTCGGCATCATCGCGCAGTCACACCACAGTGGTCCGCCGGGGGAGCACCTTCGACGACAGGCGCGCCACGACGTCCTGGTAGCGGCAGCCGAGCAGCTTGGCGGCGTGGTGCAGCAGGTGGGCGTCGATGCCGACCAGCACCCGGGCCCGGTTCCGCAGCACGCCGTCCACGATGATCGCGGCGGCCTTCTCCGGGGTCATCCGGGCCAGCCGGGTGTCGAAGAAGTCGGCGGTGGCCTGCTTGTCCTCCGAGGCCGAGACCCGGGCGTTGCGGACGATGGCGGTCTTGATCCCGCCGGGGTGCACGGCGGTCACGCCGACCGGGTGGCCGGCGATGAGCATCTCCTCGCGCAGCGCCTCGGTCATCCCGCGCACGGCGTACTTGGTCGCGTTGTAGAGGCTCTGGCCGGGCATCGAGATCAAGCCGAACAGCGAGGAGATGGTGACGACGTGCCCGTCGCCCGAGGCGATCAGGTGCGGCAGGAACTCCCGGGTGCCGTGCACGACGCCCCAGAAGTTGACCCCGACGACCCAGTCCATGTCGGCGTAGTCCAGCTCGACGAAGTTGCCGGCCAGCGCGACCCCGGCGTTGTTGATCACCACGTTCACCCGACCGAACTGGTCGGCGACCGCGGTGGCGTACGCCGCGACCGCGTCCCGGTCGGCCACGTCGAGGTGGTCGGCCCGGACCTCGCGGACCCCGGCGGCCTTGACCAGGTCGACGGTCTCGGCGAGCCCGGTCTCGTCGACGTCGGAGAGGGCGAGCAGCGAGCCTCGGCCGGCCAGGTGCAGCGCCAGCGCCCGTCCGATCCCGGAGGCGGCGCCGGTGACGACGACGACCTTGTCGTCCAGCGTCCTCACGCGGAGACCTCGTCGGGGGTCCGGGTCCCGGAGTCCGCGGGGGCGCCGCGCCGCCGGGGCTCCTCGACCTGGTAGGCGTCGATGTCGAAGGACCGCAGCGAGCGACGGAAGCCGACCGTGGTGCGCGGCCACAGCGTGGTGTTGCGCCCGTGCGCGTCGAGGTACCAGCTGGAGCAGCCGCCGGTGTGCCACACGGTGCGCTCCATCCGGCGGTGCAGGCGGGCGTTCCAGTCGGCCACCACGTCGGCGTGCGGCTCGACCGCGGCGTACCCCTCGGCGCGCGTCGTGCGCACCGCCTCACGGACGTACTGCACCTGGGACTCGATCATGAAGACCATGCTCGAGTGCCCGAGGCCGGTGTTCGGCCCGACGAGGAGGAACAGGTTGGGGAAGTCGGGGACGGTGGTGCCCTTGTAGGCCGCCATCCCCTGCTCAGCGAAGCGGTCGGCCAGGGTCTGCCCGGTGCGTCCGGTGAACCTCTCGGCGATCGGCAGGTCGGTGGTGAAGAAGCCGGTCGCCACGATCAGCACGTCGATGGGTCGCTCGGTGCCGTCGGCGGTGACGACGGCGTCGCCGGTCACCTTGTCGATCCGGTCGGTGACCAGGTCGACGTTGTCGGCGGCCAACGCCGGGTACCAGGTGTTGGAGATGAGGATCCGCTTGCAGCCGATCTCGAAGGTCGGGGTCACCTTCTCCCGCAGCTCGGGGTCGGCGATCGCCTTGCGCAGGTTGGCCATCGCCGCCCTCTTGGCCGGCGCGGCGAGCTTCGGGCTGACGGTGAACGCGGGCACGTAGGCCTCGCGGGCCCAGTAGGTCGCGGTGCGGTACAGCTTCTGCAGGCCGGGGACGTGCCGTAGCGCGGCCTTCTCCAGCCGCGAGTACTTCCGGTCGTTGCGGGGGATCACCCAGGGCGCGGTGCGCTGGTAGACGTCGAGGTGCGCGGCCTGCTGCTGGACCTCCGGCACGATCTGGATCGCCGAGGCACCGGTGCCGATCACGGCGACCCGCTTGCCGGTGAGGTCGACGTCGTGGTCCCACTGCGCGGAGTGGAACAGCTCGCCGGCGAAGCCCTCGATGCCGTCGATGTCGGGCAGCCGGGGCTCGGAGAGCCCGCCGGCGCCGGAGATGAGGAAGCGTGCCGCGTAGTCACCGCCCGAGGTGCGCACCATCCAGCGCTGGCTCGCCTCGTCCCAGTGGGCGTCGTCGAAGCTGGTCTCGAAGCGGAACCGGTCCAGGGTGCCGGACTGCGCCGCCACCCGCTGGATGTAGGCCTGGATCTCCGGCTGCGGCGAGAACGACATCGACCAGTCCGGGTTCGGGGCGAACGAGTAGGAGTACAGCTGGCTGGGGACGTCGCAGGCAGCCCCCGGGTAGGTGTTGTCGCGCCAGGTGCCGCCGACGTCGGCGCCGCGCTCGATGACGACGAAGTCGCGCTCACCGTCCTCGTCGAGCTTGATCGCCGCGCACAGTCCGGCGAAGCCGGCGCCGACGATGAGGTGGTCGACCTGGTGGGGGAGGGCCTGCTGGGGGAGGGGCTGGGGGCCCGTCGCGGAGCTCATGGGGTGACCGTAGGACTGGTATTGAATAGTTGTCAATAGTAGTGTGACCGACGTGACCACCCCCACCAGGACCTCGGCCCCCGGTCCGGCCCGGACCCGGCTCAGCCCGGCCGAGCGGCGCGAGCAGCTGCTCGACCTCGGCGTGCGGCTGCTGGCGACCCGGTCCGTCGACGAGCTCTCGATCGACGTGCTCGCCGAGGAGGCGGGCATCTCCCGCGGGCTGCTCTACCACTACTTCGGCAACAAGCAGGACTTCCGCGAGGCGGTGGTACGCCGGGCCGCCGCCGACCTCGTGGCGCGGACCGCGCCGCCCGCCGACGGCGCTCCGTTCGACCGGTTGCTGGCCTCGTTGTCGGCGTACGTCGACTACGTGGACGCCAACTACGAGGGCTACCTCTCCCTGGTGAAGGGCGCCGCCGGTGGCAACGCCACGCTCCGCCAGGTCTACGACGACGCCCGCTCGGCCCTCACCGACCGGATCTTCGCCGAGGACCGCGGCGAGATCGTGCCGGACACCGCCGCCTCCCGGCTGATGGTGCGGGGCTGGGCGGCGATGGTCGAGGAGCTGGTGCTCACCTGGAAGGTGGACCCGGCCGGGGTGAGCCGCGAGCACCTGCTGGCGATGATCGCGGCCTCGCTGCCGGCGCTGGTCTCGTCCCTGCCCTGACCGCTCGGGTCCAGAGACGGGACGACGAACGCCACCGCGCGGCCGGGGGAGTCTCAGGACCCCGGGGGGCGGTGGCGTTCGGGTCACGCGGTGGTGCGGGTCGTCGTGGGTGCCGACGACGACGGGGTGACGATGCCCGGTTCCGCGCAAGCGAAACCAGGGACCGTCACTGGTCTGGTCAGCTGCCGGCGCCGACCACCTCGGCGAGCTGGTCCAGCCCCCAGGCGAGGTCGTCCGCGTCGATGACCAGGGGTGGTGCGAGCCGGATCGTCGAGCCGTGGGTGTCCTTGGCGAGCACCCCGCGCGCCATCAGCGCCTCGCAGACCTGCCGACCGGTCCCGACCGCGGGGTCGATGTCGACGCCGGCCCACAGGCCGCGGGTCCGCACGCCCACCACGCCGTGGCCGACCATCGCCTCGAGCCGCTCGCGCATCACGATGCCCAGCTCGGCGGCGCGCTCCTGGTGCGCGCCGGTGGCCAGCATCTCGACGACCGCGTGGCCGACGGCGCAGGCCAACGGGTTGCCGCCGAAGGTGCTGCCGTGCTGGCCGGGGCGGAGCACGCCGAGCACGTCGCGGTCGGCGACGACCGCGGAGACCGGCACGATGCCGCCGCCCAGGGCCTTGCCGAGGATGTAGATGTCGGGCACCACGCCCTCGTGGTCGCAGGCGAAGGTCTTGCCGGTGCGGCCGAGCCCGGCCTGGATCTCGTCGGCGGCGAAGAGCACGTTCTCCCGGGTGCAGACCTCGCGGATCCCGCGCAGGTAGCCGTCGGCAGGGATGACCACGCCGCCCTCGCCCTGGATCGGCTCGACGAGCACCGCCACGGTGGTCTCGTCGATCGCCGCCTCCAGCGCGGCCAGGTCGCCGTAGGGCACCTGGACGAAGCCGGGCGCGAACGGGCCGAAGCCGTCCCGGGCGTCGGGGTCGTCGGAGAAGCCCACGATGGTGGTGGTGCGGCCGTGGAAGTTGCCGCTGGCCACGATGATCGTGGCCCGGTCCGCCGGCACGCCCTTGACCTCGTAGCCCCACTTGCGGGAGACCTTGATCGCGGTCTCGACCGCCTCCGCGCCGGTGTTCATCGGCAGCACCAGCTCCTTGCCGCACAGGTCGCCCAGCGCGGCGCAGAAGTCGGCGAACTGGTCGTGCACGAACGCGCGGCTGGTCAGCGTCAGCCGACCGAGCTGCTCCTGCGCGGTGGCGACCAGCGCCGGGTGGCTGTGCCCGAAGTTGAGCGCCGAGTAGCCGGCCAGCAGGTCCAGGTAGCGCCGCCCGTCGACGTCGGTCATCCAGGCACCCTCGGCGTGGGCGACCACGACCGGCAACGGGTGGTAGTTGTGCGCCGTGCGAGCCTCGGCCCGAGCGAAGGCCGTCTCGCTGGCTGGGCTGGCTGGGCTGGACTCGTGGCTGGTGGACTCCGTGGCAAGTCGCTCGTGGGTGGCGGTCAAGGTCGCCTCCTTCTTCGGGTCGGTGGCCGGCGTCGCGAGGGCCACAAGGTTCAAGGGATTGTCAGACAATCTGACGTGCCCACGGTACCTCGCGGCGAGCCAGGAGACGAACCGAACACGTCCCGGCCGTGGACGCAACTCGGCGGCGCGGAAGCGGACGGTCAGGACGTGCCGTCCGGGGAGGCTGAGACAGCCGGCAGGACGATCGCCACCGTGGTGTCGCCGGGTCGGGAGTCCAACCGCACCGACCCCGCATGTGCGGTGACGATCGCCCGGACCAGGCTCAGTCCCAGGCCCACCCCGCTGCCCCCGGTCCGGGCGGCGTCGCCGCGGGCGAACCGCTCGAAGGCGTGGTCGACCAGCTCCGGCGGGAAGCCCGGCCCGTCGTCGTGCACGGCGACCGCCACCCGTCCCTCACGTCGTTCGGCGCGCACCGTCACCGTCGACCCGGTCGGGGTGTACCGGCGGGCGTTGGTGAGCAGGTTCGTCACCACCTGGTGCAGCCGTTGCTCGTCGCCGACCACCTCGACCGCCTCGTCGGGCAGCTCCAGTCGCCACCGGTGCGCCGGGGCGACCACCCGGGCATCGGAGACCGCCTCCAGGAGCAGACGGGTCACGTCGACCGGCTCCCGCTCCAACGGTCGACCCGCGTCCAGCCGCGCCAGCAGCAGCAGGTCCTCGACCAGCGCGGTCATCCGCGCCGACTCCAGCTCCACCTTGCTCAGCGCGGTCCGCGCGGCCTCGGCGTCGTCGGGCCGTCGCCGAGCCAGCTCGGCGTACCCGGCGATCGTGGTCAGCGGGGTGCGCAGCTCGTGCGAGGCGTCGGCGACGAACTGGCGCACCTGCTGCTCGCTGCGGTGCCGGGCGGCCAGGGCCGCACCGACCTGGTCCAGCAGGGTGGCCAGCGCGGAGCCCACCCGGCCCACCTCGGTCCGCTCGTCCCGCAGGTGCACCGGGACCCGGCCGTCCAGGTCCACCTCGCCGGAGTCCAACGGCAGCGCGGCGACGGCGTGGGCGGTGGCCGCCACCTCGGTCAGCGGCCGCAGCTGCCGGCGTACGACGAGCACACCGCCGGTGGCCGCCAGCAACCCGCCGAGCAGCACCAGCAGCGCCTCGTAGCCCAGCAGCGACGCGACCGCCTCGTCGACGCTGCGGGTCGGGAGACCGGCGATCACCACGGCACCGCCGACCTCGGTGGCGACCACCCGGTAGTCGGGCAGGTCGTGCAGGTCCACGTGGCGCACGGTCCCGTCGACCGGCACGTCGGCGAGCTCCGCGGTGGCCTCGTCGTCGAGCTGGCTGGCGTCTCCGGGGGCCTCGCCGAGCACCCACGCTCGGGTGGCCGCGCCGCCGGCGGGGCCGACGATCCCGACCAGGGTGCGCGGCGCCAGGTTTCGGGAGTCGAAGGGCGACCCGCTCCGGGGGCGCCCACGCGGTTGGTCGACGAGCCGGGCGGCCACGGCCCGCACCTCCTCGTCCAGCTGATGGGTCAGCCGGGCACGCATCGCCAGCGTGGTCGCCGCGCCGATCAGCACCGAGACCACGATCACCAGCGTCACCGCGGTGACCACCAGCCGGGTGGTCAGGGAGGCCGGCCCGGGCCGGCGCAGCCGGGGCACCCGCGACGGCCTGGTGCGGTCACCCGCGGTGGTCACGGGGCCGGTTTGAGCACGTAGCCGGCGCCCCGCATCGTGTGGATCATCGGGTCGCGCCCGGCGTCCACCTTCTTGCGCAGGTAGGAGATGTAGAGCTCCACGACGTTGGCCTGGCCGCCGAAGTCGTAGTTCCAGACCCGGTCCAGGATCTGCGCCTTGCTCAGCACCCGGCGCGGGTTGCGCATCAGGAACCGCAGCAGCTCGAACTCGGTGGCGGTGAGGGTGATCTCGTCCCCGGCGCGGCGTACCTCACGGCTGTCCTCGTTCATGGTGAGGTCTCCCACCGTCAGCACCGACTCCGCCGCCGCCTGCTGGGCCCCGGCCCTGCGGACCAGGCCGCGCAGCCGGGCCACCACCTCCTCGAGCGAGAACGGCTTCGTGACGTAGTCGTCACCGCCCGCGGTCAGCCCGGCGATCCGGTCCTCCACGGCGTCCCGCGCGGTGAGGAAGAGCACCGGCAGGTCCGGCTGGACCGCTCGGGTGCGGCGCAGCACCTCGAGGCCGTCGAAGTCCGGCAGCATCATGTCGAGCACCACCGCGTCCGGCGCGAAGCTCTTGGCCTCGGTCACCGCCGAGGACCCCGAGTGCGCGACCCGGGTCTCCCAGCCCTCGTAGCGCAGCGCCATCGAGACCAGCTCGGCGATGTTCTGCTCGTCGTCGACGACCAGGACGCGCAGCGGGCTGCCGTCGGGTCGGGTCAGCGCGGCGGTGGAGGTCGCGCCGGGAGCGGGCGCGAGCGGACGTTGGTCTGGCATGAGGACAACCCTGACGAGGAGACCTGTGAACCGGCTGTGAGGTTGCTGTGCCGGCGCTCCGAGCCTCTCACGGCCGGGGGCGCCCGGCGGGCAGGCACAATGGGCTCCGCCATGTCGCACCCCCCGCTCGAGATCCGCTACCCGCCCGAGCTGCCCGTCACCCAGCGCCGCGAGGACATCGCCGCCGCCATCCGCGACCACCAGGTCGTCATCGTCGCCGGCGAGACCGGGTCCGGGAAGACCACCCAGCTGCCGAAGATCTGCCTGGAGCTCGGCCGCGGCCGGCCCGGCCGCAAGGGTGAGCAGGGCGGCGGGCTGATCGGGCACACCCAGCCGCGCCGGATCGCGGCTCGGTCGGTGGCCGAGCGGATCGCCGAGGAGCTGGGCACCGAGCTCGGCGACCTGGTCGGCTACCAGGTCCGGTTCACCGCCCGCACCTCGCCGGCCAGCCGGGTCAAGCTGATGACCGACGGCATCCTGCTCGCCGAGCTCCAGCGCGACCGGATGCTGCGCCGCTACGACACGATCATCATCGACGAGGCCCACGAGCGGAGCCTCAACATCGACTTCCTGCTCGGGTACCTGCGCCGGCTGCTGCCGAAGCGCCCGGACCTCAAGCTGGTGATCACCTCCGCGACGATCGACCCGGAGCGGTTCGCCGCCCACTTCGCCGCCGCCGACGGCACGCCCGCCCCGATCATCGAGGTCTCCGGGCGGACCTACCCGGTCGAGGTGCGCTACCGGCCGCTGCTGGAGCTCGCCGAGGACGACGAGGAGGGCGAGCCGGTCGTCCGCGACCAGACCGAGGCGATCGTGGACGCGGTCCGCGAGCTCTCCGCGGAGGGTCCCGGCGACATCCTGGTGTTCCTGCCCGGGGAGCGCGAGATCCGGGACACCGCCGAGGCGCTCGGCGAGCTCCAGCCGGCGAACCGTCCCGGCACCCTGGAGGTGGTGCCGCTGTACTCCCGGCTCTCCGCCGCCGAGCAGCACCGGGTCTTCGCCCCGCACACCGGACGTCGGGTGGTGCTGGCCACCAACGTCGCCGAGACCTCGCTGACCGTGCCCGGGATCCGGTACGTCGTGGACACCGGGGTGGCCCGCATCTCGCGGTACTCGGTCCGCACCAAGGTGCAGCGGCTGCCGATCGAGCCGATCAGCCAGGCGTCCGCGAACCAGCGGTCCGGGCGCTGCGGCCGGGTCGCCGCCGGGGTGGCGATCCGGCTGTACTCCGAGGAGGACTTCGCCTCCCGTCCCGAGTTCACCGACCCCGAGATCCTGCGCACCAACCTCGCCTCGGTCATCCTCCAGATGGCCTCGCTCGGCCTCGGCGACCTGGGGCGCTTCCCGTTCGTGGAGCCCCCGGACCGCCGCAACATCACCGCCGGCGTGCAGCTGCTCGAGGAGCTCGGCGCGATCCGGGCGGCCGGCGACGCGGCGCCCCGACAGGGCCGAGGCGCTGACGGGCCGCCCAGCCATCGGCAGGACGGCCCGCGGTTGACCCAGGTCGGCCGCCGCCTGGCCAGGCTGCCGATCGACCCCCGGCTGGGTCGGATGATCCTGGAGGCGGAACGGCTCGGCTGCGTCCGTGAGGTCCTGGTGATCGCGGCCGCGCTCTCCCTGCAGGATCCTCGGGAGCGCCCGGCCGAGCAGCAGGCCCAGGCCGACCAGGCGCACGCGAGGTTCCGCGCCGAGGGCAGCGACTTCCTCACCTGGCTGACCCTGTGGCGGCACCTGCGCGAGCAGCAGCGGGAGCAGTCCGGCAGCGCGTTCCGACGGATGTGCAAGCGCGAGTTCCTCAACTACCTGCGGGTCCGGGAGTGGCAGGACTTCGAGTCCCAGCTGCGCCAGGTGTGCAAGGAGATGGGCGTCGCGGTCGGCCCGCCGGCCGACCAGCCGGACGCGGACGGCATCCACCAGGCGCTGCTGTCCGGGCTGCTCTCCCACATCGGGCTGCTGGAGGAGCGGGACAAGCCCGCCGGGGGTGGTCAGGTCGGTCAGGGTGGGCGGGATCCCGGGAAGCGTCGCGGCCCCCGGGAGTATCTCGGCGCCCGCGGCGCCCGGTTCGCGATCTTCCCGGGCAGCGGCCTGCACCGGAAGAACCCCCAGTTCCTGATGAGCGCGGAGCTGGTGGAGACCAGCCGACTGTGGGCCCGGCAGAACGCCGCGATCAAGCCGGAGTGGGCCGAGCGCCTCGGGGCCCACCTGGTCAAGCGCAGTCACTCCGAGCCGCACTGGTCCAAGAAGCGCGCCGCGGTGATGGCCCGCGAGCGGGTCACCCTGTACGGCGTCCCGCTGGTCGCCGATCGGCTGGTCACCTACGGCACCATCGACCGGGCCCTGGCCCGGGAGCTGTTCATCCGGCACGCGCTCGTCTACGGCGAGTGGTCCACCCGGCACCGGTTCTACCAGCGCAACCTGACGCTGCTGGCACAGGCCGAGGAGCTGGAGCACCGGGCGCGGCGCCGGGACCTCGTCGTCGACGAGCACACCCTGTTCGACTTCTACGACGCCCGGGTCGGTGCCGAGGTGGTCAGCGGTGCGCACTTCGACCAGTGGTGGAAGCAGACCCGGCAGCAGCAGCCGGACCTGCTCACCTTCGACCCCGCGATGCTCACCCACGACACCGTCGCCGAGGTGCGCGAGGCCGACTTCCCGATGGCATGGCAGTCGGGGCAGTCGGGGCAGTCCGGGGTCGAGCGAGGAGCCGGACGACGGGCTGACCTTCCCGATCCGCTACCACTTCGAGCCCGGCGCCGCCGAGGACGGGCTGACCATCGACGTCCCGGTGACCACGCTGAACCGGGTCGAGGCCGACGACTTCTCCTGGAACGTCCCGGGGCTGCGCCAGGAGCTGGTCACCGACCTGATCCGGAGCCTGCCGAAGAACCTGCGGGTCAGCTTCGTCCCGGCCCCCAACACCGCGCGCGAGTTCCTGGCCTCGGTGCCGGCCGGCGAGGAGCCGCTCCTGGACGCCCTGGAGCGGTGGCTGCGCTCGACCACCGGGGTGGTGGTGCCGCGGGAGGCCTGGGACTGGAGCCGGATCGCCGCGCACCTGCGCCCGACGTACCGCGTGGTCGACGAGCGCGGCCGTGAGCAGGCCAGGGGCAAGGACCTGGAAGCGCTCAAGGCGCCGCTGCGGCCGCGGTTCGACCAGGCGCTGGCCGAGGTCGCCTCGGACAGCGGTCTGGCCCGGAGCGGGGAGACGACCTGGACCTTCGGCACCCTGGAGCCGTCGCTGACCCGGAAGCGCGCCGGTCACGAGGTACGGGTGCACCCGGCGTTGATCGACGAGGGCGCCACCGTGGGGCTCGGGGTGTTCGGCTCCGAGGAGGAGGCCGCGGCCCGGCACCGGCTGGGGGTACGCCGGCTGGTGCTGCTCGGGGTCGATGCGTCCGGTCGCGTGACGCCGGCCGGGACCGTCAAGGGGCTGCTCGACGGACTGGGCAACGCCGAGAAGCTGGTGCTGGCCGGGTCGCCGTACCCCTCGGTGGCGGAGCTGGTCGCTGACTGCCGGGCCGCGGTGGTCGGTGAGGTCGTCGACGCGGCGATCGACGCCGGGCGGCCGGTCCGCGACCGAGCCGGGTACGACGCGCTGGTCGCCGCCGCGGGCGCCGCCCTGCCGCAGCGGCTGCGCCCAGTCCTCGACGACGTGATGCGGGTGCTCGAGGCGTGGCGCAAGGCCGACAAGGCGCTCACCGGCCGCGCGGAGATGGCGATGCTGCCCGCGCTGGCGGACCTGAAGGGGCAGCTGGAGCGGCTGGTGCACGCCGGTTTCGTCGGCGAGGCTGGGCCGACCCAGCTGCGGCGCTACCCGACGTACCTCTCGGCGCTGGTGCAGCGACGCCAGCGTCTCGACGAGGGTGCCGCCGCGATCGGCCGCGACCGTCAGCTGATGGACCGGGTCACCGACCTGCAGGAGGCCTGGCTGCACCAGGTGGCGGCGCTGCCTGCGGGGCGTCCGCCCGGCGCCTCGCTGCGGCAGGCGCGCTGGATGCTGGAGGAGTACCGGGTCTCGCTGTTCGCCCAGCAGCTCGGCACCCCGTACCCGGTCAGCGACCAGCGGATCCGCAAGGTGCTCGGCTGATCGCCGGCGGTGCGCGCCGGGGAAGGAGAGCCGCCGCGCCCTGATCCGGGTGCCGGGCAGGTCGGCGACCTAGGCTGTGGCGATGACCGAACGGATCCACCACCGGCCGATGCGACCCGGTGGCGCCTTCTTCGCGGGCATCGTCGGTGGCGACGACCCGGCGCTGGTCACCGAGGCCGCCGACCGGGCCGCGAACCTGCTGGTCCGCGGCGCTCGCGACAGCGAGGACCCCGCCGTCGCCGAGCGGTTGCTGCACCTGGCGGAGACCGAGGGGATCGAGGCGATCGCCGAGGTCTGGTCCGGCGCCCCTGCCGACTCGCTGGCCGGCTGCCTGTGGCGGCTCTACCTGCTGCGCCAGTGGGTGCACGCCGACCCGGTGGCCGTCGCCCGGCAGTACGACGCCGGCCGGCTGCGCGCCCCCGTCGCCCGGGTCGTCGCCGGGGTCGCCGACCCGCCCGGACCCGACGAGCTCCGCGCGATGATCGACGAGGTGCTGCGCGGGATCGCCGCCGGGGACTTCGCCGACGTGCTGTTCCGAGCCGCCGCGTTCGCCCGGGTGGTGGCCACCGGCCGGGCGGCGATGCCGGACCCCACCGACGCCGAGGTGCAGCGGATGCTGCTGCTCGCCGAGCAGCTCGAGGCGGCCGGTCACGGCGAGCTCGCCCACCGGCTGGCCTGACCGGACCGGCCCCGACCGGCCCTGACCGGAGCACTTCGACCAGACCGGGTGAGCGTGACGCCACCTCGTCCCACGCGGATCTGCTCGACGTGCTTGAGTCGAGCCTGCTCGCCGTTAGACTGACCCGGCACGCCGGACCGCGGCAGCCCCGGGTCCCACAATAAGCCGCTACGAGCGGCCACGCGCCGTGAGGCGCTCCCGGTCCGGCGTGCATCACCGTCCAGGTCCGCGGTGGACGTCACCGGTGCTCTCCCACTCCGCCACGGCGCTGTCCGGCAGCGCAGCGGGGTCAGCCGAAGGTGCGGGAGACGCGACGCAACGCCACCCGGGCCGGCGAGATCCCAGCGGGGTACGCCGAGGCCGGGGCGGCCACCTCGACCAGCACCAGCCGCCTGCCCTTGCGCAGGATCCCCAGCCCGGCCACGGTGCGCTCGTCCTGCCCTCCGGCGTCGTACGCGGACCGGTAGTGCCCACCGACCCCGCGCGCGACGGCGACCTCGGTGAGCGGCCCGATCCGCGGCCGCGCCGCCTCCGCGAGGCGCTCGGCGCAGTCCTGGTGCCAGGAGAGCAGCACTCGCCGGGCCCGCCACGTCGACCGACCGTCGGGGAATGCGGCCACCACCTGGGTGGCCCGGCCGACGGCCTCCTCGGGTGAGCTGCCCGGTGCGCTGTCCTCGAGGGTGGCGGTGAAGGTGCGGCGTACCGCCTCGGTGGCGCCGATCGCGGTCAGGTCGGTCTTCTGGCAGACCCCGACCGCGCTGTCGTCCCCGGTGCCGGTGCCGATCTCGCTCCACACCGTGCCGTCGCCGAGGCGGGGAAGCCGCCCCGCGGACAGCAGGTGGGCCTGCACCGCCGGGCGGGCCGGGGTCAGCGCCCGCCGGCCCAGCGGGTCCGAGGAGGGCGGAACCTGGGTGGACCGGCCCGTGCCGCCGGGGGTCGGACCGGTGGTCGACGCCGTGTCTGTCGGGGTGCCTGCCGGGGTGCCGGTGGGGGTGCCTGCCGGAGTGCCTGAGGCCGCGGCCGTCGCCGACGGCGAGCCGGTCGTCGCGGGCGTCGCGGTCGGGTCGTCCGCGGCGCAGCCGGAGACGAGCAGGGCCAGGGCGAGGCTGAGCAGCGGGACGGCGAGGGCGGCGCGCGGTCGGGACCGCCGCCGGCACGGGGGAAGGGGCCGGGGCACGTCCGGCATGGTAGGCCGCGGGTGGGCCGGATCACCCCAGGACATGCCGCGTACCGGCGGGCACGCCGATGCCGACAAAGTAAGGTTGCCCGCACCCGGTTCCGGTGGCGATCCGGGCGGCCCGGGTCTTCCCGGGCCGTGGAGATGCCCGAAGGAACGACGAGGCGGTTCGGAGGACGCGTGGCGAGGAGACGCGACGAGCCCGCGCGCCGTCGACGCAGCTGGGCAGGTCGGACAGGTCTGCTCGCCCTGGCGCTGACCCTGGGACTCGCCGGGTGCACCGAGTCCGCGAGCCCGGACGCCACTCCGACTCCGACGGTGCCGACGTCGCCGAGCGGACCCGCGGAGAAGAGCGAGATCACCTTCGGGGTGTGGGGCAGCCCGGCGGAGATCTCCGCCTACGAGATCGTCGTCGAGGCCTTCAACGAGAGCTCCGAGACCGCCACCGTCCAGATCCAGCCGTTCCCCAGCCACGCGGCCCTGGTCGAGGCGCTGGAGTCGGACGAGATCCCCGACCCCGACGTCTACGTCGTCGACCGCTGGGACCTGCCGCTGCTGCGCGAGAAGAAGCTGAACCGGCCGGTCGACCAGATCCTCGACGAGCGCGCCGTGGATGTGGGGGACGGCTACTCCCGGGACGCGCTGGAAGCCTTCGCTGCCGAGCGCAGCCTCCAGTGCATGCCCTACGGCATCTCCCCGATGGTCATCTACTACAACTCCGAGCTGCTCAATCTCGACCGGCTGGCCCGCCGCGACGTGATCTCACCCGAGGACGGCGACCTGCGATGGACGCTGGAGGAGTTCTCCGAGGCCGCCCGGTTCGCCAGCCGGCCGCGGCGCGGCATCCGCGGGCTGCACATCGACGCCACCCTGCGCGGCTTGGCCCCGTTCCTGTGGTCGGGCGGCGGCAGCGTCTTCGACGACGACGAGACGCCGACCTCGCTGGCCTTCTCCTCCGAGGAGAGCCGCGCGGCGTTGCAGCGGACCCTGGAGCTGCTGCGCGACCCCCAGGTGAACCTGTCCCCGCGTCAGCTGGCCCGCCGCTCGCCGGAGGAGTGGTTCGCCCGCGGCAAGGTCGCGATGATCGCCGGCTTCCGGTCGCTGACACCCGAGCTGCGCGCGGTGCCCGGGCTGGACTTCGGGGTGCTGCCGATGCCGGTGCTCGACACCGCCGCCACCGTCGGCGACATCTCCGGGGTCTGCCTGTCCGCCGAGGCGGCGAGCCCGACCGACGCAGCCGACTTCCTCGTGCACGTCATCTCCGCGGAGTCGGTGACCCGGGTGACCCGCAGCGGCTACCTGGCCCCGGCCAACCAGGCGGTGGCGCTCTCCGAGGACTACCTGCAGCCGGGCCGGCTGCCGCACCACGCCGAGGTCTTCGTCGAGAGCGTCCGGCCGATCGTGATCCCGCCGCTGATCAGCGACGGCCCGACGCTGGAGGCGGCGGTCTCCCCGATGCTCAGCCAGCTGCTCAACGTCACGATCCTCGACCAGGCGCGGATCGAGCAGATCACCTCGGCGATCGACGCGGCCTCCCAGGAGGTCATCGCCCCCGAGCTGGTCGAGGAGAGCAGCGAGCCGCCCGCCGAGGAGACCCCGGCTCCGTAGCGGTCAGGACCCGCCGGGGCTGCTGGGGGACCCAGTGCTCTCTGCGGTCGCCTCCGGAGCGGGCTCGGGGGTGGCCTCCGGGGTGGCTGCCGGCAGGTCCGCGGTGAGCACCGCGTCGCTGATCACCGGCGCGGCCAGCGCGATCTGCCAGCTGCGTGCGCCGTACCCGGCGAGCATGTCGACCACCGCCTCCAGCAGCGCGCTCGGCTCCCGCGTGGCCGGCGGCGTCCACAGGGTGCGCCGCAGGAAGTCGGGGGTGAGGATGTTCTCCACCGGCAGGCCGTGCTGCCCGGCGACGGCCGCCATCGCCTCCCGGGCCAGCTGCAGCCGGCGGGCGGCGACCGGGTCCTTCTCCGCCCAGGCCCGGGGCAACGGCGGCCCGTCGCTGCGCGGCGACCGGGCCGGCAGCTCGTCCTCGGACATCTCGGTCACCCGAGCCAACGCCGCGATCCAGCGTCCGGAGTACCGCTCGGCGCCCCGGCCGTGGAAGCCCCGGGTGGCGAGCAGCGCGGCGCGGTCGGTGGGCATCGCCTGCGCGGCCGCCACGATCGCGGAGTCCGGGATGATCCGGCCGGGGGTGACGTCGCGCTGCTCGGCGATCGCGTCGCGCGTCTCCCACAGCTCGCGCACCGCGGCCAGGCCGCGTCGTCCTCGGACCTTGTGCATGCCCGAGGTACGCCGCCAGGCCTCGAACCTCTCGGTCGCCTCGAAGCCCATCAGGAACTCGAACTCCTGGCGTGCCCAGTCGTCCTTCCCCGCCGCGTCGAGCTGCTCCCCGATCGCGGTGCGCAGCTCGACGAGCACCTCGACGTCGAGGGCGGCGTAGTCGAGCCAGGGACGGGGCAGCGGCCGCGTGGACCAGTCGACCGCCGAGTGCTCCTTCTTCATCCGGTAGCCCAGCACCGTCTCGACCAGGGTGCCCAGGCCGACCCGCGGGTAGCCGAGCAGCCGGCCCGCCAGCTCGGTGTCGAACAGCGCGCTGGGGGTCAGCCCGACCTCGGCCAGGCAGGGCAGGTCCTGGGTGGCGGCGTGCAGGATCCACTCGGTGCCCGCCATCGCGTCCTGGAGAGGGGCCAACGTCGAGAGCGGGATCGGGTCGACCAGCCAGGTGCCGGATCCCTCCCTCCGCAGCTGGATCAGGTACGCCCGGTTGGAGTAGCGGTAGCCGGAGGCCCGCTCGGCGTCGATCGCCACCGGGCCGGTCCCGGCTGCGATCGCCTCGGCGGCCTCGACCAGCCGGGCGTCGGTCTCCACCACGTCGGGCAGGCCGTCACGCAGCGTCAGCAGCGGCGTCTCCGGGACGTTCTCGTCGTCGGGCGGAGACGTGGCGTCGTCACCGGTCCCGCCCGGACCGGCCATGCTGTCCGGGCTGTCCGGGCCGTCCGGCGCGCTGGAGGTGGCGGGCATCAGCGGGACGGGCCCCGTTGCCCCCGCCGGCTCGGCATCACCGCGACACCGTCCGGCACCGGGGGGAGCCCGGCCGTGGTGCACAGCAGCTCACCCCACGCCTCGACGTGCGGGGCCATCTCGGGGGAGTCCCGACCGTCCGGGACGAGCGGGGTCCAGGAGGCCCGGATCTCCAGCTGCGCGGTGCCGCCCTCGTCGGCCATCCCGCCGAAGCTCTCGGTCGCGACCCGGGTCACGGTTCCCGAGGCCATCGCGTACGACGCCTGGTGCGCCGTCAGGGCCTCGGTCAGCCAGGACCAGCCGACCTCGGCCAGCATCGGGTCGGTGATCAGGTCGAGGTCGATCTCGGCGCGGGCGTAGGCCACGCACCGGAAGGTGCCGTCCCAGGCGTCGTTCCCGGCGGGATCGTGCAGCAGGATGATCCGGCCGGTCCCGACGTCCTCGCCGTCGACGGTCACGTCCGCGGAGAGCGCGGCCGCGTGCGGCGCGATCCGCTGCGGCGCCGGCATCTCCTCGCAGAACACCTCCGGGCGCAGCCTGGCCGCGCGCATGGCGGCGACCGCCTCCCGGAAGGCCCGGGGGCTCGGCACCGCACCCGTCTCCGGGTGCGTCTCTGGACGCACGACCATGAGGCCACAGTAGGTCGGCCGTCCGCTGCCGGGTGTGCGAACACGCCGGACGCCTGCGAGGCTTCACCCATGGCTGCCCCCGTGCCCCCACCCATGCCCTCGTCGACGCCCCCGTCGAGCCCCGGCCACCCGGACCTGGCGGCGAGCGCGTTCCTGCGGGCGGCTCGGGGCGAGCCGGTGCCGCACACGCCGGTGTGGTTCATGCGCCAGGCGGGGCGGTCGCTGCCGGAGTACCTCAAGATCCGCGAGGGCATCGGGATGCTCGAGTCCTGCATGGACGCCGACCTGGTCACCGAGATCACCCTGCAGCCGGTCCGCCGCTACGGCGTCGACGCCGCGATCTTCTTCTCCGACATCGTGCTGCCGCTGAAGGCGGTCGGGGTCGACCTCGACATCAAGCCCGGCGTGGGCCCGGTGGTCGCCGACCCGGTGCGGACCCTCGCCGACGTCGAGGCCATCCCCGACCTGACGGCCGAGCACGTGCCGTTCATCACCCAGGCGGTGCGGCAGCTGGTCGCCGAGCTGGGGGCGACGCCGTTGATCGGGTTCGCGGGGGCGCCGTTCACCGTGGCGTCGTACCTGGTCGAGGGCGGTCCGTCGAAGGAGCACGCCAAGACGAAGGCGATGATGTTCGGCGCGCCGCAGGTGTGGGACGCGTTGATGCGCAAGATCGCCGGCGTCGCCGCGGCGTACCTGGAGGTCCAGGTCGCCGCCGGGGCGAGCGCCGTCCAGCTGTTCGACTCCTGGGCCGGGGCGTTGACGCCCGCCGACTACGCCGAGCACGTGATGCCGCACTCGGCGCGGGTGCTCGAGCGGGTCGGCGGCCTGGGCGTCCCGCGGATCCACTTCGGTGTCGGCACCGCGAACCTGCTCACGCTGATGGGCGAGGCCGGAGCCGACGTGGTGGGCGTCGACTGGCGCACCCCGTTGGACCAGGCGATCCCGCTGGTCGGTGCCCGAGGCGTGCAGGGCAACCTCGACCCCACGCTGGTCTTCGCACCCACCGAGGTGATGACCGCCCGGGCGGCCGAGGTGATCGAGGCGGGTCGCGCGGCCCGCGGCCACCTCTTCAACCTGGGTCACGGCGTCATCCCGTCGACCGACCCCGACCAGCTCGCCCGGCTCACCGAGTTCGTGCAGGGCTACCCGCTGGAGTCCTGAGGCGGAGCGGGTCAGCTCCCCGAGGATCGCCGGGAGCCGCCGGAGCCGGCCTTCTTGGTGGCCTTCTGCTGGCCCGACTTCTGGCTGGTCTTTCGGGCGGTCCGGGTGGCGCTCTCCCGGATCCGGACCCGGGGTGCCGCGTCGTTGCCCTGGTCGACGTCGAGGTAGTCCTGCGCCCGGGCCAGCACGATGAGCTTGCCGTAGCCGTAGTTCCGGGGGTCGAACGAGGCGTGCCGGGTGCCCAGGTAGCCGCCGACCGCCGCGAGCAGCGCCCACCCGTCGTCGCCGGAGGTGGCGTCCACGGCCGAGGTGATGATGGTGCGCAGGTCGGGCAGCGGCGCGGCCTCGCCGCCCGGACCGCCGTCCCCGCCGGCCTCGGCGTCCGGGCTCGGGTCCGCGCTGTCACCGGAGCGCTCCGGCTGGCGCCCCAGCACCTCGAGGAAGACGAACTTGTCGCAGGCCGCGACCAACGACTCCGGCGTCCGCCGGCGGCCGAACCCGTAGACGGTCTTGCCGGACTCGCGCAGCCGGGTCACCAGCCGGGTGAAGTCGCTGTCGCTGGAGACCACCGCGAACGCGTCCAGGTTGCCGGTGTAGAGCAGGTCCATCGCGTCGATGATCAGCGCCGAGTCGGTGGAGTTCTTGCCGGTCGTGTAGGCGAACTGCTGCACCGGGTGGATGGCGTTGCGGTGCAGCTCGTCCTTCCAGCCGACCAGCTGCTGGGTGGTCCAGTCGCCGTAGGCCCGCTTCACCGTCGGCACGCCGTACCGCGCCACCTCCTCCAGCAGCGCCGAGGCGTGCCGCGGGCTGGTGTTGTCGGCGTCGATGAGCACCGCGAGGCGGGCGTTGTCGGGAGTGGGCACGCGGTCAGGCTAATGGCCAGGTGATGTTCGTCGCACCGAACCACCGGGCGCAGCGGCCGCGTGCGACCCTCTGAGTCGTGGCACAGGCGCGTGTGGTGGTGGTGGGCGGCGGGATCGCCGGGCTGGTGGTCGCCCACGAGCTCGGCAGTCGCGGGTACGACACCCTGGTCCTCGAGGGCTCGCCGGTGACCGGCGGCAAGCTGCGCCGCCACGAGGTGGCCGGCGTCGCCGTCGACGTGGGCGCCGAGGCGATGCTGGCCCGCCGCCCGGAGGGCACCGACCTGGCCGCCTCGCTGGGTCTCACCGTGGTGCACCCGACCCCGGCGACGTCGCGGATCTGGACCCGAGGGGCGCTGCGACCGCTGCCCCGCTCGCTGATGGGCGTGCCGCTGGACCTCGGTGAGCTGAGGGCCTCGGGCGTGCTCTCCGCCGAGGGCCTGGAACGGGTACGCCGGGAACGGTCGCTGTCGCCGGAGCGGATCAAGGGCGACGTCTCGGTCGGCGAGCTGGTCACCCGGCGGTTCGGCGAGGAGGTCACCGACCGGTTGGTCGAGCCGCTGCTCGGGGGTGTGTACGCCGGCCACGCCCGCGAGCTGTCGGCGCGGGCCACGGTGCCGCAGCTGGTCACCCTCGCCGAGCAGGGGTCGGTGCTGGAGCAGGCAGGCGAGCTCCCGCCGTCCGACGGCCCCGTCTTCGCCGGTCTCGCCGGCGGGATGGCCGGGCTGCCGGAGGCGCTGGTCGCGGCGGGGACGTTCCAGCTGCGGACCGGCGCCACGGTCCGCGCGCTGGCGTCGGGACCCGAGGGCTTCCGACTGGTCCTCGGGGCCGCCACCACCACCCCGGCCGCGGCGTCGGCTGCGGCCGAGGAGCTGACCGCGTCCGCGGTGGTGCTCGCCGTCCCGGCGCCACCCGCCTCGCGACTGCTGCGCCAGGTCAGCCCGGCCGCCGCCGAGCTGCTCGCCGGGCTGACCTACGCCTCGACGGCGGTGGTGACCCTGGCCTTCCGGGCCGAGGACGTGCTCGACGGTCCCGCCGACTCAGGGCTCGACGGCACCAGCTCCGGCTTCCTGGTGCCGCCCGTCGACGGACGGCGGATCAAGGCCAGCACGTTCTCCTACGCCAAGTGGGACTGGGTGCGCGAGGCCGGCGCCGAGCAGGGGCTGGTGCACCTGCGCACCTCGCTCGGTCGGCACCGCGAGGAGACCGCCCTGCAGGCGAGCGACGAGGACCTGGTCGCGGCCTCGCTGGCCGACCTGGCCGCCGCGACCGGATTGCGCGCCCGGCCGGTGGCCGGCCACGTACAGCGGTGGGGCGGGGCGCTGCCGCAGTACGCGATCGGCCACCTCGAGCTGGTGCGCGAGGTCCGCGACGCGGTGGCGGCGGTCCCCGGGCTGGCCGTGTGCGGGGCGGCGTACGACGGGGTCGGGGTGCCCGCGGTGATCGCCAGCGCCCGGCGTGCGGTCGCCGCGCTCGAGACCTACCTGGTCACCAGCGACTGAGTCGGCGCTGGCTTCGGGCCGGCACCGGTCGGCTGGCACCATGGACCCATGAGCGCGACCCAGTCCCATGCCGCCCGCGTCCGGGAGATCAACGACTCGATCCGCTACACGATGTGGTCGGTCTTCCGTCTGGACACGCTGCTCGGCGAGGAGGCCGACCGGGACGCCGAAGGCGCGGAGGTGGAGAAGCTCTTCGCCGAGCTCGCCGAGGCCGACGTGGTGGTCCGCGGCACCTACGACGTGAGCGGGCTGCGCGCCGACGCCGACGTGATGCTGTGGCTGCACGCGGCCACCTCCGAGGAGCTGCAGGCCGCCTACCACCGGTTCCGCCGGACCGCCTTCGGTCGGCGGCTGGCCCCGGTCTGGTCCCAGATGGCCCTGCACCGGCCCGCCGAGTTCAACAAGGGCCACATTCCGGCGTTCATGGCCGACGAGGAGGCCAAGCGGCACGTCTGCGTCTACCCGTTCGTGCGCTCCTACGAGTGGTACCTGCTCGAGGACTCCGAGCGCCGGACGCTGCTGGCCGAGCACGGCCAGATGGCCCGTGACTACGTCGACGTCCGGGCGAACACGGTGGCCAGCTTCGCGCTGGGCGACTACGAGTGGCTGCTGGCCTTCGAGGCCGACGAGCTGCACCGCATCGTCGACCTGATGCGGCACCTGCGCGGCTCCGGCGCACGGCGGCACGTCCGCGAGGAGGTGCCGTTCTACACCGGCGCCCTGACCCCGGTGGCCGAGCTCGTCGCCCGGCTGCCCTGACCGGGGAACCCGTGGCCCTCGCGTCCCGTCCCACCGTCATGACCTCAGCTCCCTCGCCCCTGCGCCTGCTCGCCGTCCTCGCCCTGGTGCCCGTGCTCGTCCTCGCGGCCTGTGGTGGGGAGGACGGTGACACGGTGGCCCGGGACACCGGTTCCGGGTCGTCCAGCCCACCCGAGCGACCCACCCGGATCCCGGCCGCGGACGGGCTGGTGCACACCCCGAACCTGGCCACGGTGATGGACACCGGCACCCCCGAGCTGTGCCTCGGAGCGGTCGCCGAGTCCTACCCGCCCCAGTGCTCCGGCCCGGCCATCGAGAACTGGGACTGGGAGGCGATGGAGGGGGTCTTCGAGCAGCAGGGCGAGATCCGCTGGGGGATGTTCCACGTCACCGGCCGCTGGGACGGCGAGACCTTCACGCTGACCGAGGCGGTCCCGGCCGCGCTCTACGACGCGGTGCGGATCGAGCCGTCCACGCCCCCGAGCCCGCAGGCGTCGTACACCGAGGCCGAGCTGCTCGAGATCCAGGACGGACTGAGCGACCTGCCGGGGTACCTGAGCTCCTACCCGGCCGCCGGCCAGCTGCTCGTCGAGGTGGTCCACGACGACGGATCGATCCAGGACTGGGCGGACGCGACGTACGGCGTCGACGTGCTGGTGTTCTCCTCCGTGTTGGCGCCGGTCGAGGGCTGAGTGCGCAGACGGGTCAGGCGTTTCTCTCGGTCCGGGCGACCAGGCCGGCCAGCGCCGCTCGGCTGCGGACGTCGAGCTTGCTGAACGCACGGGACAGGTGGGACTCCACGGTCTTCTCGCTCAGGTAGAGCCGATCGGCGATCTCCCGGTTGGTGCACCCCTCGGCCACCAGCACCGCCACCTCGCGTTCCCGGCCGCTGAGCCGCGTGAGCCCCTGCTGCCCCGCGGCGCGGGGGCCACCGCGTCCGTGCCGCCGACCCAGCCGGCGCAGCTCGCGCACCGCAGCATTCCGGATCCCGTGGGCACCGCCGGCCGCCGCAGCCTCGGCGGCACGCTCCAGCCGGACGACCGCGGCCCCCGGGTCGCTCACCGCCAGGGCGCGACCTGCCAGCAGGTCGGCGCGCGAGATCTCCAGCCGGGCACCCACCCGGTGGGCCAGCTCGATCACCTCGTCGGCGAGGCTGACTGCGCGCCCCAGGTCCCCGGTCGCGAGCGACACCATCCCCGCCGCGCGAGCGGCCGCCGCGCGGGGGCCCGCGAGACCGAGGGTGGCCGCGAGCCCGCGGACCAGGTCGGCGTGGGCGGCTGCCGCTGCCGGCTCACCCAGGTCCAGGCTCGCCCGCACCACGGCGGGGCTGTAGCGGCACACCCAGCCGGGGTCCAGGGAGTAGGCCAGCAGCAGGGGGCGGCCCAGCGCGGGTCGCCCGGCGGCGACGAGGACCAGGCCGTGCACGGCGCGCGCCACCATCACCAGTCCGGTGTCGTCGAGCCGCTCGGCGAGCGCCACGCTCTCCTCGACGGCGCTCAGGGCTGCGGGGAGATCGCCCTGCTCGTGCAGGGCCCAGGCCTGCATCCAGCGCGCCCACTGGAGCGCCTGCTCGTTGCCGGACAATCGGGCGCCGCGGGTCCCGGCCTCGGCGGCCGCCACGCACTCGGTGACCCGGCCGAGCAGCCCGAGGGACAGCACCGAGGCCAGCTCCAGCGCGACCGACGCCGTGCCGTGCCCGGAGGTGTGACGGGAGGCCTCGGTGCCGCGGCGCGCGACGTCCCGCGCCGCGTCCAGCCGCTCGTTGGCGATCAACGCCCACGGGACCGCGTGCAGCACCCCGATCTCGGCGGTCAGCTCGGCCTCGGTCGCCTCCGTCAGGAGACCGACGCACCGATCCATGTGGCGGGTGGCCGCCTCCTCCTCGCCGGTGAACCGGCGGGCGACGCCGAGCATGGCCTCGGCCGCACCGGCGATGACCGTCCCCACCCCGGTCGTGTCGCGACTGCGGGCTGCCCACTCCCCGGTCTCCGCGACGTCGCCCCGCTCGAAGGCGGCCAGCGCCAGGTGCGCGGCCAGCCGCGCGGAGCCCGCGTCCTCGGCAGGACTCTCCTGGAGAGCCCGGCGCAGCCGACGCTCGGCCGACTGGTGGTGACCCGTCAGCCGCTCGACGGTGGCCGCGACCAGCACCAGGCGCAGCCGGTCCCGCTCGCGAGCCCCGGGGTTCGCCAGCGTCTCGTCGACCAGGCGCACCGCCTCCTCGAAGCGGCCGGCGTCGACCAGGCGCTCGGCGAGCGCCGGGCGGTGCTCCAGTCGGTCCGGCTCGGTCCGGTCGGCGGCCAGCAACCAGTCCGCCGCGACGGTCGGGGAGCGAGACGCCACCATCGCGGCGGCCTCGCGGAGCACGGCGGCCGCGTGACGGTCGCCCGGCCGGGCCGCGAGGGCGAGGTGGCGGGCCAGCACCGGTGCGGGTGTCCCCAGTCGTGCCAGCACCGCGGCCGCCAGGTCGTGCAGCACGACCCGCGCCCCCGGAGCGAGTCCGTCGAGCACCGCACTGCGCACCACCGGGTGCCGGAACCGGACCAGCCGCGGGGTCGTGGCGGGCACCAGCAGGGCCACCGCGACCAGCTCGTCGATCAGCTCGGCCGCCCGGCCGGGGCCGTCGTCCTCGTCCATGCCGGCGACCGCGGCAGCCACGCCGAAGTCGAACGGGTCGCCGAGCACTGCCCCGGCCCGAAGCAGCTGCCGGGCGGGTGGGGTGAGCCGGTCGAGCTCGGCCACGACGAACGTGCTGATCCCGGTGGGCGTGCTCGCCGAACCGCCGCGGGCACGGTCGCGGACCAGCTCGTGGAGGAGGAACGGGTTGCCGCCGGACGCGACGTACACCTGCTCCCGGTCGGCCGGACTGACGAGGTCCCGCACCAACGGGGCGGCGTCGGCCGGCGAGAGCGGCGCCAGGTCGAGCAGGCCGCCGCCCGGTCCGGTCGCCACCAACCGGTCCACCAGCCGGTCCATGGCCGGGCCGGGTCGGGTCGCCAGGGCCACCAGGTGCGGTCGCGCCGGCGGGTGTCGCACCAGGTGCTCGACCAGCTCGGCGGTGGCCGGGTCCGACCACTGCAGGTCGTCGACGAGCAGCGCGACCGCCTCACGCCGCGTCGGCCCGGTCAGCCGATCGGCCAGCCTTCCGTACACCTCCCAGCGGTGCGCGGCGCTGGTCGGTGACGGCCCGGCGGACGGCTCGAGGGTCAGGTCGAGCGCCAGGTCGGCCAGTGCAGCGAAGGGGACATCTCGTTCCCCCTCGGTGGCCCGGGCGCGCGGACCAGCAGACCGGCGTCCGAGGCCAGGTCTGCCACCGCGTCCAGCAGTCGGGACTTGCCCAGACCGGCCTCGCCGCGCAGGACCACGAGCCGACGCTGCCCCCGACGCACCGCGTCCAGGGCGCGGCGTACGACCTCCAGCTCCGCGTCGCGACCCACCAGCCCGGGTTCCGGCATCGGGACCCTCCTCGGTCCGGTTCGACCCCGGTTCGATCCTCCGGCTCGATCTCAGCATGGCGGCTCGGCCCCAGGGCCGCCAGGGATCAGGGAAACCCCGGATGTTGGGGGCGCAGCAGGCGAGCAGGGTGAGGCATCCGATCAACGAGCCGCCGAGGAGGACGACCATGACCAGCCTGACCGCCACACCCCCGATGACACCGACGACACCGACGACACCGAGCGGGGCGAACCGCGAGCTGTGGACCAGGTCCGCCGCCGCGCTCTTCGCCGGCCGGGTGGAGGAGTTCCTCGCGACCTGGACCCCCGACGGGGTCTACTCGGTCGCCTACCCGGTGCCCGGGTTGCCGGCCACGGTGCGGGGGCACGAGGAGCTGCGGTCGAGCTTCTCCGGCCTCACCGCCTTCGCGGCCTCGATCCGGGTGCACGACGTCGGTTTCCACCAGACGACCGACCCGGCCGTGGCGTTCGTGGAGGAGCGGATGGTCGCGGTCCTGACGGACGGCTACCGGTACGAGAACGCGCTGGCCCTGCGGGTGACCTTCCGGGACGGGTTGATCGCCGAGATCGTCGAGTACTACGGCGAGCTGGCTCACCGGTCGCTCGTCGAGCGCGTCATCGCGCTCGCCGGCGGCGTCGAGGGTGCGGGGGACGAGCAGTGAACGCGCAGGTGGTCGCCGGTCCGCTGCACGGCGCCGGCCTGACCGACGTGCGGATGATGGTGGTCGCGCACCGGGTCTTCCGCCGGGAGCTCGGGCTGGGTCCGGCGGCGGTGGCCCGGGTGCCGCCGGGGGACCGGGCGGGCCTGGTCAGGGCGGCGGACCACGTGGCACTGTTCCTCGGTTTCCTGCACCACCACCACACCATCGAGGACGAGCTGCTGTGGCCGCGACTGCTCGAGCGGGTGCCGGACGAGCTGGCGCCGCTGGTGCACCTGATGGAGTCCCAGCACGAGGAGCTCGCCACCCTGCTCGAGGAAGCCGACGCCGACCTGGCGACGTGGCGCGGCAGCGGACTGCGCGGTCACCGGGATGCCCTGGCCGCGACGCTGACCCGGCTGGCCACCGGGCTCGCGGAGCACCTGGACTGCGAGGAGTCGCGGGTGCTGCCGATCATGGCCCGGGTGGTGACCCCGGCCGAGTGGGAGGAGTTCACCGAGCGGGGGATGGAGGCGATCCCGCGGTCGATGACCCTGCTCGGCTTCGGCGCGATGCTCTACGAGGGCGACCCGGAGGTCATCGCGGGAGAGCTCAGGTCGATGCCTCGTCCGCTTCGCTGGGTGCTGCCCGCGCTCGGCCGGTGGAGCTACCGTCGGTACGCGCGCCGGGTGCACGGCACCGCCCGTCCACCGCGGGGGACGCCGGCCTGAGCTGAGCCGACCGGTGCCTGGTGCGGGCGGGCCTGGCGCGTGGGTCAGTCGAGTGGCCGGGTCCAGGTGTCCTCGACGGGCCGGCCGACGGGCCACGGCGGATCGACCCGCCGCAGGTGGTCGGTGGCGAGGAACCCGCGCTGGAGCTCGGGGCCCATCGCGTCGAACGGGGGCACCTGGGAGGCATGCGCGCGGATCGCCCGCCAGCGCAGGTCGAGCAGGTCGGCCACGTCGACCCGGGTGGTGATGAGCTCGTCGGGGGTGCCGTACGACGCGTCGCCGGTGAGCTCGGTCATCAGGGACCGGGCCAGGCAGAAGAGGTACGTCGCCGCCGGCCGATAGGCGACCGTGTCCAGCGCCGCGAGGGTCGCCTCCCGCATCGCCCGGTGGTCGCGGTGCCCGTCGCTGGCATCCAGGGTCACCACTACATCGGGGCGGACCGTGTCGATCTGGGCCGCTACGTCGTCCCGCAGGGCGGTCGGGTCGGCGGCGGCGAGCGAGCCGGCGGCGGGCTCCCCGTCCACCCCGGAGTCCCGGTGGCCCAGCAGCTCGACATGCTCCACCCCGAGCAACGAGCACGCCTTCCGGAGCTCGGCCTCGCGGGCCGCCGGCAGCTGATCGGGGGTGAGCCCGCTGGCCGGCGAGGGCTCACCCTGCTCTCCGCGGGTGGCGCAGACCACCACGCTGCGCCACCCGTGGGCGGTCGCGTGGGCGAGGACCGATCCACAGCCGAAGGCCTCGTCATCGGGGTGGGCCACCACCACCAGCAGGGTCCCGGGGTCGTTCATGGGGCCTCACCCTGCCCTGCTCCGCCCCGTGGGTCCAGCAGCTTCTCCGGGTCCTCCGGGTCCTCCGGGTCCTCCGGGTCCTCCGGGTCGTCCGGGTCCTCCGGGTCCTCCGGGTCGTGTGCCTGGGGGCGCGGTGGGCCGCGTGGTGGGACACACGACCCGGGGGTGGGCCCGCCCAGCGGCGGGTCGTGTGCCCGCCGGCGCGGTGGAGCGCTTCGTGGGGCACACGACCCGGGGGGTGGGTCGTCCGGGGGTCTGTCGCTCCGGGGGCCCCGCTTGGCCGACGTGGGTCGTGTGCCTGGGGGCGCGATGGGCCGCGTGGTGGGGCACACGACCCGGGGGGCGGGTCGCCCAGTGGCGGGTCGTGTGCCCGCCGGCGCGGTGGGCCGCTTCGTGGGGCACACGACCCAGGGGGGTGGGTCGCCCGGGGTCTGTCGCTCCGGGGGCCCCGCTTGGCCGACGTGGGTCGTGTGCCTGGGGGCGCGGTGGGCCGCGTGGTGGGGACACACGACCCGGGGGGTGGCCCGCCCAGTGGCGGGTCGTGTGCCCGCCGGCGCGGTGGGCCGCTTCGTGGGGCACACGACCCCACTCTGTCTGGCGGTCCACCCCACTCCTGGCGGTCCACCCCACCATTGGCGGTCTCGCCCGGTCAGCCCCGGCCAGCCCGGGACAGCCCGGTCAGCTCGGGTCGGCCGGCTCCAGGGTGAGGCTGATCGAGTTGATGCAGAACCGGTCCCCGGTGGGCGTGCCGTAGCCGTCGGGGAAGACGTGCCCGAGGTGGGACCCGCAGCCGGCGCAGCGCACCTCGACCCGCTTCATCCCGTGCGAGGTGTCCTCGATGTACTCGATGGTGTCGCTGATCGGCTGGTAGAACGACGGCCAGCCGCAGCCGGAGTGGAACTTGGTGTCGGACTCGAACAGCTTGGCCTGGCAGGCCTTGCATCGGTAGACCCCGGTGGTCTCGGTGTCGGTGTACTCGCCCCGGAAGGCGGGCTCGGTGCCGGCCCGGCGCAGCACGGCGTACTCCTCCGGGGAGAGCTCGGCACGCCACTCCTCGTCGGTCTTCTCCACGTTGTAGGACATGCCACCGAGCGTACGGCGCAGCGGAAAGCGCCTCGTCCCGCTCACGTGACCCGCCTCACCCCGTTGGGCGGTTGACCTATTCAGAGAACAACTGTTCACTGAACGGCGTCCCCCGATCCACCCCTGGAAGGAGCCCGATGGCGGGCACGATCCCCTGGGAGCGGGTGCGTCGAGCCGGTTCGAAGCTGACCACGCCGCTGCTGCCCGACGACTACCTCACCCTGGTCAACCCGCTGTGGAGCTCGCGCGAGCTGCGCGGCCGGGTGGAGGAGGTGCTCCCGGAGACCGATGACGCCGCCACCCTGGTGATCCGACCCGGCTGGGGCTGGCGCTACGACCACCGCCCCGGCCAGTACGTCGGGATCGGTGTGCAGGTCGAGGGCCGGTTCCAGTGGCGCTCGTACTCGGTCAGCTCACCACCGCGGCGCAGCGGCCGGACCATCGCGATCACCGTGCGGGCGATGCCCGAGGGCAAGCTCTCCGGGCACCTGGTCTCGGGACTGGCGCCCGGCACCATCGTCCGGCTGGCCCTGCCCGAGGGCGACTTCGTGCTGCCCGACCCACCCCCGGCGAAGATGCTCTTCCTGGTCGGCGGCTCCGGGATCACCCCGGTGATGGCGATGCTGCGCACCCTGGACCGACGCCGCGCGATGCCGGACGTGGTGCTGCACTACTCCTCGCCGAGCCCCGAGCGGATGATCTTCCGCGACGAGCTCACCGCCCTGGCGCAGCGGCACGACGGACTGGCCCTGCACCTGCTGCACACCGACACCGACGGTGTCCTCGACCTCGCCGCCGACCCGGACCCGCTGGACGAGCTGTGCCCCGACTGGCGCGAGCGCGAGACGTACGCCTGCGGTCCTGCGCCGATGCTCGACGCGATCACCGAGCACCACCAGCGGGCCGGGCTGGAGGACCGCCTGCACCTCGAGCGCTTCACCCTCCAGCTCGGTGACGACGGCGGCGAGGGCGGCACGATCACCTTCCGCACCTCCGGCAAGCAGGCGGAGGTCGACGGCGCCACCACGGTCCTCGAGGCCGGCGAGGAGGCCGGGATCGGGATGCCGTACGGCTGCCGGATGGGCATCTGCCACACCTGCACGCTCACCCTGGTCTCCGGCCGCGTCCGCGACCTGCGCAACGGCGACGAGTACGACCAGCCGAACGAGCCGGTGCAGACCTGCGTCACCGCGGCCGTCGGCGAGTGCGTGCTGGACATCTGACCACCCCTAACCCGAGGAGAGACCGATGGCGATCAGCGACGTCGCTGAGTACATGCACCTGACCGACGAGGAGGTCGACCAGCTCGGCCGCGAGCTCGACGCGATCCGCGCCGAGATCGAGGAGTCCCGCGGGGCCGCGGACGCGGCGTACATCAACCGGATGATCAAGGTGCAGCGTGGCCTGGCCGCTGCCGGCCGCGCCACCCTGGCGATCACGCCGTACTCCGCCGCGCACCCGGCGGATCGGCTGGGCCGCCGGCGCGACCATGCTCGGCCTGGCCAAGATCCTCGAGAACATGGAGATCGGCCACAACGTCATGCACGGCCAGTGGGACTGGATGAACGACCCCGAGATCCACTCCTCGAACTGGGAGTGGGACACCGCCCAGCCGGCCGAGCAGTGGAAGCACTCGCACAACTACATCCACCACCAGTTCACCAACGTGCTCGGCCACGACAACGACATCGGGTACGGCGTGCTGCGGATGGCCCGGGAGCAGCGCTGGACGCCGGCCAACCTGGGCCAGCCCGTCTACAACGCGCTGCTGCGCCAGCCTGTTCCAGTGGGGAGTGGCGCTGCACGACCTCGATCTGGAGCGGATCCGCAAGGGCGAGAAGGACCCGAAGGAGATGAAGCGCCAGCTGCGCCAGATCGTCCGCAAGGGTCGCAACCAGATCCTCAAGGACTACGTCGTCTACCCGGCGCTGGCAGGACCGCACTGGCGCACCACGATCACCGCGAACGCCACCGCGAACCTGGCCCGCAACCTGTGGTCCTACCTGATCATCTTCTGCGGCCACTTCCCCGACGGGGCGCTGCACTTCACCGACGAGGAGCTCGAGGACGAGACCCGCCCGGAGTGGTACCTGCGCCAGGTCCTGGGTGCCGCGAACTTCGAGGGTGGCCCGCTGCTGCACGTCCTGTCGGGCAACCTCGGCTTCCAGATCGAGCACCACCTGTTCCCCGACCTGCCGAGCAACCGGTACGCCGAGATCTCGGTCAAGGTGCGCGCGCTGTGCGAGAAGTACGACATCCCCTACACCACCGGGCCACTGCACCGGCAGTACGGGCAAGTGGCGCGGACGATCCTCAAGCTGTCCCTGCCGAACGGCTGGACCAGCAGCGACCAGCCGGAGCCCGCGTCGCTGCCCCGGGCGCACAAGCGACGCGCCGACAGTGAGCGGCCCTCGCGTCGCAGCGAGCTGGGCGGCTGGTCCCGGTCCGCTGCCGGGGCCCGCGGGTGAGCGGCGCGGGCGCCCCGGCCGGAGCGCCGTTCGCCTGGCAGACCGCGGCCGACGGCTCGCTGGGCGACCTGGTCGGCGCGCGAGTGACCCAGTGCGCCCTGAGCCGGATCTGCGGGGTCTGCGCTCAGTCGTTGGGTCGGCCGGTGGTCTTCCTCGGCACCGCCGACGAGGTCGGCCGCAACGCCTTCCACGCGCCACCGCTGCACGAGCGGTGCGCCACGTCGCTGCCGTCGTGGGCCGGTGCCGATCCCGGCTGGCACTCGGTGCGCACCGCAGGCTTCGAGTTCGTCCGGCCGGTCCGCGAGGACGTCGACCGGCGGCCTACGTTCCAGCCGAACTCGCTGCTCGGCTGACTGCCGTCCGGCGCCGGCTGCCGCCCCGGCCCTGCGGGACTAGGTTGCTGTCATGGACGGAACCGGAACGCCCGAGGACCCCTGGCAGCTGACCACCGCGCCGGGCAGCTCGACGTACACGATGCACCGCGACGAGACGGTGGATCCGCCGCTGCTGGTCTGCCAGGTCGGCACCACCAGGCTCAGCTACCTGGCCCGCGCGATCGAGGACCTGCACGCGTGGCTGGGCGAGCAGGGGGAGTGGGTGCCACTGGGGGCTGCCGACGAGAAGAAGGCCCCCGCCCCCGGCACCGTCGAGGCGTTCGGTCGGGCCGAGGACAACCCGGTCGGCGGCTGGTACGGCCAGCGCAAGGGGTACCGCGGTCGGTTCGGGATGTACCTGCCGCCGCTGCTGGAGGCGCTCGGTCTCGTCGAGCTGGAGCACCAGCCCCGCAACAACCGGGTCCGCGCGCTCTGACCCGTCGGGCCGGGGGTCAGAACCCGGTGATGCAGTACGGCGCCGGGCCGGCGTTCGCCATCGCCGCCAGCGCCCGGACCGCGTCGGCGTCCCCGGCGAGCCGACCCGCGGCGTACAGCGTCTCCACCGCGACGCCGCGCAGGAGCAGGGAGCCGAGCGTGTCGGCTGCCAGCCGGACGTCGGCCGACTCCTCGCACGCCACCACCTCGGCCCGCCCGCCGCGAGCCGTGACCCGGAAGCGCCCGGCCGCGTGACCGAGCGGGTCGTCCACCTCGAGCACCAGGTCGCCGTCGGTCGACCAGCCGCGGGCGGCCAGCGCCCGCGGGACGTCGAGGACCCGCACCCACAACAGGTCCTCCAGCCGGGTGGTGCGCACCGCCCGCGGGTCGGTGAGCGCCCAGGGCAGCGGGTCCTCCACCGGCGCCCGGCGCCACCGCACCCGCTCGACGAGGTCGAGGTCGGCGAGGAAGCGCCACACCCGCAGGTACGCCGGGTCGGCGACCCAGGCCAGGTCGACCACCTCGACCGTCGAGCGGCCCTCCTCGCGACCGGCGTGCCGGAAGGCGACGTACGCCTCCGGGACGCCGGTCGCCGAGACGACCACCGCGGTGTGCAGCTTGCGGTCCGGGGAGCGCTCCTCCCAGTCGAAGGTGCCGGTGAGGATCGGCTCGTAGAACTGCGGCCGCGCGACCGAGCCGTGCCGGCCGGCGTGGAAGCGCTCGAAGATCTCCCGGGTCACCGGCCAGGCCTCGTCGGGGGGCAGCAGCAGCACCTGTCCGTCGTACCCCTGCTCGTCGTGCAGGGCGAACCTCCGACCGGTGTCGACCTCGACCTGGCGCAGCTGGGTGGCCAGCCCGAACCCGAAGCGTCCGTAGATCGAGCCCTCGCTGACGGTCAGCGCGGCCACCGGCAGGTCCTGCGCGACCGCGTCGGTGAGGTTCTCGGTCATCAGGGTGCGCAACAGGCCGCGGCGACGGTGGGTGGGGCTGACGGTGACATCGGTGATCATCCGCAGCGGCAGCAGCGTCCCGTCGACGTCCAGGGTCTTGTCGAAGGAGCTGAAGGTGGCCACCGGCTCGTGGCCGGAGCCCACCGCCGGCCGGTCCAGCCACGCCCCCCGCAGCCGGGCACCGTCGGCCTTCAGGTGGTCGAGCCAGTGGCCGTGGGCCGCGTCGTCCATCCGGGGCTCGTGGAAGCCGCGGGTCACCGCGGCGCCCCAGCCGCGGAGACGCGCTGTCGACTCCTCGGAGGAGTCGGCCGGGTCGAGGGTCGCGAAGGTCAGGTCGGGGTGGCTCACGGCGGACCAATGTACGGGCGCTGCGCCGGCGGTCGCCTCCGGGTTTCCGGTCGTCGCGGTCGGGCGGGGCCGCACCGGACCGGTGCCGCGAGGCCACGACTCACGCGCTCTCCCGGACCACCAGCTCGACGTCGAGGACCACGCCGTCGGTCGCGGAGCTGCGAGCCAGCTCGGGCAGCGGGTCGGGCACCGGACGGTCGAGCCGGCGCAGCAGCACCTGAGCCATCAGCCTGCCCTGGTCCACCGTGCGCTGCCGGACCGTGGTCAGCGCGGGAGAGGCGGCTGCGGCCACCTCGGCGTCGTCGAAGCCGACCACGGCCACGTCCTCCGGGACTCTGCGACCGGCGGAGCGCAGGGCGGCGATCGCCCCGAGCGCCATCATGTCCGAGGCCACGAACAGCGCGTCCACGTCGGGTCGGCGGGCGAGCAGCCGAGCGACGCCGGCCCGGCCGCCCGGCGTGGTGAAGTCCCCGTGCTCGACGAGCTCCGGGTCGAACCGGTCGCCGAGTGCCTCGCGGAACCCGGTCAGTCGGTCCACGCCGGCCGACATGTCCTGCGGTCCGGTGATGGTGCCGATGCGCTGCCGACCGGTGGAGACCAGCCGGTGCGCGGCGAGGGCGGCGCCGCCGGTGTTGTCGTGGTCGACGAAGATGACGTCCGGGTTCGCCGCGAACGGGCGACCGCCGACCACCAGGGGTACGCCGGAGCTCGCGGCGTGCCGGATCACGTCCAGGCTGTCGTGCTCGGAGATGATCAGGGCGCCGTCGACGTGACCACCCTGCAGGTAGTTCTCGACCCGCTCCATGTCCTGCTCGGACTGGGCCATCGACAGCACCAGGTGCATGTCGGACCTGGTGAGCTCCTGACTGATGCCGCGGACGATCGCAGCGAAGAACGGGTCGCCGAAGATCCGGGTCTCCGACTCGGCCGCGATCAGGGCCACCGTGTCGGTGCGCCGGGTCATCAGCGACCGGGCGGCCTGGTTGGGCACGTAACCGAGCTCGCGGATCGAGCGTTGGACCAGCTCGACCAGTCGGGCATCGACCGAGGACGCCTTGTTGACCACCCGGGACACGGTGGCGCGGGAGACCCCCGCGTGCGCCGCCACCTGTTCCAGGGTGGGGCGTCCGCGGGGGCTCACGAGGGGGGAGTTGTTCGACATCGTCGCGATCCTAGGTCAGGGCCTCAGCCCTTGACCGCTCCCTGCATGACCCCGGCCACGAGCTGGCGACCCGCGAAGAGGAAGACGATGATCAACGGGGCGGCCGCGACCGTGACACCGGCCAGGATCAGCGAGTAGTCCTTGAAGTAGGACGCCTGGAGCAGCTGGATCGAGACCGGCAACGTCGGGTTCGCCGAGCCCAGCGCGATGAACGGCCAGAAGAACGCCGTCCAGGAGCCGATGAACGTGAACAGGCCGAGCATCGCCGCCGCCGGCCGGGCCGCCGGCATCACGATGTGCCAGAAGGTACGGATCATCGAGCAGCCGTCCATCCGTGCCGCCTCGACCAGCTCGTACGGCAGCGCCGTCTCCAGGTACTGGGTCATCCAGAAGACGCCGAACGCGGTCACCATGCCGGGGACGATGATCGCCTCCAGCTGGCCGATCCAGCCCAGCTTCGCCATCAGGATGAACATCGGCACCACGCTGAGCTGCGCCGGGATCGCCATCGTGGCCACCACGAAGACCAGCAACGGCCCGCGGCCGCGGAACTTCAGCTTGCTGAACGCGAAGCCGGCCAGGGTGGAGAAGAAGACGACCGAGGCCCCGGTCACCGTGGCGGCGATCACGCTGTTCAGCAGGGCCCGCCAGAACTTGATGTCCGAGGAGACCACCCGGCTCACGTTGTCCAGGAAGTTGCCGCCCGGGACCAAGGAGGGGATCGGGTTTCTGGCGATGGTGATGGCGTCCGAGGAGCCCATCAGGAACGAGTAGTAGAGCGGGTACGCCGACAGCGCCAGGACGGCGCCGAGGACGGTGTAGGTGACCCAGCCGGGACGGTCGATGCCGGACCGGCGCGGGCGCCTGTTCTTGCGGGCGGCCGATCGGGCCGCCCCCTTGCCGGCCATGCCGGCGATCGCGGGGCTGGACATCAGGAGACCTTTCCGGGCTTCTTGGGCCGCGCCTTGGCCTTGGCCGGGGCGGTACCGCTTCCGGCGATCCGGCGGGTGGCGAGGAAGTTGAGGACGCCGATGGCGATGATGATGAGGAAGAGGATCCAGGAGACGGCGGCCGCTCGGCCGAAGCTCTGCTGGGCGCCCCAGCCCAGCTCGTAGATGTACATCGTCATCGTCATCCACTGACGTGACGAGCCACCCTGGCCGGCCTGGTCGAAGACACGGGGCTCGTCGAAGATCTGCAGGCCACCGATGGTCGCGGTGATCACCACGAAGATGATCGTCGGTCGCAGCATCGGCACGGTGATCGAGAGGAACTGCCGCAGCCGGGACGCTCCGTCGACCATCGCGGCCTCGTACAGGTCGCGGGGGATCGCCTGCATGGCGGCGAGGAAGATCAAGGTCACGTAGCCGGTCCACCGGAAGTTGACCATGGTGGCGATGGCGACGTGGCTGGCCAGGACGTCGGTGTGCCAGCCCACGGGGCTGATCCCGATCCCCTCGAGCATGCTGTTGATGAGACCGGCGCGGTCGGCGAACATCTTGTTGAAGATGACGCCGACGGCGACCGGCGCCACCACGAACGGGAGCAGGACCCCCATCCGCCAGAAGGTCTTGGCGCGGATGTTCTGGTTCAGCACCGCGGCCAGCACCAGCGCGCCCAGGGTCTGGGTGACCCCGGACAGGATGAAGATGCTGAAGGTGTTCCGCAGGCCGATCCAGAAGTTGTCCTGGCCGACGACCTGGGTGTAGTTGGCCATCCCCACGAACGCGCCCTTGCCGCCGATCAGCGACCAGTCGTGCAGCGAGACCCACAGCGTGTAGACCAGCGGGAAGAGCCCGACGATGCCGAAGAGGATGAAGAACGGGGAGATGTAGAGGTACGGGGAGAGCTTGACGTCCCAGACCCGCAGTCGCTGTCGCATCGTCAGGGGCGGGCCGGCCGGGCCGGCCGGCGGGCTGCCGCCGGCCGACGAGGGGCCGGAGGTGGTGCCGGTGGTGCCGGGTACGCCGGCAGCCGTGGTGTGCGTGGTCACGGGAATCTTCCTCCTGGTGAGCGGGGCCGGGCCAGGCCGGGTCGGTCGCAGCGGTTGCCGACCGACCCGGCGGGGGGATCAGCCGAGCGACTCGACCGCCTTCTCGAACGCGGCCCAGGACTCGTCGGGGTCGTCGGTCTGGTCGACGTCCACCCGGGAGATGGCCTCCTGCATGGCGTCGTTCACCGCGGCGTACTGCGGGCCCTTGAAGGGCACGACGGTGACGGCCTCGGCGCGGTCGGAGAAGATCTCCCCGGTCGGCGCGTTGCCGAAGAAGGCGTTCTTGGTGCTCAGCAGCTCCTCGGAGTCGAGTGCGTCCGCCTGGCTCGGGAAGATGCCCTTGTCCGCGAAGGTCTTCAGCTGCTGCTCGGGAGCGGTCAGCCAGTCGGCCAGTGCCTTGGCCTCCTCGGGGTGCTCACCCTGGGTGGGCACGGTGAGGAAGGAACCGCCCCAGTTGCCGCCGCCACCCGGGAAGGTGTTGGCGATCTGCCAGCCGTCCACCTCGGCGGCGTTGCCCTCGATGACGGTGAGCATCCAGGCGGGGCAGACCATGGTGGCGAAGCCGTCGCGCTGGAAGGAGGTCGTCCAGTCGTCGCTCCACTGGGCGAGGTTGGCCGACAGTCCGGCCTCGGAGGCCTCGAGGACCTGCTCGTACATCGCCTTGACCTCGGGGTTCTCGGTGGCGATGACGTTGCCGTCGGCGTCCTCGTAGGAGTACTCGACCTGGTTCACCATGGCCTGGTAGATCGCCCCGGCGGACTCCATCCACGGCACGTCGGACTTCTGGGAGAACTCGCGGCCGGCGTCGAAGTAGGACTCCCAGCTGTCTCCGATGAACTCGGCGACCTGGTCAGGCTCGCTGGGCACCCCGGCCTTCTCGAACAGGTCGGCGCGGTAGCAGATCGCCTCGGGGCCGATGTCGGTGCCGTACCCGATCAGCTTGCCGTCCTCGGTGGTGGCCTGCTCGGCCTTCCAGTCCAGCCAGCGTCCCTCGACGCTGTCGGAGGAGAGGTCGGTGAACTGGTCGGGGTACTGCAGGAGCTGCGGCAGCCAGTCGACCTCGACGGCCTCCACGTCGGAGAGCCCGGAGCCGGCGGCGAGCCGGGTCAGCATGTTGTCGCGGGCCTCCTGCGTGGTCGCCGCCTTCTTCAGCTCGACGTTGATGCCCGGGTTCTCCTCCTCGTAGGCGGAGATCAGGTCCTCGTAGCCGAACTCGTTGAAGGTGGCGACGGTGAGGGTGATGTTGCCGTCGGCGTCGGTGCCGGAGCCGCCGTCACCACCGCAAGCGGTGAGCATGACGGCGGCGACGGCCAGGCTGCTGAGCCGGACGATGGCGGTGCGTGATCGCATGAGGATTCTCCTGGTGATCCGGCTCCGGTCAAGGAGACTGATCTCGGTGGGTCGGTGTGGTGGTGATCTGCGAGCGAGCTCTCAGAGAGCGCTCTCTCCGTGACCAGCGTCACCCCTGTGCCAGCGTTTGTCAACCCAAGAGATCGCGCTCTCTCACCGGGGTTGTGGCGGGCACGTGATTCGTGGCACAGTGCGCATCAGCCTGAGAGAGCGCTCTATGACGCTGTCTACGAGACCCGACCCGAACTCGAGGACCCCGCATGTCCCACACCGTCGCCGCCCCCGCCGCCCCGACGTACGACGACCTCATCGGGTCGCTGCCGTTGGAGACCAAGGTGGCCCTGCTGACCGGCGAGACCGGCTTCACCCTGATGCCCGAGCCGAGCATCGAGCTGTCGGCCGTCGCGCTCTCGGACGGACCCACCGGGGTCCGCGGGTTGCTGTTCAACGGTCCCCGCCGGGTCACGCTGCTGCCGAACGCCACGCTGCTGGCCTCCGCCTGGAGCGAGAGCGGTGCCCGCGAGGTCGGTCGGATCCTCGCCGAGGAGGCGATGGCCCAGGAGATCCACGTCGTCCTCGGCCCCACCATCAACCTGCACCGCTCGCCGCTGGGCGGACGGCTCTTCGAGGCCTACTCCGAGGACCCGCTGCTCTCCGGGCGGCTGGCGGCCGAGTACGTCGTCGGTCTCCAGTCCGAGGGTGTCGGGGCCTGCCTCAAGCACCTGGTCGGCAACGAGTCCGAGACCGAGCGCACCACGGTCAACGCGGTCATCGACGAGGCCACCCTGCGCGAGGTCTACCTGCTCCCCTTCGAGATCGCCGTCGCCGACGCCGACCCCTGGTCGATCATGTCGGCCTACAACGACGTCAACGGGGTCGGCGCGACCGAGCACCCGCACGTCCAGACGACCGTGGTCAAGGGTGAGTGGGGGTACGCCGGCCTGATCATGTCGGACTGGCACGCCACCAAGACGGTGGTCCCGGCCGTGACCAGCGGCCTCGACCTGGTGATGCCCGGGCCGACCGGCCCCTGGGGCGAGCACCTGGTGGCCGCGGTAAGGGCCGGCGAGGTGGCCGAGGACGTCATCGACGAGCACCTGCAGCGGCTGCTCCGCCTGGCCGACCGGGTGGGTGCACTCGGCAGCCCCCGCAGCTACCCGGCCGAGCTCCCGGCCCCCGACAGCGTCGTACGTCGCGAGCAGATGACCCGCCTCGCCGCCGCCGGCATCACCGTCCTCACCAACCGCGAGGACACCCTGCCGCTGGCCCGATCGAGCCGGGTCGCGCTGATCGGGCGGCACGCGATGGAGACGGTGACCATGGGCGGTGGGTCGGCCAAGGTCAACCCGCCCCACCAGGTCAGCATCGCCGAGGGCCTCACCGAGCTGCTCGGGTCGCAGGTCACCGTCACCGACGGCGTCGCGGTCCGGACCCGGCCGCTGCCGGCACGCGACGGCTTCCTGACCCTGCCGGACAGCAACGAGCCGGGCGTGGAGTTCCGGCTGTACGCCGCCGACGGCACGCTGCTGGACACCCGCCGGGCCGCGGACGCGGTGGCGATGGTCAACGTCGACGACGGACTGCCCCAGGACGCGGTCCGCGTCGAGTTCAGCGCCACCATCGCCGGCGACGGCGACAGCGAGGGGTACGTCGAGCTCGGCGGGCTCGGCGTCGGCAGCTGGCGGGTCCGGGTCGGCGACGAGCCGCTGGACTTCACCGTGGAGCCTGCGGGCGGCTTCGGCGCCGAGGTCCTCGCCCCGGCCTTCGGCGTGCACCGGCTGCGGCTGGGGCAGCACCGGAGCCTGACCGGGGAGATCGCGCTGCGGCCGCGGTCGGCGGAGAACCCGAACGCGGGGATGGGCATGTACGGCATCGTCGCCCGGGCCGCGGAGCGGCCCGTCGACCGGGTGCTCGCCGACGCCGCCGAGGCCGCGGCCGACGCCGACGTGGCGGTGGTCGTGGTCGGGCTCACCGACGACGAGGAGACCGAGTCGGTCGACAAGAGCACGCTGCGTCTGCCGGGTGAGCAGGACGCGCTGGTGGCCGCTGTCGCCGCGGCCGCGCAGCGGACCGTGGTCGTGGTCAACGCCGCCACCCCGGTGCTGATGCCGTGGCTCGACCAGGTCGACGCGGTGCTCTGGGCCGGCCTGCCCGGCCAGGAGGCGGGCCACGCGGTGGCGGCCGCCCTGCTCGGTGACCTGGAGCCGAGCGGCCGGCTGGTCACCACCTTCCCCGCCGCCGACGGCGCCTCCCCGGCCTGGTCGGTGACGCCCGTGGACGGCGACCTGGTCTACGGCGAGGGTCGGTTCATCGGCTACCGCGGACACCACGCGGGTCTGGCTCCCGAGCCGGCCTTCTGGCTGGGCCACGGCCTCGGGTACGGCGCCTGGTCCTACGAGGAGCCGGTGCTCGTCGGCTCCGAGGACCGCGAGCTCCGCGTGCGGATCACGAACGTCGGGGCGCACCGCAGCCGCGAGGTGGTGCAGGTGTACTGGGACCCCGAGATCGACGGTGAGCCGGTCCGACTGGTCGGCTGGAGCGCGGCCGAGCTGGACCCCGGCGCCGCCGCCGAGGTGACGGTGCGTCCGGACGCGCGGATGTGGCGCCGCTGGGACACCGCGGCCGATGCGTGGACGACGCTGCCCGAGACCGGGCAGCTCCTGGTCGCCCGGGGCCTCGGTGACGTCCGCGGACGGGTCGCGCTGGCGCACTAGGGTTCGGTCCATGGCGAAGGCAGCTGCGGCCGAGGTCGACGCCGGGGGTCGCCCGGTCCGGGTCTCCAGCCCCGACCGGGTGATCTACGAGCGCACCGAGCGGACCCCCGAGGTCACCAAGCTGATGGTCGCGCAGTACTTCGCGGCCGTGGACGACGGGCTGATGCGGGCGCTGCGGGACCGGCCGACCGCGCTGGAGCGATGGCCCAGCGGCGTACGGCCCGGTTTCCGGCTGGGCACCGGCCGCGCCGGCGACGACGCCGAGGCGTTCTACCAGAAGCGGGTGCCCAAGGGGGCTCCGGACTACCTGGAGACCGCGCAGGTGACGTTCCCGTCCGGGCGCACCGCCGACGAGGTCTGCCCGACCGAGATCGCGGTGCCGGTCTGGTGTGCGCACATGGGCACGCTGACCTTCCATCCGTGGCCGGTACGCCGCAGCGACGTGGACCGCCCCGACGAGCTGCGGATCGACCTCGACCCGCAGCCGGGGACCGGCTTCGCCGACGCGGTGCGGGTGGCCGGGGTGGCCCGCGAGCTGCTCGAGGAGCTGGGCCTGGTCGGCTACCCGAAGACCTCGGGCAACCGGGGGATCCACGTCTACCTGCGGATCCGGCCGGAGTGGGAGTTCACCGACGTCCGGCATGCGGCCATCGGGTTCGGTCGCGAGCTGGAACGACGCGACGACGGCGTCACCACCGCCTGGTGGAAGGAGGAGCGGGGCGCCCGGATCTTCGTCGACTTCAACCAGAACTGTCGCGACCGCACGATCGCCTCGGCGTACTCGCTGCGTCCGCTGCCCGGTGCGCCGGTCTCCACCCCGATGACCTGGCAGGAGCTGGCCGGGGTCAGCGACCCGGGGGAGTACCACCTGTTCAACGTGCCCGACCGGGTCGCCGACGGCGACCCGTGGGCCGGGATCGACGACACGGCGTACTCCCTGGAGCCGCTGCTGCGGCTGTGGGAGGAGTCGGACGGCGGGGAGATGCCCTACCCGCCGGACTACCCGAAGATGCCGGGCGAGCCGCCGCGGGTGCAGCCGAGCAAGAAGGTCGAGTCGCACTGGGACGCCGACGGGAACCGGCTCGAGAGCACCTGAGCCGCGGACCGGCACCGACTCGACGACCACGCGCCGACCCGGGAAGAGGCTCCACCATCAGAAGGGCTCCGAAATCAGAAGGGCCCGCCTCCGCATCCCCCAGATGCGTCAGGCGGTACCTCCTGTGAATGGGATCGTTCACCCGTCCCCCGACGGGCTAGCCCGGACCCTCCCCCCGGAGTGTCGTGATGGCTGGACCCCTGTGCAGTTGTTGCTGAAGTTCGTTCCCGATGCTCCCCCCAGGAGCGTGAGACCTGAGACTCCAGTTACCGCTTCCGGCCCGGACATCAGTGCGAGCTGGTATCTAGAAAGGTAGGGAGCGCGCTTCCACGATGGGTGCACGTGAAATCCACACCATGGTAACAATTTCGAGAGTGTCAACGCGGGTAGGGTTCCGGCCGTGAGCCCGCCCGACACCTCGCCCTCGTCGCCACACCGTCACCCTGCTCGTCTGCTGCTGGTGACCGGCTCCGGGCGCAGCGGCACCAGCACCGTGGCGGGTGCGTTGAAGCGCCTGGGGCTGCGCATCCCGCAGCCGGAGATCCCCGCCGACGAGAACAACCCGCGGGGGTACTACGAGCCGCGCTGGGTGATCGACTTTCACAAGCGGCTGCTCAACCCGATCCCGGTGCGCACCATCGACTCCCGGCCCGACGCAGGCGAGCTGGCCGCCGCGGCGGTGACCTCCCAGGACCGCGCCGACCTCCGCGCCTGGCTGTCGGACCAGGTCACGCAGGGACCGGCGGACTTCGTCGTCAAGGACCCGCGGTCGTTCTGGGTGCACGGGCTGTGGGCCGAGACCGCGGCGGAGGTCGGGGTCGAGCTGTCCAGCCTCACCATGCTGCGGCACCCGGCCCAGGTGGTCCGCTCCCGGGACTCCGCCTACCTGACCGACAAGAACGAGCGGTTCCGCCGGGAGCGGGAGACCACCAACGTCGCTGCGTGGGTGAACGCCGCCCTGGAGACCGAGCGGGTCACCCGGGGCCACCGACGCACGTTCGTGCCGTACCCGGACCTCGTCGGCGACTGGCGGGCTGCGCTGACCCGGGCCGGCGACCAGCTCAGCCTGGACCTGGGCGATGTGTCCGCCCCGCACCCCGTGGACGACTTCGTGGACAGCTCGTTGAACCGGTCGGCGCCGCAGTGGGAGGGTCTCGCGGTCCCGCCGGAGCTGGTCGAGATGGCCGAGCGCACCTGGCAGGCGCTGCAACGACTGGTGGTCGTGCCCAGCGACCCGGAGGCGATCGGGAACCTGGGACTGCTGCGGGCGGAGTACGACGCGATGTACGAGACCGCCAGCGCCGTGGCCCAGGACGTCACCACCGCGCGGGTGTCCTCGGTGCGGCGCAGCCTCCAGGAGCGGTTGGACAAGAAGAACGCCCGGATCGAGAAGCTGCGGGCCCGGGTGCGGGAGCTGGAGGAGCAGCTCGGTCAGGCGTCCCGCTCCCAGGGCGCCGGGACCGGGAAGTAGGCCTCGAACCACTCGGCGAGCATCGCGTCGAGCACGCTGCGGCGCAGCGCGTGGTCGTGGTGGTCGCCGAGGCAGACGAACGAGCGGGTCCGGTCCAGCAGCTGGGCCAGCTGCCAGTCGACGTCGCTGTTGGCCAGGTTCACGAAGGCCAGGTCGGCCTCCCCGACGTACGAGGTGCCGGTCAGCAGCCCGTAGTGCTGGGCCAGCGAGCTGAGCAGCGACACGTCGGTCTCGGAGCGGAACGGCGCGTGCGCGGTCGCGGTGATCGCGTCGGCGAACCGCTCGTCGATCTCGGTGAGCACCGAGACCCGGTGCGGGTGCGGGGTGTGCGCGAGGTGGTGGGTGGTGACCACCCCGAACGCCTCCTCGAGCAGCCGCCGGTTGTTCCAGGCCGCCTTGACGAAGGGCGCCGCCTCCGGCTGGTCGTCGAGGCCGACGGTGGTGGGGGAGAAGAACGAGGCGAACAGCCCGGCCGGGCTGAAGAACGCCTCCGGCCGGGTCGGCCGGGCCAGGAAGACGTCGTCGTTGAGGTAGACGAAGTGCTCGCTCAGGTCCGGGACCCGGTGCAGGGCGGACTCGATGGCGTGGGAGTTGAACGTCGGCAGCGCTCCGGCCGGCAGGATCTCGCGGTGGTCCACCACGGTCACGTCGGGATGGTCGGTGTCCAGCCACTCGGGCACCTGCCCGGCGGTGACCAGGTGGATCCGGCGCACCCACGGCGCGAACAGGTGCACGCTGCGCATCGAGTACTTCAGCTCGTCGCGGGACAGGAACCGGGCCCGCCCGCTGGCCTCGCGGGTCAGCGCGGTGCCGGCCACCTCGGCGAGACGCCGCTCGCGAGCCTGGTTCCAGGCCGGGTCGGCCCCGTCGACCCAGGTGTAGACGATGTCGACCGGGAACCGGCACTCGGTCACCGTCGGCCGCGCCAGCAGCGGGAGCGTCGGCACCGACAACCCCTCCACGGTGGTCTCGACGCGAGTGGCGCCGACCGGGATCTCCGCGGCGTACCGGTGCCGTCGCGGCGCCACCAGAGCGCCGGTGACGGACTCGGTCCAGAACTCCACCTCCACGGTGCCGCCGGAGCCGATCAGGGTGGCCCGGCCGTCGATCTCCGGCCACGGCTCCAGGCACACCACCGGCGTCATGCCGCGGCGCAGCTCCCCGGCCAGCGCGGTGACCGGGCCACGTCGCTCCGGCCACCCGTGGGTGCCGGGGTCACGCAACGAGAGGTACGCCGGCACGTCGGCGTCGGCGAGAGCGGCCAGGAAGCGGTCGCGGGCGGTGATCGGCAGCACCAGCACCGCAGTGGTCGTCTCGTGCGGCGGCACCGCGATCCACCAGTCGGAGGCCTGCTCGGCGCAGCCCGCCGCCAGCCTCAGCGCCGCCTGCCGGGCCGCAGCGGGGGTGACCCCGGCGTCCGCCGGTGCGTCGCCGACCAGCGCGGGCGGTCCGGGTGCGGGCCGCGGCCGTCGGGTCAGCGCGGCGGCGGCCCGGGCGCGCAGTGGTCCGCGGCCGGCGCGGCGGGCCCGGGCGTCGGCGTACACGCCCACCCACCGCTCGGCCAGCGCCCGCGCGTCGTAGGCACGGGCGCTGTGCGCGGCCGCGGTGCCGAGCCGGTGGCGCAGCTCGTCGTCGGTGGTGAGCCGGAGCAGGGCGCCGGCCATCCCGACCATCGACTCGGGGCTGACCAGTAGCCCGTTGACCTCGTGCTGGATCAGCTCGCGTGGGCCGGAGGCGCAGTCGAAGCTGGCCACCGGCACTCCCGCGGCCATCGCCTCCTGCACCACCAGCGGCAGGCCCTCGGCGCGCGAGGTCAACGCGGAGACGCTGGCCTTGGCCCACTCTCCCCGCATGTCCGGGGTGCTGCCGGGCAGCTCGACGCGGTCCCACAGGTCGTACTTGCGGACCTGCCGGAGCAGCTCCTGGCGCTGCGGGCCCTCGCCCCAGATGCGGAGACGCCACGACGGGATCTCACCGGCGATCTCCCCGAACGCCTGCACGAGCTTGCCGAACTGCTTCTCCGGCACCAGCCGCCCGGCGGCCACGATCAGGGGGACGTCGAGCCGGGAGCGGGGGGCGAAGCCGATCGGCAGCGGGTTCGGCATCACCACGATCTCGGGGGCGAGCTCGCCGAGCTCGTCGTGCAGCCAGTCGGCCAGCGAACCGGTGAGCACCGCGACCACGTCCGCCTGCGGGGCGAAGGCGAGCAGCGGCTCGCGGCCCGAGGTCCGGTCGGAGGAGGCTCGGTGCTCCTGGTGCACCACGACCGTGGCCGGGGGAGTCAGCTGGACGGCGCACGCCAGCAGCGACGGGGTGACGCTGACCACGACGTCCACGTCGAGCCGTGGCAGGGCGGACTCCAGCGCGACGTCGCAGAGCCCGGTGAACTGCCCGTCCCAGCGGGCCGGCACCAGCGCCGACTCCAGCTGGTGCAGCCGAGCGGCCTGCTTGACGGTGGCCAACCCCTCCTCGACCGTGGCGGGCGCGGCGGTGTCGCGGACGTCGACCAGGTAGCGGACGGTGATCCGGTCGTCGATCTCGTAGTGCGGCCGCTCCGCGCTGCGGGTGATGCTGACCAGGGTGACCGCGTGGTCGGGGGCCAGCGCGTTGGCCTGGGTGATCGCCGACCGGGACGTCCCGCCCATCCCGTCGAGGTTGAAGACCAGGAACGCGATCCTCACGACGTGCCCTGCGCGATCAGCCTGGCGTGCAGCAGTCCGCCGCGGCGCCACTGCAGCTTCATCCGGGGGCGGTCGTCGAGGTCGCCGTACAGCATCGGCAGCAGCACCGCGTCGCCGGCGCCGGCCAGGTCGTTGCGTCGCCGGCGCACCGGCAACCACCCCTCGGGGGTGCCGACGCCGACCTGGGTCCGCGCCGCGACGCCGTCGGGCAGACCTGCCCGGGTGATCGTCGCGTGCCACCGGCCGTCGTCGCGGGTCAGGGGGAACCGGGCGAGCGGTCCGTCGGGGCCGAGCAGCAGCAGCTCGGCGTCGAGACCGGACAGCGGGTCCACCGCGCTGCCGGAGGCCCCCGCCGGGAGAGCGTCCCCGATCCACAGGTCGATGCCGGCCCCGGCATCGGAAAGGGTGAGCAGGTCGTGGGCCGGCGGGACCGGGCGCCGGGTCAGCCGCACGGTGCCGTCCTCGGTCCTGGTCAGCTCGAAGCGGGACTCGCCACCGGGGGAGGGCGGCGTGATCACCGGGCCCCGGTCCAGGTCGGGGGCGATCCAGACCGGTCGGGGTGGCCTCCCGCCGGGGGGGACCAGCACCAGGTCGTAGCCGGCACCCTCCTCGGTCACCGGCAGCAGGTCGGCGCGGACGGTGCGGTACGCCGGGTCGTCCTCGACCAGGTCGCCGTGCAGCACGACCGGGTCGGCGGGCCGTCCGCCGTCGCCGGGTCCGGGTGCCGCGCGGAGCAGGGCGAGGTGGCCCGGTGCGGCCTCGACCGCCAGCCACAGCGTAGTGCCGTCGAGGACCTCGGCGTACACGCCGACCGCGGCCCCCCGGGGCGGCCGCGGCGGTGCGGGCACCGGCTCCGCCACGGCATCGACCGGCTCCGGCTCGGGGTCGCGGCGGCGCAGCGGGAACTTCACCCGGGCGATGCTAGGGCACTCGCCCCGGTGCCGGCGTACGGCTCAGAAGCCGTGCACGCCCTCGCCGCCACCGGCCTGCTCGTCGAAGTTCTCGTGCTCGAGCAGGTGCAGCACCGGGACCCCGATCTTGCGCCGGGCCTGAGAGGTCCAGTCGACGTGGAAGAACTCCGCCACCACGTGCGAACGGGTGAGGATGATCGCCTCGCGGCCGTCGATCTCCTCGATCTTGTCCTTGAGCGCCTGGATCGGGTGGTCGCCGACGATCTGGCCGGTGGCCTGCCCGCCGGCCTCGCGCAGGTGGCCCAGGGTCTGCTCGAGGTCCGAGATCGATCGCTCGGCGCACTCCTTGCGGACCTGGTCCAGGTCCACCTCGTTCATCGCCAACGCCGGTGAGGCCAGCATCTCGCCGGCGGACAGCGACCCCATCGCGGCCTCGATCCGGGCGGCGGCGTCCTCCAGGGGGAGCAGGACGTGGTAGGTCACCGGCTCGTCGAGACCTTCGTGCAGCGACCGGACCTGCTGGGCATCGGCCCGGGTGAGCGCCTGCTCGACGAGCAGCACGACATCGTAGTCCTCCATGCTCAAACTCTAGCGCTGGCGGCGACGCCCGTCGGCGGGGCTCACCCCAGCACCTCGCGCAGGTCGTAGCCGGCCGGTTCCTCGAGCTGCTCGTACCCGCAGCTCGCGGGGTCACGGTCGGGCCGCCACCGCAGGAAGTGCGCGGTGTGCCGGAACCGGCGGCCCTCCATGTGGTCGTACTTGACCTCCAGCACCCGCTCGGGTCGCAGCGGGGTGAACGAGAGGTCCTTGCCCGCGCTCCAGCGGCTCTGGGTGCCCGGGACCCGGTCCGGGTTGGCGATCGCCCAGTCGTGCCAGGCGCCCCACGGGTGGTCCTCGATGCCCACCGCCAGCGGTTGCAGCTCGGCGATCAGCTCGGCCCGCCGCTTCTCGGTGAAGCTGGCCGAGACCCCCACGTGCTGCAGCGTGCCCTCGGCGTACAGCCCGAGCAGCAGGCTGCCCAGCAGTGGTCGCTGCGGCGTGGAGGTCTTGTGCTCCCGGTAGCCGGCCAGCACCACGTCGGCGGTCCGCTCGTGCTTGATCTTGAGCATGGTCCGGCCGTTCGGGGTGTACGGCGCCCCCAGCGGCTTGGCGACCACGCCGTCCAGGCCGGCGCCCTCGAACTCCTCGAACCAGCGCCGGGCCACCTCCGGGTCGGTGGTGGTCCGGGTGAGGTGGCAGCGGCCGCCGCCGGGCTTCCCCACCGGCTCCTCGCCCAGCCCCGCGAGCGCTTCTTCCAGCGCGGCCCGGCGCTCCGCGAACGGCCGGTCGAGGTAGGACTCCTCGCCCAGAGCCAGCAGGTCGAAGGCGACGAAGTCGGCGGGGGTCGTCTCGGCGAGCAGGTCCACCCGGGACGCGGCCGGGTGGATCCGCTCCTGGAGCGTCTCGAACTCCAGCCGTCCGGCGCCCTCCCCGCGGGAGGCGACGAACAGCTCCCCGTCCAGCACGCACCGGCGCGGCAGCTGGTCGCGCACCGCGGCCACCACCTCGGGGAAGTACCGGGTCAGCGGCTTGGTGTTGCGCGAGGTCAGCTCGATCTCGTCGCCGTCCCGGAACACCAGGCACCGGAACCCGTCCCACTTCGGCTCGAAGCTCAACCCCGGCACGTCCCCCACCGAGTGCTTGGCCGGGTCGGGGATCCCCTTCACCGCCTTGGCGAGCATCGGCTGGACGGGCGGCATCACCGGGAGATCCACTCCGCGAGCGTAGCGGCGGCCGGATTTTGCTGGCGGTTTCCCCGGCTGGCTGGGGAAACCGGAACTGGTCGGGGGGAGCGTGCCCCGACAGGTGGCGGTTTGCCCCGACAAGTCGGGGGTACGGCGGGCGCCCGGCCCCGATCGGCCCGGATCGGGCTGGGACCGGGGCGGCCGTCTCATCCTGCGCTCTGGCGGCCGGATTTCGCTGGCGGTTTCCCCGGCTGGCTGGGGAATCCGGAACTGGTCGGGGGGAGCGTGCCCCGACAGGTGGCGGTTTGCCCCGACAAGTCGGGGGTACGGCGGGCGCCCGGCCCCGATCGGCCCCGGATCGGGCTGGGACCGGGGCGGCCGTCTCGTCCTGCGCTCTGGCGGCCGGATTTTGCTGGCGGTTTCCCCGGCTGGCTGGGGAATCCGGAACTGGTCGGGGGGAGCGTGCCCCGACAGGTGGCGGTTTGCCCCGACAAGTCGGGGGTACGGCGGGCGCCCGGCCCCGATCGGGCCCCGGACCGGGCTGGGACCGGGGCGGCCGTCTCGTCCTGCGCTCCGGCGGCCGGATTTTGCTGGCGGTTTCCCCGGCTGGCTGGGGAATCCGGAACTGGTCGGGGGGAGCGTGCCCCGACAGGTGGCGGTTTGCCCCGACAAGTCGGGGGTACGCCGGGCTCCCGGCCCCGGCCCGCACCCGGCCCCGGTCCCGGCCGCCCGGCCCCGACCGGCCGCCCGGCCCCGACCGGCCACGGCCACCCGGCCCCGACCGGCCGCCCAGCCCCGATCGGGCCCGGACCGAGCGTGGGTCCCAGCCCGCCGGGCTGTGGCGACACCCGGGGCGGGCCATAAGGTTGGGCGCCTATCCCCGGTTGGTCTGCCGGCAGGGCCCGCCTGACTTTGAATCAGGACTAGCGACGTAGGTTCGACTCCTACCCGGGGAGCGTGAGCAACCTCGAGGAACCAGCCCGTGGCCTGACAGTGATCGTCCTGGCCGCCGGCGGCGGTACCCGGATGAAGTCGAAGACCATGAAGGTGCTGCACCCGATCTGCGGGCGCAGCATGATCGGCCACGTCCTGAACGCCGTGGCCGACCTGGCGCCGGCGCGTGTCGTCGCGGTGGTGGGTCACCAGCGCGAGCAGGTCGGCCCGCACATCCAGCAGCTGCTCCCCGATGCGGTCCTCGCGGTCCAGGAGACCCAGGACGGCACCGGGCACGCCGTCCGGATGGCCGTCGAGGCGGTCCAGGGCAGCATCGACGGCACCGTGCTGGTGGCGTACGGCGACACGCCGCTGCTCCGCGGCGACGCCCTGCGCGACTTCGCCGCCGAGCACGAGGCCGCGCAGCGGGCCGTCAGCATCCTCAGCGGCGAGCCGCCGAACCCGTTCGGCTACGGACGCGTGGTCCGCGACAGCGACGGCGAGGTCATCGCCATCGTCGAGGAGAAGGACGCCACCGACGAGCAGCGCGGGATCCGGGAGATCAACTCCGGGATCCTCGCCTTCGACGCCGGTTTCCTCCTCGAGGCGCTGCCGCGGATCGGCAACGACAACGCCAAGGGGGAGTACTACCTCACCGACACCGTCCAGCTGGCCCGGGACTCCGGCCTGACCGTGGGCGCCTGGACGGTCGCGGACTGGATGCAGACCGAGGGCGCCAACGACCGCGTCCAGCTGGCCGAGCTGGGCCGCGAGCTGAACCGACGGATCGTCGAGGGGTGGATGCGTGAGGGCGTCACCGTGGTGGACCCGGCCACCACCTGGATCGACGCCGACGTGGTGCTCGCCCAGGACGTGACGATCCTGCCGGGCACCCAGCTGCGCGGGGCGACCGTGGTGGCGCAGGACGCCGTGATCGGGCCGGACACCACGCTCAAGGACTGCGAGGTCGGTGCCGGAGCCCAGGTGGTCCGGGTGCACGGCGAGCTCGCGGTGATCGGGGACGGGGCCACCGTCGGTCCGTTCTCCTACCTGCGTCCCGGCACCCGGCTGGGCGCCGGCGGCAAGATCGGCGGGTTCGTGGAGACCAAGAACGCCGACATCGGTGCCGGGGCCAAGGTGCCGCACCTGTCCTACGTGGGTGATGCCGAGATCGGCGAGGGCACCAACATCGGCGCCGGCACGATCTTCGCCAACTACGACGGGGTCGCCAAGCACCGCACCACCGTCGGTCGGCACGCCCGGACCGCCTCCAACAACACCTTCGTGGCCCCGGTGACGATCGGCGACGGGGCCGCCACCGGCGCCGGCACGGTGGTCCGGCGCGACGTACCGCCCGGGACGCTGGCCGTCTCCAGCGGTGCGCAGCGGAACCTGGCCGGCTGGGCGCTGAAGAAGCGGGCCGGCACCGCGCAGGCCGAGGCGGCCTGGGAGGCACTCGAGCGGCTCGGCGCCGAGACGTCGGACCAGCCCTCGGAGCAGCCCACCGACCAGCCCCCGGGGGACGCGACGGCCGACTGACGGGACCGGGGTTTGGGGCACCCGGACCCGGCGAGGCACAATCACGGTAATCCCCCTTCGGCAGTGCAGGAGCCGCCCACCGTGACTGGAATGAAGCGGGCCACCGAGAAGAACCTGATGGTCTTCAGTGGTCGGGCCCACCCCGGGCTGTCCGAGGAGGTGGCCACGCTCCTCGGCACCCCGCTGGTGCCGCAGTCGGCGTACCAGTTCGCGAACTCCGAGATCTACGTCCGCTACGAGGAGTCGGTGCGCGGCTGCGACGCCTTCGTGATCCAGAGCCACACCGCTCCGGTCAACGAGTGGATCATGGAGCACCTGATCATGGTCGACGCGCTCAAGCGCGCCTCGGCCAAGCGGATCACCGTGGTGATGCCGTTCTACGGCTACGCCCGCCAGGACAAGAAGCACCGCGGCCGGGAGCCGATCTCGGCGCGGCTGATGGCGGACCTGTTCAAGACCGCCGGCGCGGACCGGCTGATCACCGTCGACCTGCACGCCGACCAGATCCAGGGCTTCTTCGACGGCCCCGTCGACCACCTGATGGCGCTGCCGGTGCTCGCCGACTTCGTCCGGGAGAAGTACGGCGACCAGCGGCTCGCCGTGGTCTCGCCCGACGCCGGCCGGATCAAGGTCGCCGAGCGCTGGTCGGCCCGGCTCGGGGGAGCCCCGCTGGCCTTCATCCACAAGTCGCGGCGTACCGACCGGCCCAACGAGACCGTCGCCAACCGCGTCGTCGGCGACGTGAAGGGCCGGATGTGCGTGCTGGTCGACGACATGATCGACACCGGCGGCACCATCGTGAAGGCCGCCGAGGCGATCATGGAGGAGGGCGCGGCCGGCGTGATCATCGCCGCCACCCACGCGATCCTCTCCGACCCGGCGGTGGACCGGCTGAAGAACTCCTCCGCCGAGGAGGTGATCGTCACCAACACGCTGCCGATCGGCGACGACCGCCACTTCGACAAGCTCACCGTGCTGTCGATCGCCCCGCTGGTGGCCCGCGCCATCCGCGAGGTCTTCGAGGACGGCTCGGTCACCTCGATGTTCGACGGGCACGCCTGAGCACCAGCCCCTCGACCTCCCGACCTCCCGACCACCCGGGCAAGGGCAAGGGCAAGGACAAGGGCACGGGAGTGGGCGCAGGCGCGGGCGCTCACCCTCGACGGTCGTCGAGGTGGTCCTCCCAGTGCCGCCGGAGCACCGCCGGCACGTCGGTGTCCGCCAGGGTCGCGTCGAAGCCGGCCAGCTGGTCCTCGGTGAGCGCCAGCTGGGGGAAGCCGCCGCCCACCACCTGGGAGAACGCCTGCCCGCGTCGCCGCGCGATCGCCGGGCCGGTCTCGGTGTACGCCGCGACGTAGGGCGCCAGCAGGTCGGCCTGCTCGACCGACCACAGCCCGGCCAGGGTCGACTCGAAGACCCGGTTCGAGACCCGGTCGTCCTCGGTGATCGAGGCCCACGCCATCGCCTTGGCCTCCGGGGTCGGCCGGGCCGCCAGGGCCGCCGCGGCGCCGAGCTGCCCCTCGACGCCGCCGTCGCGGACCCGCTCGGCCTCGATCAGCTCGGCATCCGCCGCCCCGGTCTCGGCCAGCCGGTGCACCACCGTCCAGCGCAGCGACGGGTCCAGCACGAGGCCCGCGTCGGTCCGGTCCGCCTCCAGCCACCGGTGCAGCAGGGCGGCGTCCCGGGTCGTGCTCGCCAGCCCGCGGGAGAGCGCCAGCGCCAGCTGCTCCTCGGGGTGCGCTGCCAGCCCGGTGGCGCAGGCGCCGGCCAGGGTGTCCAGCGCTGCGGCCGCCTCGTCCGCGGGGACCCGGTGCGGGACGACGACGCCCAGCGTCCGTCCCAGCACCGCGGTGACGATGTCGACCGACTGCTCCTGCGGCAGCTGGGCGGCGACCAGCTCGAGGTAGGAGTGCGCCGCCAGATCGCCGCGGGCGACCATGTCGAGCACGCCGTTCCACAGCACCGCCCGGGTCAGGGGGTCGGCCAGCCCGGAGAGCCCCAGGGAGAGGTCGAACCAGGAGTCCTCGTCCAGCACCACCCGGGCGAACGTCTCCCCACCGGTGTTGGGGACGACCACCAGACCGGCCCAGTCGGGCAGCGGCACCGGCTCGTCGGCCAGGTCCACCATCCGGCTGTCGACCTCGACCAGCGCCGCGTCGTAGGCGGCGACCCGGACCCGGTGCGGGCGGATCCCCTCGCGGTGCAGCACCGGGACGTCTCCGTCGCGCTGCACCCGGATCGTGTCGAAGCCGGATCGGCGCAGCCACACCTCGACCCACTGCCGCACGTCGCGGTCCGAGGCCTCGTCGAGGGCGTCGACGAAGTCGGCCAGGCTGGCGTTGCCGAACCGGTGCCGGCCCAGGTGGGCGTTGACCCCGGCCAGGAAGTGCTCGTCCCCCAGCCACGTCACCAGCTGGCGCAGCACCGAGTTGCCCTTGGCGTAGGAGATCGCGTCGAAGTTGTTGAAGGCCGCGTCCACGTCGGGGACGTCCTCGGGCAGCGGCGCCACCGGGTGGGTGGAGCGACGCACGTCCGCGGCGTACGCGGCGGGCTTGCGGGAGATCTCGTGCCCGACCAGCGTGTCGGGGAAGCCGGCGCCGTCGCCGGCCACCCGGTAGCCCATGTAGTCGGCGAAGGACTCGTTGAGCCAGGTGTCCTCCCACCAGCGCATCGTCACCAGGTTGCCGAACCACATGTGCGCCATCTCGTGGGCGACCACCTCCGCACGGCGGGTGCGCTGGTGGTCGGTGATCCGGCCGCGGGGGAGCAGCTCGTCGCGGTAGGTGACGCAGCCCGGTGTCTCCAGCGCGCCCCAGTTCTGGCCGGGGGCGAAGACCTGGTCGTAGGAGTCGAACGGGTACGGCTCTGCGAAGAGCGTCCGGTAGTGGTCGAAGCAGGCCCCGGTGGTCCGGCGCAGCTCCGCGGCGTCCCGGTCCAGCTCGGCGGCCAGCGAGCGACGGGCGTGCCAGCCGAACGGCAGCCCGGCGTGCTCCCAGGTCACCGAGTGCCAGGGCCCGGCGCAGACCACGAGCATGTTCAGCGGGATCGCCGGCGTCGTCGCGAACGTCCACCGGCCGTCGACCGCACCGGTGCAGCGGCCGTTGGCCAGCACCGTCCATCCCGGGTCGGCCTGCACGGCCAGGGTGACCGGCGCCTTGAGGTCCACCTGGTCGAAGCAGGGCAGGACCCGCTGGGTCACGTCCATCCCGAGGTACGCCGAGACGTAGCGCTCGCCGTCCGCGGGGTCGGTGAAGGTGTGCATGCCGTCGCCGTCGGTCACGTAGGGCACCCGCGCCTCCACGACCACCCGGTTGCGCTCGACCAACCCGGTCAGCGCGATCCGGCGACCGTCGTACGCCGGCTCGGCCGCCACGTCGTTGACCGTCACCCTCAGCGAGGTGGCGTCGGTGAGCTCCAGGAACGTCTCGGCAGCGGTCGAGGCGAAGCTCACCGTCGCGGTGACCCCGAACGTGTCGGGGTCACCGGTCAGGTCCAGGGCGAGGTCGTAGGCGACCTCGGAGAGCTGGGCCGCCCGCTGGCGAGCCTCGGACAACGTCAGGGACACCGATGACGAGAAGGACACGGGCCGACCGTAGCCCGAGCCGGGACCGGATGCGGATTCGCGTGCGCGGTGCCCCGGGGCTAGGATCGGGAAGTTGCCTCGGCGAGGGAGCGCGGCCGCAGTACCGGCCCGGACGCTCCGTGATCGACAGGGCTGGCAGACCTCCGGGCGCGCCGCGCTGTCCGACCGCCGTCGGGGCGCCACCGACGCGCACCACCTGACCAGCCCGCCTGCACCCCCGAGGAGACACCCATGGCCACCGAGAAGATCACCGCCGAGACCCGCACCGAGTTCGGCAAGGGTGCGGCCCGCCGCATCCGCCGCGCGGACAAGGTGCCCGCGGTCGTCTACGGCCACGGCAACGAGCCGACCCACATCACCCTGCCCGGCCACGAGACGATGCTGGCGCTCAAGCACGGCGGCACCAACGCGCTGCTCGAGATCAGCCTCGACGGCACCACCCACCTGGCGCTGACCAAGCAGGTCCAGGTCGACCCGATCAAGCGTCACATCGAGCACGTCGACTTCGTGTCCGTCAAGCGCGGCGAGAAGGTCCACGTCGACGTCACCGTCCACCTGGAGGGTGACGCCGCCCCGGACACGATCGTGGTGCTGGACAGCCCCACGATCTCCATCGAGGCCGAGGCCACCCACATCCCCGAGCACGTCGTGGTCTCGATCGAGGGCGCCGAGGTCGGCACCCAGATCCACGCCTCCGACCTGGAGCTGCCGGCCGGCTCGACGCTGCTCACCGACCCCGAGACGCTGATCGTGATCGTCAGCCAGCAGCGCTCCGAGGCCGAGGCGGAGGCCGACCTCGAGGAGGCCGAGGCCGAGCTGGGCATCGAGCACGACGAGCCCGAGACCGGCTCCGATGCCGCTGAGGGCGCCGAGGCCCCGGCGGGTGACGCGGACTCCGCGGGCTCCGACGGGGAGTGATCCTCGCCCGGCTCAGGGTCGTCCTGGGCCGACTGATCTGCGGCTCGCGCGGCGCCGGGGAGATCCTCGGTGCCGGCGAGCCGTCCACCGCCGCATCCCCGGGAGGAGCAGTGGGCGAGACCCCTGTGTGGCTCGTCGTCGGGCTGGGCAACCCCGGCCCGTCGTACGCCGGGCACCGGCACAACGTCGGCTACCTCGTCGCCGACGAGCTGGCCCGCCGACTCGGCTCGCCCTTCCGCGCGCACAAGTCCGGTCGTGCCGACGTGGTCGAGGGTCGGCTGGGCGCCCCCGGCACCCCGGGCCCGCGGGTGGTGCTGGCGCGGCCCCGGTGCTACATGAACGAGACCGGCGGACCGGTCAAGGCGCTCGCCTCCTACTACCAGGTGCCGACCGAGCGGGTCGTCGCCATCCACGATGAGCTCGACCTCGGCTTCGACACGCTGCGGGTCAAGCTCGGCGGCGGCGACAACGGACACAACGGGCTCCGGTCCCTGCGGGGCTCGCTCGGCACCGGGGACTTCCACCGGGTCCGGGTGGGCATCGGCCGGCCGCCCGGGCGCCAGGACGTCGCCGACTTCGTGCTGTCGAACTACTCGGCGGGTGAGCGGAAGACCCTGCCGCTGCAGGTGGACACCGCCGCCGATGCGGTCGAGTCCCTGGTCCTCCAGGGCCTGGAGCGCACCCAGCAGCAGTTCAACTCCTGACCGGGAGCCGTCCCGCGCCGGTCCGGGTCGTCACAGCTGCGGCTCCTCGGTGCGCACTGCGCTCCACCCGACGCGGTGCGCCATGCCGACGGCCGCCAGCTGCGAGGAGACCTGCAGCTTGGCGAGGATGGCCTTGACCTGGGTGCGCACCGTGGCCTGGGAGACCACACTGAGAGCAGCGATGTCACTCACGGTGCGTCCCCGCATCAGATGACCGAGCACCTCGCTCTCGCGGGCGGTGAGCTGCTCCAGGCGCCCCCGCAGCTCACGCTGCGTCTCGCTCTCCGCGCGCCACGTCGCCAGCAGCTCCTCGCGCTCCTGGGCGTCGCTCACCGGCAGTCCCTGGTTGAGGCGGCGCACCACGGCCAGGATGTCGTTCAGCGGCCGGTTCTTGCTGAGCACGGTCCGGGCGCCGTGCCAGATCGCCTCGCCCCAGCGACTGCGCTGGATGGAGGAGGTCACCACCACGACGTTGATGCCCGCGCTGGCCAGCGGCTTGATCCATCGGATCCCGTCCCCCGCGACGCCCAGGTCGAGATCGAGCAGGACGACCCGGGGCTTCGCGCGAATGATCGACTGGCGGGTGCTCTGGCCTCCGCCCCGCTCGGGAAGCGTGATGCGACGCACGTCGTACCCCTCGACGGTGAGCGCGAGCTCGAGGGACTCCGCGAACAGGATGTGGTCCTCGACGATCACGATCTTGAAACGGCTGCGCGCCATCTCGTGGTGGGCCCCCACCCCGCTCACCCGATCGGGCTGAGCTGCTCGGCGAGGGGCAGGTCGATGATGAACCCGGCACCCGACGGACCGGGCGGGGCCAGGGCGAGAGAGCCCCCCTCATGCTGGACGAGGCGACGTGCCTCGTGCAGCCCGATGCCCTGGCCGGCGGATCGGCTGCCCTTCGCTCCCCACCTGAACAACCGGTCCCCGAGATCCGTCGGGAGCCCGCTCCCGGAGTCTCGAACCGTCAGGGAGACCCGCCCGTCGGCGACGGACGAGGTGATGGTGACGCGTCTGGCGCGGCCGTGGACGACGGCGTTGACCAGCAGCGTGTTCAGCGTCGCGACCAGGTCGTCGAAACGACCGTGGACCGTCTGTCGGACCGGCACCCACTCGACACAGAGCCCCTGCAGCTGGTGCATGGTGGCGACGTGGTCGAGGACCTCGTCCAGCTGCACCGAGCCGGCCGGGGCGGCAGTGCTGGGATCGACCAGCGCTCGGAGACGCTCGACCTCCACCGCGAGCATCCGCTCGATCCGGCTCCGTCGCTCCGGGTGCAGGTCGCGCTGCTTCAGCATGCTCGACGCTGCGGAGATGCTGGAGATGCTGGCGCCGATCTCGTGGAGCCGAGCTCGGTCCACGCGGCGACGGGCCCGCACCCGCTCCAGGTGGGTGTTCAGCTGAGCCACGTCGTTGCGGTGTCGCTCCATGGACCAGGTGAGCAGCGAGAGGGACAGCGCCAGGACGAGGACGGCTCCGGCGCTGGTCAACCCGATCGGCACGGTCGAACCGCTGTCGACGACCCACTGCGGTGCGTACGCCGCCGTCTCGCCGGCGAGGAGGAGGCCGGCGGCGCCGGCGAGACCGACCCGACTCGTGCGCGGCAATCCGGGCAGGCTCGCGACCGCCCAGCACAGCAGCACGAACATGAGCGAGGCGACCACCCACAACCCGAGCAGCGGGAGGGACCGGCTCGGAGAGGGCTTCACGTCGAAGACCACGACGTACCGCATCGCCCCGAGCAGCACGCCGAGGACGATGCCCACGACGACGGGATCCAGCTTGAGGGTTCGCCGTCGGGCCAGCAGCACCAGGACGACGAGGACCGAGGTCGTGCACATCTCGACCACCAGCATCCACCTCGCGGATGCCAGCGCGGCCTCTGGCTGGGTGAGCCGGATGCCGGCCTCCGCTGCTCCGTGGACGCCCAGCGTCATCAAGGCGGCGGCGAGCCACCCGATCACGCGTCCGCCCGCCATCCGGGCGCGCACGTCGAGTGCGACCGCGGCCAGGGCGACCACGCTGCTGGACACCAGCAGGTCGACGGCGACCAGCCACTCCGAGTCGCTGTGCATGGGGGTGAGGATGGCCGCACCGACGATCGGGACGGCAACCAGGGCGGCGGCAGTGACGACACTGCTCCAGTCCCACGGACGGCCGGTGGCTCTCGGTCCGAACCGTCTCCGGGCCACCGGATGGTGAGTTGAGTCATTGGTGTTCGCCAGCACAAACCCCCCCGAGTCTGTACGTCGTACGCCCACGCACCCCTGTTGGACACGCGGTCGCCGTGCTCCCGTCATGGGAGCCATTTCCCCCATGCAAGCGTGACGCGAACGACCCGGACGCCGGACTCGGTTGCATACCTTCGTTAGGGGACGTTATAGCAAATATTTTGCTTTCCCCATCCCCAATGTTGGTGAACACCTGTCCGGATCCGGACAGGTAGTCGGTCCCCAATACGGGTGAGCCGGGTGCGGAGTGTCGGGCAGTGGAAGGATTCAGCCGCCAAGATCCTCCTGACGTGACCGAGGGGAGACGGCGTGGCGCGTGACTACCGGGTGGCGGTGATCTCGGACGAGCCGCTGGTGGCTCAGTGCGTGGCCGCGGCGCTGACTCATCGAGGATTCCAGCCTGCCCTCCTCGACTGGGCGGTCGACCGGGACGGCGGGGAGGCGCCGACCTCGGCCGCCCCCGGGTCGGTGGACGTCGGCCTGCTCATCTGCGCGCTCGACGACCTTCCGACGATGCACCAGGCACGCCAGCAGCTGGACCGGCTGCCCGCCGCGTCCCTGGTCATCACGCCGGCGCCCAGCGGACCTGCGTGGGGAGCCATGCTGGCGAGCGGTGCCGCCGCGGTGGCCGGGACGACGGCGAGCCTGGACGAGACCGAGCGGATGCTGCGCGACATCGCCCAGTCGCGCCTGCATGCCAGCCCGGTCGAACGACGACTGCTGACCGAGGAGTGGCACCGGTACGAGGATCGGCTCCGGGACCTCGCCCAGCGGGTGGGAGCGCTCTCCGAGCGCGAGCACCAGATCCTCGGTCAGCTCTACGCCGGCGCGGGGGTTCGCGACATCGGGGGGCGCTTCGGTGTCTCCACGGCGACCGTGCGGTCGCAGGTGCGCTCCATCCTGCGCAAGCTCCGGGTGAACTCGCAGCTCGGCGCGGTGGCGCTGCTCAGCGAGCTGCGGGAGGCGGGTCTCGACACCCCGCCCCTCGCCGGGGGGCGAGGGCTCGGTCGAGGGAGTCAGCTCTGAGGGACCGAGCACGGGCCGGCGCAGTTGCTGACCGGCGTCATGCTGACGCTGCTGGCGCCTGCCGCTGTCCAGCTGTCGCGCCTCGCGCGCCGCCGAACGGCGTAGCCGGGGGAGCTCACTGTGGCGCAGCCACCTCGTGCAGCACGCCGTCGACCTCGCGGTAGGTCTCGCCGGTGCCGAGGCAGCAGAGCAGCCCGTCCCGCTCGACGAGCGGCCGTCCGGCGCGTCCGACCCAGCCGATCCGCCGTGCCGGAACCCCGACGACCAACGCGTGGTCGGGGACGTCGTGCACGACCACCGCCCCGGCGGCCACCATCGCCCACCGACCGATCGTCACCGGAGCCACGCACACCGACCGGGCACCCAGCGAGGCGCCCTCGCGGACCCGGACCCCCACGGCCTCCCAGTCGTCCCCGGTCTTCAACCGATGGTCGGGGGTCACCGCACGTGGGAAGAGGTCGTTGGTCAGCACGACGGCCGGACCGACGAACACGCCGTCCTCCAGCACCGCCGGTTCGTAGACCAGCGCATGGTTCTGCAGCTTGCACCGGTCGCCCAGGACGACGCCGGGACCGAGGTAGGCGCCGCGACCGATGCTGCACTCCTCGCCCACCCGGGCGCGCTCGCGCACCTGAGCGAGGTGCCACACGACGCTGCCGTCGCCGATGCTCGCGTCGGGATCCACGTCCGCCGTGGCTGCGATCCGGGTCGTGCTGAGGCTCATGGCGAGAGTGAACCGCACCGCTCCGGTGCGGGCGTCCACCCGGGGTACGCCTCCCTCAAATTGGGGGAGTCCGATCAGCGAGGTCGGTCCGCCCCGTTCTCGGCGCACATCCTCGACCTGGACGATCCAGCAGCGCTCCGAACGCGAGCCTGCTCCGGCCAGATCGAGACGCCCAGATCGAGACGCGAGGCGAACCATGACCCAGCTCAGCCGGCAGACCCAGCGGGACGGATGCTGAGCGCCTGGGCGTCGGTGGTCATCCCGGCGCACAACGAGGAGCGGGTCATCGCGCGGACCCTGACGGCGTTGGCCGAGGGGGTGCAGCCGGGCGAGCTGGACGTGGTGGTGGTCTGCAACGGGTGCACCGACGACACCGCCGGCGCAGCGCGTCGCGCCGCTCCGCGGGCGCGGGTGCTGGAGGTCCCGGAGCCGTCGAAGCAGCACGCCGTGGCGGTGGGGAACCGGGCCAGCACGGTGTTCCCGCGGGTCCATCTCGACGCGGACGTGCAGATCAGCGGCTCGGACGTGCGCCGGTTGGTCCGGCCGATCCAGGAGGGAGCCCTGCTGGCGACCGGCCCGGGACGGGTGCTGGTCCGCCACGGCGTCCCCCGGGCGGTCGGCTGGTACTACGACGTCTGGGAGCAGCTGCCCCAGGTGCGGTGCGGACTCTTCGGCCGGGGGGTGGTCGCGTTGTCCGGCGCCGGGCAGCGACGGGTGGATGCGCTGCCGGAGATGATGAGCGACGACCTCGGGATCTCCGATGCCTTCGACGCGGACGAGCGCAGCATCGTCACGGAGGCCTCGGTGCTGGTGCACCCGCCGCGCACCCTGGGTGACCTGCTGCGCCGTCGGGTGCGCGCCGCCACCGGACTGGTGCAGGCCGACCAGCTGGGGGTACGCCGGCCCGAGTCGACCACCGGTTGGCGGATGCTCGGCGGGCTCGTCCGCGAGCAGCCGGCGCTGGTCTGGCGACTACCGGTCTTCCTCGGTGTCGGCGCCCTGGCCCGGGCCAGGTCCCGACGAGCGATCCGAACCGGTGACTACACGACCTGGCTGCGCGACGAGAGCTCACGCGCCGGACACGAGGGGGTCGAGGACCATGTCCGCGTCACGTCCTGAGCTCACCGGGCGGCCCGTGCCACCCGCCCGCCGCCGTCGAGTGTCTGGTCCTCGGATCGGCGCGACACGGCTCGCCCTGGCGCTGGCGACCCTGGTGGCCTCGGCGCTCGTCGTGGTGCTGCCGCAGGTGGTCGCGGCGGCCGCGGACCCCTGCGGGGCCGGGGGCAACGAGATCGCCTGCGAGAACAGCAAGCCCGGTGCACCTCCCGTGGAGTGGGACCTGCCCGGCGCCGGCGACGACTCGATCATGGGCTTCGCCACCGACATCAGCGTCGACGTCGGCGACCGGATCGACTTCAAGATCGACACCGACGCCGACGACTACGAGCTTCGGATCTACCGGACCGGGTGGTACGGCGGCGACGGCGCTCGACTGATCGACACGGTGCAGCCGAGCGCCACGCTCCCGCAGGTGCAGCCGCCCTGCATCAGCGAGCAGGCCACCGAGCTGGTGGACTGCGGGAACTGGGGCGTCTCGGCGTCCTGGGACGTGCCGGCGGATGCGGTCTCCGGCGTCTACCTCGCCTACCTGTACCGCGAGGACCTGGACGAGGCCAGCCACGTCACCTTCATCGTCCGCGACGACGACAGCGACTCCGACCTCGTCTTCCAGACCTCGGACCCGACCTGGCAGGCCTACAACACCTACGGCGGGTCGGACTTCTACCGCGGCGGCGGCCAACGGGCGCGCCTACAAGGTCAGCTACAACCGCCCGGTGCTGACCCGGGACGGGATCGGCGGCCGGGACTTCTACTTCGCCAACGAGTACCCGTTGGTGCGGTTCCTGGAGAAGAACGGGTACGACGTCAGCTACCTGGCCGGGGTCGACACCGATCGCTTCGGCGACCTGCTCCTCAACCACCGCGCGTTCCTCTCGGTGGGCCATGACGAGTACTGGAGCGGGCCCAGCGCGCCAACGTCGAGGCAGCCCGCGACGCCGGGGTGAACCTGATGTTCCTCAGCGGCAACGAGATGTACTGGCGGACCCGCTACGAGCCGTCGACGGATGCCGAGCGGACGCCGTACCGGACGCTGGTCAGCTACAAGGAGACCTGGGCCAACGAGAAGATCGACCCCGCCGCCGAGTGGACCGGCACCTGGCGCGACCCGCGGTTCGCACCCGCCGAGCAGGGGGCCGGCCTCCCCGAGAACGCGCTGACCGGCACGGCGTACATGGCGAACTTCACGACCTCGCCGCTCACGGTCACCCGCGCGCGAGGGCAAGCTGCGGCTGTGGCGGCACACACCGGTCTCGAGGCGACGACCGAGCACCACGACCGAGCTCGCGCCCGGACACCGTCGGCTACGAGTCGAACGAGGACCTGGACAACGGCGCCCGGCCCACCGGGCCTGATCCGGCTGTCCACCACGACGGGAGCCGTGCCGGAGTACCTGTCGGACTTCGGCAACACCGTCGTGCCCAGGAGCACGACCCACCACATGACGATGTACCGGGCGGCGAGCGGCGCGCTGGTGTTCAGCGCGGGCACCGTCCAGTGGACGTGGGGCCTGGACGACGAGCACGACGGCCCATTCGCCCGGAGCCGCCGGACCCTCGGATCCAGCAGGCGCAGGTCAACCTGCTCGCGGACATGGGCGCCCAGCCGACGACGCTGACCGCACCGCTGGTCGCGGCGACCGTCGACGGACACCACCGGCGCCGACCGTGGCGATCGACACGCCGCGCCGACGGGACCGCCTGGCCAGAACGGCAACGAGGTCACCGCTGGTCGGCACCGCCGCGGACGTCGATGGCCGCGTCGCGGCCGTCGAGGTGTCGACGGACGGCGGTGATACCTGGCGTCCCGCCGTGGGTCGTGAGTACGTGGACCTACACCTACGTGCAACACGGCACGGGGCGACGCCCGATCCTGGTGCGCGCCATCGACGACAGCGCGAACATCGGAGCGCAGGCGAGTCGCTGAACGCTCGCACGTCACCTGCCCGTGCAGCGTCTTCGGTTCACCGAGCCGCCCGCCACGCCGACTGCCGACGACCGTCCGAGCGTGGAGCTCGGGCTTCGATTCACACCCGACCGTCGACGGGTTCATCACCGGGGTCCGCTTCTACAAGGGCGACGAGGAACACCGGCACGCACGTCGGCACTCTCTGGGGCGACCGCCGGAGCAGCGACTCGCCATCGGCGACATTCACCAACGAGACCGCGACGCGGCTGGCAGACCGTTCTGTTCGCGTACGCCGGTCGCGGTCGCCGCCGGTCAGACCTACGTCGTGTCCTACACGGCTCCTCAAGGTCGGCTACGCCGTCTTCGCCATTCGCCTTCTCGGCACGGCGATCGACGCTAGCCCGCTCTACGGTGGCTGGCGGTTTCGGCGCCGCGCCCGCCGGTGTTTTCGCCGATCCGGGGACCTACCCGGGCCTCGCCTACCGGAACACCAACTACTTCGTCGACGCGGTGTTCACCGCGATCGACGACTCCCCGCTGATCGCGATCAACCAGATGGCCCTTGCCCGACTCGTCGAGCGTGCCCCTGGACTCGACGATCAGCGCGACGTTCTCCAAGCCGATGAAGCCCGGCTCGCCGGGAATCACCGTGAAGGACTCCTTGGGCCAACCGGTGTCGGGATCCACCAGTACGACCCGACCACACGGACGATCGTCTTCTCCCCGAGCGCGCCTCTCGCAGCCTTCGTCAAGCATGACGTCGCGCTCTCCGGCGTTGACACGCAGGACATTCCAGTCACGGGCGGAAAGTCCTGGTCCTTCACGACGGTCGCCCCCGGCGACGCCGGGCGTCTGTCCGTGCACCCTCTTCGACGAGGTCGTTGGTACCCGAGATACTGAGCGCGAGTGACGGAGCTGCCGTGACCCTCGGGACCCGCTTCGCGTCTTCGCAGGACGGGATGATCACCGGCGTCAAGTTCTACAAGGCGCCCGGCAACGGCGGCACTCACACGGCATCGCTCTGGAGTGCGACCGGCACGCTGCTCGCCAGCGGCACTTTCACCGGGGAGTCGTCCAGTGGTTGGCAGACACTGCGTTCGTCGACCCTGTCGACGTGCGCAAGGACACCGAGTACATCGTTGCGTATCACTCCCCATCGGGATCGTTCTCGCTCACACCCAATGCCTTCGAGCGCAGCGACCTGTCGCGATCACCCCTGCGCGTGATTCCGCGCTCCGGCTCCTTCGCCTACGGCACGGGATTCCCGAACGGCAGCTCGGCGCACAACTACCTGGTCGACCCGATCTTCGAGCCGCCACGTCCGAGCGTCGCCATCAGCTCTCGGAGCCCGCGCCGAATGCGGTCGCCGTGAGCCGAGGAGCACCGGTCGTCGTGCGCTTCACCGCCCCGCTGGCGCCGGGCTACGCGTTGGTGGTCCGACAGGGATCGATAGCGTTGTCGGGCAGCGTCAACCTCAACAGCGCCGGCACCAAGCTCACGTTCACAGGAGCTCAACCATTCGCTAAGGACGTGGACATCCAGGTATCCCTGACAGGGGTGCGATCCACGAACGGAGCCTCAGCGCCGGACACCAGCTGGTCGTTCCGCACGAGCGGTGACGACGATGTCGCTGCGCCCCAGTCGATGTTCGGCGACGAAACGCCGGTCGTCTCCGCGGCCAGCGGCGACGGGTCATCAGTGGAGCTGGGCACGGCATTCACGCCGAGCACCGACGGCCGTATCACCGCAATCCGCTTCTTCAAGGGCACGGGCAACGCTGGCACCCACGTTGGTTCCCTGTGGACTGCGTCCGCGGGTCCGGCTCGCCCAGGTCACGTTCACGAACGAGAGTGCAGTGGGCTGGCAGACGGCCACCCTGTCGTCTCCGGTGCCGTCAAGGAGGGGAACACCTATGTGGTGTCCTACCTGGCGCCTCAAGGTCGCTACGCCTACACATCCGGCTTCTTCGCAGCTCCGTGGACCCGGGCGACCTGACCTCGCCCGCGACGAGAACGGTCGCTACGTCTACGGTGCCGCCGGCGGCTTCCCCGTCTTCTCCTGGACTCCACGCAACTACTTCGTCGACGTCGTCTTCAAGGCAGACCCGCCCTCGTGAGCTCCTGGACCGCAACCCCGAGAACGGGGACAACGACGTCCAGATCGACATCACGCCGACGGCCCTGTTCTCGGCGCCGCTGGAGACCTACGAGATGACGATGCGCGACGGCACCGAGCCGATCGTGGGGGAGATCGAGCTGTCCGAGAACGGCCGGAAGCTCGACCTTCACCCCGAGCTCCTCGCTGCCGCCCGGACGTGATCTGACGGTGAGGGTGGCGGACATCCGCTCCACCGACGGAGCCTCGCTGGCGCCGCAGGAGTGGACGTTCCGCACCGAGGACTCGCCCACGGGGTACGTCTCGCTGCTCGACGGGGTGGTCCCCACCGTCACGGAGGCGAACGACTCCTCGGCGATCGAGGTCGGCATGGTCGTTCACGCCCTCGGCGCCGGGTTCGGTGACCGCGATCCGGTTCCACAAGGCAGCCGGGAACACCGGCGCGCACACCGGGTCGATCTGGACCACGAGCCGGACAGCGACTGGCCACGGTCACGTTCACCGACGAGACCGCGAGCGGGTGGCAGGCGGCCGTGCTGCCGACGCCCTGGCGCTCACCCCGGGTCAGCCCTACGTCGTCTCCTACTACGCCCCGAGTGGTCGGTACTCCGCCACTCCTCACTACTTCAGCACGCCCGCGCTCGGTCGGCCCGCTGACCGCGGCGACCGCGGGGAACGGGCGGTACCGGTACGGGGCGGGCGGTGGTTTCCCGGTGATTCACTGGAACGCCACCAACTACTTCGTCGACGTCGTCTACCGCTACCAGAGGTGACGTGGATGACTCGACCGACAGGTCGGGGACGACCGTGTCCGCACCACGACCCCCGGGGCCCCGGCGCACCCGCCGAGCGGGCGCGGCGGTCGACCCCGGCGGGGCTCGAGGGCCGGGTCCGTCGCGGCGCGATGTGGAGCGGGTTCAGCAGCCTGGCCGTGAAGGTCGGCAACATCGCCGTGATGGTCGTGGTGGTGCGGCTCGTCACGCCCACCGAGTTCGGTGTCTTCGCGGCCTCGCTCACGGTGGCGCTGATCCTGGGCAGCTTCGCGGACTGGGGGGTCTCGGCGTTCCTGAGCCGGGCCGCGGTGGACCCCGAGAAGGTGGCCCCGACGGTCGCCTTCGTCGCGGTCGTCAGCAGCTGCGGCCTGGCCGGCCTCACCCTCGTCGGCGCTCCGTTCCTGGCCGGGCTCTTCTCCGCCCCGGAGGCCGCCGGACCGATCCGGGTGATGGCGCTGTGCCTGGTCGTGGGTGGCTTCACCGCGGTCCCCACCGCGCTGCTGACTCGTGAGTTCCGCCAGGACCGGTTGTTCCTGGCCCACGCGATCGCGTTCGTCCCCTCGAACCTGGTGCTGGTGTGGCTCGCCTCGGAGGGGATGGGGGCGATGGCCTTCGCGTGGTCCCGCGTCGTGGCCGTGGTCTGCTACGGCCTCGTGGTCGCCTGGGCGGTCGACCGGTGGTACTGGCCGTCCCTCGACCGGGCGTGCCTGGGACAGACGCTCGCCTTCGGGTTGCCGCTGGCCGCGGCGAACCTGGTGAACTACACCCTGCTCCACGCGGACTACGCCCTGGTGGGCCACCAGCTCGGCCCGGTGCTGCTCGGCACCTACGCGCTCGCCTTCGGCGTGGCGTCCTGGTCCACCTCGATGCTGTCCGCCGCGATCAACGGGGTGGCCATGCCCGGGTTCTCCCGGGTCGGGCACGACCGCGCCCTGCTCGAGCGGGCGCTGGCCCGGTCCACCCGGGCGGTGTGCCTGCTGGCGCTGCCGGTGGCGACCCTCACGCTGGCGCTGGCCGAACCACTCGTGCTGACCCTGTACGGCGACCGGTGGCGGGCCGCGATCCCGGTGCTGGAGATCCTGGGCCTGTACGGGGCCATGTTCGTCATCGTCTCGCTGCTGTCCAACCTGCTGGTCGGACTGGGGCGTACCCGGCAGGTGCTGCTGATCCAGCTCGCCTGGATCGGGACCCTGGCCCCGGCGATGCTGCTCGGGGTCCACCTCGACGGCGTGCGCGGGGTCGCCTGGGCCCATGTGGTGGTGGTGCTCGCGGTGGTGCTCCCGGCGTACGTCTGGACGGTGTCGCGGCACACCTCGCGCGTGGTCCGGGTGATCCTCGCGGCTGCCGGACCGCCGCTGGCTGCCTGTCTCGCCGCGGTCGCGGCGGTCCTGCTGGTGCGGTCGCGGGTCGACGGCCCGGTCCTCGAGCTGCTGTCCGGGGCTGCCGCGGGTGGCCTGGTCTATCTGCTCGGGGCGGGCCGGATGCTGCGCGACCTCGCCGGGATGACGAGGGGGGTTCCCGATGTCGGCTGAGGACACCCGACCGCGGCTGCTCTTCCTCCGCTGGGTCAAGCCGGGACAACCGCCGTTCCTGCTGCACCAGCTCGGCGAGCACGTCGCCACGCTGCAGCAGTTCTTCGACGTCGTGGTCGTGGACCGTGCCGGCGACTACGACGAGCTCTGCGACCGCCATCAGCCCGACCTGGCGCTCTTCGAGTCCGGGATCTACGCCGGTCCGCAGCGGTCGCTGGTCAACACCCATCGACACCCGCAGGTGCCGAAGCTCGGCTTCCTCAACGCCGACGCCTTCGACCCTGTCCGGGCCACGTTCGTCGCCGACATGGACGACTGGGGGGTCCGGCACTACCTGACCGTGTCGGTCTCGATGGCCGACTACACCCCCGAGCTGGCGGACCGGCTCTACTGCTGGCCGAACGCGATCGACCCGACCGTCCATCGCGACCACGGGTTGCCCAAGACGGTGCCGGTGCTGCTCACCGGCAGCAAGGCGCGTCACTACCCCTGGCGCAACGAGGTCAGCCGGCTGCTGGCGCAGCACCATCCGACGCTGTCGATGCCGCACTTCGGGTGGGCGGACTCCGACCAGAGCCGACGGATGGCGGTCGGTGAGGACTACGCCCGGTTGATCAACGCCGCCAGGCTGGCGCCGACGTGCGGCAGCTTCACCCGGGACCTGGTCCGCAAGCACCTGGAGATCCCCGGGTCGCGGACCTGCCTGGTGACGCAGCGGTCGGCGGCACTGGAAGCGGCGGGCTTCGTGGACATGCGCACCTGCGTCTTCGCCGAACCCCACGACGTGCTGGACAAGGTCGCCACCGTGCTGGCGGACCCCGACCTGCTGACGTCGATCACCGATGCCGGGCACTCCCTGGTGCACGGCCGACACACGCTGGTCCATCGACGACAGGTCCGGGACTGGTACGACCTGTGGACCCAGCACGGCAGCGCGGACCACATCGTGCAGGAGAACCCGACCGGCCCGCTCACCTGGCGACCTCCGGCCCGGAGGCCCCGCGAGCGCATCGTCGTGCCGGCCGCCGAGGACCGTCGGCTGCTGGCCGAGGGCTGGGCGGCCGTCGAGGAGGGCAGGCACGGCACGGCGCGGCGCGCGTTCGAGCGCGCCTCGAACTTCCACTACCAGCCGGAGGCCGAGGTGGGCCGCTGCTGGTCGTTGCTGCTCACCGGCCGGCCCGGTCGGGCCCAGGCCACCATCGACGCGCTGCTCGACCATGCCGTCCAGCACTCGGCCGCGGTGCGGCCCGACCCGGTGCAGTGGAGCCTCCACCTCCGGGCGCTGCTGTGTCGTGGTCGGCTGCCGCAGGCCACCCGGGAGGCCGCGCGCTTCCCGGACCTGGGCCACCCGGAGCTGGCGCGGACGCGGTGGGCGATCCAGCGGATCAACGGGTCGACGCCACCCCAGGTCCCCGGCTCGCGCGTGGTGAGCGTGAACCCGCTGCCCGAGGTGTCGTGGGACCGGTGGCAGGACGAGCTGGAGGCGATGGTGCGAGCCGGCCACCATCCGCTGCTGGCCCGACGTCTGCGGCGGCTGCGCTCCGCCGACGACCCGGCCCGACGCGCGGTCCGCCGACCCTCCCGGATCCGAACCGGGACGCTGCGCGTGGTGCCCGCGGACCGGCAGTCCGAGCCCGTCCCCGCGCCGCGCCGACGGTTCGAGGTCGCCGGAGCGGTGGTGGGCTGGGCGCGCCGACGGGTCGGCCAGGAGTGGCTCGACGCGATGGCGGAGTACGTCGAGCGTGAGCCGCTGGACCGCGTGGTCGTCGCCCGGACCGGACCCGCCGGAGTGCGGGAGCGGTCGATGCGACGGGCGGTGGCGCGCAACCCGCGCCTGCCCTCGGTGACCCGGGTGGCACCGGATGGCGTCGCGCTGGCGTCGGTGGATCGGCACACCCTGGTCTTCCTGGCGCGTGGGGTCGAGCCGCACCCCAGCTGGCTGCCGCTGCTGTCCTGCGCGCGGGTGGTCTGCCTCGACGGCCTCGCCGGGCCCCGGCGAGCCGGCCTGGTCGACGAGCTCGTCGAGGGTCGCTTCGAGCTGACCGCGCACGAGTCGTCGCCGGAGCGCGACTTCGCGGTGCTGCGCCACGACCTGCGGGAGGCGTCCTGGGCGCCGCGGGTCGTGATCGACCCGGGCTGCGGTTGACCGGGCCCCGCCACCGACACGAACGCACCACCCATCTGCTGAGGAGAAGAGGAAGAGCATGACGAGGAACCAGCCGTACGGAGTCGCCGTCGTGGGGGCCGGGTACTGGGGACCGAACCTGGTCCGCAACTTCGCCGCGAGCGACTCGTGGGACCTCAAGGTGGTGTGCGACCTGGACACCGAGCGAGCCCGTCGGGTGGTCGCCGGGCACCCGTCGGTGGAGGTCGTCGACTCCGTGGATCGGGTGCTGCGTCGTGACGACGTGGACGCGATCGCGGTGGCCACCCCGGCCCACACCCACCACGGCATCGCGCTGCGCGCCCTGGACGCCGGCAAGCACGTGCTCGTGGAGAAGCCGCTGGCCGACAGCGTCGCGAACGGCGCCCGGATGGTGGAGCTGGCCCGGGAGCGCGGCCTGGTGCTGATGGCCGACCACACCTACTGCTACACCCCGGCCGTCCACAAGATCCGCTCGCTGATCGCCGACGGTGAGCTGGGTGAGGTGCTGTTCGTCGACTCGGTCCGGATCAACCTCGGGCTGGTGCAACCGGACGTGGACGTGCTCTGGGACCTCGCCCCGCACGACCTGTCGATCCTCGACTTCGTGCTGCCCGAGGAGCTGAGGCCGCGCGGGGTCGCCGCGCAGGGAGCCGATCCGTTGGGTGCCGGCAAGGCCTGCGTGGGGTACCTGACCCTGCCGCTCGCCGGGGGGGCGATGGCGCACGTGCACGTCAACTGGCTCAGCCCTACCAAGATCCGCCGGATGGTGGTCGGGGGGACCCGACGGACGCTGGTGTGGGACGACCTCAACCCGCAGCAGCGGATCAGCGTGTTCGACCGCGGGGTCGACCTGCCACAACAGGTGGTCGACTCGGTCGACCCCCGCTCGGCGAGCATCTCCTACCGGTTGGGTGACACCTGGGCGCCGGCGCTGCCGGAGGTGGAGGCGCTGGGCCTGATGGTCGAGGAGCTCGCCTCCAGCATCCGCGAGCAGCGCAGCCCCCAGACCTCGGGGGCGGCCGGGTTGCGGGTCCTCTCGCTGCTCGAGGCGGCGGGGACGAGCATGGCGAGCGGCGGCGCCCTCGTGCCGGCCGAGCTCCCCTCCCCGGCGCTGGCGGTGGCCCGATGAGCGGCCTGGCAGGCGCCACCGCCCTGGTCACCGGCGGCGCCGGGACCATCGGCTCGACGCTGGTCGACCAGCTGCTCACGGCCGGCGTGGCCCGGGTCGACGTGCTCGACAACTTCGTGCGCGGTCGTCGGGGCAACCTCGAGGCCGCGCTCGCCGATCCCCGGACCCGGATCGTCGAGGGCGACATCCGCGACCGGGACCTGGTCCATGACCTCACCGCCGGCAAGGACCTCGTCTTCCACCAGGCGGCGATCCGGATCACCCAGTGCGCCGAGGAACCGAGGCTGGCACTCGAGGTGCTCGTGGACGGGACCTTCAACGTCGTCGAGGCGGCCGCCGCGCACGGGGTGGACAAGCTGGTGGCGGCGTCCTCGGCCTCGGTCTACGGCATGGCCGAGATCTTCCCGACCGGGGAACGGCACCACCACCACAACAACGACACGTTCTACGGAGCGGCCAAGTCCTTCAACGAGGGGATGATCCGCAGCTTCCGGGCGATGTCCGGGCTGGACTACGTGGTGCTGCGGTACTTCAACGTCTACGGCCCCCGGATGGACGTGCACGGTCTCTACACCGAGGTGCTGGTCCGCTGGATGGAGCGCATCGTGGACGGGGAGCCGCCGCTGATCTTCGGGGACGGTCGTCAGACGATGGACTTCGCCTTCACCACCGACATCGCCCGCGCCAACATCCTGGCCGCGGCGTCCGAGGTGCGCGAGGGGGTGTACAACGTCGCCTCCGGCCACGAGACCAGCCTGCTCGAGCTGGCGAGGACGCTGCTGGAGGTGATGGAGCTCGGACCTCGAGGTCCTGCACGGTCCCGAGCGGGCCGTGAACGGCGTCGTCCGTCGACTCGCCGACGTCGGGGCCGCTCGGGAGGACCTCGGCTTCGTCGCCGAGGTGCCGGTGGCCGAGGGACTGGCCCGTCTCGTGGAGTGGTGGCGACCGCTGCGGGCCGAGGTGGCCGCGGCTCGGCAGCCGGTGGCAGTCTCATGAGCAGGATCCACGTCATGCAGCCCTGGCTGGGTGAGGAGGAGGCCGAGGCGGCCGTCGCCGCGATCCGCTCCGGCTGGGTCGCGCAGGGCCCTCGGGTGGCCGAGTTCGAGGGTGCCTTCGGGGCCCGCCAGCAGGCCGAGCACGCCGTGGCGGTCTCCAGCTGCACCGCCGCGCTGCACCTGGCCCTGGTGGTGGCCGGCGTGGGGGAGGGCGATGAGGTCGTGGTCCCCTCGCTCTCCTTCGTCGCCACCGCCAACGCGCCGATGTACGTCGGGGCGCGACCGGTCTTCGCCGACGTCGACGCCACCACGGGCAACCTCACCGCCGAGACCGTGGCCGCGGCGATCACGCCCCGCACGCGCGCCGTGATCGTCGTCGACCAGGCGGGCGTGCCCGCGGACCTCGAGCCGATCCAGCGGCTGTGCGAGCCGCGTGGCATCGAGGTGGTCGAGGACGCCGCCTGCGCCGCCGGGTCGACGTACCGGTCCCGACCGGTCGGTGCCGAGGTGGATCTGGTCGCCTGGTCCTTCCACCCGCGCAAGCTGCTCACCACCGGCGAGGGCGGCATGCTGACGTCGCGGTCCGGTGACCTGGCCGCCCGGGCGCGCCGGCTGCGGGAGCACGCGATGAGCGCCTCCGCGGCCGCCCGGCACCAGCAGGTGCTGACGCCACCCGAGGAGTACGGCGAGGTCGGCTTCAACTACCGGATGACCGACCTGCAGGCCGCGGTCGGGCTGGTGCAGCTCGCCAAGCTCGACGAGATGGTCGCTCGCCGGCGTGAGCTCGCCGCGACGTACGCCAAGACCCTGGCCGAGACCGAGGGACTGCGGATCGTCGCCGACCCGCCCCACGGCACCACCAACTTCCAGTCCTGCTGGATCGAGGTGGAGCCGGGCTTCCCGCTGGACCGGGAGCAGCTGCTGGAGCGACTCGCCGAGGCCGAGATCTCGGCACGGCGCGGGATCATGGCCGCCCACCTGCACCCGGCGCACGCGGACCGGGCGCGCGCTGGCGACCTGGTCAACACCGAGCGGCTCACCCATCGCACGCTGGTGCTGCCGCTGTACCACCTGATGTCGGAGTCCGAGCAGTCCCGGGTGATCGACGTGCTCCGAGCCGCCGGAGCGGGCCGATGACGGGCCTGCTGCTGGTGGGCGGGGGCGGGCTGGCGCGCGAGGTGCTCGCCGCCGAGCGGGCCGCCGGACGCTTCGACGACGTCCGGGTGCTCGACGACGACCCGGCGCGGTGGGGCGATGTGCTCGACGGTGCGCCGGTGGTGGGGGGCGCGGGGCTGGTGACCGAGTTCGGTGACCATCGGGTGCTGATCTGCCTCGGCGGCAGCCGGGACCGGGCAACCATGGCGGCTCGACTGGCGGGGTTCGGGGTCGCCCGCAGTCGGTTCGCCACCTCGGTGCACCCGGCCGTGGTCGTCCCGCGGGGGTGCACGGTCGGACCGGGCTGCATCCTGCTCGAAGGGGTGGTGCTCACCGCGAACGTCCGGCTCGGTGCCCACGTCGTGGCGATGCCGCACGTGACGCTGACCCATGACGTCACCGTCGAGGACCACGCCACCCTGTGCGCAGGCGTCGCCCTGGGCGGCGGGGTGCGGGTGGGAGAGGCCGCCTACCTGGGGATGCGCTCCAGCGTGCGCGAGCACGTCGTCGTCGGGGCCGGTGCCACGCTGGGGATGGGCTCAGTGCTGCTGGCCGACCTGCCCGACGGCGAGGTGTGGGCCGGGGTGCCCGCACGACTGCTCGCCCGCCGGACCAGCGGGGTCGCGTCGTGAGCCGCCCGGTGCTGGTCTGGCTGGCTGGCGGCCGCTGGGACGCCCAGGAGGGCACCGAGGTGCGCCTGGTCCAGGCGTTGGTGAGGTACGTCGACGTCGTCTGGTGCGACCCGGCTGCGTCCTGCCTGTCCCGTCACTCGCGATCGGGGACCGGTGCCGCCGAGGAGGTCGCGCCCGGCATCGTGCGGGTGGTGACCCGCGGCTTCCCGGGGGTGACCCGGCGCGGTCTGGGGGCCGTGGCCCAGCGTCAGCTGTGGGCGAACCTGCGCCGGGTGCTGGAGGCGCGCGGCGCGCGCACCGGTGCTGTCGTGCTGGCCGACCCGACGGGCGGCTTCCCGCCGGGCCTGGAGTGGCCCGGGCTGCTCCACGTGACCGACGACTGGCTCGCCGGGTCGGAGCTGATGGGCGTGGCGGCCGGACATCTGGCCAACGTCGAACGTCGCAACGCGGCCCGGGCCTCGGTGGTCGCCACGGTCTCTCCCGAGCTCAGCCGGCGGATCGCCGCACGGACGGGTCGGGAGGTCGTGGTGATCCCGAACGGGTGCGACCCCGAGATCGGTGCCGGCCACCCCGCGGCCGGTCGGGTGCCGTCCCGGATCGCCGGGGTGGTGGGCACCCTCAACGAGCGCATCGACCTGCGGCTGCTCGAGGCGGTCGCCGACCGTGGCGTCGAGCTGCTGCTCGTCGGCCCCGTCACCGCCCGGTCGGGCGAGTTCGTCTCGCGGCTGGGACGGCTGCTCGCCCGACCCGGCGTGGAGCACCGGGGCGCCCGCCCGGCAAGCGAGATCCCCGGGATCCTCGGCACGATCGCGGTCGGGCTGACGCCGTACGCGGACACCTCGTTCAACCGGGCCAGCTTCCCGCTGAAGACCCTGGAGTACCTGGCGGCCGGCCTGCCGGTGGTCTCCACGTCGCTGCCGGCGAACGAGGTGCTGGACACCGACCTCGTCGAGCAGGCGGGAACCCCGCGGCAGTTCGCGGAGCTCGTCGTCGCCGCCGTCTCGGGCGAGCCCGACGCGGCTCGGCGGGAGCAGCGCGTGCAGCTGGCCCAGCGGCACAGCTGGGACAGCCGGGCCCGGCAGCTGCTGGAGCTTCTCGAGCTGACCCTGGCGACATCCCCGCCCGACCATCAACCCTTTCGACCGGTAGGAGAAGTCCGGTGACCGATCACGTGCCCTTCGTCGACCTGCGCGCAGCCCAGGCCGAGATCGCCGACGAGGTGATGCCCGACCTGCGTCGCGTGATGCGCGAGGCCTCCTTCATCGGCGGTGAGGACGTGGCGGCCTTCGAGGCCGAGTACGCCGCCTTCACCGGCGTGCGTCACTGCGTCGGCGTCGCCAACGGCACCGACGCGCTCGAGCTGGCGATCCGCGCCACCGGTCTGGCAGCGGGGGACGAGGTCATCCTTCCTGCCAACACCTTCATCGCCACCGCGGAGGCGGTGGTGCGCGCCGGCGGCCACCCGGTGCTCGTGGACGTCGACCCCGACACCCTGCTGATCGACCCGGAGCGGGTCGCCGCCGCGGTGACGACGCGGACCCGCGTCGTGGTCCCGGTGCACCTCTACGGTCGGCTGGCTCCCGTCGCCGACGTACGCCGGGTCGTCGAGGGCCGGCCGATCGCGATCGTGGAGGACGCCGCACAGTCACAGGGGGCCAGTCGTGACGGCGTCGCCTCGGGCGCGGCGGGGACCATCGCGGCGACCAGCTTCTACCCGGGCAAGAACCTGGGTGCCGCCGGTGACGCCGGCGCGGTCACCACCGATGACGAGGAGTTGGCCCAGACCGTGCGGCTGCTCGGCAACCACGGCAGCCGGGTCAAGTACCGCCACGACGTCCTGGGCTTCAACTCCCGGCTCGACGCGCTGCAGGCGGTGGTCCTGCGGTACAAGCTGAGGCTGCTCCCCGAGTGGAACCAGCGGCGCCGGGACGCCGCGGGGCGCTACGACGACCTGCTGGCCGACCTCGCGAAGCTGACCCTGCCACCGCAGGCGGGCACCGACCACGTGTGGCACCTCTACGTGGTCCGAGTTCCCGAACGCGACCGGGTCCTGGCGCACCTGACGGAGCGCGGCATCGGAGCCGGGATCCACTACCCCTGCCCGGTCCACCTGACCGGCGCCTTCCGGCAGCTGGGTCGCGGGGTCGGCTCGTTCCCGGTCACCGAGGCCGCGGCCCACGAGGTGCTCTCGCTGCCGATGTTCCCGCACCTGATCGCCGCCCAGCAGGAGCGGGTCGCCCAGGAGCTCCGGGACCTGCTCGGCTGACACGAGCCTGCTGGGCGGCCGCGGGAGCCGGACGCGTTCGGTCGCCCGACGCGTCCGGTCAGGCCTGGTGCGCCTGGTTGCCGGCCAGCAGGGCGCTGGACCAGCCCAGCTGTCCGGGGCGACGCGACCGCAGCAGCAGGGCTACCAGGGCACACCGGGACTCGTCGCGACCCCGGGCCGCGAGCACGGCCTCACGGAGCAGGGTGAGGATCAGCAGGGTCAGGGTGGCCGGCGCCGGGTGCCGGCGCCGGTGCAGCCGGATCCGGTTCAGCACCTGCATCGCGTACAGCTGCGGGTTGCGCCCCGAGCCGCCGCCCACGTGCATCGCGGTGGCCCGCGGGGTGTAGCGGACCAGGTACCCGAGGTCCTGGGCGCGCAGACAGAAGTCGGTCTCCTCGGAGTACATGAAGAAGCTCTCGTCGAGGCCGTCGAGGTCGCGGTAGCACTGCCGGCTCACCACCATCACCGCGCCGGTGGCCCAGTCCACGTCCTGCTCCTCGTTGTAGGCGCGGGGGTCGTTGACGATCTCGCTCAGCAGGGCGACGCGGGAGTCCCCCGCCCCGAGCGTCCTCGCGACCGTCGGCTCGCGCCGCAGCGATCGGGCCACCTGCCCGTCCTCGTCGACCAGTCGCGGGACGACGACGCCGACGTCGGACCGGGACAGCTGGTCGACGAGGCGCTCGATCGAGCCGGTCTCCAACCTCACGTCCGGGTTGCAGAACAGGATCGGTCCGTCGCCGGCAAGGGCATGGACGCCGGCGTTGAGGCCGGCGGCGTACCCGCGGTTGGCGGCCCGCAGGAGCAGGCAGTCGCCGCGCTGCTCCACCACGGCTGCGGTGTCGTCGGTCGAGGCGTTGTCCACGACCACGATCCGGGTGCGGTGTCGACCGGTGGCGGCCGCGACGCTGTCCAGCAGGTCTCCGATCATGTCGGCGCTGTTGTAGGTCACCACCACCAGGTCCACGATCTCGGTGGGGGTGGCCTGGGAGGCACCCGCGGCGGTCACGGCCGCACCTGCTGACCCGCGCGGGGCCCGTCGATCCACCGGTTGCCGCTCCAGATGTTCCCCTCGGGGTCCCAGCGGGTGCTGACCCCCCAGTAGCCGGAGCGCCGGTAGTACCGGGTGGAGAAGACGTTGTCGACGACCCGGATGCCTTGCCCGGCTCCCGGCCCCGCGTAGATGGAGTAGCCGCCGCCGGCGATGTAGTTGTTGCGCAGCACGCCGGCCGAGTCGCCGTACCGCTCGTCGCCGACCCAGACCGCACCGGTCTGTCGGTGGGGGTTGAGGATCGTGTTGTGCACCACCCGCCAGCCGCGGAACCCGCCGTCGGCGGTGACCGCGTCGTAGTGCGCCTCCTCGTCCCCGACGAGCTCGTGGATCAGGGAGTGCTTCAGGACGCAGTCGTCGGCCAGCCGGACGCCGTCCTCGACCTTCCTGACCTCGATCCGGGTGGCGACGAACGTGCCGCCCTCGATGGCGGCGATGCCGGCCATCGTGTGACGGTTGACGCCCTTCACCGTGGAGTCCTCGATACGGATGTTCTTGCCGTAGATGAGGATCCCGTAGTAGGAGTCCTGGAGGACCTTGATGTTCCGCAGGGTGACGTCGTCGGCCAGGATCGTCAGCGTGCCGGTCACGAGCACGTCCTCCAGCACGGTGCCGTCGTCGGTGATGGTGAAGCCGGTGATCTTCCGCAACGGGCCGCTGGCACCGGTGTCGCGACGGCTCGGCCACCCGTCCGGGACGTACCGTGCCGCGGTCGTCGGGCTCGCACCGGCCTGGCTCGCCTCCGGCTCCGGGTCGGAAGGCGGGTCGGCGGTGCATGCGGAGAGCAGCACGCAGGTGGTCGCGAACGCGGCGACGGGGGTGAGGGGGCGCAGGCGCGCGCCCGTCACGAGCCTGAGCCTGCGGTCGGGGCCAGCGGTCGGGCCAGCGGTCGCTGGTGCCACGTCGTGGGCGGCCCGCTCGTATCTTCGACACCGGTCTCATCACCCGGCGGCGTGGGCAGTGACGACTCGCGCGTCAGGCGCAGCAGGGCACCCGTCAGACCGAACAGCAGGAAGAGCACCCCCGTGCACATCGGGAAGCTGAAGCCGTCGAAGAACGCCAGGCCCAGGGTGCCGGCGGCGAGCGAGGCCTGCAGCGCGTGGGCCGTCTCGGTCACGGTGGTGTCGGTGCTCAGTGACCGCACCCGGCGCGCCGACCAGATGCCGGCCGCCACGAGCGCGAGCACCGACAGCAGGCCGACCGCCCCCACCTCGACCACCAGCAGCAGGTACTGGTTGTCGAAGATCCGATAGCTGGGCAGGAACGTGGAGTAGCCGCGCCCGAACAACGGCGCGGTGGTGACGAGCTGGAGGGCCATCGGGTAGGACCCGGTGCGCGAGGCCACGCTGCCGTCGTCGCCCGCGGAGGTGAACAACCCGCTGATGCTTCCGAGCATGCCGGGCACGGTGGCCGCGACCAGCAGGAGCACGCCGAACAGGCCGGCCGCGAGGTACTGGCGCTCCCGTCGAGTCCACCCGCTGGCGAGCACGAGCATCCCGACCAGTCCGCAGACCACGGCGGAGCGGGAGATCGAGAACGTCACCGCCAACGCGATCAGCAGCACCGGGGACCACCGCAGGACCAGCGGCCGGGTCGAGCAGCGGGCGCGAGTGATGGCGATCGGCAGGACCATCGTCAGCACGGCACCGAACTCCAGCGGGTGCAGGGCGGTGCCGAAGGGCCGACTGAACCCGCTGCGTGAAGTGATGCCCCCCAGGGGAACGTTCTGGACCAGGCCGGGGATCGTGAAGCGGCGGATCAACGGGTCGCCGGCCACCATCTGGGCGATGCCGAGGACGGCCAGCAGGGTGGTGAGCAGGACCAGGCGGCGCACCACGATGTCGAAGCGGCGGAGGTCGGGGATGCCGTCGTGGGCCAGCAGCGCCACGCCGACGATCCCCAGCAGCCCGACGAGACCGATCTGGGCGGTGCTGAACTCGTTCGGGGTGATCGGGCGGGACATCGCCGCCGCATAGCTGGCCAGGAACGCGACCAGGACCACCAGCAGGGCGAGCCGGACCGGATGCGGCTGTGGGTGGCTCACCGCCCCTCGCTGCAGGTGGTGGTGGACCCACCAGACCAGCCCGACCAGCGCGACCAGGAGCGCGGGCTGTCCCACCGCTCCCAGGCCGGGGAGCGTCAGCCGCGACTCGATGGCGAAGACCAGCAGCAGGTACAGCAACAGCAGGGAGGCGGCGTCGAAGGCCCGGCCGGGGGGAGCGGCCCCCGGCCCGGCGTCAGCGCGGACCGTCATCGTCGTTCAGGTGGTCGTCCACGTTGCTGATCGAGGCGCCGGCCGAGTGGTTGTTCACGCCGTTCCTCGACGGCTGGCTCACCCCAGCGAGGTCCTTCCGCCCGGACAGCGGGTCGAACGGCTTCTGGGTGACGCCGCTGCGCGTGCGGACCGGGGTGCTCGACGGACCCGGGTCCGGGGTCGCGGGGACGGACCTCTCGGGGCCGCGGGTCCCGGCCGACCGGCGCGAGTCGACCAGCCTGCGGGCCACGCTGCGCAGGGTCGCCTCGGCGATCGAGGCGTACCGCTCCCACACCGCCGTCGGGGCGGGGGTGGACACCACCGGTGGCCGGCGGCCGGGGTCCGCGGCCAGAGGCGCGGCGCCGGGGGCGTCGTCGAGCGCCCTCGGTGGCTGGGCGGGCGTCGCCGCGTCGGCGGGGGGCGGCGACCCGGGGCCGACGGCCGCGGTCTTGGACCCGGCCGGCGGGCCGCCTCGGCGCAGCAGCAGCCCGTCGATCGCCGCGACCAGCGAGAGGCTCCCGAACAGCAGGGCGGCTGCAAGCACGCCGAGCAGACGAAGGCGGGTCTTCTGGTTCTCCGTCGGCTCACGGTCCCGCGAGAGCGGGAGCAGGGAGATCCGGAACTGCGCCTTGACGTCGATCTCCTCCTGCAGCGCATCGAGCTCCACGGGCAGCCTGTCCAGGACCGCCTCCATCATCCGCATCGCGGACTGCTCGCTGGGTCCGGACGTCCAGACCAGCACCACCGGAGCACTCGTGGTCGGGTCGTTCGTCACGTCGTACTCCCCGGAGGGCACCGTGTTGTCGAGCATCTGCGCGGTGTCGGCCGAGGTCATCGACTTGGCGACCACGTCGACGGAGTTCGCCAGGCTGCCCAGGTCGAGGTAGCGGTTGCCGTCCGGGTCGTCGGCGCTCTGCGGAGGGATCAGCACGAAGCTGGCCCTGGCCTCGTAGCGGGGCGACACGGCGCTCCCCGCGAGCGCGAGCGAGGTGATGCACACGACGCCGAGTGCGAGCAGCAGCAGCCACCGTCGACGGCAGGTGGCTTGGAAGTCATGCAGGAACATCGATACTCCATCCTCGGGGGCCCCTCGATGCCGCGACCCTCCAGCGACCGGCCCGGCCGAGCGGGCCGGAGTCGACAAGGGCGTTCGGGCTGTCAAGACCCATGTGATAATCGGGGCAGGAGGAACACACATGGGGATCGCTACGGCGGACGTGCTGCACCGGGTGGTGCGGCGCTGGTACTTGGCCCTGCTCGGGCTGCTCATCACGCTGGGGGCGATGGCGCTCGTCGCCGGGAGTGACGGGGTCTACGAGACCCGGGCAGACCTGCACTTCCTGCCGCCCAAGGACTTCGTGGTCTCCGACGGCAGCAACCCGGTGAACGACCTGGTCGCCATCGCCGGCCTGGTGGAACGGGAGGTGAACCAGGGTGAGCGGCGTCCTACCCCGGCCTCTCCGGACACCTGGCTCGCCGGCATGGGCGTCGAGGACGGGACCAGCGTGGTGCTGCCCAACCAGGACGGCCAGTTCGGCTACTCCTTCCACGAGCCGTACCTGCGCGTGCAGGCCGTCGGGGCGACCGCCGACCGGGCACGGACCCTGCGGACCGAGACCGTGGCGGAGATCGAGCAGGCGCTGGCCAGGGTGCAGGCCGCCGACGGGGTGCCGGAGCGCGACCGGGTGCGGACCCGGCTGGTGCCACGGGTGCCACCGGTACTGCATCGCGGAGGCGCGCCTCGGATCGCGATCGGGGTGAGTGGCCTGCTGGGCCTGGTGGGTACGGGACTGGTGTGTGTGCATGGTGACCGCCTGCTCAGGAAGCGTTCGCGGTCGCGGCAGCCGGAAGATTCCGCTCTCGCCACCACTGCCTGATCTGGTCGGCCCGGCCGGCACGGGCCAACCCGACGCGACCGATCATCAGCAGTCGCTCCTCGGCCCGCAGGAACGCATGCAGGGTCAGCGCCCGCGGCCGGCGCGCGAACAGCAGGACATCGGAGACCTCGTTGCGACGATCACCGAAGCGCTCCTTGTAGTCGGCGTCACGGGTGCCGAAGTCGATCTGGTGGGTGGCCGGGTCGTTGGCGCTGTCCTCGAGCATCCGTCGCAGGGTGTAGTAGCCGACCCGGTCCTTGGCGTAGGCGGGCACGTAGCCGGGAGAGCCGATGGACAGCACCCCGGCGTAGTTCACGCCCCACCAGAAGGCCACGGGTCGGTCGTCGATGTAGAGCATCCACACGCGCAGCCACCCCTTCGCGAGCGCCAGGTCGAACAGGGCCTGCTGGACAGGGCCGTCCACCATGCTGACGCCCAGCCCGCGCTGGTAGGTGGTGGCCGCGACGGCGGTGACGTCGCGGATGAGCCGGTCCTGGTGCTCGGGGAGGTCGAGGCGCCGCAGCACCAACCGGTCGCCGTAGATCCGGCGGAGCTTCTTGTCGTCGAAGCGGATCTGCTTGCGTGACTTGCTGCTGCGGGCTCCGAGCAGGGCGTCCCACGACTGGGGGAGCTGTGCCGTCCAGGAGGCCTCGGGCGGGCGGACCAGCCGCAGGACGCTCGGTCCGCCGGCGGTCAGCTCGCGGAACCAGCCTCCGGCCCGGGGTGTCTTCTGCAGGACGGCCGCGTCGGCCTCGCCGGCCGCCAGCTGGTCGCGGATCGCCCGGTGGGCAGCGCGCCTCGCGACATCGGTGGTCGCCCCGAGCAGACCCTCGAAGCTCACCACCAGCGCGGGCGCGCGCACCGAACCGAGGCGGGCTCCGGACACCTTGACCCGGAACTGCTCGTCGGCGATCCGGGCGACCACCAGCACCGGCGGGTGGCCGGGCACCGCCACCCGCATCACGTGCGGCCGGACGACAGCCGGGTCGGTCCTGACGACCGTGAGGAAGTAGTCGATGTCGGCGTCCACGTCGGCGGCGTCCAAGGACTGCCACCAGTCCCGCCACTGCTCGACCTCCTCGATGCTCCGCGCCACCCGCACCCCGCGAGCCGACGCGGCGGGTTCCGAGCCCCTCGCCGTCGTCTCGGCGGCCGCCACGTCGGAGGGACCGGTGTCCCTCATGGGCGCACCGCCACGAGCGACTTCACCATCCCGGCGAACCTCTCGGACTGGATCCGGGACGTGGGGAACAGGTGCCGGAACTCGGCCAGTCCCACCAGGTCGACCGACAGCACCGAGCGCGTCACCGCGTCCTTGTCGCGTTCGGGGGTGTGCACCAGCTTCCAGCGGCGGCCGATGGCGACCCGCGTCGAGACCGGCAGGAACTGGAACCCGGGGAAGAGCCAGTGCGGCTCGACGGGGAAGTAGCGGTAGGGGGTCTGCACCCAGTGTCGATCGGCGAGCGCGTGCACGGTGTCGCTGAACCGCTGCCGCCGTTCTGCTCCGCCGACGTGCTCCAGGACGGCGTTGGAGTAGACCAGGTCCGCCCGCAGGTCGCCGAGCCCGTCGGGGAGGTCGCAGGCGTCGGCGTAGTGGGCGTCGATCCAGTCGATCCCCTCGGCGCCCTCGGGCTCGAAGGTCAGCACGGTGACGTGCCGCGGCCGGACGGGGGCGCGCGTCCAGGCGCTGACGGTGCCGCCGAGGTCGACGACGTGCAGATCCGCGAGGTCGGGGAACGTGGTCGCCAGCTGCTCCCACCGTCGACCGCGGAACTGCTCGGCCAACGAGTCGGGGGAGTCCACCAGGCGCCGTCGCACCGCGTTCGCGGCGCTCATCACGCGCCCGCCCAGTCGGGGAGCCGGTAGCCCACCCCGAAGAACGCGGCGACCGCTGCGGTGATCCGCTCGGCGGCCCGGCCGTCCCCGTAGGGATTGACCGCGCGCGCCATCGACTCGTACGCCGACTCGTCGGTCAGCAGCCGGGTGGCCTCGTCGACGATCAGGTGCTCGTCGGTCCCGACGAGCCGTACGGTGCCGGCAGCGACGGCCTCGGGCCGCTCGGTGGTCTCCCGCAGGACCAGCACCGGCTTGCCGAGGCTGGGTGCCTCCTCCTGCACGCCGCCGCTGTCGGTGAGCACCAGCCGGCATCGGCCCAGCTCGCGGGCGAAGTCGCTGTAGCCCAGCGGCTCGGTGACGATCACGTTGTCCATGCCCTGCAGGGGCGGCAGCAGCACCTCGCGGACGATCGGGTTCAGGTGGGCCGGCAGCACGAACGCCAGGTCCGGGAACTCCTTGGCCAGGCGGGCGACCGCCGCGGCCGTGCGGCCCATCGGCTCACCCCAGGACTCGCGGCGGTGACTGGTGACCAGGACCGTGGAGCGGCCGCCGACTGCTTCCAGGTCGGTGTTCTCGGCCGGCAGGTCCCGGGAGACCACGTCGAGCAGCGCGTCGATGACCGAGTTCCCGGTCACCGCGACCGCGTGGGGCGCGATGTTCTCGACCAGCAGGTTGGCGCGCGAGGCCGGCGTGGGCGCCAGGTGGAGCGATGTCAGCTGGGTGGTCAGCCGCCGGTTGAGCTCCTCGGGGAAGGGGTCGTACCGGGTGTCGGTGCGCAGCCCGGCCTCGACGTGCAGCACGGGCACCTGTTCGTAGTGCGCGGCCAGCGCGGCGACGAACGAGGTGGTGGTGTCCCCCTGGACCATCACCGCGTCCGGACGCTGGGCCCGGATCATCGCGGTGAGGCCGGTCAGCACCCGCGCGGTCAGCTCGTCCAGCTGCTGGCGGGGGCGGATGACGTCGAGATCGATGTCCGGGACGATGCCGAACAGGGAGTTGACCTGGTCGAGCATCGCCCGGTGCTGGCCGGTGACCACCGTGCACACCGACAGCTCCCGGCAGCGGCCCAGCTCGCGGATCACCGGGGCCAGCTTGATCGCCTCGGGACGGGTCCCGTAGACGACCATCACGGTCTTCGCCGTCATCGCCAGATCCCCCGGGTGTCGTAGACGACCTTGCCCGCGAGGCGGGATCGGCTCAGCGACCGGAAGTGGTCGTGGTCGACCAGCAGGACGACGATGTCGGCCGCCGCAATGGCGGAGCAGGCCGCCTCCAGCTGCAGGTTCGGCAGGTGGGCCAGCTCGGGCGGCAGGGCGTTGACCAGCGGCTCGGCCACCCGGATGTCCACGTCGGGGACCGCCTCGGCGATGTGGGCCACGATGTCGATCGCCGGGCTCTCCCGCAGGTCGTCGACGTTGGCCTTGTAGGCCAGGCCCAGGCAGGCGACCGTCGGGTTGCGGAAGCGGCTGCACTTGCGCGCGATCTGCTCGGCGACGTGGTGCGGCTTGAGGTCGTTCACCTCGCGCGCGGTCCGGATCAGCCGGGAGCGCTCGGGTGCTGCGCCCACGATGAACCAGGGGTCGACGGCGATGCAGTGCCCTCCGACGCCGGGGCCCGGGGTCAGCACGTTGACCCGGGGGTGGTGGTTGGCGAGCTTGATCACCTCCCACACGTCGAGCTCGAGGTCCTCGCTGATCAAGGAGAGCTCGTTGGCGAACGCGATGTTGACGTCCCGATAGGCGTTCTCCACCAGCTTCGCCATCTCCGCGCTGGCCGCGTCGGACAGCACGATCTGGCCCTGGCTGAAGACCCGGTAGAGAGAAGCGGCCTTCTCTGCGCAGCGCGGCGTGATGCCGCCGACGACACGGTCGTTGGTGACCATCTCGATCATGATCCGGCCGGGCAGCACGCGCTCGGGGCAGTGCGCGACGTACACGTCGGGCATGCCTTCGGAGCTGTGCGGCAGGGTCAGGTCGGGGCGCAGCTCGGCCAGCCACTTGCTGACCTGCTCGGTGGTCCCGGGAGGGGAGGTCGACTCCAGGATCACCGTCTCCCCACCCCGCAGCATCGGGGCGATCTGCTCGGTGGCCGCCCGGACGTAGGCCAGGTCCGCGCAGTGTGCGGAGTCGAACGGCGTCGGTACGGCGATGATGTAGGCATCGGCGTGCGGGGTCTCGGTGGTGGCCGTCAGATGGCCCATCGCGACGGCTCCGCTGACCGCGACCGACAGCTCCGGCTCCACGAACGGAACCTCACCGTTGGCCACTGCCTTGACGGTCGCGTCGTCCACGTCGACGCCGACGACCTCGACGCCGCGGGTGGCGAGCGCGGCGGCCGTCGGCAGCCCGATGTAGCCGAGGCCGAGGATCGCGACGCGGCCCCGGAAGATGTTGTTGCTCATGCTGATGCCCCTTGGCTGTGGTGGTAGGTGTGCTGAGGTGACCCGGCCGGCTTCGGTCGTGCTGGGTCCGGTTCCGCCCGCAACCGGGCGACGTCGGGGTTCGGGCTCGGATAGCCCGGGTGACGGTGGACCAGCTCGATGGCCAGCAGGCCGAGGAAGGCCAGGTTCGTGACGAGGTAGCGCCGCCAGAGCCGCCTCGGCTCCTGCAGCACGCGGTAGGCCCACTCGCACCCGAGTCGCTGCCAGATCAGGGGGGCCCGGCGGGTGACGCCGGCGAGGATGTCGAAGGACCCGCCTACGCCGTGCATCACCGGCACATCCAGGTCGTCGGCGAACCGGGCCAGGAAGTTCTCCTTCTTCGGCGTGGTGATGCCGAGGAACAACAGGTCCGCGTGCGAGGCCGCGATCTGTGCCGCGACCTCCTCGGCCTCGGAGTCGTCGAAGTAGCCGTCCCGGCTCCCGGCGAGAACCACCCCGGGCCAGCGCCTGCGCACGGTCTCCTCCACCCGCTTCAGCACCTCGGGTCGCGCGCCGAGCAGGAAGACCCGGTGACCGTGGTGGTCGGCGGCGGCCAGCAGCGACTCGAACAGGGTGATGCCGGCGACCCGCTCGGGCAGCGGAAGTCGCAGCAACCGGCTGGCCCAGACCACGGACTGACCGTCGGCGAGGATGACGTCGGAGCTGAGCAGCGACTCGCGGAGCAGCCGGTCCGTCTTGAGCTTGCTGACCTTGGCGGCGTTCACCACACCCACCAGCAGTCGCCGACGGTCCCGCACCGCTCGCTCGGCCAGCCCGACGGCCTCGTCCACCGTCAACGGGTCGAACGGGACCCCGAACAGGAGCTGTCTCGCGGGGCCGGTCGTGGTCTCATTCATCGTTCTCCTCCTTCGGTGCAGGCGACAACCAGGCGTGCAGCAGCCAGCCCAGCTCGTAGGGTCGGCACTCGTGGTCGACCACGTGCGGCGGCATCAGACGGTCGAGTCCGGGCAGGCGCAGACCCGGTCGTGCCGCGGTGCTGGCGGCCGCCATCGCCCGGGCAGCCTTCGGTGGCTCGCGTCGTCCGACCTTGCGCCAGATCAGCCCGTACCGCTCCGAGATCAGCTCCTGGACGACCTCGGGGTGGGAGTCGAGCCACCGGAGCCCGGCGGCCACCTCGGCCCGATGGTCCGGGCCGCCGGCCTCCCACAGGTCGAGCAGGACCATCGGTGCCATCGCGTGCTGGTGGACGCTGTACACGGGGAACCCCTCCACGACGGCTCCGTCCCGGACGTCGTAGTGCCACCACCACTGCCCGCCGGCACCCTGTGCCTCGCAGATCCGCTGGGCGGTACGTCCCGCACACTCGAGCTGGTCCTGGTTGCCGGTGAGGACGGAGGCTCGGGCGAGAGCCTGGATCGGGTAGACCTGGTCGGCGAAGCTGCCCACGTGGCGTCGCCACAGCGGCTGGCGGTCCGGCGGGGTCTGGTGGGGGTAGGTGCCGCCCGGGCCGATGCTGCGCATCAGTCGCTCGGCCGCGAGCTCGACCGTGGCGTCGGTGTCACCGAGACGGTGGGCCGCGACCGCGGCGATGAGCATCCAGGACAGGTCCACCGTGGGGAGCGGTGCCGGCGCCAGCAGGCGCTCGTGCAGCTCCGCGAGCAGCGGCCCCGCGAAGCGGTCGCCGACCTCGGCGGTGGCCCACGCCACGAGGGCCGCGGCTCCGGGGTCGGTCTCGACGTCGAGCCGCAGCTCCGCGGTCTCCAGCACCTCGGCGGCGGTCGAGCCACCCAGCACGGCGCGCTGGCCCATCCGGGTCAGCCGGTGCAGACCCAGCAGCGCCATCGCGGAGTACCGCACGCTGCTCCCCTCGCGCTGCAGACGTACGCCGGCTCCCCCCGGGACGGCCCGCACGGTCTGGGCGAAGTGCCCGGAGCCGGCGTCGAAGGCCTCCACCAGGCCCCGCGGTGCCAGGTTGAGCAACCGGTCGACCCGGGAATCGGCGAGGAGGTCGATCTCGGCGACGGCCGTGCGACGGTCCCGCGCCCGCGAGTCCAGCGCGGCGGATTCGAGACGGTGGCGAGCGGGGGTGGAGAGGGTCATCTCGGGATCAACCTTTCGCCGCGACGAGGCTGGCGTAGACGGTGTAGGAGGTCTGGGGCCGCCCGGGGGTCACGGTCACCACGACGCGGTCCTGGCCACGGACGAACGCAGCCGCCTGCGACCCGCCCGCGGCAGGCACCGGACGCTCGGTGAAGCCGAGACCGGAGAAGTGGATGCGGTAGTGGCGCAGCGAGCCCGAGGCGGACTTCCGGGTGCGCGCCTCGAGGGAGACCTGCAGCCGGCGCCCTGCCGGAGCGAGGCTGCTGGTGAGCTCCGTGGAGCCCGGGATGGGGTGCACCGTGCGACGGGGGTAGCCGGACACGATGCCGCCCCCCGCGGCCGCCGACGGCAGCGGGAGCCGTACCACCGACCGGGCCTGCCGCCGCTGACGGCGGGCCGTCTCCTCGGGCGGGTCGAGCACCACGGGGTCGGCGTGAGCGCCGGTCGGCGTCTCGCTGACGTCGTCGGTTCCTCGTCCGGCCGCGGGGGGCTCGGAGTCGACCGAGCTGTCGGTGCTGCCCGCTCCGGCCTGCCCGTCCGGGGCACCCGCGGCGTTGTCCTTCGTGGCGGTCTTGCCGCTCTCGGCGGTCCCGCCGGTCGTGCCTGCCTTGCCTGCCTTGCCGTTCGGCTGTCCGCCGTTCGTGGTCCCGCCGGCGGAGGCGTCGGCCACGGCATCCGGGTCGCCTGCCAGCTCGCGTCCGGCCGTGCCGGAGGCCCCGCTCGGCGTCGCGGCGTCGTCGCGTCCGATCCCCGCGAGGGCGAGCAGCGAGCCGGCGAGGGCGACGAGCACGACCAAGCTGACGGCTGCCGCCAGGCGCCTCGACGTCATCGTCATCCCCTCGGTCTCCGGGGCACGATCGCGCCCCGTCACTCAGCGAAGGTAGGAATTCCGGAGCGCCTCACAGGTCCCAGGGACGCGGGTATACCCAAGAGAGGGGAGGGTGCCCCCGACCTGGTCGGGGCCCCCGGGTCAGCGCACGACGGCAGGCGACCAGGCCTGCTCGATGAAGAGCCGGGGCCGCGCACTCGCCCGCACGTCCAGCGCCCAGACGTCGGTCACCCCGGGCTCCTCGGGACGGGCCAGCCCGTACAGCAGGGTGTCGTCGTCGAGCCACTCCAGCTGGTCGTCGACGGAGCGGGTCTCGCCGCGCAGCACCGTGCGCTCACCGGTGTCGAGGTCGAGCACCGCGGGCAACCAGGTCATCGAGGCACCCGATCCCTCGGTGTGCTTGAAGCCGATCCGAGTGCCGTCCGGTGACACCGAGGGACACTCGACCCCGGAGGCCACGGTGACCAGCGTGCGCCGGGCGAGGCTGCCCCGCGCCAGGTAGGTCTCGCCCGCGGTGGAGACCGTGGCGTAGAACGTGTCCGGTCCGGCGAAGCTGGCGCCCCAGACGTTGACGTCCTCACGATGGGTCGCCCGCCCGTCGACCTCCAGGGCGAAGTCCTCCAGGTTGCCGTAGCCGGGACCGTCGAAGCGACGTACCTCGGTCGAGGTGGAGAAGCCGTGGTCCAGGTAGGAGTGCCCGGCCACGAAGGTGGTGGTCGCCACCAGCGACCCGTCGGCCGCGACCCGGGTGCGGCTGGGTACGCCGGCGGTCGATCGCTCCGCGACCGGGTGCCACGTGCTGTCGAGCAGGGTGACCGTCGTGGTGGCCAGGACCCCCCGGGGCCGGGACAGGCACGACGCGCCGCTCCTGCTGGCATGGACCCGGTCGCAGGTGACGTCGGTGAACCAGCGAGGTCCCGCGGGGTCCGTGACCGGGACGAGAGCGACAGTGCCGTAGTGGTCGTCGAGCCCGGAGTGACGGAACGCGACGAACGGCTCGTCGGTCGGAGCCTGCACCTGGGCGACCGCGACGCCGGGCTCGGCGTTGGCCAGCACCTGGGTCCGGCGCCACTGGAGGACGCCGTACGCGGTGCTGCTGACGACGACCAGCACCACGATCAGGATGAAGGCCGCGGTCCGCTTCGGCTGGCTCACCGCTCGACCTCCCGAGGCGCGTCGTCGAGCCGGACGACCACCAGCAGCAGGGGTGGGACCACCAGCAGGAGGAGCACCCCCATCGTCAGGATGGCCGTCTGGGGGCCGATCGTGACCCAGAGGACGCCGAAGCAGGCAGACGCCGCGAACCGGGCCACCGCCACCACCGTCTGCGCGGAGGCGATCGAGCTGGCGCGGACCGGCGCCTGTGCGACCTGTCCCGCGATCGCCGCCAGGACGCCGTCGGTGGTGGCGTAGTAGAGACCGAGCAGGGCGACGCCCGCCACCGCCGGCAGCCAGCCCCCGATCGGCACCGCCCCGCAGCCGAACGCCAGCGCGAGGGCGAGGTGACCCAGGACGAAGACGCGTGCCCGGCCGGTGCGGTCGGCCCACCTGCCCAACGGGACCGCCAGCGCCAGGTAGACCAGGCTGGTGCCGAGGTAGAACAGCGGGAAGAAGCGGGCGTCGAGGCCCCCGGAGTCCAGCAGCACCAGGTAGAGGAACCCGTCACCGACGGTGAGGAGCCCCAGGGCGCCGGCGACCAGCAGGAGCCGGGTCAACCGTGGGGTCAGCACGTCGCGCCAGCGGAACTGCGGTGCGTGCCGGAGCCGGTGCCGGTGCCGGTGATCCCGGCTTCCGGTCGTCGGTGCGTCCGGGCACCAGCAGTCCCAGCAGCGCGACGCCGAGGACGGCGAAGCCGAACGACACGACGATGACCGTGGTGTAGCCGTCCGGCACCAGCCACAGCACGGTGAACGCGACCACGGGTCCCAGGGCCGCCCCGATGGTGTCCAGCGTCCGGTGCACTCCGAACGCCCGCCCGAGGTGCGCGGGATCCGTGGCGGCGACGATCATGGCGTCGCGCGGTGCGGTCCGCAGTCCCTTGCCGACCCGATCGGCGCTGATCACCGCGACGATCGCACCCAGACCTGCCGCGAACAGCAGGCCGATGCGCGAGACTGCCGAGATCGCGTAGCCGATGAAGGCCACCCACTTCGGGTGACCGGACCGGTCGGCTCCCCAGCCGCCGGCGATGCGCACCAGTGCGGTGACGCCCTGGTGCAGGCCGTCCACCAGCCCGTAGGCCACGGGAGAGAGCCCCACGACCGCGGTGAGGTAGAGGGGCAGCACCGCCGCCACCGACTCCGAGGAGATGTCGGTCAGCAGGCTGACGATCCCCAGGGTCACCACCACGCGGCTCACCCGGCGTCTGCCGGTCGGGGTGCCCTCGCCCGCTGTCGGGGGGTGATCACGGACGGAGACGTACACGATCGCTTCCTGAGATCCCGGGACCGGTTGGTGAAGTCGACCCCCGCCCCCTCTACGGGTCAGGGGCCGGGGCCGACTCCGGTCCTGATCAGAACGCGGATCGCGTTGCGCTGCCAGCCCTCGGCTCGGATGTCCCGCATTTGGGGTAGGCGTCCGTCTCGGTGCCGACGCCGATTCCGGGCGGGGTGACTCGTTAGGGTGTCGGCCGTGACCTTCGAGCCCGGAACACCGCCCGCTGCTGCCGCGACCGACGACCACGTGCTGGCCACCTGGCTGGCCGAGGAGGCCGGCCGCCGGCTGCTCGAGGTGCGTGGCGAGGGCCTGGAGGGGCGCGAGCTCAAGGATGCCGGCGACGTCGCTGCCCACGACCTGCTGATGCGGCTGCTGGCCGAGCACCGCCCCGGCGACGCGGTGCTGTCGGAGGAGGGGAAGGACGACAAGGCCCGCCTCGAGGCCGACCGGGTCTGGATCATCGACCCGCTGGACGGCACCCGCGAGTTCTCCGAGCCGCCCCGTGACGACTGGGCCGTGCACGTGGCGTTGTGGGAGCGGACCGCCGACGGCGGCGACCTGACCGCCGGCGCTGTGGCGCAGCCGGCACTGGGGGAGACGTTCAACACCGGGACGCCGCCGCAGGTGCCGGCCGCGAGCGGCGTACGACCGCGGATCGCGGTCTCGCGCAGCCGGCCGCCGGCCTTCGTCAACGCGCTGGCGACCGAGCTGGATGCCGAGCTGGTGGCGATGGGCTCCGCCGGGGTCAAGGTGATGTCGGTGGCCCGGGACCTCACCGATGCCTACGTGCACGCCGGCGGTCAGTACGAGTGGGACTCGGCCGCCCCCGTGGCGGTGGCTCGCGCGGCGGGGCTCTTCACCTCCCGGGTGGACGGCTCCGAGCTGGAGTACAACCAGGACGAGGTCTACCTGCCCGACCTGATCGTCTGCCGGCCCGAGCTGGCCGAGCGGATCGTCGCGTTCGTGCGGGAGCACGGCACCGACTGATCGCCGCTCGCAGCCCGCCCGGTCGACGGATGACCCGACCGGGTGGTCCGACGCGGCCCGGACACCCCCCGAAAAACCCATTGCGGTGGTCGCGGGGTTGGTTTTAACGTCGTCCTAATGAATAGGACAAGACCCTACCGAATGGACGCGCGGGCCGCGGCCGCCGAGGCGACCCGGGAGCGGATCGCCGCTGCAGCACAGCGAGCGTTCACCACCGAGTGGTACGACGACGTCACCATCCGCGGCATCGCCGGGGACGCCGGCGTCTCGCTCCAGACGGTGCTCAACCACTTCCCGACCAAGGACGACCTCTGCCACGTCGCCTGCGAGCGGTTCACCGCCTCGATCGACTCCCAGCGCTGGGCTGTCGCCCCGGGGGACGTGGACGGCGCGGTCACCGTGCTCGTCGACGACTACGACACCAGCGGCGAGGCGACGCTGCGGATGCTCGCGGTCGAGGAGCGGGTGCCCGCCCTGAGGCCCTGGCTGGACCTGGGGCGTCGCGAGCACCAGCGCTGGGTCGCCGCGATCTTCGCCGACGCGGTCACGGCGCTCCCGAGCGACGCCCGGGACCGCCGGATCGCCCAGCTGGTCGTCGTCACCGATGTGTACGCCTGGAAGCTGCTGCGCCGCGACCGCGCGATGAGCCGGGACACCACCATCACCACGATCCGCGAGCTGGTGCTCGCCCTGTACTGACCACCCCACACCCGCACCCACCCACCCGTGAGAGGAACCACCATGAACCGCAAGAAGATCCTGTTGACCGCCTGGGACGGCGCCGGCTGCATCCCGCCGCTGATGAGCGTGGCTCGCGCCCTGGTGGACCGGGGCCACGACGTCCGGGTGCTGGCCGACCCGGTGATCGCCGAGCCCGCGGCTGCCGCGGGCGCCCGGCACGTGTCCTGGACACGTGCGCCGCACCGCACGGTGCGCACCCCGGACACCTGGTTCATCGAGGACTGGGGACCCGACGGCTTCGCCGCGATGCGCGACAGCCTGGCCGTCGGCCCGGCGGGTCGCTTCGCCGCAGACCTGCGAGCCGAGATCGACCGGGAGCCGCCGGACCTGGTGCTCACCGAGGGGCTCCTGCTCGGCGCGCTGATGGGTGCCGAGGCGGCCGGCGTCCCCTGCGTGGTGCTCAACACCACCATCGCGATGTTCCCGCGCGAGGGCGTCCCGCCGTTCGGGCCCGGCTTCCTGCCGGCGGTCGACGAGGCCGACCGGGCGCTGCACGCGGAGGTGGCCGAGGCCGGGATGGCCGCCTGGAACGTCCCGCTGCCGGTCTTCAACCAGGCCCGGCACGAGCACGGGCTGCCACCGGTGGACCACGTGCTGGACCAGTACCGCAGTGCCGCACGGATGCTGGTGCTGACCAGCACGGCCTTCGACCTCGAGGGTCCGGTGCCGCCCACGGTGCGGTACGTCGGGCCCCGGCTCGAGGACGTGCACGACCCCTCCGCGTGGACGCCACCGCCGGGGGAGGACCCGGTGGTGCTGGTCGCGCTGAGCAGCGAGTTCCAGGACCAGGCGGCGGTGCTGTCCCGGGCGGTCGACGCGGTCGGCCTGCTCCCGGTCCGGGCGGTGGTCACCACCGGGCGGGCGTTCGACCCCGCCGACGTCCCGGCGCGCCCCGCACGTCGACGTCGTCCGGCTCGCGCCGCACCGGGAGATCCTCCGGCACGCCGCGGCGGTGGTGACCCACTGCGGTCACGGCACCACGATCAAGGCGCTGGCGGCCGGCGTACCGCTGGTCTGCCTGCCGATGGGTCGCGACCAGAACGACGTCGCCGCGCGGGTGGTGCACCGGGGCGCCGGCGTCCGGCTCGATCCGGGTGCCCCCGCCGAGCAGATCGCCGCGGCCGTCCGCGGCGTGATCGACGACCCGTCGTACGCCGCCGCCGCCGGGCGGATCGCCGCGTCGATCGCCGAGGAGACCGCCGAGGACCGGGCCGTCGCCGAGATCGAGGCGGTGCTTGTCCAGGGGCTCGCTGAGGGGCTCGTCGAGGGGCTCGTCGAGGGGCCGGTCGACGGGCTGGCCGAGAACGGGGTCGGCTCACCCGACCTGGCGGGGGTGTAGGCGGTGCCCCGGTCGGCTGGGTGGTCGGTTCGCCGGTCGGCCCCCCGGTCAGCCCCGTCCACCGGACGGGGACGACCGGCCGTCGCCCCCGTGGTCCGCCGCCGCTGGCGGGGCCCGGCCGCGACCCACGGGGCCGGCGGGGAGCGCCGCCCGGGGGGCCGGCGTCCCGAGAGCCGGGGCAGTCGGCTCGCGCGCCGGCGGCACCGGCGCTGCAGCCGCGGACGTCGCCAGGAACCGAGCGAGCGCGGCGGCGACACGGACCCGGCGAGAGTCCGGCGGGGGCCGACCTAGACTGGGCCGGCACCCCCGTCTCCTCGCGAACGGGGGCTCTCGTGTTGTCCCCGCCATCCCCCGAGGAGTTCCGTGAGCCTCACCGGCCTCGCCGACGCCGTCCTGGCCGACCCCACCCTGAGCCAGGCCCTGGCCGAGGCCCGCGACGGCTCGGTCCGTGCCCTCGACCTCACCGGGCCCGAGCCGCTGCGGCCGTTCCTCGTCGCCGGGCTGGTCCGCGCCGGGCGCACGGTGCTGGCGGTGACCGCGACCGCCCGGGAGGCCGAGGACCTGGTCACCGCGCTGGGCGACCTGGTCGACCCGGCCACGGTGGCCGAGTACCCCAGCTGGGAGACGCTGCCGCACGAGCGGCTCAGTCCGCGCAGCGACACCGTCGGCCGCCGGCTCGCGGTGCTGCGGCGGCTCCGGCACCCCGGCGACGACCGCAGCAACGGTCCGCTCCAGGTCGTCGTCGCGCCGGTCCGGTCGTTGCTCCAGCCGCAGGTCAAGGGGCTCGGCGACCTGGAGCCCGTCGAGCTGGCGCCGGGTCTGGAGGCCTCCCTGGACGACGTCGTGCGCCGGCTCGCGGACGCGGCGTACTCCCGGGTGGACCTCGTCGAGAGGCGGGGTGAGTTCGCGGTCCGCGGCGGCATCGTCGACGTCTTCCCGCCGACCGAGGAGCACCCGCTGCGGGTGGAGTTCTGGGGCGACGAGGTCGAGGAGATCCGCAGCTTCTCGGTCGCCGACCAGCGCACCCTGGACAAGGCCGAGCGGCTCTGGGCGCCGCCGTGCCGCGAGCTGCTGCTCACCGACGAGGTACGTCGGCGCGCCGCCGAGCTCGGCCGGGCGCACCCGCAGCTGGTCGAGCTCACCGACAAGATCGCCGCCGGCATCGCCGCCGAGGGGATGGAGTCGCTGGCGCCGGTGCTGGTCGACGAGATGGAGCTGCTGGTCGAGCTGATGCCGGCCGGCACCCACGTGCTGGTGCTCGACCCGGAACGGGCAAGGACGCGGGCCCACGACCTGGTCGCCACCAGTGAGGAGTTCCTGGGTGCCAGCTGGGCCGCGGCCGCCAGCGGCGGTACCGCGCCGATCGACCTGGGCGCGGCGTCGTACCGCTCGCTGGTCGACGTCCGCGAGGAGGCGCTGGGCCTGGGGATGCCCTGGTGGACGATGAGTCCGTTCGGGATCACCGACCCGGACGCGGTGGCGCCGGCAGTCGAGTCCGACGTCGAGGTGATCGACGGGGCGGTCCCGAGCCGGGCGCTGGGCGCGATCGCCGCCGAGGCCTACCGCGGCGACGTGGAGCGCGCCATCTCCGACGTGGAGCGGTGGGTCAAGGACGGGTACCGGGTCACCGTGGTGCACCAGGGCCACGGCCCGGCGCAGCGGATGGTCGAGGCGCTGGGTGAGCGCGACGTACCGGCTCGGCTGGTCGAGGACCTGGCGAGCACCGGCACCCCCGACGGCTGGCCGGTCACCGACGTGGTCACCGTGACCTGCGGCTGCCTGACCCGGGGGTTCGTCGACGAGGAGCAGCGGATCGCCGTGCTCACCGGCGAGGACATCTCCGGGCAGAAGTCCTCGACCCGGGACATGCGCGCGATGCCGGCCCGGCGCAAGAAGCAGATCGACCCGCTCGAGCTCTCCGCGGGCGACTACGTGGTGCACGAGCAGCACGGCGTCGGCCGGTTCGTCGAGATGAAGCAGCGCGAGGTCGGCGGCGCGGTCCGCGAGTACCTGGTGCTCGAGTACGGCGCCTCCAAGCGCGGCGGCCCTCCCGACCGGCTCTACGTGCCGGCCGACGCGCTGGACCAGGTGACCCGGTACGTCGGCGGCGAGCAGCCCAGCCTGGACCGGCTCGGCGGCGCGGACTGGGCCAAGCGGAAGGGTCGGGCCCGCAAGGCGGTGCGCCAGATCGCGGCCGAGCTGATCAAGCTGTACGCCGCCCGGCAGGCGACCCAGGGCTACGCGTTCGGGCCGGACAGCCCGTGGCAGCGCGAGCTCGAGGACGCGTTCCCGTTCACCGAGACCGCCGACCAGCTCACCACCGTCGACGAGGTCAAGGCCGACATGCGCCGCACGATGCCGATGGACCGGCTGGTCTGCGGCGACGTCGGCTACGGCAAGACCGAGATCGCGGTCCGGGCGGCGTTCAAGGCGGTGCAGGACGGCAAGCAGGTGGTCGTCCTGGTGCCGACGACGCTGCTGGTCACCCAGCACCTCTCGACGTTCACCGAGCGGATGAGCGGCTTCCCGCTCCACATCAAGGGGCTCTCCCGGTTCCAGACCGACAAGGAGGCCCAGGAGGTGATCGCCGGCCTCGCCGACGGCACCGTCGACATCGTGGTCGGCACCCACCGGCTGCTCAACCCCGACATCAAGGTCAAGGACCTCGGGCTGATCGTCGTCGACGAGGAGCAGCGCTTCGGTGTCGAGCACAAGGAGCAGATGAAGCGGCTGCGGACCTCGGTGGACGTGCTGTCGATGTCGGCGACCCCGATCCCGCGGACCCTGGAGATGGCGATCACCGGGATCCGGGAGATGTCGACGATCACCACCCCGCCCGAGGAGCGGCACCCGGTGCTGACCTACGTGGGGGCCTACGAGGACCGGCAGGTGATCGCCGCCGTACGCCGTGAGCTGCTCCGCGACGGCCAGGTCTTCTACATCCACAACCGGGTCAACTCCATCGAGAAGGCCGCCGCGAAGCTCAAGGAGCTGGTGCCCGAGGCGCGGGTGGCGACCGCGCACGGCCAGATGGGGGAGCACCGGCTCGAGCAGGTGATGCTCGACTTCTGGGAGAAGCGGTTCGACGTGCTCGTCTGCACCACGATCGTCGAGTCCGGGCTGGACGTCTCCAACGCCAACACGATGATCATCGAGCGCGCCGACACCCTCGGGCTCTCCCAGCTGCACCAGCTCCGCGGCCGGGTCGGCCGGTCCCGGGAACGTGCGTACGCCTACTTCCTCTACCCGGCCGAGAAGCCGCTCACCGAGACCGCGCACGAGCGGCTGGCCACCCTGGCCCAGCACTCCGACCTCGGTGGCGGCATGGCGATCGCGATGAAGGACCTCGAGATCCGGGGGGCCGGCAACCTGCTCGGCGGCGAGCAGTCGGGCCACATCGCCGACGTCGGCTTCGACCTGTACGTCCGGCTGGTCGGGGAGGCGGTGCACGAGTTCAAGGGCGAGGACGAGCCGGAGCTCAACGAGGTCCGGATCGAGCTGCCCGTCGACGCCCACCTGCCGCACGACTACATCCCCAGCGAGCGGCTGCGGCTGGAGATGTACAAGCGGCTGGCCGAGGTGCGCCTCGACGAGGACGTCGACGTCATCCGCGACGAGATGGTGGACCGGTACGGCGAGCCGCCGCAGGAGGTCGTCTCGCTGCTGCTGGTCGCCCGGTTCCGGGCCCGCGCCCGGCAGGCGGGGATCGCGGAGGTGACGATCGCGGGCAAGAACGTCCGCTTCTCCCCGGTCTCGCTGCCCGAGTCCCGGGTGGTCCGGCTGGGCCGGCTCTACCCGAAGTCGATCGTCAAGACCCAGCTGGACACGATCCTGGTGCCGCGCCCGCAGACCGCCGTCGTCGGCGGCAAGCCGATCAGCGGGGTGGCGCTGCTGGAGTGGGCCCGGGGTGTCATCGACGCCGTGATCGATCCCGCGAGCTGAGCCGGGGTGGCTCGCTTGTCTCTGGTGCTTCGGGTTGCCTCCGGTCCCCGGGTCGGCTCCGGTCCTTCGGGTCGTGCTCCGGTCCCTCGGGTCGTGTGCGGTCCTTCGGGTCGTGTGCCTGGGCACGCGGTGGGGCGCGTCGGGGGGCACACGACCCCCGGGTGGCTCCGGGCACCCCCCGGGTGGCTCCGGGTCCTTCGGGTTGTGTGCCTGGGCACGCGGTGGGGCGCGTCGGCGGGCACACGACCCCCGGGTGGCTCCGGCGCCGGTCCTCCGGGTCCCCCGGGTCGTGTGCCTGAGCACGCGGTAGGGCGCGTCAGGGGGCACACGACCCCCCGGGGTCCGGCATCGGACGAGGCGGGGGTTGCTGCTTGAATGGGCCGCGAACCATCGCGGGGCGCGGGTGACCACGCCCCAGCCCCAGCAGTCACAAGGGAGTCCCCGTGCGCAAGTCCCACCGCCACCCCCGGTGGACCGGCCTGCTTGCCGGTCCGGTGCTGGCCGCCACCCTGCTGTCGGGGTGCGGTGTGGCCGGCACCGAGTGGCACCCCGGGGTGGCCGCCGAGGTCGGTGACGAGGTCGTGACGACCGACCGGGTGGACGAGGTCGCCACCGACTACTGCACCGCGGTGAGCAGCCAGGTCGCCGCGGAGGGCAGCGCGGTCCCGCTGAGCTTCTTCCGCACCGGCATCGTCGGTCAGCTCGCGCTCGCCTCCGCCGCGGAGCAGCTCGCCGAGCTGTACGGCGTGGAGCCGGCCGGGGAGTACCCGGCCCGCCTGCAGGAACTGACCGACGCGGTCGCCGACCTGCCCGAGGACGTCCGGCCGAGGCGTGCATCGCCGTCGAGACCGCCAACGCCTACATCGAGGGCGTCGCCCTCGCCGTCGGCCAGAAGCAGCTCCGCGACCGCGGCGCGACCCCGACGACCCCGAAGCGCTCGCGCTGGGACAGCAGACCTTCGTGGACTGGCTGGCCGAGAACCCGGTCGACTTCGACCCCCGCTACGGGATCCAGGTGGTCGACGGGGCGTCGGTCCGGTCGACGACCAGCCTGTCGGTGCCGTCGGCGAGACCGCCGAGCAGGGCACCCTGCAGCAGCCGGACCCGGCGTACACCGGACGACTGCCCTCCACCCAGCGCTGCGGCTGACCGAGACTCGCATGACCGGGGGACCGGCGTGAGCGGGGAGAAGTCCGGCGAGGCGCTGCTCGAGTTCCTCGCGGTGATGCGTCGGCTGCGTGCCGAGTGCGGCTGGAAGCGCGAGCAGACCCACCGGACTCTGGCCCGCTACCTGGTCGAGGAGCTGCACGAGACCCTGGAGGCGCTCGACGGCTGGTCCGGCTCGGGAGACGCGGCGGCGGCCGACCAGCACGCCGACCACCTCCGCGAGGAGCTCGGCGACCTGCTGCTCCAGGTGTTCTTCCACGCGGTGGTCGCCGAGGAGACCGGCGCGTTCACCGTCGACGACGTGGCCCGCGGGATCACCGAGAAGATGCTCCGGCGCAACCCGCACGTCTTCGGGACCGCCGACCAGCGGGCTCGCTCACCGACCCGGCCGAGATCAACGAGGCCTGGCAGGTGATCAAGGCCGAGGAGAAGCAGCGCACCTCGCCGACCGACGGCCTGCCGGAGAGCCTGCCCGCCCTGCTGTGGGCGGACAAGGTGGTCGACCGGCTGCGCCGCGAGGGCATCGCGGTGCCCGGCCAGCGGGACGCGGACCACGACCGGAACGACGCGCCGGCGGAGTCTGACGAGAGGCCGACGAGGAGGCCGACGAGGAGGCCGAGCGGGTCCTCGGCGACCGGCTGCTCGCGGTGGTCGCCGACGCGCACACCGTCGGCGTCGACCCCGAGCAGGCGCTCCGGGAAGCGGTACGCCGGCTGCTGTGAGGCCCGGGTCCGGCCCCCGGACGCCTGGCGAGCACCTGGCGGTACCGGGTCCGCTCGGGTCTAGGCTGACCGCCGAAGCGCGTGGCGCCCGTGGCGTCGACGCGACCCAGACCCGCCAAGGAGCAGCAGTGGCAGCAATCGAAGCAGTCGGCGCGCGCGAGATCCTCGACTCGCGCGGCAATCCCACCGTCGAGGTCGAGGTGGTCCTCGACGACGGCGTCTTCGCCCGCGCCGCGGTCCCCAGCGGCGCCTCCACCGGCGCCTTCGAGGCCGTGGAGCTGCGTGACGGCGGCGACCGGTACCTCGGCAAGGGCGTCCGCCAGGCCGTCGAGGGCGTCGTCCAGAAGATCGGCCCGGCCGTCGAGGGCCTCGACGCCGACGACCAGCGGCTGATCGACCAGACCATGCTCGAGCTCGACGGCACCCCGAACAAGGCCGAGCTCGGGGCCAACGCGATCCTCGGCGTCTCCCTGGCCGTGGCCCGCGCCGCCGCCGACTCGGCCCGGCTGCCGCTCTACCGCTACGTCGGCGGTCCCAACGCGCACCTGCTGCCGGTGCCGATGATGAACATCCTCAACGGCGGGTCGCACGCCGACTCCAACGTCGACATCCAGGAGTTCATGATCGCGCCCGATCGGTGCGCCGACGTTCGCGGAGGCGCTGCGCCAGGGCGCGGAGGTCTACCACGCGCTGAAGTCGGTGCTGAAGAAGAAGGGCCTGGCCACCGGTCTCGGTGACGAGGGCGGCTTCGCCCCGAACCTGGACTCCAACCGCGCTGCGCTCGACCTGATCGCCGAGGCCGTCGCAGGCCGCCGGGCTGACGCTGGGCAGCGACATCGCGCTGGCCATGGACGTCGCCGCCACCGAGTTCTGCGAGAACGGCACCTACACCTTCGAGGGCGCGTCGAAGTCGGCCGAGGAGATGACCGCCTACTACGCCGAGCTGTGCGCGGCGTACCCCATCGTCTCCATCGAGGACCCGCTCGACGAGGACGACTGGGAGGGCTGGAAGACGATGACCGACCAGCTCGGCGACAAGATCCAGATCGTCGGCGACGACCTGTTCGTCACCAACGTGGAGCGGCTCCAGCGGGGCATCACCGAGGGCCAGGCCAACGCGCTGCTGGTCAAGGTCAACCAGATCGGGTCGCTGACCGAGACCCTGGACTCGGTCGACCTCGCGCACCGCCACGGCTACCGCTGCATGATGAGCCACCGCTCGGGCGAGACCGAGGACACCACCATCGCCGACCTGGCCGTCGCCACCAACTGCGGGCAGATCAAGACCGGTGCTCCGGCGCGCTCGGAGCGGGTCGCGAAGTACAACCAGCTGCTGCGGATCGAGGAAGAGCTCGGCGACGCGGCACGGTACGCCGGTGTGTCGGCGTTCCCGAGGTCGTCCTTCTGAGGGACCCTAGGCGGCATGGCCGACAACCGACGTACGCCGCCGCGCGGCTCGCGCCCGCGGGGGCGTACCGGTCCCGGCAGGGTCACCGCCGGTCGCCTGTCCCGACCGACCGGTGCTGCGGACACCGCCGACGGGGCGCCTGGGGCGTCCCGAGCCCGCCGCACCCCGCGTCGCCCCCGGCTGACCGGCCGGGCCGCGGTGCTGGTGCTGGTGCTCGCGGTGCTGGCGATCAGCTACGCCTCCTCGCTGCGCGCCTACCTGCAGCAGCGGGCGCACATCTCGGACCTCAAGTCCCAGATCGCCGAGCGCGAGGTCGCCATCGACCGGCTGGAGTCGGAGAAGCGACGCTGGAACGACCCGGCCTACGTCGAGCAGCAGGCCCGGGAGCGCTTCGGCTACGTGATGCCCGGCGAGAAGTCGTACGTCGTCCTCGACGGCGACGGCCAGCCGCTGGAGACCGAGGCCTCGCTCAGCGACCCCGACTCGGTGGCCCAGCAGCCGCCGACGCCCTGGTGGGCCGACGTCTGGTCCTCGGTCGAGCTGGCCGGCCACCCGCCCAAGCCCTCCGCACCGCCGGCCACCGTGATCGACGGCCTGGCCGAGGGCCCGCAGGAGGAGTGACCGCCCCGTGATCGACCCCCGAGACCAGGAGGCGATCGCCGAGCAGCTGGGCCGCGAGCCCCGGTCGATCCACGAGATCGGCCACCGCTGCCCGTGCGGCAACCCGGACGTGGTCACCACGGAGCCGCGACTCCCGAACGGCACCCCGTTCCCGACCACCTTCTACCTGACCTGCCCCCGCGCTGCCTCCCGGATCGGCACGTTGGAGGGCTCGGGGCTGATGAAGGAGATGGAGCAGCGGCTCGCGCGCGGACCCCGCGCTGTCGCAGGGGTACGCCGCGGCGCACCAGCGTTACCTCGAGGCCCGCGCCCGCCTCGGCGACGTCCCGGAGATCGAGGGCATCTCCGCCGGCGGGATGCCGGACCGGGTCAAGTGCCTGCACGTGCTGGCCGGCCAGGCGCTGGCCCAGGGCCGGGGTGTCAACCCGCTCGGCGACGAGGTGCTCGACCTGCTCGGCGCCTGGTGGGAGCCGGGCCCTGTGTCACCGCCGGCGACGTCCCCGACGACTCCCGAGACGAGGACCCCGGTGGTTGAGGAAGGCGCGCAGCCCCCGGTGGTTGAGGAAGGCGCGCAGCCCCCGGTGGTTGAGGAAGGCGCGCAGCGCCTGTCTCGAAACCCCGTCGCCGCCATCGACTGCGGCACCAACACCATCAAGCTGCTGATCGCCGACCTCCCGGACGGACCGGAGCTGGTCCGGGAGGCGCGGATGGTCCGGCTCGGCCAGGGGATCGACCGCACCGGCCGGATCGCCGAGGAGGCGCTGGAGCGCACCCTGGCAGCGGTGGACGAGTACGCCGATCTGATCCGTCGCCACGGCGCCGACCGGGTCCGGTTCGTCGCGACCTCGGCGACCCGCGACGCCGAGAACCGACAGGTCTTCGTCGACGGAGTCAGCGAGCGCCTCGGGGTAGAGCCGGAGGTGGTCACCGGAGCCGAGGAGGCGGCGCTGGCGTACGACGGCGCGGTGCGCCACCTGCGCACCCCGCCGGGCGCGCCGGTGCTCGTCGTCGACATCGGCGGCGGCTCCACCGAGCTGATCCGGGGCAGCGAGGCCCCAGAACAGGCGCACTCGATGGACATCGGCTCGGTGCGGCTGCACGAGCGGCACCTCCACTCCGACCCGCCGACCCGGGAGGAGGTGGCCGCGTGCACCCGCGACATCGACGCCCACCTCGACGACTGCCCGGTGCTCGCCAGGGACGCGGCGACCGTGCTCGGGGTCGCCGGCACCGTGACCACGGTCGCCGCCGGGGTGCTCGGGCTGCCGGCGTACTCCCGCGAGGCCACCGACCAGAGCGTCCTGGCCGTCGCGGACGTGCACGCCCACGTCGAGCGCCTCCTCGCGCTGACGGTCGACCAGCGCCGGGCGCTGCCGTGGATGCACCCCGGCCGGGCGGACGTGATCGGCGCGGGCGCGCTGATCCTGGACCGGGTGCTGCGTCGCGCCGGGGTGGAGAGCCTGCTGGTCTCGGAGTCCGACATCCTCGACGGGATCGCCTGGTCGCTGGTGGATTGACCCGAGGTTCGCTGAGATCGCGGCGTTTGGGATGAGGGGCCTGCGGCTACAGAGCCCCCATGAGCGACCCCACACTTCGCACCGCACCTCAGGAGCCCGAGGACACCATCGGCGGCCTGGTGCATCGACTCTCCGAGCAGATCCCCGAGCTCGTTCGCAGCGAGATGCGGCTGGCGCAGGCCGAGCTGGCCGAGAAGGGCAAGAAGGCCGGCGTCGGCATCGGGTCCTTCGGCGCGGCCGGGCTGCTGGCCTTCTTCGGTCTCGCCACCCTCATCGCCACCGCCGTCATCGCGCTGGCGAACGCGGTGCCCGCCTGGTTGGCGGCGCTGATCGTGGCGCTGGTGCTGTTCGGGGCGGCCGCCGGCGCCGGGCTCTTCGGGCGTACGAAGGTGCAGGAGGCGACCCCGCCCACCCCCGAACGCGCCGTCGCCGGGGTCAAGGAGGACGTCGCCACCGTCAAGGGAGGACACGCGTGAGCACCACCAACGGCACCCAGCCGAGCCAGCCGGCCGAGCAGAGCCCGGACGAGATCGAGGCCGACATCGCCCGTCAACGCGAGGAGCTCGCCTCCACCGTCGACCAGCTGCAGGCCCGCCTGGACGTCAAGACCCGCGCCCAGCGCCGTCTTGCCGAGGTCAAGGACCAGGCGACCACCGAGAGCGGGTCCCCGCGACCCGAGCTGCTCGGTGCCGCCGGGGCGGTCGTCCTCGTCGTCGGACTCCTGGTCTGGCGTCGTCGCCGGTCCGGCTGACCAGTCCTTCGTCATCCCCATCCACCGCACGAGTCTCGAGGAGAGGATCCACCCATGAGTAAGTTCAGCCTGTTGATCGCCGGAGGAGCCGGCTATGTGCTCGGCACCCGCGCGGGCCGGGAACGCTACGAGCAGATCCGGGCCGGTGCGCAGCGCATCGCCCGCAACCCGAAGGTCCAGGAGGCCGGCCACAAGGCGCAGGACGCCGCCGCCCAGCAGGCATCCGCCGCCGCCGCGGTCGCCAAGGAGAAGGCGAACCAGGCAGCCTCGGCCGTCAACGACAAGGTCCGCAGCGGCGACACCTCGGTCCAGTCGACCCCCTGACCGGGCGACCGTTCCACCGAGAACGCTGACGACGCTGGGCACACCGCTCCCGCACCCGGCCACCGGCGAGCCGTTCGGCTCGCCGGTGCCGCCGGGCGTCGGCTGGCCGGGCGACCCCGCGGCGGTGGGCACCCCTGCTGCTCGCTCGGCGGCCGGCGTACGACGTCGTGCCCGCGCGACCGGCACCGTCGAGGAGCTCGACGCACGGGTCAGCGTGTGCGAGGCCTGCCCACGACTCGTGGACTGGCGGGTCGAGGTGGCCCGGTCGAAGCGGGCCTCGTACGCCGGGGAGCCGTACTGGGGGCGCCCCGTCCCCGGCTTCGGGGCCACAGCGCCCCGGGTGCTGGTGGTCGGGCTGGCGCCCGCCGCCCACGGGGCCAACCGCACCGGCCGGGTGTTCACCGGCGACCGCTCGGGGGACTGGCTCTTCGCCAGCCTGTACCGGGTGGGGCTCGCCTCCCAGCCGACCAGCCGGCACGCCGCCGACGGCCTGGAGCTGCCGACGACGCGGATCGTGGCGGCGGTCCGGTGCGCTCCGCCGGCCAACAAGCCCACCCCCGGCGAACGCGACACCTGCTCCCCGTGGCTCGAGCGTGAGGTCGCCCTGGTCGGCCCGTCGGTGCGGGTGGTGGTGGCTCTCGGTTCCTTCGGCTGGGACGCCGCGCTGCGGTGCGCCCGGGCCGTCGGGTGGGACGTGCCGCGTCCGCGTCCCCGGTTCGGCCACGGCGCCGAGGCGGTCCTGCGCCGGGGGCCGGGCAGGGAGCCGGGCAGGAGCAGGACGGACCCGCCCGGGACGTACTGCTGCTCGGCACCTACCACCCCAGCCAGCAGAACACGTTCACCGGGACGCTGACCGAACCGATGCTCGACGCCGTGCTGGGGCGTGCGGCCTCGGTCGCCGGAGCGACTGCCAGAATGCCGGAGTGACCCAGACCCCTGCTGCCCCCGCCCTGCACGCGGTGACCGTTCTCGGGCACGACCGCCCCGGCATCATCGCCGAGACGACCGGGCAGCTGGCCCAGCTCGGGCTCAACCTCGAGGACTCCACGATGACCCTGCTGCGGGGTCACTTCGCGATGATGCTGATCTGCGCCGGGGCCGCCACCGCCACCGAGATCGAGGAGGCGCTGGCGCCGCTGACCGCCGACGGGTCGCTGACCGTCACCGTCCGCGAGATCCCCCGCGAGCAGGCTGCCGGCGGCACCGGTACGTCGTGGGTGCTCACCGTGCACGGTGGCGACCGGCCGGGGATCGTCTCCTCGGTGGTCGGCGAGGTCGCCGCCGTCGGCGGCAACATCACCGACCTGACCACCCGTCTCTCCGGTGACCTGTACCTGCTGGTGGCCGAGATCGACCTGCCCGCCGGGGCACAGGTCGGCGCCGTGGAGACGGCGATCGCGACGGTGGCTGCGCAGCTCGGGGTGGCCGCCACGCTGCGACCGGTCGAGGCCGACGACCTGTGACCGACCCCGCCGGCGCCCCCCTCGACGACGAACGGGTGACCGCCTGGACCGAGGCCGATCTCGGCGTGGACGGCAGCGTGCTCGAGGTGGTGCGGGCGCCGGACCCGGTGCTCTCCACCGTCGGCACGGTCGTCGACCCGGTGGACGCGGCGGTCGTCCGGCTGGCCGCCGACCTGGTGGCCACGATGCGGGTCAGCCCCGGCTGCGTCGGGCTGGCCGCGCCCCAGGTCGGGGTCGGCGCCCGGGTCTTCTGTGTCGACGTCACCGAGCACCCCAAGACCCGGACCCGGCACGGCACCTTCGTGCTGTGCAACGCCGAGGTGGTCGGGTCGAGCCGCAACGAGAAGGCCCGGGAAGGGTGCATGAGCGTCCCGGACCTGACCGGCGACGTCAAGCGCGCCACCCGGGTGGTCGTCCGCGGCCAGCTGCCGGGCACGGGGGAGTGGGTGACGATCAGCACCGACGCGTTCGAGGCCCGGGCCCTGCAGCACGAGATCGACCACTGCGCCGGGCTGCTGTTCCTCGACCGGGCCGCCGGCGCGCACGCCATCCACCCCCGCAAGACCTACCTGTGACCCGAGACGGCGCGCTGCCGTCGTACGGTCAGGTCGGCCGGCCCCCGTATCCCAATCGGCAGAGGAAGTCGCCTTAAAAGCGACCGAGTGTGGGTTCGAGTCCCACCGGGGGCACACGTCGGAACATCCGGCGCAGCAGGTCCGCCGACGTTTCCGCGTTGTCGAACTACGGTGGCGACATGGCGGATCATCACCACAGGGACCACCACCGGGAGCCCGAGCGGGCCGACGGCGACGACCGGCGGATGTGGACCGAGGAGTTCTGGGACGAGCGGTACGCCGGAGCTCCGGCCCTCTGGTCGGGCCGACCCAACCCGCGGCTGGTCGCGCACGCGGTCGACCTCGCGCCCGGCCTGGCGCTCGACGTGGGCTGTGGTGAGGGTGCCGACGCGATCTGGCTGGCCGAGCGGGGCTGGTCCGTGACCGGCATCGACATCTCCGGGGTGGCCCTGGAGCGGGCGGCGGGCCACGCCGATGCGGCCGGGGTCACCGACCGGGTGGGGTTCCGGCGGGTCGACCTGCTGGACCCCGGGGCCGGCGAGCCGCCGGAGTCGTCGTACGACCTGGTCTCGGTGCAGTTCCTGCACGTGGCCAGTGCCGACTTCGCGGGGCTGTACACGCGGCTGGCCGCCGCGGTCCGCCCCGGCGGATCGCTGCTGGTCGCCGGCCACCATCCCGATGACGTCGCCACCGGGCTGCGGGACTTCTCCCGGGCGGACGTGATGATCACCCCCGAGCGGGTCACCGCGCTGCTGGCCGCCCCGGCCTGGGAGATCCGGTACGCCGGCTCGCCGACCCGCCCGGCCACCACCCACGACGGCGAGCCGGCCACCGCCACCGACGCGGTCGTGCACGCAGTACGCCGCTGACCTGCGCAAAGACACGGATTCTCAGCGAATCCACAGGCTCGCCGGGAACGCGCACCGGTACGGCGACGTTGCACCCAGTGTGGGCCGTAGACTGGACCCACTGAGGAAGGTGAGCCGTCAGAGTGACGGTCACCGACTCCAAGGAGGAGTGACGTGCAGAGCAACAACCCGGTGTTCCGCCGCTCGGAGGAGTTCAACCGCGGCGGCGTGAACGTCTACGGCAACCAGACCTACCCTGGCGCCGGCTCGGCTCAGCCCGGCTACGGACAGTCCGACCCCTCCTCGTGGGGGATCGGCACGCCCGGCCAGCCGACCGCGCCCACCTCCACCGAACCGATGACCATCGACTCGGTCGTCCAGAAGACCGGCATCTCCATCGGCATCGTCATCATCGCCGCGATGGTGACCTGGATCCTCACCCCCGGCGTCGACACGGCCACCGGCCAGGCCGACCTCTCGCCGCTGTTCGCCCTGGCCACCTTCGGTGCGCTCGGCGCGTTCGCGCTGTCGATGGTCAACGCGTTCAAGCGCGTGATCAGCCCCGGCCTGGTGCTGGCCTTCGCCGGTCTCGAGGGCGTGGCTCTCGGAGCCCTGTCGAAGATCTTCAACATGTACTACCCCGGCGTGGTGATGGGGGCCGTGATCGGCACCTTCGCCGCGTTCGCCGGCACGCTCGCGGCGTACAAGATCCTCGACATCCAGGTCGGTGCGAAGTTCCGCACCTTCGTGGTCGCCGCGGTCTTCGGCATGATCGGGCTGAGCCTGATGGAGCTGGTGCTGGGGCTGTTCGGCTCGCAGATCGGCCTGTTCGGGGTCAGTGGCCTCGGCATGGTGACCGCGGTCGCCGGCCTGGTGCTCGGCATCTTCATGCTGATCCTCGACTTCGACTTCGTCGAGAAGGGGATCGCCAACGGGCTGCCGGAGCGGGAGTCGTGGCGTGCCGCGTTCGCGATGACCGTGAGCCTGGTCTGGATCTACACCAACCTGCTGCGCATCCTGGCCTACTTCCAGTCCGACTGATGCGACAGCGCTGAACCACCGAGCAGCTGAACCACCCGCGAGGGCCCCGGAGAGATCCGGGGCCCTTGTCATGTCCGGGTCATGTCCGGGTCATGTCCGGGCGGGGTCCGGGCTGTCGGTCGGGTCGGCGGTCTCGTCGTCCTGCTCCTCCGGGGCGGTGCCCTCGGTGTCCATCCGGCGGCGGCGGTGCCGCAGGGTGACCCACAGACCTCGCACCCCGATCCGGGCGCCACCCACGTCGGTGCCGTCCAGCTCGGTACCGGGAGTGTCGACCGCCTGCAGGGCGGCGGTGGTGATCGGCAGCACGCCCTCGCCCCGGTACGCCTCCGGCTCCGCCTCGTCGGGATCGGCGAGGCCGAGCGCGGCCAGCGTGGAGGGCAGCAGCACGGTGACCAGCGAGCTGTAGCCGGCGGCCGAGGGGTGGAACTGGTCCGGCCCGAAGAGCAGCGCCGGCGCGGCAGCGAACTCGGGCCCGAGGATCGAGCCCAGCGACACCGTGCGTCCGCCACCCTCGATGACGGCGATGGTCTGCGCCGCGGCCAACCGGCGGGACCAGGTGCGCGCCACCTGCTTGAGCGGCGGCGCGACCGGCTTCAGGGTGCCCAGGTCCGGGCAGGTGCCCACGACCACGGCCACCCCCGCCTCCCGCAGCTGGTGCACGGCCTCGGCGAGCTGGCGCACCGACTGCGAGGGCAGCACCACGTGGGTCACGTCGTTGGCCCCGATGAGGATCACCGCGACGTCGGGCTGGATCGGCAGGGTGCGCTCCACCTGGGCACGCAGGTCCGAGGAGCGGGCCCCGACGACCGCGAACGACCGCAGGTACACCCGGCGGTCGGCGCGCTCGGAGACCCCGCTGGCCAGCAGCGCTCCCGGCGTCTCCTCGACCCGTTCCACGCCGTACCCGGCGGCGCTGGAGTCCCCGATCAGGGCGACCCGGATCGCCGGACCCGGCCGACCCCGGCCGTACCACCCGGTGGCGTCCGGCGGCGGGTCCTCCCGGACCGTGCCGATGGCCTTGCGGGCGAGCCTGGCCTCGGCAGCCAGCAGGCCGTAGAGACCTGCGCCGACGACGGAGAGTCCGCCGCCGCCGTACGCCGCGGCGGAGGCCAGCTTGCGCGCAGCTCCTGCTCTTCCCACGCGGTCACTCTACGGAGCGACCCCCCGATCCGCGGGGCGGGTTTCGAAACTGGCGAGCGGTCCGCCTAGATTGGCCGGATGCAGTATGTGAACTCGCTCGTCGACCTCATCGGCAACACTCCGCTGCTGAGGCTGTCGGCCTCCCTGGACGATCTCGCGGACGCCCCCGACGGACCCCTGGTGCTGGCCAAGATCGAGTACCTCAACCCCGGCGGGTCGGTGAAGGACCGGATCGCCACCCGGATGATCGAGGCCGCCGAGGCCTCCGGCGAGCTGCAGCCCGGGGGGACGATCGTCGAGCCGACCTCGGGGAACACCGGTGTCGGCCTGGCGATGGTCGCCCAGGCGAAGGGCTACCACTGCGTGTTCGTCTGCCCCGACAAGGTCAGCGAGGACAAGCGCAACGTCCTCAAGGCGTACGGCGCCGAGGTGGTGGTCTGCCCGACCGCCGTCGACCCGGACCACCCCGACTCCTACTACAGCGTCTCGGACCGGCTGGCCTCCGAGCCGGGCGCCTGGAAGCCCAACCAGTACGCCAACCCGCACAACCCCCGCTCGCACTACGAGACCACCGGTCCCGAGATCTGGGCGCAGACCGACGGGCGGATCACCCACTTCGTCTGCGGGGTCGGCACCGGCGGCACCATCAGCGGCACCGGCCGCTACCTCAAGGAGCAGAACCCGGACGTGCAGGTGATCGGCGTGGACCCGGCCGGGTCGGTCTACTCCGGCGGCACCGGGCGCCCCTACCTGGTCGAGGGCGTCGGCGAGGACTTCTGGCCGGAGACCTACGACCGCACGATCGCCGACCGGATCATCGAGGTCAGCGACGCGGACTCGTTCGCCTACACGCGGCGACTGGCCCGTGAGGAGGCGCTGCTGGTCGGCGGCTCCTGCGGGATGGCGGCGTACGCCGCCCGCCAGCTGGCCCAGGAGCTGGCCGGCACGCCCGAGGGCAAGGACGCGGTGATCGTGGTGCTGCTCCCGGACTCCGGCCGCGGTTACCTCACCAAGGTCTTCAACGACGACTGGCTGGCCCAGTACGGCTTCCTCACCGGGTCCGAGACCGAGCGGTCCCGGACGGTCGGGGAGGTGCTGCGTGGCAAGGACGGGCGGCTGCCGGACCTGGTGCACACCCACCCCGGCGAGACCATCGCCGAGGCGGTGCACATCCTCCAGGAGTACGGCGTCTCCCAGATGCCGGTGGTCCGCGCCGAGCCGCCCATCGTCGCGGCCGAGGTGGCCGGTTCGGTCTCCGACCGCGCGCTGCTGGACGCGCTCTTCGCCGGCACCGCCCGGCTGACCGACCGGGTCGAGGACCACATGTCCGCCGCCCTCCCGACGATCGGCTCCGCCGAGTCCGCCACCGACGCGGTGGAGCTGCTGGAGAGCGCGGACGCAGTGCTGGTGCACGAGGACGGCAAGCCCGTCGGCGTGCTCACCCGCTCCGACCTGCTCGCATTCCTCGCCAAGGGCTGACCCCCGGCGGTTGAGGAACGTGCCGCCCGGCGGTTGAGGAAGGCGCGCAGCGGCGGCGGTGGTTGAGGAAGGCGCGCAGCGCCGGCGGTGGTTGAGGAAGGCGCGCAGCGCCCGGCGGTGGTTGAGGAAGGCGCGCAGCGCCGGCGGTGGTCTCGAGGAAGGCGCGCAGCGCCGTTCGCGCACGTGCCTCGAGGTTTCGAGACGCTCGCTGGCGCTCGCTCCTCAACCTCCGTGTGCGTCTCCCGGTGGTTGAGGAAGGCGCGCAGCGCCGGCGGTGGTTGAGGAAGGCGCGCAGCGCCTGTCTCGAAACCCCGCCCGCCGCGGTGACTTCGGTTGCGAGCCCCTGGCGTCCGTGAGTCCGTAGTGCGTGGATCCCAGTCATCAGGTGACTGGGATCCAGGGCATAGTGCTCCTCGGGAGGTTTCGAGACGCTCGCTGGCGCTCGCTCCTCAACCTCCGTGTGTGTCTCCCGGTGGTTGAGGAAGGCGCGCAGCGCCTGTCTCGAAACCACCGTTCCACGCCTGAGGTTTCGAGACGCTCGCTGGCGCTCGCTCCTCAACCTCCGTGGGCGCTGGCGCTCGCTCCTCAACCTCCGGTGTGCGGCTCCCGGTGGTTGAGGAAGGCGCGCAGCGCCTGTCTCGAAACCACCGTTCCACGCCTGAGGTTTCGAGACGCTCGCTGGCGCTCGCTCCTCAACCTCCGTGGGCGCTGGCGCTCGCTCCTCAACCTCCGTGGGCGCTGCGCGCTCCTCCTCAACCTCCGTGGGTCGGGTCGCGCCTGAGTGGGTCCTCCTCAACCGACGTGGCTCGCGGCGATCCCCTCGCTGATCAGCCACTGTCCGGCGGTGTAGGTGGCCATCACCGTTGCCTCCAGCACCGGGGTGGGGCGGGCCCGGATGAAGAGCTGGAGGCCGAGCAGCGAGTCCGAGAGCAGGAAGAGACCGGCACCGGCCTGCACCTGCCGTTGCCCGGGTCCGGCCGGCAGTGCGGCCGCACTGGCGGCCATCGAGGCGAGCACCGCGCCGTACACCCCGATCGGCAGGGCCAGCCGGCGGTCCCGGCGACCCGCGGCCAGCGCGTTGCCGCAGGCGAGCACCGACCCGGCCGCCAGGATCGCCCGGGTGTGCGGCGTGCTGGGCAGCGCTGTCGAGCCGCGCTCTCGGAACGCGGCGACGTAGGCCAGGTGGGCGCCGAGGAACGACCCGACCCCGGTCAGCAGCCGCCTGGTCCCCGATCCCAGCAACGCCACGTCGCCGCCCCAGGACAGCGCTTGGGCGGCAGCGGTGAGTCTCACCGCCGAGTCGACGCGGCCGTCGTCGAGTCGGCGCGCGCTCAGCACCGGCATCAGCAGCGGCTTGGTCAGACGCCGCCACCGTCGGGCGGGCGGACCGAGGCCGGCGAGCACCGTGTCGGTCGCCGCCAACACCCCGTACGCGGTGCTGAGGCGTCCCATCCCGGTCCCGGCCACGCTCCCAGCCTGTTGCCTGGGGTGCCTGATGGCAACTCACGCCGGCTACGACCGGTTGCGAGAAGACACCCCGGCGGGGCGTCGATCACTCCCCGTCCAGGTAGACCCAGCGCCCGGCGCGCCTGACGAACCGGCTCCGCTCCCGCTGCTCGCCCGGCCCGCCAGCGGTGCGGTAGCGCGCGACGAACTCCACCACTCCGGTCTCGTCGTCGGCACCACCCGCCACCACGTCGATGACCTCCAGGCCGCTCCAGGTGCGGGACGGGTCCGGGGAGACGTCGTCGGGTCGGGTCCTCGGGTGCCAGGTCCGGAACAGGTGGTCGGTCTGGCCGAGAGCGAACGCGGCGTACCGCGAGCGCATCAGCTCCTCGGCCGTGACCGCGTCCGTGGCGCGCCGGTGCAGCCGACCGCAGCACGCGTCGTAGGTGGCCCCGGTGCCGCACGGGCAGGGCTGCTGGAGGAGTCCGACCACCCCGGAACCGTAACCCGCACGCCATCGGCGGTGTGGCCCACCGCAGTAGCGTGGCCGGGTGACGACAGCACCCCAGATCAGCACCGTCGGCGAGCTGCGGGCCTCCGGCCACCGGGCCAGATCGCTGCGCACCGAGATCCGCGACAACCTGCTCGATGCGCTCCGCGAGGGCCGCGACCCGTGGCCGGGCCTGCACGGGTTCGAGGCCACGGTGATCCCGCAGCTCGAGCGCGCCCTGATCGCCGGCCACGACGTGGTCCTGCTCGGCGAACGGGGCCAGGGCAAGACCCGGCTGCTGCGCACCCTGGTCGGGCTGCTCGACGAGTGGACCCCGGTGATCGCCGGCTCCGAGCTGGGCGAGCACCCGTACGAGCCGGTCACCCACACCTCCCAGCGCCGGGCCCGCGAGGAGGGTGACGACCTGCCGGTGGCGTGGAAGCACCGCGAGGAGCGGTACGCCGAGAAGCTGGCGACCCCGGACACCTCGGTCGCCGACCTGATCGGTGACGTCGACCCGATGAAGGTGGCCGAGGGCCGCTCGCTCGGCGACCCCGAGACCATCCACTTCGGGCTGATCCCGCGCAGCCACCGGGGGATCGTCGCGATCAACGAGCTGCCCGACCTCGCCGAGCGGATCCAGGTCGCGATGCTCAACGTGATGGAGGAGCGCGACATCCAGATCCGCGGCTACGTGCTCCGGCTGCCGCTGGACGTGCTCGTGGTGGCCAGCGCGAACCCCGAGGACTACACCAACCGGGGCCGGATCATCACCCCGCTCAAGGACCGGTTCGGCGCCGAGATCCGCACCCACTACCCGACCGAGCTGGTCGACGAGGTGGCGGTGATCCGCCAGGAGGCGCACCTGGTGGCGGAGGTCCCCGACCACCTGGTCGAGATCCTGGCCCGGTTCACCCGGGCGCTGCGCGAGTCCAACGCCGTGGACCAGCGCTCCGGGGTCAGCGCCCGGTTCGCGATCGCCGGGGCCGAGACCATCGCCGCCGCCGCCCTGCACCGGGCCACCAGCCAGGGCGGAGGAGCACGCCGTGGCCCGGGTCGTCGACCTGGAGACCGCTGTCGACGTCCTCGGCGGCAAGATCGAGTTCGAGTCCGGCGAGGAGGGCCGCGAGGAGGAGATCCTCACCCACCTGCTCCGCAAGGCGACCGCCGAGACCGTCACCCAGCACTTCCGCGGCCTCGACTTCGCGCTGCTGGTCGAGGCGATCGAGAGCGGCGCCATGGTCGTCACCGGCGAGCAGGTCACCGCCCGCGACTTCCTCACCGGGCTGCCGGTGCTCGGTGAGTCCGAGCTGTACGACGACGTCTGCGAGCGGCTGCGGGCCGCCGACGACGGCCACCGGGCCAGCGCCATCGAGCTGGCCCTCGAGGGGCTCTACCTGGCCCGCAAGGTGAGCAAGGACTCCGACGGCAGCGAGACGGTGTACGGCTGATGCCCCGGTCCCGCTCGCGGTACGCCCGCTACGACGGCGGGCCCGATCCGCTCGCCCCGCCGGTCGACATCGCCGAGGCGCTGGACGCGATCGGGGAGGACGTGATGGCCGGGTACAGCCCGGAGCGGGCGATGCGGGAGTTCCTGCGCCGCGGCGGCCGGGACCAGGCCGGGCTGGACGACCTCGCCCGGCGGGTCGCCGAGCGTCGCCGGGACCTGCTCGGCCGGCACAACCTGGACGGCACCCTGGCGGAGGTCCGGGAGCTCCTCGACCACGCGGTGCTCGAGGAGCGCAAGCAGCTGGCCCGGGACGTGACCCTCGATGACGACGACCGGGCGTTCGCCGAGATGCGCCTGGAGAACCTGCCGACCTCGACGGCGGCCGCGGTCAGCGAGCTGTCGTCGTACGACTGGAAGAGCCGGGAGGCTCGCGAGGACTACGAGCGGATCAAGGACCTGCTCGGCCGGGAGCTGCTCGACCAGCGCTTCGCCGGCATGAAGGAGGCGCTGGAGAACGCCACCGACGAGGACCGGGCAGCGGTCGACGAGATGCTCACCGATCTCAACGAGCTGCTGGCCAAGCACCGGCGCGGCGAGGACACCGGCGAGGACTTCGAGAAGTTCATGGACAAGCACGGGGACTTCTTCCCCGAGCAGCCGAGAAACGTCGAGGAGCTCCTGGACTCGCTGGCTCGGCGCGCGGCTGCGGCGCAGCGGATGCGCAACTCGATGACGCCCGAGCAGCGCGACGAGCTCGATGCGCTGGCCACCCAGGCGTTCGGGTCCCCGGAGCTCATGCAGTCGCTGGCCGAGCTCGACGGCAACCTGCAGGCGCTGCGCCCCGGCGAGGACTGGGGCAGCGGAGAGCGCTTCGAGGGCGAGGAGGGCCTCGGTCTCGGGGACGGGACCGGCGTGCTCCAGGACCTGGCCGACCTCGACGACCTGGCCGACCAGCTCTCCCAGTCGTACGGCGGCGCTCGGATGGACGACCTGGACCTGGACAAGCTGGCCCGCCAGCTCGGCGACGAGGCCGCCGTCGACGCCCGCACCCTGCAACGCCTCGAGCAGGCGCTGAGGGAGACCGGCACCCTCAAGCGGGGCTCGGACGGCCAGCTGCGGCTCTCACCGAAGGCGATGCGTCAGCTCGGCAAGGCCCTGCTCCGCGACGTCGCGAACCGGATGTCGGGTCGCCAGGGGCAGCGCGACCTGCGCCAGGCCGGCGCTGCCGGTGAGCTCTCCGGGGCCACCCGGGAGTGGACCTTCGGCGACACCGAGCCGTGGGACGTGACCCGGACGATCACCAACGCCGTGGTGCGTTCGGTCTCGGAGGGGGGTCTCGAGACGCTCGCTGGCGCTCGCTCCTCGACCACCGGGGAGACGCTCGCTGGCGCTCGCTCCTCGACCACCGGGGAGACGCTCGCTGGCGCTCGCTCCTCGACCACCGGGGAGACGCTCGCTGGCGCTCGCTCCTCGACCACCGGGGAGACGCCCTGCGCCGCTCCGACCACCGGGAGACGCCCGGGGGACCCGGGTCACCCTCGACATCCGCGACGTCGAGGTCTCCGAGACCGAGGCGAGGACCCAGGCCGCGGTGGCGCTGTGCGTGGACACCTCGTTCTCGATGGCGATGGACGGACGCTGGGTGCCGATGAAGCGCACCGCACTGGCGCTGCACACGCTGATCCGGTCCCGGTTCCGCGGGGACGCGCTCCAGCTGATCGGCTTCGGTCGGCACGCCGAGGTGATGGACATCGAGGCCCTCACCGCGCTGGACGCCCGGTGGGACAAGGGCACCAACCTGCACCACGCCCTGCTGCTGGCCAACCGGCACTTCCGCAAGCACCCGAACGCCCAGCCGGTGCTGCTGATCGTCACCGACGGCGAGCCCACCTCGCACCTCGAGGCCGACGGGCAGGTCTACTTCAGCTACCCCCCGCACCCGCTCACCGTGGCGCACGCGGTGCGCGAGCTCGACACGGCCCGACGCTTCGGCGCGCAGACGACCTTCTTCCGCCTGGGGGAGGACCCGGGCCTGGCCCGGTTCGTCGACTCGATGGCCAAGCGGGCCGACGGGAAGGTCATCGCCCCCGAGCTGGACGACCTCGGCGCGGCCGTGGTCGGCTCCTACCTGGGCTCCCGCGGCCCGGGCGGCGGACGAGGTGGTGCCGGCGGGCACTACGGGGATTGGTTCGGTGGCCGCGGGTTCTGGGTCGGTGACTGACCCGCCTCACCCTGGGCCGACCGGTTACCGCACCGTCGCGGGCACCGGCACGGCCGAGATCGAGGTGAAGCGCTCCCGCTTCCGCGGCACCGTGCAACGGGTGAGCGACGAGTCCGCTGCCCGAGGCGTGGTCGAGCGGCTGCGGCGCGAACACCCCGACGCCCGGCACCACTGCTCGGCGTACGTGCTGGGGCCCGGACGGTGCCGTGGAACGCTCCAGCGACGACGGCGAACCCGCCGGCACCGCGGGCGCGCCGATGCTCGAGGTGCTGCGGGGGCACGGGGTCAGCGACACGGTGGCGGTGGTGACCCGGTGGTTCGGCGGCACCCTGCTGGGCGCCGGCGGCCTGGTCCGCGCCTACGGCGATGCGGTGCGGGCCGCCCTCGAGACCGTGACGACGGTACGGCGGGAGCCGTACCGCGAGCTGGGCCTGCAGCTCGACCACGTCGCCGCCGGCCGGGTGGAGACCGAGCTGCGCAACCGGGGCGTCCAGGTCCTCGACACCGAGTACGGGTCCGGGGTGCTGCTGACCGTGGCCGTGCCGGTGGCCGACGAGCCCCGGCTGCAGGCGCTGGTCGCCGAGCTCACCTCCGGTGCCGCGGTCGCGGTGCCCGGCCCGGAACGCTGGGTCGACGTCGCCGACCACTAACGTGACGCGCATGACCGACGACTCTCGGGTGGACCCGCCCCTACGCGGCACCGAGGCCGAGACCCTGCTCGGCTACCTGGACTACCACCGCGAGACGCTGCGGATGAAGACCGCCGGCCTGGACTCCGCGCAGCTCGCGGCCACCCTGCCGCCGACGACGATGACCCTCGGCGGGCTGCTCAAGCACCTGGCGCTGGTGGAGGACCACTGGTGTGGGGTGGTGCTGACCGGTCGCGAGCAGGCGGAGGCGTGGCGCGGTGTGGACTGGGAGGCCGACGAGGACTGGGAGTGGCACTCCGCCGCCGAGGACGGCCCCGAGGAGCTGCGCCGGCTCTTCGACGACGCCTGCGCCGACTCCGACCGGCTGCTCGAGCAGGCCCTGGCCCGCGACGGGCTGGACACCCTGTCCGCGCGGGAGAACCGGCACGAGGGCGGGAAGTTCAGCCTGCGCTGGATCCTCGTCCACCTGGTCGAGGAGTACGCGCGGCACAACGGTCACGCCGACCTGATCCGGGAGTCGATCGACGGGAGCACCGGGGAGTGATCCGGCCCGCCGGCGAGGAGGACTGGCCGCGGCTGTGGCCGATCGTCGAGGCCACCGTGCGGGCCGGGGAGTCCTACGCGTTCCCGCTCGACCTCACCGAGGAGACCGGGCGGGGCTGGTGGCTGGAGCGCCCCCCGGGCGTGACCGTGCTGCTGGCCGAGGACGGCATCGTCGTCGGCACCGCCAAGATGGGCCCCAACCGGCCCGGTCGCGGCGACCACGTCGGCACCGCGTCGTTCATGGTCGCCGCCGAGGCCCGCGGTCGCGGCGTCGGCCGCCGGCTCGCCGAGCACGTGGTGCAGTGGCACCGCGACCAGGGCTACCGCGGCATCCAGTTCAACGCGGTGGTCGAGACCAACACCGCGGCGGTGCGGCTCTGGCAGTCCCTCGGCTTCGAGATCGTCGGGACGGTGCCCGGTGCCTTCCGCTCCGCGACGCACGGGTACGTCGGGCTGCACGTGATGTACCTGCCGCTGGCCTGACCCACCCGCCCGATCCTCAGCCGGCGCCGGGGTGCAGCACCCCGGCCAGCTCCTCGACCCCGTCGACCAGCCGCGGCCCGGGGCGCGCCCAGGCGGCGTTGGCGTCCACCGCGTGCACCACGACCCCCTCCGGCAGCCGTCCGGCGGCCACGAGCAGGTCCGCCTGCTGCTGCGCCGCGGCCCGGTCGAACCCGCACGGGGCGACCACCACCAGGTCCGGCCGCGCCGCGGCGACGGCGGCCCAGGTGACGCGTTCCGAGCGGGCGCCGGCCACGCCGAGCACGCAGGCGCCGCCGGCCAGCTCCACCATCTCCGGGATCCAGTGGCCCGGGGCGAACGGCGGGTCGGTCCACTCCAGGACGACCACCCGCGGCCGGGGGCGGCCGGCGACACGACGGCGTACCGCCGTCAACCGGGCCTCCAGCCCCGCGACGAGCTGCGCCGCCTCCCGGGCCCGACCCGTCGCGCCGCCCAGGGTGGTCACCGTGGCCAGCACCTCGGCGAGCGTGTGCGGGTCGGTGGTGAGCACCCGGGCCGAGCAGCCCGAGATGGGCCAGGGCGTCGTCGACGGCGGAGACCTCGACCGCACACACGGCGCAGAGGTCCTGGGTGACCACCAGGTCGGCGTCCAGGTCGGCCAGCGCCCCGGCATCGAGCCGGTAGAGGTCCTCACCCCGCGCCACCGCCGCGGAGACGAAGGCGTCGATCTCGGCCGGCGCCAGGCCCTCCGGCAGGGCGGTGGTCGACACGATCCGCCGGCTCCGCGCCTCGGCGGGGGTGTCGCACTCGAAGGTCACCCCGACGACGTCGTCCCCGGCGCCGAGGGCGAAGAGGATCTCGGTGGCCGAGGGAAGCAACGAGACGATCCGCACCCGGGCAGCCTAGAAGCACCCGCACCTGACACGATCGCGCGGTGGACGACCCGACCGCCGACCGTGCTGGCCCTGCTGGGGCTGGCCGCGCTGACCGCCGGGTACGTCGACGCCGTGGTCGGCGGCGGTGGCCTGATCCAGCTCCCGGCGCTGGTGATCGGCCTGCCGCAGGCGGCGCCGGTGCAGATCCTGGCCACGAACAAGCTGGCCTCGATCTGCGGCACCACCGCCAGCTCCGCGACGTACTACCGCCGGATCCGCCCGGATCCGCGCACCTTCGGACCGCTGATGCTGTGCGCGTTCGCCGGGTCCGCCGCCGGGGCCTTCGTGGCCTCGCACATCCCTCGGGCCGCGTTCGACCCGATCGTCCTGGTGGCCCTGGTGGTGGTCGGGGCGTACGTCCTGCTCAGCCCGACGGTGGGCACCTCGACGGTGCTGCGGTTCTCCGGTCGCCGGCACCTCGGCGCGGCGATGCTGACCGGCTTCGTGATCGGCTTCTACGACGGCGCGCTCGGACCGGGCACCGGCAGCTTCTTCGTCTTCACGCTGGTCGGGCTGCTCGGCTACAGCTTCCTCGAGGCCTCCGCCAAGGCGCGGCTGGCCAACTGGGCGACGAACCTGGCGGCGCTGTGCGTCTTCGTGCCGCAGGGAGCGGTGCTGTGGAAGGTGGGGCTGCTGATGGGGGCGGCCAACCTGGTCGGTGGCTACCTGGGGGCGCGGACCGCGGTCGCGCGGGGCGCCGGGTTCGTCCGGGTCTTCTTCATCCTGGTCGTCAGCGCGTTCGTGCTGAAGATCGGGTACGACGTGCTGCTGGCCGGGTGAGCCGCGCCACGTCGCGCGCGGTCCCCTCCGGTGCCGCCGACCGGCCCGACCCCGGACCCGCCTAGGGTGCGGGCCCATGGAGCTCCTCAGGCTGGCCCTGCTGTTCGTGCACATCCTGGGCTTCGCCGCCCTGTTCGGTGGCCTGCTCGCCCAGGCCCGCTCGCCCCAGAAGCGGGTGAACGAGCTGATGCGCGACGGCGCGGGTACCGCGGTGCTGGCCGGCCTGGCCCTGGTCGGCGTCCTCGAGGCCGGCGACGACCCGGTCAACCACGCCAAGGTCGGGGTCAAGCTGGTCATCGGGCTGGTGATCCTGGTGCTGGTGATGGCCAACCTGCGCAAGGAGCGGATCCCGCAGGGCCTGTGGGCCGGGCTGCTGGCGCTGACCGTGCTGAACATCGCGGTCGCGGTGTTCTGGTCCCCGGTCCACGCCTGAGCCGGCACCCCCGCGCACCCCGGGTGGGGGGTGCCGCCACGTAGGCTGGGGCACAGCATGAGCAGTCCCGCACCGATCCCCGGCCTCGAGAGCTTCGCCGCCGCGCCGACCCCCGACGACACCCGCCCGAGCCGCCGCGGACCGTCCCGGGAGCAGCTGCTCGACGGCCTGAACGAGCCGCAGCGGGCCGCGGTGGTGCACGCCGGCGCGCCGCTGCTGGTGGTCGCCGGCGCCGGGTCCGGCAAGACCCGGGTGCTGACCCGGCGGATCGCCTGGCTGATCTCGGAACGGCAGGCGCACCCCGGCTCGATCCTGGCGATCACCTTCACCAACAAGGCCGCGGCCGAGATGAAGGAACGCGTCGAGACGCTGGTGGGACGCCGTGCCCGGATCATGTGGGTCTCCACCTTCCACTCCGCCTGCGTGCGGATCCTGCGCAAGGAGGTCGACAAGCTCGGCTACAAGTCGAACTTCTCGATCTACGACGCCGCCGACCAGAAGCGGCTGATGGCGCTGGTCGCCAAGGACCTCGACCTCGACCCGAAGCGCTACCAGCCGGGGGCGCTGCTGCACTGGGTGAGCAACCACAAGAACGAGCTGCGGGACGCCGAGGAGGCGACCAAGGACGCGCAGAACCGGCTCGAGGAGACCTACGCGACGGCGTACCGGGCCTACCAGCGTCGCTTGCGCGAGGCCAACGCGATGGACTTCGACGACCTGCTGATGATGACCGTCCACCTGTTCTCGCAGTTCCCCGAGGTCCGCGAGACCTACCGGCGTCGGTTCCGGCACGTCCTGGTCGACGAGTACCAGGACACCAACCACGCGCAGTACGCGCTGATCCACCAGCTCTGCGCCGACCCGATGGAGGAGACCCTCGAGGAGGACGCGACGCCGGCCGGTGAGCGGGTCCCGCCCGCGGAGCTGATGGTCGTGGGCGACGCGGACCAGTCGATCTACGCCTTCCGCGGCGCCAACATCCGCAACATCCTCGACTTCGAGCAGGACTTCCCCGACGCCACCTCGATCCTGCTCGAGCAGAACTACCGCTCGACCCAGACGATCCTCACCGCCGCGAACGCGGTGATCGGGAACAACCGGGGCCGCAAGCCGAAGCGGCTCTGGTCCGACGCCGGAGACGGTGCCCGGATCGTCGGGTACGTCGCCGACGACGAGCGCGACGAGGCCCGGTTCGTCTCCGAGGAGATCGACCAGCTCGTCGACGACGGCGCCCGCCCCGGGGACGTGGCGGTCTTCTACCGCACCAACGCGCAGTCCCGGGTCTTCGAGGAGGTGTTCATCCGCACGGGTCAGCCGTACAAGGTGGTCGGCGGGGTGCGCTTCTACGAGCGCCGCGAGGTGCGTGACGCGCTGGCGTACCTGCGGATGCTGGTCAACCCCGACGACCAGGTGTCGCTGCGCCGGATCCTGAACACCCCGAAGCGGGGGATCGGGGACCGGGCGGTCGAGTGCGTGCAGGCGCTGGCCGACCGGGACCGGCTGACGTTCTGGGAGGCGCTGCGCCGCGCTGGTGACGCACCCGGACTGGCCACCCGCTCGCTGACGCAGATCCGCGCCTTCGTGGCGATGGTCGAGGAGCTGCAGTCGATGGTGGCCGCCGGGGAGCGCGCCGACGTGGTGCTGGAGACCGTGCTGGCCCGCTCCGGGTACGTCGCCGCGTTGGAAGCCTCCGACGACCCGCAGGACGAGACCCGGGCGGAGAACCTCGCCGAGCTGGTGGCCGTGGCCCGGGAGTTCTCCGACGACCCGGTGGCCGGTCCGTCCGCCGACCCTGCCGACGTGGACGCCGAGACCCTCGTCCCAGGGCTGGGCGACTTCCTGGAACGCGTCGCCCTGGTCGCCGACACCGACCAGATCCCCGACGAGCCCGACGGCGAGGACAACGGCGTGGTCACCCTGATGACCCTGCACACCGCCAAGGGGCTGGAGTTCCCGGTCGTCTTCCTCACCGGGCTCGAGGACGGGGTGTTCCCGCACGCCCGTTCCCTGGGGGACCAGCCCGAGCTGGAGGAGGAGCGCCGCCTGGCGTACGTCGGCCTCACCCGCGCCGAGCGGCGGCTCTACATCTCGCGGGCCGTGGTCCGGTCCGCGTGGGGGGCACCGGCACACAACCCGGCGTCGCGCTTCCTCGACGAGCTGCCGGTCGACCTCGTCGACTGGCGGCGCACCGAGGCCGCCCAGACCCGGTGGGGCCGTCAGGACCTGGCCGGGTCGTCTCCGGCGGCGGGGTTGGCGACGCCGACGGCCGCCGGGCGGCGCAACTTCTCCTCGGCGGCGCTGCGCGCCGACGCCGCCGCCAAGTCGAAGCCAGCGAGGGAGATCCCGTCGCTGGAGCCCGGCGACCGGGTGCTGCACGACTCGTTCGGGATGGGCAGCGTGGTGGCCGTCGAGGGTGCGGCCGAGAAGACCGTGGCCTCGATCGACTTCGGCTCCGAGGGCGTCAAGCGGCTGCTGCTGCGCTACGCCCCGGTCGAGAAGCTCTGAGCCGGTCCGACCGCACTCAGGGTCTCCGGGTGGTCGCCCCGGTCCATCCCGGGGCGAGGCTCACGGCTGCAGGCCTCGGACGACCAGGGCCTGGTACGGGTCGACCGGGTCACCGGCACCCGGGCGCACCTCGAGGTGCAGGTGCGGGCCGGTCGAGTTGCCGGTGGAGCCGACGCTGCCGATCACCTCACCGGCGCGCACCGTCTGCCCGGGGCTGACCGCGAACGAGGTCTGGTGGCAGTACCAGATCTCGGTGCCGTCCTCGAGGGTGAGCACGGTCTTGTTGCCGTAGGAGCCGTCGTACGCCGTGGAGGTGATGGTGCCGTTCGCGACGGCCACCAGCGGGGTGCCGGACGGGGCGGCGAAGTCGAGCCCGGTGTGGGTGCTGGACCAGAGCCCGCTGCTCTGACCGAAGGTGGCGGTCAGCCGGTAGCCGGAGACCGGCAGGACCCAGGCGTTGAGCTCGAGCTTGGCGGCCTGCTGCTCGGCCTGCTGCGCGAGGTTGGCCAGCGCGGCATTGCGCTGCCGGGCCTGCGCCTCGGCCTGCTCGACCAGCTCCTCGTCGGCGGTGTCGGCGAGCGCGTCGCGGCGGGAGTCGCGGCTGACGACCTCGGTGCGCTCTCGCGAGGAGACCGAGCCGACGGCGGACACGCCGGTCAGGGCGCCGGCGGGGCGGACCACGTCGGCGGCGGCGGCAGAGATGTTGCTGGCCGCGGCGACCGTCGGCTGGCCCGCGGTGACCGCGCCACCGGCGGCCACGGCCAGCACGGCCACGCCGGCCAGCATCGGGGCGGACGGAAGCGCCCGCACCAGCGGTGCGCGGCGAGGGGACCGGACGGCGCGGCGCTTGCCGGGCTCGGCGGACACCAGCGGGAGCTGCTCGGTCCGGTCGAAGTCGCCGAAGGAGGTGGCCTCGTCCTCGCGGACCTGCGCCACCGGGTAGCCGACGTACCCCTGCACCTGCGGCGCGGCGGCCGCGACGGTCGCCTGGCGACCGGTGTACTTCTTCGCCTCCGGGGTACAGGCCTCACGTGCGGTCGCCGGGCTGGGCCGCGTGCTGCGACGGTCTGCTCGGTGGCTACCCATCAGGTGGTCACTCCAGTGGTCGAAGGGGTGGTCGAGGGGGTCGTGGCGTGTAGGACAGAGAGTGGTGCAAACGTCGAAGACGATAACGGATCGGTTACGGTGACCGACAATCGTCGGTGGTCCATCCTGTGGACCAGGTCACTCCAGCAGGCGGCTTCCCGCCTGAGCACCCCCCTGCGGTGTGACCCATCTAACCTGGGCGCGTGGGTCGCGGATGAGCAGAGTGCTGGTCACGGCAGTCGGCGGGGGGACCGCCGACGAGCAGGCAGCCGTCGGGCTGGCCCGGCGCCGGCGGGACGCCGGCGACGAGGTGGTGTACGTCGGCGTCGGAGCGGCTCCGGAGCAGCTGGTGGCCGCCGCGCTGCAGGAGGACGTCGCGCAGATCGCGCTGCCGAGCCACCAGGGGATCGACGCGGTCGAGGGGGTCCGGAAAGCCCTGGTCGTGCTGCTGGAGGAGGCGGGTGCCGCCGACATCGCGGTGCTGGTCGACGACGCGGTCTGAGACGGGCAACGCCGGGTGCCGCACCGTGCGCTGCCTCACGATCGGTGAACCCGCGCTCGTCCGCGGCGGCCGACGGGACTAAGGTGCCCAGCGAGATACCCGCGAGCGGCGCCGCGGCCGGAGTGCCTCCGACCGCATGGCGAGCGGCTCATTCGACTCGACAGACTAGGTGTGCCCGTGGACCTGATGGAGTACCAGGCGAAGCAGCTCTTCGCCAAGCATGACGTGCCGGTGACCGAGGGAATCGTCGCCACCACCCCCGCCGAGGCGCGCGAGGCGGCCGAGCAGCTCGGCGTCGTCGTGGTCAAGGCGCAGGTGAAGGCCGGCGGCAGGGGCAAGGCCGGCGGCGTCAAGCTGGCCAAGACCCCCGACGAGGCCGAGGCGCACGCCGAGGCGATCCTGGGGATGGAGATCAAGGGGCTCACCGTGCACCGGGTCCTCATCGCCCCCGCTGCCTCGATCGAGGAGGAGTACTACTTCTCGTTCCTGCTGGACCGCACCAACCGGCGCTACCTGTGCATCGCCAGCGTCGAGGGCGGTGTCGAGATCGAGGAGGTCGCCAAGACCAATCCGGACGCGGTGAAGAAGATCGCCATCGACCCCGGTGCGGGTGTCGACGAGGCCAAGGCCCGCGAGATCGTCGCGGAGGCCAAGTTCCCCGAGGCCCTCACCGACCAGGCGGTCCAGACCGTCATGACGCTGTGGCAGGTCTTCGTGGAGGAGGACGCCACGCTGGTCGAGGTCAACCCGCTGGCCCGCCTCGAGGGCGACAAGCTCGAGGCGCTGGACGGCAAGGTGTCGCTGGACGAGAACGCCGAGTTCCGTCACGACGACCACGCCGCGTTCGAGGACAAGGCCGCAGCCGACCCGCTGGAGGCCAAGGCCAAGGAGAAGGGGCTGAACTACGTCAAGCTCGACGGCGCCGTGGGCATCATCGGCAACGGCGCCGGCCTGGTCATGTCCACGCTCGACGTCGTCGCCTACGCGGGCGAGAAGCACGGCGGGGTCAAGCCCGCCAACTTCCTCGACATCGGCGGCGGTGCCTCCGCGCAGGTGATGGCCGACGGGCTCGACGTGATCCTGAACGACGAGCAGGTCCGCTCGGTGTTCGTCAACGTCTTCGGTGGCATCACCTCCTGCGACGCGGTGGCCAACGGCATCGTCGGCGCGCTGGACATCCTCGGTGACGAGGCGTCCAAGCCGCTGGTGGTCCGTCTGGACGGCAACAACGTCGAGGAGGGCCGGCGGATCCTGGAGGAGAAGAACCACCCCCTGGTGACGCTGGTGGACACGATGGACGGCGCGGCCGACAAGGCCGCCGAGCTGGCGAACGCCTGAGACCCGGAGAGAAGCAGCGACATGTCGATCTACCTCAACAAGGACTCCAAGGTCATCGTCCAGGGCATCACCGGCGGTGAGGGGACCAAGCACACCGCGTTGATGCTCAAGGCCGGCACCCAGGTCGTCGGTGGCGTCAACGCGCGCAAGGCGGGGACCACCGTGTCCCACCAGGCCGCCGACGGCAGCGACCTCGAGCTGCCTGTCTACGGCAGCGTCAAGGAGGCGATGGCCGAGACCGGCGCCGACACCTCGGTCGCCTTCGTGCCGCCGGCCTTCACCAAGGACGCCTGCATCGAGGCCATCGACGCGGGCATCGGCCTGCTGGTGGTCATCACCGAGGGCGTGCCGGTGCAGGACACCGCCGAGGTCTGGGCCTACCTGACGAGCTCGGCCAACCACGCGGAGACCCGGATGATCGGGCCGAACTGCCCGGGCATCATCACCCCCGGTGAGGCGCTGGCCGGCATCACGCCGGCCACCATCTCCGGCAAGGGCCCGGTCGGGCTGGTCTCGAAGTCGGGCACCCTGACCTACCAGATGATGTTCGAGCTGCGTGACTTCGGCTTCTCGACCGCGATCGGCATCGGCGGTGACCCGATCGTCGGCACCACCCACATCGACGCCCTCGCGGCGTTCGAGGCCGACCCCGAGACGAAGGCGATCGTGATGATCGGCGAGATCGGCGGCGACGCCGAGGAGCGGGCCGCCGAGTACATCAAGGACCACGTCACCAAGCCGGTCGTCGGGTACGTCGCCGGCTTCACCGCGCCCGAGGGCAAGACGATGGGCCACGCCGGCGCGATCGTCTCCGGCTCCTCGGGCACCGCGGCCGCCAAGAAGGAAGCCCTCGAGGCAGTCGGCGTGAAGGTCGGCAAGACGCCCTCGGAGACCGCTCAGCTGATGCGGGAGATCCTCAAGAGCCTCTGAGCGGCCGCCCGCGAGGGCACGCACGTCCGACAGGAGGATCCCGGCACCTGGTGCCGGGGATCCTCCTTTGTTGCGGTCAGCTCAGTCGCCGAAGGCAGCGAGCATCTCCTCGACCACGGGGGCGTTGGTGTCGGTCACCTCGACCGCACCAGGGGCCACGGTGGTGGTCGAGGACTCGCTGCTGCGGGAGGTGGCGATCACGGCGTTGCCCACCCGGGTCAGCTGATAGATCATCCCGCCGAGACTGCCGTCGCTCCTGTTCATCGCGAACGTCACCGAGTCCTGGCCGGTGACGACCTCGCGTCGAGCTCGGTCCAGGCGAGGGGTCGCCGCGGCAGCGTGGCCGCCGAGCAGGCGACACCGCGTCGCGCACCTGCTGGAGCACCTCGGTGGCCGGGCCGTCGAGGGTACGTCGTCAGCTCGCGCGTCTGCAGCACTCCGGGCCGGCCACGGCGTAGGTGAGCCGGTCCGCCGGTCAGCCGGCCAGGCGTCGGAGCCGGTGCCGCACATCGCGGTCAGGTCCACCCCGTCGCCGTCGGCCGAGGGGTCCGGGCACGGGTCGGCGGCGAAGACACACAGGTCGCTGCGCACCCCGGCGGACTGCTCGGTCATCCGGTCCAAGGACTCGGTGATCCGCTGCTCGTCGGCCCCACCCTGGCCGGAGGCGGAGGCCAGGTAGACGGCGTTGCCGGTGCGGGCCACCTGCCAGGTGGTCAGGTCCCCGATCGGGGTGCCGCCGTTCTCGACCGAGTACTGGGCGAAGGCGAACGACTCCTCGGTGCCCAGGTCGAGAGGGACGACCTGGTAGGCCTGCGCGAACCCGGAGCCGGTGCGGTCGACCTCGCACGAGGTGAGCGCCCTGCGGATCGCCTCGTAGGCGCGGGTGGCCTCGAGCTGGTCCTGGTAGAGCGCGACGGTCCGTCCTTCGGTGGCCTCGAGGTCCGCGGTGATCTGGACCCCTCGCGCGTCCACGGTGGGGACCGGTGCGTCGACCGACCAGAAGGTGGATCCGCACAGGGACAGGTCGACGGTTCCAGGCGCGGTGGTGACCTCTCCTCCGGTGATGCCGTCACCGGAGGGCAGGCCCTCGCCGAGCGGGAAGGTGTCCGGCACCCGGGTGCGCCACTCGACCCCCGTGGTGGCGGTGTCGGTGGTCGCGGGGCCGGGCGGTGGCGCCGTCTGCCGGCCGGCCATCACCGCGACCGGCGTGCCGATCAGCACCGCGACAGCGGCGACGCCGGCGACGGCGGCAGCGGCGGTGTTGCGGCGTCGCATCCGGTCGCCGCGGCGGCGTACCTCGGAGCGCGGGCAGGGGGTTCACGGGCATTCCTCGGTTCTTGAAGTCCTCGAGATCCTTCATCGGGTCAGGCATGGGAGGCTCCTTCGGCCAGGCCGCCGGTCTCGTCGGTGAGCAGGGCGGCGAGCGCCGCCCTGCCCCGGCTGAGTCGGGCCTTGATGGTTCCTTCGGGCACCCCCACCTCCGCAGCCACCTGCTGCACCGGGAGGTCGGCGATGTGGTGCAGCACCAACGCCTGGCGCTGGGCAGCGGGGATCTGCTTGAGCGCGGCCACCAGGGCCACGTGCGAGTCGCTGGGCGCCGCGGTCTCCAGGGAGGCGCCCACGGCGCGGTCGGTGGGACGCCGGCCGCGGACGGTACGCCGCCAGCGACTCACCGCGAGCCGGTACGCCGTGGTGCGCACCCACGCCTCGGGGTGCTCGGCGCGGTCCAGCTTGCGCCGGTGCGCCCACGCCCGTACGAACGCCTCCTGCACACACTCCTCGGCCTCGTCCCGGTTGCCGATCATGGCGTAGAGCTGGCCGGTGACGCGCTGGAAGGAGGCGGCGTAGAAGTCGTCGAACTCGCGTTCGTCCATCGACTCGTCCCGTCTCGTGTCGTCCCGGCGGGGCCGGGAGCGTGCTTCTCGGAGGGGATACGCCCTGAGGGGTTCCACGGTTGCACGCCGAGCAGGATTTTGCAGTCGGTGCTGGACCGGCCGTCACTCGGACTTCTGCTGCTGCTTCTTCTTCCCCGCACCGCCGGCCGCCGGCCCGGGCAGCTCGTCGAGCCGCGCCAGGGCCCGCTGGGCCAGAGCGATGAAGGCGCCCGCGGGCATCTCGACCCCGGGGGCCGGGACGAACCCCAGCTGCGCGACCGAGGTGCCGCTGCGCATGATCGCCATCAGGTAGCGCACCGAGCGCTGGTCGGAGACCTCGGTGGTGACGTGCCACACGGTCAGGTCGCGGTCGGGGCCGCGCACCTCCTCGACCTGGACCACCTCGGTGCCCGGGTTGTCGTCCTCGCAGCCGCGCAACCGGGCGCGCACCCCTTCGACGAACGAGCTCGCCCGGTCCCCGGGGAGGGCGGCGACGGTCTCGGTGAGACCGAACTCGTCGGGCAGCCGGGCGCCGGGGATGAGGAAGGAGCGGGTCAGGTTGCGGGTGAGCGGCCGACCCTCGAAGCGTCCCGAGAAGCTGGTCCGGTCGCACTGGGTGGCAGCGACGTTGTCGGTCGCCCGCACCGGGTCGGTGCCGACCCAGGGCCTGCGGACGCCGCCGACCGGGGGCAGGTCGATCACGCTGAGCAGCGCCGGGACACTGCCGGTGGCCACCGGTGCCGCCGTCCGCGGCTGCGGGGTGCCGGTGGCGCAGGGGCCGGACTCGGGCAGCTTGCACACGTCGTTGACGGCCCGGGCCAGCAGCGTGGCCTGCGCGGTGAGGTCCGGCCGGGCCGGGCCGGGGGTGGTGGTCATCGTGGTCACGGTGAGCCGGCCGGTCCGGGCGATGCCGACGGTCATCGTCGAGACCGGGGCCGTCCACGAGCGCAGCGCGATCACCCGGGCGCGGTGGCCGATGTCGGTGACCTCGGAGGTGGACAGCAGCTGCACCCGCTCGGCCGCGCAGGCGGCGTACCAGCGGGTGGTGGTGCTCATCGTCTGCCGCGCGGCGCTGCCGGAGGCGGAGGCCTCGATGGTCTCGACCACCGCGGGCCCGGCGGCGGCCGCCTGCCGGCGCTGCTTCCGGGCAGCCTTGCCCTGCGCCGCCTTGCCCTGGGCAGTCTTGGCTGCCGGCGGTCCGAAGGTGCGAACCAGCGCGGCGGTGCCGTCGGGGTCCGCGAAACGGGTGCGTTGGCAGGCGGTGACCAGGCCGTCGCCCTCGGTGTTGTCGTGGGTGCCGGTGACTCTCCAGGCGGTGCCGGGCAGCTGGTCGCGGACCTGGCTCGGGGTGAGCAGCCGACTCGCGTCCAGCTGGGGGACCGCTTCCTCCTCCGGCTCACCCTCGTCCGGCTCGGGTTCGGGGGTGGGCTCCGGTGAGCCGGGAGCGGCGACCACCTCCCGGGCGAGCGTGGGCCGCACCCCGGCCGCGTCGGTGACCAGTGAGCCGGACACCAGCAGCGCCGTGACCGCGGTGGCGGCTCCGAGCAAGGTGTGGGTACGACGCCGGGCGGCGCCGGTGTGCCGCACCGTGCTGGGACGCGGCCACGCGACCCGCGCGACGACGTCGCCCAGCGGTGCCAGGGCGGCGGCGATCCCGGCGGGGGTGACCTCCCGCATCTGGCAGAAGGAGGCCAGGGCGGCCCGCAGCTCGGTGTCCGCGACGACGCGGGTCAGCCCGACCTCCCGGGCCCGCTCGCTCGCGCTGAGGTCGGTCAGCTGGTCGAGCAGCAGCAGCCGGCGCCGGACGGCGGTCAGGGTGCTCAGCGTCGCCAAGGTGGCCGAGACGTCGGGGTCGAGCTCCTTGTCGCGGTGCCAGACCCGCGCCGTGTGCCGGCGCTGGGCGTGCAGCCACGCGTGCGGCCTGGTCCAGTCCTCGCGGTCCGGCAGCGCCCCCACCTTGCGCCAGTGGTGCCAGGCGACCACGAACGTGTCGCGCACGGCGCTCCGGCTGGCCCCGAGGTCACCGGTGAGCGCATAGGTCTGGAGGAGCAGTCGCTCCCGCGCGTCCAGGTAGAACGCGTCGAAGTCCTCGGGTTGGCTCATGGCCGCTCAACGGTACGCGAGGCCGGGCCCGCACCCCAACCGGCGTGGGAGCGCCGCGGCGCCGCGGCTCCGGGCGATGATGGCCGCGCAATGACCTCGCTGCTTCCTCCGTCCACGCGCCTCGGCCGGTCCGAACCGGTCGCGGCTCCGCCCCGCCGTCCGTCGTTGGCGGTGATCGCCGCGCTCGCGGGGGCCGCGGCCGCCGGCGCCGTGCTGCTCGTCTGTCTCGCCCTGGGTGTGGTCGGCTGGTTCCTCAGCGACGCCGGGGCGCACGGCACCCCTCGAGACGGGATGCGGGTCGGCGCGCTCGGCTGGTTGGCCGCGCACGGCTCGGGGATCGCCGTGGACGGCTTCACCGTCACCACGGTGCCGCTCGGGCTGACCCTGCTCTGCGTGTGGTCGGTGTGGCGGATCGCCCGTCGGCTCGGCGAGCTCGTCTCCGGGCACGGCCCGGACGCCGACCGGATCGGCGACGGCGAACGCGACTGGACCGTGCCGACGGCTGTCGGCCTCTTCGCACTGGGGTACGTGGTGGTGGCGGTGCTCACCGTCAACCTGGCCGCCACCCCGGCGACCAGCCCGGACACCGCCCGGGTGGTCGGCTGGACGCTGGCCCTGAGCGTGCTCGTCGCCGGCCCCGCCGTCGCGGTCGGGTCCGGTCGCGCCGCGGTCTGGACGGCCCTGCTGCCGCCCGGGGTCCGGGTGGCCGCGGACACCGCCCGCCGGGTGCTGCTCGGCTGGCTCGCGGTGAGCGCGGCGGTCCTCCTGGCGGCACTGGTGCTCGACCTCGGCACCGCCCTCAACATCATGTCCCAGCTCGGCGCGGGAGCCGGTGGCGCCACCCTGCTCACCCTGGCCGGCGTGGCCGCCGTCCCGAACGCCGTGCTGTTCTCGGGGTCCTACCTGCTCGGGCCCGGCTTCCTGGTGGGCGCGGGCACCGTGGTCTCGCCCTCGGCGGTGGTGCTGGGGCCGCTGCCGATGTTCCCGCTGCTCGCGGCGCTGCCCGACACCGGGACGCCCCCGATGTGGCTCGGCGGCGTGCTGCTGCTGGCCCCGCTGACCGCCGGCGTCGCCGCGAGCCGGGCGCAGCTCGCCCGGGTCACGGTGCGGTACGAGGAGGCGGCGCTGCGCGGCTGTGCCGGGGGAGTGGTGGCCGGCATCGTCGTCGGGCTGCTCACCTCCCTGGCCGGCGGCGCGCTGGGGCCGGGCCGGATGCGGATGGTGGGTCCGGCGGCCGGTGACGTGCTGGTGCACGCGATCGTCGCGTTCGGCGTCGGTGGTCTGCTCGGGGGACTGGCCACGACCTGGTGGGCCCGACGGCAGCTGGTCGACCCCGGGGACCCGGCTCCCGCCGAGGAGTCGCCGACCGCCGAGGAGTCGCCCGGCGCCGAGCAGGAACCGGGCGGACGGCTGCGGGGGCTGACCCGGGTCCCGCGCGCCGTGGTCGTGGTGGCCGGGGGTGCCGTCGCGGGAGCGCTGCGCCGGGCGGCCCGGCCGCTCCGCCGGCGTACCCGCCGCTAGACTGCCTCCCCGTGCCCACCCCTGCCCCAGCGCGTCTCGTCGTGCTCGTCTCGGGGTCCGGCACCAACCTGCAGGCCCTGCTGGACGCCTGCGCGGACCCGGCGTACGGCGCCCGGGTGGTCGCCGTCGGAGCGGACCGGGACGGCATCGAGGGGCTCGCCCGGGCGGAGCGGGCCGGGGTCCCCACCTTCGTGCTCCGGGTCGCCGACTGCGGCTCCCGGGAGGAGTGGGACACCGCGCTGGCCGAGCAGGTGGCCGCCCACTCCCCGGACCTCGTGGTCCTGGCCGGCTTCATGAAGCTCGCCGGGGAGTCGTTCCTGACCAGGTTCGGCGGCCGCACCGTCAACACCCACCCCGCACTGTCCCCGTCGTTCCCCGGGATGCAGGGGCCAGCCGACGCGCTGGCGTACGGCGTCAAGGTCACCGGCTGCACGCTGTTCGTGGTCGACGCGGGCGTCGACACCGGCCCGATCGTCGCCCAGCGAGCTGTCGAGGTCGCCGAGGACGACACCGTGGAGACGCTCCACGAGCGGATCAAGGTCGCCGAGCGCCGGATGCTCGTCGACAGCGTGGGCCGGATGGCCCGCGACGGCTTCACCGTCAACGACAGGAAGGTCCGGTTCGGACATGAGTGAGACGCCGCCGCCGACAGCAGGGTCCCGATCAGGCGCGCCCTGGTCTCGGTCTACGACAAGACCGGGCTGGAGGAGCTGGTGGGCGGGTTGCACGACGCCGGGGTGGAGCTGGTCTCCACCGGGGGGTCCGCCGCCCTCATCGCCGGCCTCGGCCTGCCGGTGGTCCGCGTCGAGGAGCTGACCGGCTTTCCCGAGTGCCTGGACGGCCGGGTGAAGACCCTGCACCCGCGGGTGCACGCCGGGATCCTGGCCGACCGCCGCCTCGAGACCCACGTGGCGCAGCTGGCCGAGCTGGGCGTGGAGCCCTTCGACCTGGTGGTCTCGAACCTGTACCCGTTCGCCGCCACCGTGGCCTCGGGCGCCGACCCCGACGAGTGCGTCGAGCAGATCGACATCGGGGGTCCCTCGATGGTGCGGGCCGCGGCCAAGAACCACCCGTCGGTGGCCATCGTGACCTCCCCCGAGCGGTACGCCGACGTGCTCGCCGCGGTCAGCGACGGCGGCTTCACGCTGGCCCAGCGCCGGCAGCTGGCCGCCGAGGCCTTCGTGCACACCGCGACGTACGACGTCGCCGTCGCCTCGTGGATGGGCAACGTGCTCACCGACACCTCCGACGGCAGCGGCTTCCCCGCGTGGATCGGGGGAACCTGGGAGAAGGCGGCGGTGCTGCGGTACGGCGAGAACCCGCACCAGCCGGCCGCCCTGTACCGCAGCGGACACGGCCCCGGCGGGCTGGCCGCCGCCGAGCAGCTGCACGGCAAGGAGATGTCGTACAACAACTATGTCGACACCGACGCCGCCCGGCGCGCCGCCGGCAGCTTCGGTGAGCCAGCGGTGGCGATCATCAAGCACGCCAACCCGTGCGGGATCGCGGTCGGGTCCGACGTCGCCGAGGCCCACCGCCGTGCGCACGCGTGCGACCCGGTCTCCGCCTTCGGCGGGGTGATCGCGGTCAACCGCCCGGTCTCGGTGGCGATGGCCGAGCAGGTGGCCGAGGTCTTCACCGAGGTCATCGTCGCTCCGGGGTACGAGGACGGTGCGGTCGAGGTGCTCCAGGGCAAGAAGAACATCCGGATCCTGACCGCGCCGCTGGACGCCGGCACCGCCGCGGTCGAGACCCGGCCGATCAGCGGCGGCCTGCTGATGCAGCACCAGGACCGGGTGGACGCCGACGGTGACGACCCGGCCAGCTGGAGCTTGGCGACCGGTGCGGCGGCCGCCCCCGAGGTGCTCGCCGACCTGGCGTTCGCCTGGAAGGCCTGCCGGCACGTGAAGTCCAACGCGATCCTGCTGGCCCGCGACGGCGCGTCGGTCGGCGTCGGGATGGGCCAGGTCAACCGGGTGGACTCGTGCCGGCTCGCCGTCACCCGGGCCGGGGAGCGGGCCTCGGGCGCGGTCGCCGCCTCGGACGCGTTCTTCCCGTTCGAGGACGGACCGCAGATCCTCATCGACGCCGGCGTCACCGCGATCGTGCAGCCGGGCGGGTCGGTCCGCGACGAGCTGACCATCGCGGCAGCCGAGGCCGCCGGGGTGACGATGTACTTCACCGGCACCCGGCACTTCGCCCACTGACCAGCCCCCACGTCTCGCAGGAAGGAACCCCGATGACCGCACGCACCCTGGACGGCACCGCCACCGCGGCGGCGATCAAGGACGAGCTCCGCGGCCGGGTGGCCGCGCTCCGCGACCGCGGTGTGGTGCCCGGGCTCGGCACCGTCCTGGTCGGCGACGACCCGGGCTCGCGGTGGTACGTGAACGGCAAGCACAAGGACTGCGCCGAGGTCGGCATCGAGTCGATCCGCGTCGACCTGCCCGCGACCGCGACCCAGGAGGAGATCGAGGACGCGGTAGCGACGCTGAACGCGGACCCCGCCTGCACCGGGTACATCGTCCAGCTGCCGCTGCCGAAGGGTCGCGACGAGAACCGGGTCCTCGGGTTGATCGACCCGGCCAAGGACGCCGACGGGCTGCACCCGACCAACCTGGGCTGGCTGGTGCTCGGTCACCCGGCGCCGCTGCCCTGCACGCCGTACGGCATCGTCGAGCTGCTGCGCCGGCACGGTGTGGAGATCGCGGGCGCCGAGGTCGCCGTGGTGGGCCGGGGCGTGACCGTGGGACGTCCGCTGGGACTGCTGCTGACCCGACGCTCCGAGAACGCCACCGTGACGCTGTGCCACACCGGGACCAAGGACCTTGCTGCGCACCTGCGGAACGCCGACATCGTCGTGGCGGCCGCCGGGGTGCCCGGGATCGTCACCGGTGACATGGTCAAGCCCGGGGCCGCCGTCCTCGACGTCGGGGTGTCCCGGGTCGACGGCAAGCTGGCCGGGGACGTGGCCGCTGACGTGTGGGCCGTGGCCGGCTGGGTCTCGCCGAACCCGGGTGGGGTGGGGCCGATGACGAGGGCGATGCTGCTGTCCAACATCGTGGCGATGTCCGAGAAGGCGCAGGACTGACCTTGACCGAGCCGCCCCCCGCCGACGACTCCCCGGACGTCCCGTCCGAGGAGGAGGTGGCCTCCGACCTGGAGGCCGCGGCGCTGGAGCGCGATCCGCGGCGCTACCCGTCCACGATCGGTGGGGTCTGCTACCTGGTGGTGCTGGTGGCCAGCGCGGTGGCGGTGTTCCTGGTCTGGTCGGGGGACTGGCGGCTCGGCGTCCGCTGGCTGGCCGGGTCCCTGCTCGCGGCCGCGTTGCTGCGGCTGGTGCTGCCGGAGCGGGACGCCGGCATGCTCAAGGTTCGACACCGCGCTCTGGACGTGGTGCTGCTGGTGATCTGCGGCGGCCTGCTGCTGTTCCTCGCCTCGACCATCCCCAACCAGCCGCTGTAGCCCGCGGCGGGTCGGAGCCGGGGCCGGCTGGTCGGTGGGGCCGGACCAGTTCCGGACCGGGAGCGTCCAGAAGCCGGGGACTTGTCGGGGCAAACCGGAACCTGTCGGGTGGTGCTTGCCCCGACAGGTTCCGGTTTCCCCGGCCGGCCGGGGAAACCGCAGCCGAAATCCGACCGCGGGTCCGGGCCGGGCCGGGCCGGGCCGCGAACCTGACCGAACCGAATCCGGACCGGGAGCGTCCAGAAGTCGGGGACTTGTCGGGGCAAACCGGAACCTGTCGGGTGGTGCTTGCCCCGACAGGTTCCGGTTTCCCCGGCCGGCCGGGGAAACCGCAGCCGAAATCCGACCGGGGTCGAGGCCGGACCAGTCAGATCAGACCGAGCTCGGTGACCGCGTCCCGCTCCTCGGCCAGCTCGGCGGTGGAGGCGTCGATCCGGCCGCGGGAGAACTCGTCGATCTCCAGGCCCTGGACGATCTCCCAGTTGCCGTCCTTGGTGGTGACCGGGAAGGAGGAGACCAGGCCCTCGGGGACGTCGTAGGAGCCGTCGGAGGCCACGGCCATCGAGACCCAGTCGTCCTCGGCGGAGCCGTAGAGCCAGTCCCGGGCGGCATCGATGGTGGCCGAGGCGGCCGAGGCGGCCGAGGAGGAACCGCGGGCGTCGATGATCGCCGCGCCGCGCTTGGCGACGGTCGGGATGAACGTCGACTCGATCCAGTCCTGGTCGTCGACGAGCTCGGCGGCATTCCGGCCGTCGACCTCGGCGTGGAACAGGTCGGGGTACTGGGTGGCCGAGTGGTTGCCCCAGATCGTCATCTTCTTGATGTCGGTCACCGCGGCGCCGGTCTTCGCGGCCAGCTGCGAGATGGCCCGGTTGTGGTCCAGACGGGTCAGCGCCGAGAACCGCTCCGTGGGGATGTCGGGGGCGTTGCTGCGCGCGATCAGCGCGTTGGTGTTGGCCGGGTTGCCGGTGACACCGATCCGGACGTCGTCGGCGGCCACCTTGTTGAGCGCCTTGCCCTGCGCGGTGAAGATCGCTCCGTTGGCCTCGAGCAGGTCGCCGCGCTCCATGCCGGGACCGCGGGGGCGGGCGCCGACGAGCAGCGCCAGGTTCACGCCGTCGAAGATCGTCTCGGCGTCGTCGCCGATCTCGACTCCGGCGAGGTGCGGGAACGCGCAGTCGTCGAGCTCCATCACGACGCCCTCGAGCGCCTTGAGCGCGGGAGTGATCTCCAGCAACCGGAGCTCGATCGGGCGGTCCCCGGTCAGCGCTCCGCTGGCGAGGCGGAACAGCAGGCTGTAGCCGATCTGACCGGCGGCGCCGGTGACGGCAACCTTCAGTGGGGTGTGGCTCACGACGACTCCTCGGGAGGTCCGGCCCGGCGCGGACACCGCCGGCGCGGGAGAAAAGGTGTGATCGGTTGCCGACGCTAGCAGCGCGACGCTGCGGTCGATCACACGGGTTGAGGCCGCGACGGCCGGTGGCCGGCGCACCGGTGGACGTGGGCGTTGCCGGGCGACCGGACGGGTGCGAGGCTGTCCGGGTCCCGACGTCGCGTTATCTTGACGTCAAGGAACCTGCCGACGACCCCAGGAGCAGACGCATCCATGGCCACGATCATCTACACGCACACCGACGAGGCGCCGCTGCTGGCGACGTACTCGTTCCTGCCGATCATCTCCGCCTACGCCGCGAAGGCCGGGGTCGAGGTCGAGACGCGTGACATCTCCCTCGCCGGCCGGATCATCGCCCAGTTCCCGGAGCGGATGACCGACGAGCAGCGGCTCGACGACGCCCTCGCCGAGCTCGGCGAGCTGGCGACCAAGCCCGAGGCGAACATCATCAAGCTGCCGAACATCTCGGCGTCGACCCCGCAGCTCAAGGCCGCGATCACCGAGCTGCAGGAGCAGGGCTACGACCTGCCGGACTACCCGGAGAGCCCCTCGAGCGACGAGGAGAAGGAGACCCGGGCCACGTACGACAAGGTGAAGGGCTCCGCGGTCAACCCGGTGCTGCGCGAGGGCAACTCGGACCGGCGCGCGCCGGCCTCGGTCAAGAACTACGCCAAGTCCTTCCCGCACCGGATGGGCGCCTGGAGCAAGGACTCGAAGACCGACGTCGCGACGATGGGCAAGGACGACTTCTTCTCCAACGAGAAGTCGGTCGTCGTCGAGAACGAGGGCACCCTTCGGATCGAGCACGTCGCCGCGGACGGCACCACCACCGTGCTCAAGGACGACGTGAAGGTCCTGGCCGGCGAGGTCGTGGACGGCACCTTCATGAACGTCGCGGCGCTGCGCCGTTTCCTGGTCGAGCAGATCGCCCGCGCCAAGGCCGAGGACGTCCTCTTCTCGGTGCACCTCAAGGCCACCATGATGAAGGTCTCCGACCCGATCATCTTCGGCCACGTCGTGCAGGCCTTCTTCCCCACGCTGTTCGAGCAGTACGGCGAGCAGCTCGCCGAGGCGGGCATCTCGCCCAACGACGGGCTCGGCGCGCTGATGAACGCCGTCTCCGACCTGCCCGACGGGGAGGCGATCAAGGCCTCGGTCGAGCAGGGCCTCGCGGACGGTCCGCGGATGGCGATGGTCGACGACGCCAAGGGCATCACCAACCTGCACGTCCCGTCCGACGTCATCATCGACGCCTCGATGCCGGCGATGATCCGCACCTCGGGCCACATGTGGGGCCCGGACGGCAAGGAGGCCGACACCCTCGCGGTCATTCCCGACTCCTCCTACGCCGGCGTCTACCAGACCGTGATCGAGGACTGCCGCGAGCACGGCGCGTTCGACCCCGCCACGATGGGATCGGTCCCGAACGTCGGGCTGATGGCCAAGGCGGCCGAGGAGTACGGCTCCCACGACAAGACCTTCGAGGTGCCCGCGGCCGGCACGATGCGCGTCGTCGACGGCGCCGGGGACGTGCTCATCGAGCACGTCGTGGAGCCCGGTGACATCTGGCGGGCGTGCCAGACCAAGGACGCCGCGATTCGCGACTGGGTGAAGCTGGCCGTCACCCGGGCCCGCGCCGCGGGCGTTCCGGCGATCTTCTGGCTGGACAGCAACCGCGCCCACGACGCGAAGCTGATCGCCAAGGTGGAGGAGTACCTGACCGAGCACGACACCGACGGTCTGACCGTGGAGATCATGGCCCCGGCCGAGGCCTGCGCCTACTCGCTGGAGCGGATCCGCAGGGGCGAGGACACCATCTCGGTCACCGGCAACGTGCTGCGCGACTACAACACCGACCTCTTCCCGATCCTCGAGCTCGGGACCTCGGCGAAGATGCTCTCGGTGGTGCCGCTGATGAACGGCGGCGGCCTCTTCGAGACCGGCGCCGGAGGTTCGGCCCCCAAGCACGTGCAGCAGCTGGTCAAGGAGAACTACCTGCGCTGGGACAGCCTCGGCGAGTTCTTCGCCCTGGCCGCCTCGTTCGAGCACCTCGCCGGGTACGCCGACAACCCGCGCGCGCAGGTGCTCGCCGACACTCTCGACCGGGCGACCGAGACGTTCCTGCTCGAGGACAAGTCCCCGACCCGCAAGATCGGCGGCATCGACAACCGCGGCTCGCACTTCTACCTGGCTCTGTACTGGGCCAAGGAGCTGGCGGCGCAGGGCGACGACGCCGAGCTGGCCGAGGCGTTCGGACCGCTGGCCGACAAGCTGGCCGGGGACGAGGAGAAGATCGTCGAGGAGCTGGCAGCGGTACAGGGCAGCCCCGCTGACATCGGGGGCTACTACCGGCCCGACGGCGACAAGGCCGACCAGGTGATGCGTCCCTCGGCCACGCTCAACGAGGCCCTCGCGTCGCTGTGAGGGCGACGACGGCGCGCCGGGCGGTCGCGGGCATCCTGCTGGCGACCGCCCTCGGCGGCTGCTCCCAGGCGGAGGATGCCGTCGGCAAGGCGACTGACAAGGCGGCCTGTGCAGCGGCCGAGAAGGCGATGGAACGTGCCGGCGACGTCGCCGGCTCGGCGGTTGACCGGATCGACGCCGACCCGGCTGCGGCGCGCCAGCAGCTCACTGCTGCCCGGGACGCCGTCGCCGCTGCCGCCGACTCCGGTCTGCCCGAGCAGGCACGTGGCGCGCTCGAGGAGGCTCGATCGGCGCTGAACTCGCTGGTGGACCAGGCCGCACAGTCCGCCAAGGGCGAGGTGGATCAGGCCCAGGTGGAGAAGTCCCGCGACCGGTTGGAGGATGCCGTAGCGGGGCTCGGCGACGCCTGCTGAACCTGGCCGGGACGCGGAGAGCAACCCGCGACGAAGGTTGAGGAGCGAGCGTCTGCCACGGAGGTTGAGGAGCGAGCGTCTCCACGGAGGTTGAGGAGCGAGCGTCGGCGCGGAGGTTGAGGAGCGAGCGTCAGCGAGCGTCTCGAAACCTCTGCGGTGGTTTCGAGACAGGCGCTGCGCGCCTTCCTCAACCACCGTGGGGCGCTGCGCGCCTTCCTCAACCAGCGATGGGGCCAGCTTCGCCACGGAGGTTGAGGAGCGAGCGTCAGCGAGCGTCTCGAAACCTCTGCGGTGGTTTCGAGACAGGCGCTGCGCGCCTTCCTCAACCACCGTGGGGCGCTGCGCGCCTTCTTCAGTCACCGATGGGGCCAGCTTCGCCACGGAGGTTGAGGAGCGAGCGTCAGCGAGCGTCTCGAAACCTCTGCGGTGGTTTCGAGACAGGCGCTGCGCGCCTTCCTCAACCACCGTGGGGCGCTGCGCGCCTTCCTCAACCACCGGGGGCGCTGCGCGCCTTCCTCAACCACCGTGGGGCGGGCTGCGTGCCCTCCCTCGACCACCGCGAGGCTGGACACCCGCTGACGCTCAGCGCACCACCAGGCGGCGTTCCTTCGGGTCCCAGGCCACTTCACGCTTCTTGTCGGCCATCGCGGAGAGCACCGCGTCGACGACCTCGGTGGCCGGGGAGGGGGCCGGGAGCGAGGTCGGCGGCTCGCCGGCGAGGGCTCGGGTCTCCAGGCCGGTGTCCAGGTGCGGCGGGCGTACGTCGAGGACGTGGAAGGCCCGGCGTTCCTCGCGACGGAGCACCCCGAGCCAGGCGGACAGGGCGGCCTTGCTGGCCGAGTACTCCGCCATCTCGTTGGTCGGGGAGTCGGCCAGGATCGCGGACAGCACCGCCACAGTGCCGCCCTCGCTCAGGACCGGGGCGGCAGCCCGGACCAGAGCCATCGGCCCCAGCACGTTGACCGCGAACAGCTCCTCGACGACGGCCGGGTCCGCCAGTCACCGAACGGCCGAAGGCCGGCACCCCGACCGTGACCACCAGGGCGTCCAGACCGCCGAGCTGGCCGGCCGCCTGCTCCACCGCAGACCGGCAGGACTCCACGTCGACGGCGTCGAAGACCACCGGCTGGGTGCCGCAGCGCTCCGCGAGGTCCGCCAGCCGACCGGCGTCCCGCCCCGCCGGGACGACGCGGGCTCCCCGATCGTGGAGTCGGTCGACGAGCATCCGGCCGAGGGCGCCGCTGGCCCCGCACACCAGGATCCGGGCGTTGTCGAAGTCCATGGTGTGACGCTACCCACCACCCCCGCACGGAACCTGTCCGACGGCCGTCGGCGAATCGTCCCGGGCCGACCTGCGGCCCCACTATGAAGGTGACCCGCACGTCCTCCGCCCGGAAGAATCACCGACGATGACCGTCACCGCCCGTACCCCCGTGCCAGCGGCCGCCAGCCGGCCCGCCCACTTCCGGTTGGCGGTCCTCGCGCTGGCCATGGGCGGTTTTGCGATCGGGACCACCGAGTTCGTCACGATGGGCCTGCTGCCTCAGATCGCCGACGGGTGTCGGGATCTCGATCCCGCGCGCCGGCCACGTGATCTCGGCGTACGCGCTCGGCGTGGTGGTCGGCGCCCCGGTGCTGGCCTTCTTCGGGGCCAAGTGGCCGCGGCGTGGGCTGCTGCTGGCCCTGATGGCGGCGTACGCGGTCTTCAACGCCGCGAGCGCCGCCGCGACCAGCTACGAGTGGCTCGCCCTGGCCCGCTTCCTGGACGGACTCCCGCACGGCGCGTACTTCGGCGTCGCCTCCTTGGTGGCCGCCAGCCTGGCGCCGCCGGAGCGCAAGGGGAGGGCCGTGGCCAGCGTGATGCTCGGCCTGTCGGTGGCCAACGTCGTGGGGGTCCCGGCCGCGACCTGGCTCGGTCAGACGGCAGGCTGGCGCTCGGCGTACCTGGCGACCGCACTGATCGCGCTGGTGACCGTCGCGATGATCCTGCTCTTCGTTCCCTCCACGCCCGGTGACCCGGCGGCGACCGGACGTCGCGAGCTGCAGGTCTTCCGCAACCGACAGGTGTGGCTCACGCTCGGAGCCGGCGCGGTCGGCTTCGGTGGGTTGTTCGCGGTGTACTCCTACATCGCCCCGATCGTCACGGACGTCGGTGGGCTCGCCGAGAGCAGGGTGCCGGTCTTCCTGCTCGCCTTCGGGCTCGGCATGGTCGGCGGTACCTGGCTGGCCGGCGAGCTGGCCGCCTGGTCGGTGTTCCGGGCGTTGATCTGGGCCGGGATCGGTTCCGGGGTCAGCATGCTGGTGTTCTGGGCGGTCGCGCCGTACGGCTGGTGGCTGCTGCCGGTGGTCTTCGCGATCACCGCGATCGGCTCGGTGCTGGTGATCAACCTGCAGCTGCGGCTGATGGACGTCTCCGGCGACGCGCAGACCATCGGGGCGGCGCTGAACCACTCCGCGCTGAACATGGCCAACGCCCTCGGCGCCTGGCTGGGCGGCCTGGTGATCGCCGGCGGCTTCGGCTACCGCGCCACGGCGCTGGTCGGTGCGGCGCTGTCGGTCGCGGGCGTCGCGATGCTCGTCTGGTCGGCGCACGCGCACCACCGCGAGCAGCGGTTGGCGGCCTGAGCGGTCACGAGCCCGCGGCGGTCCACTCGTCGGCCAGCACGTCGTACAGCGCCAGGTCGGCCCGACCGTCGCGCACCCACGCCCCGCGCCTCGCCACGCCGTACTGACGGAAGCCGGCCGCCTCGATGACCCGCCGGGAGGCGACGTTGTCGACGGCGCTGAACGCGGTGACCCGCTGCACGCCCAGCGTCTCCACCGCGTACGCCGTCGCCCGCCGCAGCGCCGCGGTGGTGACCCTGCGCCCCCGGGCGTCCGGGTGGGTCCAGTAGCCGATCTCGCACTCCACCCCGGGGACCAGCCCGAAGAAGCCGACGGTGCCGAGGAGCCGGTCGTCGAGCGGGTCGGCCACCGCCCAGGTGGCACCGGTGCCTGCGGCGAGCTGGTCGGTGCGTGAGGCGACGTAGGTCTCGGCGTCGGCGCGGGTGTACGGCGCGGGCAGCTGGCCCAGCCAGCGCTGCGTCTCGGGGTCCCGGCAGCCCTCGTGGACCCGGTCCACGTCGGCGGTCCGCAGCGGCCGCAGACGCACTCCGCGCCCGTCGAGGACCGGTGCGTCCAGCCAGGCCGACCGGGGCTGCATCGGCTCGTCGCGCAGCAGGGTGCCGACCCAGCCGTCGAGGAGCTCGCCCCGCTGGGGGAGCCACCGGCGCACGGTCCCCTCGAAGCCGAACCCGAGCCGCCACGCCAGACGACGGGAGGCCCAGTTGCCGACGTTGGCCCACCACACCACGGTCGCCAGGTCGCGCTGCTCGAAGCCCCAGGTCAGCATCAGCCGGACGGCCCGCTCGACGTACCCCTGGCCGCGGATCCACGGGTGCGCGCCGTAGGCGATCTCGGCGCGGTGGTCCCCCTCGTTGCTCAGCGAGATCGTGCCGCCGTACCTCCCGTCGACCTCGATCGCGAACGCCCACTCGCTGTCGTCCGCCCAGCCACCGGGCATCGTCGTGGTGACGAACTCCTCCGACATCTCCCGGCTGTACGGGAGCGGCACGGTGGTCCAGCGCTGGGACAGCGGGTCCTGGCACTGCTCGTAGGACCCCTCGGCGTCCTCGGGTCGGTGGCCCCGGATCGTCACCACCCCGTCGGTCAGGGTCGGTGCAGTCCGGGTCGGCTGGTGGGCGGTCGAGCCGGCGTCGGGTGCTGGTGGGGCCATGGCTGGACCCTGACGCGTCGGGTGCCGCGGCGCAACCCGATTCCGGCCGTCCGGAGGTGATCGTTGAGATGCACCACGCGCCCTGGTCAGATCGGGTCATTGTCCCCCCTCGGGTCGCGTGCGTGGATGGGAGGACGACTGAGGAAGGAAGGTCCATGACCGAGCATGGAGAACAGTTCGCCGGCCAGCGGCTGCACCGGGACGAACCCGGGTACGACGAGGCCAGACACGTCTTCAACGGGATGATCGACCGATTCCCGGACCGGATCCTGCGCTGCTCGACCACCCAGGACGTGGTCGCCGCGATCAGGGAAGCCACCTCGGTGGGGCTCCCGGTCTCGGTGTACGGCGGCGGCCACGGGGTCACCGGATCGGCCGTCGTCGACGGCGGCGCCTGCATCGACCTGCGCGGCCTGGACTCGATCGAGGTGGATCCGGAGAGCCGCGAGCTGACCGTCGGTGGGGGCGCCCGGTGGGGTGCGGTGGACGCGGCGACCCAGGAGCACGGCCTGGCCGTGACCGGCGGCCGGATGTCCACGACCGGGGTCGGTGGCCTCTCGTTGGGGTCCGGCAGCGGCTGGTTGGAGCGACAGTGCGGACTGACCTGCGACAACCTGATCGAGGCCGAGGTGGTGACCGCGGACGGACGCGTCGTGACCGCGTCGGAGACCGAGAACCCGGACCTGTTCTGGGCGATCCGTGGCGGCGGCGGGAACTTCGGGATCGTCACGCAGTTCCGCTTCCGGCTGCACGAGGTGGGGCCGTTGGTGCTCGGCGGGATGCTGCTGCACCCCGGTGACCGAGCCCGTGAGGTGTTGGCGTTCTGGCGGGACTTCATGGCGGATGCCCCGGACTGCGTGGGCTCCGGCGTCGCACTGATCACGGCGCCACCCGCGGACTTCGTGCCTGAGCCGGCCCGCGGCAAGCCCGCGGTCGGGGTGATCGTGCTGTGCACCGGTCCGGTCGAGGAGGCGGAGAGGATCATCGCTCCGCTGCGGGAGTTCGGCCCCCCGGTGGTCGATCTGCTCCAGCCGATGCCGTACGTCGCGGTGCAGCAGCTGATCGACGCCGCGAACCCGGCCGGCATGCACAACTACTGGAGTGCCGACTTCCTCGAGGGGCTGCCCGACGAGGCGATCGACGCTCTGGTCAGCCACGCCCAACCGGCGCCGTCGCCGCTGGCCCAGGTGATCGTGGTCGCCGGAGGCGGGGCACTGGCCAGGGTCGACGAGGAGGCCACCGCGTTCGGCCAGCGGCAAGCTCCGTTCAACGTCCACTACCTCACCATGTGGCCGCCCGTTCCCGACCTGGACCAGCCCAACATCGACTGGACCCGCCACCTGGTCGCGGCGTTGAAGCCCTGGACCTCGGGAAACGCCTACCTCAACTACATCGGGGACGAGGGCCTGATCCGGGTCGAGGCCGCGTACGGACCCACGAAGTACGCCCGGTTGCGCGAGATCAAGCGCGCCTGGGACCCGACCAACGTCTTCCAGCACAACCAGAACATCCCCCCGGCGATGGAGGAACCGGCCGAGGCCGGCGCCGCCACGGACGAGCATGCGGGAGTGCCCGGCTGATCGCTTGGAGGGGGCGAGGTTTCGAGACGCTCGCTGGCGCTCGCTCCTCAACCTCCGTGGGCGTTGCGCGACCTCCTCATTCTCCGTGCGATCTGCGGTGGTTGAGGAAGGCGCGCAGGGCTTCCGGTGGTTAAGGAAGGCGCGCAGGGATTCCGGTGGTTGAGGAAGGCGCGCAGCGCCTGTCTCGAAACCGCCCTTCCGGGTGGGGAGGTTTCGAGACGCTCGCTGGCGCTCGCTCCTCAACCTCCGTGAGCGTTGCAGTGGTTGAGGAAGGCGCGCAGGGATTCCGGTGGTTGAGGAAGGCGCGCAGCGCCTGTCTCGACCGCCCTTCCGGGTGGGGAGGTTTCGAGACGCTCGCTGGCGCTCGCTCCTCAACCTCCGTGGGCGTTGCGCTAGCGACCTGTCTCGAAACCGCCTTCCGGGTGGGGAGGTTTCGAGACGCTCGCTGGCGCTCGCTCCTCAACCTCCGGGAGCGTTGCGCTCGCTCCTCAACCTCCGGGGGCGGGCGCTCGCTCCTCAACCTCCGGGAGCGTGGCGCTCGCTCCTCAACCACCGGGTGGATGGTGCTCGCTCCTCACCCTCCGTGCGGCCACGGCTGACCGGTGCGTCGGGCCGGTCGTCGCTTTGGCAGACTTCGGCCCATGTCGACGACCACCGCCCCGCAGGTGGAGACGAGCGTGGCGGGTGCCTCGGGAGCGCGTCCGCGCGTGCTCTCCGGCATCCAGCCGACGGCGGACTCCTTCCACTTCGGCAACTACCTGGGCGCGTTGCGGCAGTGGGTGGACCTGCAGGAGGAGTACGAGCCGTTCTTCTTCATCGCCGACATGCACGCGATCACCCGCGAGCACGACCCCCGGGTGATGCGCGAGCGGTGCCTGCGGGCAGCGGCGCAGCTGCTGGCGATGGGGATCGACCCGGCTCGGTCGGCGATCTTCGTCCAGAGCCAGATCCCGGCGCACGCCCAGCTCGCGTGGGTGCTCCAGTGCATGACCGGCTTCGGCGAGGCACGCCGGATGACCCAGTTCAAGGACAAGTCCGCCAAGGGCGGTGAGGGGGCGGCCAGCGTCGGGCTGTTCACCTACCCGATCCTCCAGGCCGCCGACATCCTGCTGTACCGGCCGCACTTCGTGCCGGTGGGGGAGGACCAGCGCCAACACCTCGAGCTGACCCGGGACCTCGCCCAGCGGTTCAACCACCGCTACAAGAAGACCTTCCGACTGCCGGAGCCGTACATCCTCAAGGCCACCGCGAAGATCGCCGACCTGCAGGACCCGACGGCGAAGATGTCGAAGTCGGCCTCCTCTCAGGCGGGTCTGGTCGAGATGCTCGACGACCCGAAGGTGAGCGCCAAGAAGATCCGCTCCGCGGTCACCGACTCGGGCTCGGAGATCTCCTACGACCCCGAGGGCAAGCCGGGGGTGAGCAACCTGCTGACGATCTACTCGGCGCTGACCGGCACCCCGGTCGCGGACCTCGTCGAGCAGTACGCCGGCCGCGGCTACGGCGACCTGAAGAAGGAGCTCGCCGAGGTCGTCGTCGACGTGGTCACCCCGTTCCGGGACCGGACGCTGGAGCTGCTCGACGACCAGACCTACCTGCTCGACGTGCTCCGTCAGGGCGCCGAGCGTGCCGGCGCCGTGGCGGAGGCGACGTTGCGGGACGTGTACCAGCGAGTCGGGTTCGTCGCGGCCGCCCGCTGAGGCGACGGCCCGCGTTCAGTAGTGTCGGACGATGCCGACCATCGGAGTAGCCGTCTCGATCCCGGAGCCCTGGGCCACCGAGCTGCAGCAGTACCGCACGTCGGTCGGGGACAGCACCGCGCTGATGATCCCCACCCACATCACGCTGGTGCCGCCGACGGAGATCGACGACGGCGTGCTGAGCCAGGTCGAGAAGCACCTCGCCGAGGTGGCCCGGGACATCCCCCCGTTCCGGGTGCACCTGCGGGGGACCGGCACCTTCCGCCCGATCTCGCCGGTCGTCTTCGTGTCACTGGTCGAGGGGATCTCCCAGTGCGAGCAGCTGGCCGAGGCGGTCCGCCAGGGTCCGCTGCGGATGGACCTGCCGTTCCCGTACCACCCGCACGTCACCATCGCCCACCACCTGCCGGAGGCCCGGCTCGACCAGGCCTTCGCCGAGCTGGCCGACTTCGACTGCGACTTCTTCGTCGAGGACTTCCATCTCTACGTGCACGACGAGACCCACGGCTGGCGACCGACCCACGACCTCGCACTCGGGAGGCCGGGACAGGAATCCCCGCACCCGCCCCCGGGCACCTGAGCCCATGGCATCGGTGAAGGACCAGGCGCTGGACACGGTCGACGACGTACGACGCAACCGGCTGGTCGCGCACGTCCTGCGGATGGTCAAGCACTACGGCTCGCACAACGGCAACAACCAGTCCGGTGCGGTCACCTACTTCGCGTTCCTCAGCTTCTTCCCGATCCTGGCCCTGGCATTCTTCGTCGTCGGCATCGTCTCCAACGTCTACCCCGGCGCCCGTGAGGATCTGGTCCAGGCGATCGACTCGTTGCTGCCGGGCTTCATCGGGGACGGGGAGAACGAGATCTCGCTGGCCGACATCCGGACCTTCTCCGGCTGGGCCGGGCTGATCGCCCTCGCCGGCGTGCTGTACGCAGGCCTGGGCTGGCTCTCCGCGATGCGCCAGTCGCTCGAGGTGGTCTTCGAGACCCCTGAGGGAGTCCAGCCCAACTTCGTCTTCGGCAAGCTGCGCGACCTGGTCTCGCTGGTGACGATCGGGGTGACGCTGCTGGTCAGCGTCGCGTTCACCGGCTTCCTCACCGCCTTCTCCAGCACCGTCCTGGGCTGGGTCGGTCTCGGTGACGAGCTGTCCTGGCTGCTGACCCTGATCACCCGGGCGATCGGCCTGGTCGCGAACGCGGTGCTCTTCTTCACCCTCTTCAAGCTGCTCGGTCAGCCGCGGGTCCCGAACCGGGCGCTGTGGCACGGCGCCTTCCTCGGTGCGGTCGGCTTCGAGGTGCTCAAGTCACTGTCGTTCCTGCTGCTCGGCTCGACGAAGGACCAGCCGGCTGCGCAGGCCTTCGGGATCGCGCTGATCCTGCTGGTGTGGATCAACTACTTCTCACGGCTGGTGTTCTTCAGCGCGTCCTGGGCGTTCACCTCGCCGCTGGCCGTGGCCGACCGGATCCACGACCCCGTGCACCCCGTCCAGGGCCCACCGCTCCCCTCGACCACAGACCTGGTCCAGGACGCCGCGGGGACGAGCCGGAGCTCGCCCTCGCCGACCACGGCCTTCGCCGCCGGGGCTGCGGTGGCGGGGACCGTCGCCGCGGTGCTGCGCCGGGGCAGGCGGGGGAGAACCTGAGCCCTGCCCCCGGTGGGGTGCGTACGCCGGGTCAGTGACCGTGACGCATGGCCTGGTGCAGGTCCCAGTTGAGCTGGGAGATGACGTCGAGCGGGATCTCCTTGGGACACGCCGAGGCGCACTCACCGATGTTGGTGCAGCCGCCGAAGCCCTCGGCGTCGTGCTGGGCGACCATGCCGACCACCCGGGTGTCGCGCTCCGGCTGACCCTGGGGAGCTCGCCCAGGTGGGTGATCTTGGCGCCCATGAACAGCGAGGCCGACCCGTTCGGGCACGCGGCCACACAGGCGCCGCAGCCGATGCAGGTCGCGACGTTGAAGGCACGCAGCGCGTCGTCGCGGGGAACCGGGGTGGCGTGCGCCTCGGGGGCCGAGCCGGTGTTGACCGAGATGTAGCCGCCGGACTGGATGATCCGGTCGAAGGAGCCACGGTCGACGCAGAGATCCTTGATGACCGGGAACGCGTCGGCCCGCCAGGGCTCGATGACGATCTCGTCGCCGTCCTTGAACGACCGCATGTGGAGCTGGCAGGTGGTGGTGACCTCGGGTCCGTGCGCCTGCCCGTTGATCATCAGGCCGCACATGCCGCAGATGCCCTCACGGCAGTCGGAGTCGAAGGCGATCGGCTCCTCCCCCCGGGAGTGGAGGTCCTCGTTGAGCACGTCCAGCATCTCGAGGAACGACATGTCCGGGGAGACGTCGTCGAGCTGGTAGCCGTGCATCGCACCGGGGGACTGCGCGTCCGCCTGGCGCCAGATCTTCAGTGTGACTCTCATCGCTCGATGGCTCGCTCGCAGGTCGACCGCACGGTGGCGGTGGTGGTCAGGGTCCAGCCGTCGCGACCGCTCCGGTCGCTCACTTGTAGCTCCGCTGCTTCATCTCGATGGCCGTGTAGGTCAGGTCTTCCTTGTGCAGCACGGGCGGCTCGTCGTCGCCGGCGAACTCCCAGGCGGCGACGTAGGCGAACGTCTCGTCGTGGCGCAGCGCCTCACCCTCCTCGGTCTGCGACTCGCCACGGAAGTGACCACCGCAGGACTCGCGCCGGTTGAGCGCGTCGATGCACATGAGCTCGCCGAGCTCGAAGAAGTCGGCCACCCGACCTGCCTTCTCCAGCGACTGGTTGAGGCTCTCCGCACTGCCCAGCACCTTCACGTTGCGCCAGAAGTCGTCCTTGAGCGTGCGGATCAGGTCGATCGCCTTCTTGAGACCGTCCTCGGTGCGCTCCATGCCGCAGTACTCCCACATGATGTTGCCGAGCTCGCGGTGGTAGGAGTCGACGCTGCGGTTGCCCTGGGTGCTCATGAACTGGTTGATCCGTGCGTGCACGGACTCCTCGGCCTCCACCACCGCAGGGTGGTCGACCGGCACCGGCTCGAACGGCCCGTCGGCGAGGTAGTCGCGGATCGTGTGGGGGAGGACGAAGTATCCGTCCGCCAGGCCCTGCATCAGGGCGGAGGCACCGAGACGGTTGGCGCCGTGGTCGGAGAAGTTGGCCTCGCCGGTCACGAAGAGGCCCTGGATGGAGGACATCAGGTCGTAGTCGACCCAGAGACCACCCATCACGTAGTGCACGGCGGGGTAGATGCGCATCGGCACCTCGTACGGGTTCTCCCCGGTGATCCGCTCGTACATGTCGAAGAGGTTGTCGTACTTCTCCTGGATGCCGTCCTGGCCCAGGCGTTCGATCGCGGCGCTGAAGTCGAGGTAGACGCCCCGGCGGACGCCCTCGACGGCCGGGCCGACGCCACGACCCTGGTCGCACACGTTCTTGGCGGCGCGCGAGGCGATGTCGCGGGGCACCAGGTTGCCGAACGAGGGGTAGATCCGCTCCAGGTAGTAGTCGCGGTCCTCCTCGGCGATGTCGCGCGGGTCCTTGTCGCAGTCGGCCTCGTTCTTCGGCACCCAGATCCGACCGTCGTTGCGCAGCGACTCCGACATCAGGGTCAGCTTCGACTGGTGCGCACCCGAGACCGGGATGCAGGTCGGGTGGATCTGCGTGTAGCAGGGGTTGGCCATGTAGGCGCCCTTGCGGTGCGCGCGCCACGTGGCGGTGACGTTGCAGCCCATCGCGTTCGTGGAGAGGTAGAAGACGTTGCCGTAGCCGCCGCTGGCCAGGACGACGACGTCCGCGAGGTGGGTCTCGATCTGGCCGGTGACCATGTCCCGGGCGACGATGCCGCGCGCCCGACCGTCCACCACGATGACCTCGAGCATCTCGTGGCGGGTGAACGTCTCGACCGTGCCGGCGGCGACCTGGCGCTCCAGGGCCTGGTAGGCGCCGATCAACAGCTGCTGGCCGGTCTGGCCGCGGGCGTAGAAGGTGCGGGAGACCTGCACGCCACCGAAGGACCGGTTGTCCAGCAGACCGCCGTACTCCCGGGCGAACGGGCACGCCCTGCGCCACGCACTGGTCGATGATGTTGGCGCTGACCTCGGCGAGGCGGTAGACGTTCGACTCGCGCGAGCGGTAGTCGCCGCCCTTGACCGTGTCGTAGAACAGGCGGTGGACGGAGTCGCCGTCCTCCTTGTAGTTCTTGGCCGCGTTGATGCCGCCCTGCGCGGCGATCGAGTGCGCCCGGCGCGGGGAGTCCTGGTAGCAGAAGGACTTGACGTTGTAGCCGGCCTCGCCGAGCGTGGCCGCCGCCGAGCCGCCGGCCAGGCCGGTGCCGACGATGATCACGCTGAGCTTGCGCCGGTTCGACGGGTTCACCAGGCGGGCCTCGAACTTGCGGGTGTTCCACCGCTCGGCGATCGGGCCGCCCGGGGCCTTCGTGTCGGCGATCGGCGCACCCGGGACGTAGTAGCCCGCGGCGTCGTCGCCGTGCGGTCCCGGCGCGTCGCGCGAGGGGTCGGCCGTGGTCGTGGTGTCCGGGAACTCGGTCATGGGTGGCCCTTACTTGGTGATGACGCCGGCGAGGACGAAGATCGGGACGAGTGAGTATCCGCCGGCGATGACCACGGCGGTGACGAGGCCCAGCGTCTTGGCGTTGCGCCGGGCCTTGGCGTTGTTGGTCAGGCCGAGCGTCTGGGCGGCGCTCCACACCCCGTGGTGCAGGTGCAGACCCAGCGCGACCATCGCCACGAGGTAGAAGAGCGTGAGCCACCAGACGTCGAAGGAGTCGACGAGCAGGTTGTACGGGTCGTTGGTCGGCCCGCCGGTGACGTTGATCTTGCCGATGGTGAAGTTCAGCAGGTGCCAGACCAGGAAGAGCAGGATCGTCAGACCGCCCCAGCGCATGAAGCGCGAGGAGAAGGACGAGTGCGCGTTCTTCTTCACGACGTACTTCGTGGTGCGGGCCTTGCCGGCCCGGCGCCACAGCGCCAGCGCTGCGTAGACGTGCACCGCCAGGGACGCGAGCAGGGTCACCCGGATGATCCAGAGCAGTCCGCCGTACGGGAGCATCGGCTCGCCGAACTCGCGGAGGTGCTCGGCGTACTCGTTGTAGGCGTCATGGCCGCTGAAGGCCTTGAGGTTGCCGTACATGTGCAGGAGCACGAACCCGATGAAGATGACGCCGCTGGCGGCCATCAGGAGCTTGAGGGCGATGGTCGAGCGCGTGGAGCGCGCTCCCTTGACCAGTGTCGTGGTAGCCACGACAAGTCACGGTACCCGGCGGACCGCGGAAGCCGGAGGGTGGGGAGTGTGAGATTTGCCCGGTTTCGGGCGTCCGTCAGCCGACCACGGCAGGGATCGGTGCCGGGGAGGGCACCAGCCGCTGGTAGTGGTCGGTGACCAGCTCGTCCACCGCCGCCGGCCAGTCGCGCGCACCGGCGAGCTCACGAGCCCGCCGGCCGAGCAGGCCGCGATGCCGGTCCGCGGCCAGCGAGGTCACTGCCTGGCTCAGGCCCCGCCGATCTGCAGGCTCGTAGAGCAGTCCGGTCTCGAGGTGGCGCACCACCTCCGGTGCGCCCCCGCGGCGCGGCGCGACCACGGGTACGCCGCTGGCCGCGGCCTCACGCAGCGCGTGGCAGCAGGTCTCGTGCTCGCCGGGATGGACGAGCAGGTCCAGCGACGCCATCGCCACCGTCAGGTCGCCGGTGGAGAGCACCCCGGCGAACCGCGCCTCCGGCAGCCGGGAGCGGAGCCGGTCGCGCTGGGGACCCTCGCCGACCACGACCAGCCGGATCCCGGGCAGGCCTGCCAGCTCGGTGAGGCGGCGTACGTCGTGCCGGTTGCGGAGGCTGCCGACGTACCCCACGACCACCCGCGTTCCCGGATGCCCGCTGCGTGAGCGGGCGCGTGACCAGCTCGCGTGGAGCCTCGGGTCACGCAGCTCGGGCGTGAACGCGGCGGTGTCCACGCCGGGCCGCCACCGGTGGGCGGCGACGCCGATGCCCGCCAGCCGCTCCACCATCCAGCTCGAGGTGACCAGCATCGCGTCGGCGCGCTCGGCCACGGATCCGCGCCACTGGTCCGCGGCGACCTTCAGCAGCGGCGACTGCTCGACGACGAGGGTGGCGACACCGGTCCCGTGCGCGTGCTCCAGGGCTCGGCGACCGAGCCGGCCCGGAGAGGTCGCGTGCACCAGGTCGGGGGCGAAGTCGTCGAGCGCCGCGCGAACCTGCCGACCGGTCCGCTCCTGGGGGCGGATCCGGACCACCCGGCAGCCGCGGTAGGTCGCCAGGCCCGGGCCGGGAGCGATCAGCCGCACCTGGTGCCCGCTGTCGACGAGCCGGTCGGCCAGGGCCTTGACGGTCCGGGTCGTGGCGTCCACCGCAGGGAAGAAGGTCTCGGTGACCAGGGCTATCCGCATGCTCGGACTCTCCCGTGCCCCGACGACGACGGGGCTTCGATGAGATGACGCGGGCGTGAACACCAGCGGTGTGGCCCCTTTCACATCGGCCCCGATGTGTGCAGACTCACCCATGCACCGGACCCGAACCCCGGACTGCGGAGGTGTTCATGGCGTCGACGGACGCTCGTCAGGCATCAGGAGTGAACGGGCCGAGCCGGGCCAGGATCGACGCGAGGACGTTGCGTCAGGACCAGTGGTGGCTGACGCCGCTGGCGACGTTCGTGGTCTTCACCGCGTTCGTCATCTATGCGACCTGGCGCGCGTTCGCGGGGAGCAACTTCTACGCCAAGCCGTACCTCTCGCCGTTCTACTCGCCGTGCCTGACCGACAGCTGCGCTCGGATCGGGGCGGCGGACTTCGGTACCCCGTTCAGCTGGTGGAGCCTGTCGCCGGCCCTGATCATCCTGATCTTCCCGCTCGGCTTCCGGATGACGTGCTACTACTACCGCAAGGCCTACTACCGGGCGTTCTGGCTCTCGCCGCCGGCGTGCGCGGTCGCGGAGCCGCACGGCTCCTACAGCGGGGAGACCCGGTTCCCGCTGATCCTGCAGAACATCCACCGCTACTTCTGGTACGCCGCGGTGGTGGTCGGCCTGATCCTGAGCTACGACGCGCTCCTCGCGTTCCGCAACGAGCAGGGGGAGTGGGGCCACATGGGCCTCGGCACCGTCCTGATGGTGGCGAACGTCGTGCTGATCTGGCTCTACACGCTGTCCTGCCACTCGTGCCGCCACATCACCGGCGGCCGGCTGCGGCACTTCTCGAAGCACCCGGTCCGCTACAAGGCCTGGACCTTCGTGTCGAGGCTCAACGCCCGGCACGCCACCTACGCCTGGTACTCCCTGTTCTCCGTCGCGCTGGTCGACCTCTACATCTACCTGCTGGCGACCAACGTCTTCGACGACCCGCGATTCTTCTGAGGAGCTGAGCCAGCTGATGAGTGACCGGCACCCGATGACCGGCAACGAGATGTCCGGCTCCAGCGAGGGTGGCATGGAGCGGCACGAGTACGACGTGGTGGTGGTCGGCGCGGGCGGCGCCGGCCTGCGCGCCGCGATCGCGGCGCACGAGGCCGGCGCGCGGACGGCCGTGGTCTGCAAGTCGCTGCTCGGCAAGGCCCACACGGTGATGGCCGAGGGGGGCATCGCCGCAGCGATGGGCAACCGCTGGCCGGAGGACAACTGGGAGGTGCACTTCCGCGACACGATGCGTGGCGGGAAGATGCTCAACAACTGGCGGATGGCCCAGCTGCACGCCCAGGAGGCCCCCGAGCGGGTGCAGGAGCTCGAGGACTGGGGCGCCCTGTTCGACCGCACCGAGGACGGGCTGATCTCCCAGCGCGACTTCGGCGGTCACAAGTACGCCCGGCTCGCCCACGTCGGCGACCGCACCGGCCTGGAGATGATCCGCACGCTCCAGCAGCGCACGGTGCAGCTCGGCGTCGACGTGTTCATGGAGTGCACGATCACCGATCTCCTCAAGGACTCCGGCGCGATCGCCGGCGCGATCGGGTACTGGCGGGAGTCCGGCCGCTTCATCACCTTCGATGCCCCCACGGTGATCCTGGCGACCGGCGGCATCGGCAAGTCCTTCAAGGTGACCTCGAACTCCTGGGAGTACACCGGCGACGGCCACGCGCTGGCGATGCGTGCGGGTGCCGCGCTGATCAACATGGAGTTCGTCCAGTTCCACCCGACCGGCATGGTCTGGCCGCCCTCGGTGAAGGGGCTGCTGGTGACGGAGTCGGTGCGCGGCGACGGCGGCATCCTCAAGAACTCCGAGGGCGAGCGCTTCATGTTCGACTACATCCCGGAGTTCTTCAAGTCCGAGACGGCCGACACGGTCGAGGAGGCCGACCGGTGGTACGACGACAAGAAGAACAACCGACGACCACCGGAGCTGCTGCCGCGTGACGAGGTCGCGCGGGCGATCAACTCCGAGATCAAGGCCGGCCGAGGGACGCCCCACGGGGGTATCTACCTCGACATCGCGTCGCGCCGTCCGGCCGAGTTCATCCGCAAGCGGCTGCCGTCGATGTACCACCAGTTCAAGGAGCTGGCGGACGTCGACATCACGGCCGAGCCGATGGAGATCGGACCGACCTGCCACTACGTGATGGGTGGGGTCGAGGTCGACCCCGACACCCAGGAGAGCGCGGTCACCGGTCTGTACGCCGTGGGGGAGTGCTCCGGTGGGATGCACGGGTCCAACCGGCTCGGCGGCAACTCGCTGGGCGATCTGCTGGTCTTCGGCAAGCGCGCCGGGGAGGCCGCGTCGGCGTACGCGGCCTCGTTGGGCGACGCGCGGCCGACGATCGTCGAGGCGGACATCAAGGTGGCGCAGGCCCACGCGCTGGCGCCGTTCGAGGTCGAGGGTGGGGAGAACCCCTACACGATCCAGCACGACCTCCAGCAGGCGATGAACGACCTGGTCGGGATCATCCGCAACGGCGCCGAGCTCGAGGAGTCGTTGCGGGCGATCGAGGCGTTCAAGGAGCGGGCGCGCACGATGGTCGTGGAGGGACACCGGCAGTACAACCCCGGCTGGCACCTCGCGATCGACCTGAGCAACATGCTGATCGTCTCGGAGGCCATCGCCAAGGCGGCGCTGGCGCGCGAGGAGTCCCGCGGCGGACACACCCGCGACGACTTCCCGTCCACCGACCACGAGGTCTGGGGCACCAAGAACCTCGTGGTCAGCCTGAACGCCGACGGCACCGGCGTCGACCTGCACGAGAAGCCGCTCCCGGTGATGCCGGACGAGCTCAAGAAGTACTTCGACTGAGTTCGACGGAGAGGGAGGGACGATCATGGGCTACGAGCTGAAGATGCGCGTCTGGCGCGGCGACCGGGAGGGTGGCGACCTCGCCGACTACACGGTGGAGGTGTCCGAGGGCGAGGTCGTCCTCGATGCCTTGCACCGGCTCCAGGCCACCCAGACCGGGGACCTCGCGATCCGGTGGAACTGCAAGGCCGGCAAGTGCGGCTCGTGCAGCGCCGAGATCAACGGCCGGCCACGGCTGCTGTGCATGACCCGGCTCTCCGACTTCGAGGAGACCGACACGATCACGGTCACTCCGATGCGATCGTTCCCGGTGATCCGCGACCTGGTCACGGACGTGTCCTACAACTACGAGAAGGCCAAGGAGCTGCCGTACGCCGAGCTTCCGCCGCGCGACCCGGACGGCAAGCGCCGGATGGCGCAGATCGACGTGGAGCGCAGCCAGGAGTTCCGCAAGTGCATCGAGTGCTTCCTGTGCCAGGACACCTGCCACGTGATCCGCGACCACGAGGACAACAAGCCGGCCTTCGCGGGCCCGCGGTTCTTCCTGCGCTACGCCGAGCTCGACATGCACCCCCTCGACACCCAGGACCGGCGGGCACTGGCGCAGGGCGCGGCCGGCCTCGGGATGTGCAACATCACCAAGTGCTGCACGGAGGTGTGCCCCGAGGGCATCAAGATCACCGACAACGCGATCATCCCGATGAAGGAGCGTGTGGTCGACCGCAGGTACGACCCGCTGGTCTGGCTGGGCAACAAGATCGGGCTGCGCAACAAGGACGACGACGGTCGTACCCCCGCGTCCTGACCGGGTCCACGCCCCGGCGACCGCTCGGACCCGGTCCGTCTCGACCAGCGACCCCACCGGGTCACTGGCCTTGAAAAACATCACACGGGGTGGCTTGCCCGGCCCAGCACTCCTAGGGTTCGCACCATGACTGACGTCGAAGGCGGCCTGGCGGAACCGGCCGAGCTCGAACCCGAGCAGGGCTCCCTGGCCCTGGCCGCGCCCGACGACCGGCACCGCGTCGAGGAGTGGGAGCGGGCCGCGGCGGCGGTGCTCCGCAAGGCTCGCCGGCTCGGCGACGACGACCCGGACGCGCTGGTCTGGGAGAAGCTGACCCGCACCACCCTCGACGGCATCCCGGTCGCGCCGCTCGGCATCCCCCGGACCACCGAGGACCTCGGCACCACGGGTCGCCCGACCCGGGTGGGTGCCTGGGACATCCGGGCCCACCTGTCCCGCTGTGACCCGAAGCCCGGCAACGAGGCGCTGCTGGTCGATCTGGACGGTGGGGTGACCTCGGTGTGGGTGGAGGTCTCCGACCCCGAGTCGGTGGCGCCGCTGCTCGAGGGTGTGCTGCTGGACCTGGCGCCGGTGGTGCTCCGGGCGCCGGAGACCCCGGTGGCCGCGGCGCGTGCCTTCCTGGCGCACGCCGAGGGGGGAGACCTCGCGGCCGGCACCAACCTCGGTGTCGACGGCGAGGCCGAGGCGGACGACCTGGTCGCGGTGGCCCGACTGGCGCGGGACGCGGGCGTTCTCGGGGTGGTGGTCGACGGGACCGCCGTGCACGACCGGGGAGCCTCGGACGCCCAGGAGCTGGGCCACACGATGGCGGTCGCGGTCCGGGTGCTCCGCGTCCTCACCGAGGCAGGCCTCGAGCTCGACGAGGCCGTCGGTCTGGTCGAGTTCCGCTACGCCGCCACCGACGAGCAGTTCGAGACGATCGCCAAGCTGCGCGCCGCCCGCCGGATCTGGGCTCGGGTCCTCGAGCTCAGCGACGCAGCGCCGGCGCCGCAGCGTCAGCACGCGGTCACCAGCAGGCCGATGATGAGCCGCTACGACCCGTACGTGAACCTGCTCCGCACCACCGTCGCCGCGTTCGCTGCCGGGGTCGGCGGCGCCGACGCCGTCACCGTGCTGCCGTTCGACAGCCCGCTGGGCCGCCCGGAGACGCTGGGTCGCCGGATCGCCCGGAACACCTCGCACCTGCTCATCGACGAGTCCCACCTGGCCCGGGTGGCAGACCCGGCCGGCGGGTCGTACGCGGTGGAGAAGCTCACCGACGACCTGGCCCGGGCCGGGTGGGAGATCCTCGGCGCGATCGAGGCCGGTGAGTCCCTGGACGAACGGATCGAGGAGACGGCGCGGCAGCGCGACGTGCACGTCGCCCGACGGCAGCGGCCGATCACCGGGCTGACCGAGTTCCCGGACCCGGCCGAGCGGCTGCCGCACCGGGAGCCGGACGGCGCCTTCGACGGGGTCCGCAGCTGGGGGGCGGCGTTCGAGGCGCTGCGCGACGACCCGGCCGTCGGGCACGTCTTCCTGGCCACCCTGGGCACGGTGGCCGCGCACACCGCGCGGGCGACCTTCGCGGTGAACCTGTTCACCGCGGGCGGCGTCACGGTCGACGTGGCCGGAGCCACCGAGGGGCCCGACGACCTGGTGGCCGCCCACGACGGGCAGCGCGTCGTCTGCCTCGCGGGCGCTGACGCGGCGTACGACGAGTGGGGCGCCGCGGCCGCCGAGGCGCTACGCGGTGCCGGGGCCGCCCACGTGGTGGTGGCCGGCAAGCCACGCGAGTGGTCCGATGACTCCTGCGCGATGGGCGTCGATGCCCTCGCGTTCCTCACCCGCACCCGGGAGGCCCTCCAGTGACCGTTCCCGCCAGCTTCGCCGGTCTCCCGCTCGTCGGGGGTTTCGAGACGGTTGCTGCGCAACCTCCTCAACCACCGTCCGCTGCGCAACCTCCTCAACCACCGGTCGCTGCGCGACCTCCTCAACCCCGGGCGCTGGCGACTTCGAGACCGTCGCTGCGCAACCTCCTCAACCACCGTCCGCTGCGCGACCTCCTCAACCACCGTGGACCAGCCCCGAGGGGATCGACATCCTGCCGATCTACGGCCCCGAGCACCTCGACGGACTGGACGCGCTGGACACCCTGCCGGGGCTGAGCCCGTTCCTGCGCGGGCCCTACCCGACGATGTACACCACCCAGCCGTGGACCATCCGGCAGTACGCCGGCTTCTCCACCGCCGAGGAGTCCAACGCGTTCTACCGGCGCAACCTGGCCGCCGGCCAGAAGGGGCTCAGCGTCGCCTTCGACCTGGCCACCCACCGGGGCTACGACTCCGACCACCCCCGGGTCCGTGGTGACGTCGGGATGGCCGGGGTGGCGATCGACTCGATCTACGACGCGCGCACCCTCTTCGACGGCATCCCGCTGGACCAGATGTCGGTCTCGATGACGATGAACGGCGCAGTGCTGCCGGTGCTGGCCCTCTACATCGCCGCCGCCGAGGAGCAGGGGGTGAAGCCGGAACAGCTCGCGGGGACCATCCAGAACGACATCCTCAAGGAGTTCATGGTCCGCAACACCTACATCTACCCGCCGGCGCCGTCGATGCGGATCATCTCCGACATCTTCAGCTACACCGCCGAGAAGATGCCCCGGTTCAACTCGATCTCGATCTCCGGGTACCACATCCAGGAGGCCGGGGCGACCGCCGACCTCGAGCTCGCCTACACCCTGGCCGACGGCGTCGAGTACATCCGCGCCGGCCTCGGCACCGGGATGACCATCGACCAGTTCGCACCGAGGCTGTCCTTCTTCTGGGCGATCGGGATGAACTTCACGATGGAGGTCGCCAAGCTGCGCGCGGCTCGGGCGCTGTGGGCGCGGCTGGTTCGCCAGTTCGACCCGCAGAACCCGAAGTCGCTCTCGCTGCGCACCCACAGCCAGACCAGCGGCTGGTCGCTGACCGCGCAGGACGTCTACAACAACGTCGGCCGGACCTGCATCGAGGCGATGGCCGCGACCCAGGGCCACACGCAGTCGCTGCACACCAACGCCCTCGACGAGGCGATCGCGCTGCCCACCGACTTCTCGGCCCGGATCGCGCGCAACACCCAGCTGCTGCTCCAGCAGGAGAGCGGCACCACCGGGATCATCGACCCGTGGGCGGGCTCCTACTACCTCGAGCGGCTCACCCACGACCTCGCCGAGCGCGCCTGGGCGCACATCGAGGAGGCCGAGCGGGCCGGCGGGATGGCGAAGGCGATCGAGCAGGGCATCCCCAAGATGCGGATCGAGGAGGCGGCTGCTCGCACCCAGGCGCGGATCGACTCCGGCACCCAGAAGGTGATCGGGGTCAACACCTTCCGGCTGGCCGTCGAGGACAAGCTGGACGTGCTGCGGGTGGACAACGACGACGTCTATCGCCAGCAGATCGCCAAGCTGGAGCGGCTGCGTGCCGAGCGTGACGACGAGGAGGTACGCCGGAGCCTCGAGGCGCTGACCCGGTCTGCCGAGCAGGGCGCCGGCGCCGGCTCGCTGGACGGCAACCTGCTCGCGCTGGCCGTGGACGCGGCCCGGGCCATGGCCACCGTCGGCGAGATCTCCGAGGCGCTGGAGAAGGTCTACGGCCGGCACCAGGCGGTGATCCGTACCATCAGCGGCGTGTTCAGGGACGAGGCCGGCTCTGCCGACAACGTGGCCGGCGGCACGATGGTGCAGCAGGTCCTCGACGCCACCGAGCAGTTCGAGGAGGACGAGGGACGCCGCCCGCGGATCCTGGTCGCCAAGATGGGACAGGACGGTCACGACCGCGGCCAGAAGGTGATCGTCTCGGCCTTCGCCGACATGGGCTTCGACGTCGACGTGGGGCCGCTGTTCTCCACCCCCGAGGAGGTCGCCCAGCAGGCCGTGGACAACGACGTCCACATCGTCGGTGTCTCCTCGCTGGCGGCGGGCCACCTGGCGCTCCTCCCGGCTCTGAAGCAGGCGCTGTCCGAGCAGGGCCGACCGGACATCATGGTCGTCATCGGTGGGGTGATCCCGCCCGACGACGTGGCGGCGCTGCAGGAGATGGGGGCGGCCGCGGTGTTCCTGCCGGGCACCGTGATCGCGGAGTCCGCGCTCGACCTGCTGGCCAAGCTGCGGGACCAGCTCGGGCACGCGTGAGCGAGGAGTCGGCTCCCGGGTCCGAGAAGGTCGCGGCGCTGCTGACCGGGATCCGGGAGAAGCGCCGGGCGGCACTGTCCCAGGCGATCACCCTGGTGGAGTCCTCACGCCCGCAGCACCGGGAGATGGCGCGTGAGCTGCTGACGGCCCTCGCCGGGGATGGCGCGGGGCCCGCCGACGCGATCCGGGTGGGGATCTCCGGTGTCCCCGGGGTCGGCAAGTCCACCTTCATCGAGTCGCTCGGGAGTCGACTGACCCAGGCCGGGCACCGGGTCGGCGTGCTGGCGGTCGACCCCAGCTCGGTGCGCACCGGTGGCTCGGTGCTGGGCGACAAGACCCGGATGGGCCGGCTGGCCGCCGACCCGAACGCCTACATCCGACCCTCGCCGACCGCGGGCACGCTGGGCGGCGTGGCCCGGGCCACCGTGCAGGCGATGGCGCTGCTGGAGGCCTCCGGGTACGACGTGATCCTGGTCGAGACGGTCGGCGTCGGTCAGTCCGAGGTGACCGTGGCCGGGATGGTCGACACGTTCCTGTTCCTCACCCTGGCCCGCACCGGCGACCAGCTCCAGGGCATCAAGAAGGGCATCCTGGAGATCGCCGACGTGATCGCGGTCAACAAGGCGGACGGCGACCGGGAGCAGGAGGCCCGGGCCGCGGCCCGCGACCTGGCCGGGGCGCTGCGGATGGTGCGGGGCAAGGGTGAGTGGGCGCCCCCGGTGGTGACCTGCTCCGGGCTGACCGACGTCGGGGTCGCCGAGCTCTGGGAGCAGGTCCTGGGTCACCGCGAGCACCTCGGCGGCGTCGGCCTGGCCCGCAAACGGGCCGGTCAACAGCTGGACTTCACCTGGGCGATGGTCCGCGACGAGCTCGAGCAGCGGCTGCGGCACTCGGCGGCGGTCCGGGCGGTGCGCGACGAGGTCCGTGCCGCTGTGCTGGCCGGCGAGCTGCCCGCCACCGTGGCCGCCGACCGCATCCTGGCGGCGTACGACGGGAGCCGGACCTCCCATCTGGACTAGACCCATCGCCCATGCGGGCCATCGCGGCATGAGCCGCCCGCGCCCACCAGATGGCGCGGCCCGACCATGGGCACCGAGCGCGGTCACGGGCAGGGTGAACGACATCTGTTTCCCACCCGGAGGTGTCCATGTCCCCATCGTCGCGCACCACGCGCCGCGCGCTCGTCGCCGGCCTCGCAGCCACCACGCTGCTGGCCGGCTCCGCCGTCACCGGTGCCACCGCCACCGCCGCCGAGCGTGGCCGACCCGGCACCCCCATGCCCCGGTCCTACACGATCGCCAAGGACCTGCTCTCACCGCTGAGCCTGGCCGTCTCCCGCAGTGGCACCAAGTACTTCACCGAGAACTTCAAGGGCACCCTGTGGATGAAGAACCCGGGGCGCGCGCCCGAGGTGGCCTACCAGACCAACGGGGCCGAGGCCGGTGCCGTCTCCGAGCGGAACGGCACCGTGACCTTCGCGGTCTCGCGGGGGAACAACGCGAAGGGGTTCATCAAGCAGATCGGCAACAGCGGCCGCGCCTACACGATCGCCAGGACGCACGAGTTCGAGGCTCAGCACAACCCCGACGGGGCCAACGTCTACGGCATCCCCGACCTCGACGAGGAGTGCGCCGCGCAGTGGCCGGCGGAGAGCTTCGGCCCGCACATGTACAACGGCATCCCCGAGACCCACCCCTACGCCAGCCTGACCACCCGGAACGGGGTGATCGTCGCCGACGCGGGCGCCAACGCGATCTTCGAGATCGACCGGCGGGGTCGGATGCGGACCCTGGCGGTGCTGCCGCCGGTCCCGGTGATGCTCACCGAGGAGTTCCAGGAGGCCTACGCGGAGTACGGCGTGCCCGAGTGCGTCGTCGGGCACTACTACCACTTCGAGCCGGTGCCCACCGACGTCGAGATGGGCCGCAACGGCAAGCTGTACGTCACCTCGCTGCCCGGCGGCCCGGAGGACGGCTCGCTCGGCGCACTGGGCTCGGTGATGAGGGTCAACCCGCTCTCCGGGAACGCCAGGACCGTCGTCACCGGCCTGATCAGCCCCACCGGGTTGGCCACCCTCAGCAACGGCGACATGTACGTCGCCGAGCTGTTCGCGGGGCGGTTCTCCAAGATCAAGGCGGGGCGGGACACGGCGGTGCCCTGGGTGGCCAAGCCGCTGCCCGGTGACATCGAGGTCCGCCGAGGTCGGCTGTTCGGGACGATCAAGGTGCTCACCGGACTCTCCGGGAAGCCGGGCGACGCCCCGGCCGGGAAGGTGATCCGGATCCGCCGCTGAGGCCGGCGGGGGAACGACACGTCCACCCCGAGCGCGCTCGGGAGAGGGCGGGGCCCGCGTGAGCAGAACGCGGGTCCCGCCCCGGGGTGCCACGCGGCTGGATAGCCTGGGGGGAATGTCCTCCATCGCGTCCTCCGCTCGGCTGATCGCCGACGTCGTCGAGAAGTACCACGACGACCTCATCGAGCTGCGGCGCGACCTGCACGCCAATCCGGAGCTCTCGTGGGCGGAGCGACGCACCACCCGGCTGGTCGCCGAACGGGTGCAGCAGGCCGGGTGGCAGGTCACCCTGCTGCCCCGGACCGGCCTGATCGCCGACCTGGGGGAGGCAGGTCCGATGGTGGCCCTGCGCGCCGACCTGGACGCCCTGCCGGTGCGCGACCGGACCGAGGACGAGTGGGCCAGCACCGTCCCGGGCGTGGCCCACGCCTGTGGGCACGACGTGCACACCGTCGCGCTGGTCGGCGCCGCGCTGGGGCTGGCCGAGGTGCATGCCCGCGGTGGTCTCGCCGGGCGGGTCCGGCTGCTGTTCCAGCCCGCCGAGGAGGTGATGCCCGGAGGGGCCCTGCACATGATGGACCTCGGCCTCCACGAGGGCGTCGAGCGGGTCTTCGCGATGCACTGCGACCCCGGCGTGGACGTGGGGCAGGTGGGGCTCCGGCTGGGGCCGCTGACCAGCGCCGCCGACCGGCTCGAGGTCCGCCTGGAGGGCACCGGGGGGCACACCTCGCGGCCGCACCTGACCGGCGACCTCACCTTCGCCCTGGCCAAGGTGGTCACCGAGCTGCCGGGCGTGCTGTCGCGCCGGATGGATCCTCGAGCCGGGATCAGCGTGGTCTGGGGGATCATCGACGCCGGGTCGGCCCCCAACGTGATCCCCGGCAACGGGGTGGTCTCCGGCACCGTGCGGATCCTCGACGCGGTGGCCTGGGCGGAGTGCGAGCGGTTGATCCGCGAGGTGGTGCACGAGATCGTCCGGCCGTACGGCGTGACCGCGATCGTGGACTATCAGCGCGGCGTACCGCCGGTGGTCAACGAACCGGTCGCGAACCGGGTGCTCGCCGAGGCCGTGCACAGCGTGCTCGGCGACCAGGGTGAGGTGGTGGCCCCGCAGAGCCTCGGCGGCGAGGACTTCGGCTGGTACCTGGACTCGATCCCGGGCGCGATGATGCGGCTCGGCACCCGGACGCCGGGGGGGCCGACGTACGACCTGCACCAGGGCAACCTGCGCGTCGACGAGCGTGCCGTGGGCATCGGCGCCCGGCTGATGGCCGAGGCGGCGCTCCGGGCGTTGGTCACCGAGCGGTAACAACCCCGCAAAGACCGGCCCCGCGGGGGGTCTCTCGGGGCCGGGGAGCACTAGGGTGACGCGACGTGCCCCCTGCCCGGGGCTCGACAACGACCCTGAGGAGGGACGCCGTGAAGAAGACGGCAACGATGGCGATGGTCTCGGGACTGGTGGCGTTCTCGCTCACCGCATGCGGGGAGCGCGAGTCCGACACGTCGGCGAGCGACCCGACGAGCAGCGCTCCGACCGCGGCGGAGTCATCCGAGCCGCCGAGCGAGCAGTTCCCGGACTTCAAGGCCTGCATGGTCTCCGACTCCGGCGGCTTCGACGACAAGTCCTTCAACCAGACCTCGTACGCCGGCCTGCAGAACGCGGCCGACGACTACGGCGTCCAGACCGCGCAGGTGGAGTCCAACGCGGTCTCGGAGTTCAAGGACAACATCAACGAGATGGTCCAGCAGGGCTGCAACTCGATCACCACCGTCGGCTTCCTGCTCGGTGACGCGACCGAGGCGGCGGCGAAGAAGAACAAGGACATCGACTTCGCGATCGTCGACTTCGCCTACGAGAAGGCGCCGGCCAACCTCAAGGGCCTCACCTTCAACACCGCCGAGCCCGCCTTCCTCGCCGGCTACCTGGCGGCGGCCAAGTCCGAGACCGGGGTCGTCGGCACCTTCGGCGGCGTCAACATCCCGACCGTCACCATCTTCATGGACGGCTTCGCCCAGGGCGTGGCCAAGTACAACGAGGACGAGGGCGCCGACGTCAAGGTCATCGGCTGGGACCCGGCGACCAAGGAGGGGTCCTTCACCAACGACTTCGAGAACAAGAACCTCGGCAAGTCCACCGCCGAGGAGATGATCACCCAGGGCGCCGACGTGGTCATGCCGGTGGCCGGGCCCGCGGGTCTCGGTGGCCTGCAGGCGGCTCAGGACAACGACGTGTTCGGCATCTGGGTCGACACCGACGGCTGTGTCTCGGCCGAGGAGTACTGCGACGTGCTGCTCACCTCGGTGATGAAGGGCATGGACGTCGCGGTCGAGCAGGCGATCGTGGACAGCGCCGGCGACTCGTTCTCCAACGAGGTGTACTCCGGAACCCTCGAGAACGGCGGCGTCGCCCTGGCTCCGTTCGGCCCGAACGCCGAGATCGACGACGCCCTGTCGACCAAGATCGAGGAGCTCAAGCAGCAGATCATCGACGGTGAGCTCGAGATCACCGTCAGCTGAGCTCGACAACGGCACGGACGGGCCGGGGCGGGGGGTGTTCCCCCGTCCCGGCCCGTCGCACTACCGTCCATGGTCACGGGGTTCGTCCGGGGAGGACAGCGGCATCGTGGACATCGACTCGTCAGGGAGCGCATGAAGCTGGAGATCAAGGGCCTCACCAAGCGGTTCGGGTCCTTCACCGCCAACGACCGGATCGACCTCGTGGTCGAGCCCGGTGAGATCCACTGCCTGCTGGGGGAGAACGGCGCGGGCAAGTCGACGCTGATGAACATGCTCTACGGTCTGCTCGACCCCACCGAGGGCGAGATCGCCCTGGACGGCAGCCCGGTCTCGTTCTCCTCGCCCGGCGACGCCATCGACGCCGGCATCGGGATGGTGCACCAGCACTTCATGCTGGTGCCGGTCTTCACCGTCGCCGAGAACGTGATGCTCGGCCGGGAGCAGACCCGGGGGCTCGGCGTGCTGAACCGTTCGGCGGCGGCGGAGCTGGTCCGTGAGCTCTCCGAGCCGCTACAACCTCGCCGTCGACCCGGATGCGCTCGTCGCCGACCTGCCGGTCGGGGTCCAGCAGCGCGTGGAGATCCTCAAGGCGCTGGCCAACGACGCCCGGGTGCTGATCCTCGACGAGCCGACCGCGGTGCTCACCCCGCAGGAGATCGACGAGCTGATGGGGATCATGACGCGGGCTCAAGGAGCGGGGCACCTCGATCATCTTCATCACCCACAAGCTCCGCGAGGTCAAGGCGATCGGAGACCGGATCAGCGTCATCCGTCGCGGCAAGGTGGTCGGCACCGCCGAGCCGAGCGCCAGCGAGGCGGACCTCGCCGAGCTGATGGTCGGCCGCTCGGTCAACCTGACGCGTCGACAAGGAGTCGGCCAGCACCGGGGAGACCGTGCTGGAGGCGCGCGACATCACCGTCATCGACCCGCGCGGGCACGTGGTCGTCAAGGACGTCTCGTTCGAGGCGCGCGCCGGGGAGGTGCTCGGGATCGCCGGGGTCCAGGGCAACGGGCAGACCGAGCTGATCAAGTCGCTGCTGGGGCTGGTCCGGCCCGACGGCGGCCAGGTCTGGCTCGACGGGCGCGACATCAGCCGGCACGGTCCCCGGGAGAGCCTCGAGGACGGGATCGGCTACATCCCCGAGGACCGCTCCCACGACGGGTACGTCGGGGGGTTCAGCGTCCGCGAGAACCTGGTGCTCGACCTGTACCGCAACCCCGAGTTCTCCTCGCGCGGTGCGTTGCGGCTGGATGCGATCACCGAGAACGCGCGGGAGCGGATCGAGGAGTTCGACATCCGCACCGAGTCGATGGAGGCCCCGGTCAGCTCGTTGTCCGGCGGCAACCAGCAGAAGGTCGTCGTGGCCCGCGAGTTCTCGCGGCCGCTCAAGGTGCTGATCGCCTCCCAGCCGACGCGCGGCGTCGACGTCGGCTCCATCGAGTTCATCCACCAACGGATCATCGGCGAGCGCGACAACGGCACCGCGGTGATCATCGTGTCCACCGAGCTCGACGAGATCTACGCCCTCGCCGACCGGATCGCGGTGATGTACGACGGGCGGATCGTCGCCACGGTCGGTCCGGACACGCCACGCGAGGAGATCGGCCTGATGATGGCCGGCGCCCACGAGCCGGCCGGAGGTGCCGCGTGAGCGAGAAGTCGTCCACCCCGGAGGAGTCCCGACCGAGCCGGCGCCGAGACGAGCCCCGGGACGAGCCCCGGGCCCCGGCGCAGCCGGGACCTGTCGGTCTACCTGCCGACGCTGGTGGACACGATCCTCGCGGTGGTCCTCGCGCTGCTCGTCGGCGCGTTGCTGATCATCTTCACCACGCCGCGGGTGATCGAGTCGCTCAGCTACTTCTTCAGCTACCCGTGGGACTTCTTCTCCTTCTCCGCCCAGGCAGTCGGCGACGTCGTACGGCGCGCTGGTCCAGCGGCTCGATGGGCTCGGGAACCGCCTGGGTCTCGGACCCTGGAGCGGGCCGCCCCGCTGGTCTGCGCCGGTCTCGGCGTCAGCCTGGCCTTCCGCGCGGGCATGTTCAACATCGGTGCCCAGGGGCAGATCATCATCGGTGCCCTGGCCGCCGGGTACATCGGGTTCACCTTCGACCTGCCGCCCGGGCTGCACCTGCTCGCCGCCCTGACCGGGGCCCTGGTCGCCGGCGGCCTGTGGGGCGCGATCGCCGGGACCCTCAAGGCCCGCACCGGGGCGCACGAGGTGATCACCACGATCATGCTCAACTACATCGCCCGGTTCGTGATGCTCTACTTCCTCGGCAAGGAGGCGCTGCAGCGCCCGGGCAGCGACAACCTGCTCTCCCCGCCCGTGAACGACTCGGCCGCCTTCCCGTCCGTCGGCCGGCCTGCACCTCGGGGTGGTGCTGGCCGTGGTCGCCGCGCTCGGGGTGTGGTGGCTGCTCGAGCGCAGCACCCTGGGCTTCGAGATGCGGGCCGTCGGCGCCAACGCCGGACGCCTCCCGCACCGCCGGGATGAGCGTCGCCCGGGTCTACATCTCCGCGATGACGATCGCCGGCCTGCTGGCCGGCCTCGCGGCGACGATGACGGTGCTGGGCCGGCAGAACTCGCTGACCGACCAGGTGGCGGGCTCGATCGGCTTCGAGGCGATCACCGTCGCGCTGCTGGGCCGGGCCACGCCGCTGGGCACCGTGCTGGCCGGGCTGCTGTTCGGCGCCCTGTCGGCCGGCGGTCTGGCGATGCAAGGGGCGGCCGGGGTGCCGCCCGGAGCTCTCCCAGGTGCTCCAGGCATTGATCGTGTTGTTCGTGGCCGCGCCGGCGCTGATCCGCGGCTTCTTCCGGATCCGAGGACAGAGCAAGGGCTCCGGCGTGGCCGCGTCAGGATGGGGATCATGAGCACGTTGCAGGCACCGGCCGCCCCTGCGGGCGGGGACGAGGCAGTGGTCAGGGACCGTGCCGGCGTACGCCGGCAGGTGCGGCTGGTGGTCACCTTCGCCATCGCCTTCGCGCTGTTGGTGCTCTTCTGGGTGCGGGTCGAGGACCCGCAGGTCTCCTTCATCCTCGGCGAGCGGGTCACCCGCGAGTTCCAGCCCAACTCCCTCAACGGCTCCGCGATCTCGATCCTGGCGATCCTGGTGGCCGGGGTGGCGCTGGCGCTCGCCGTGCTCAACCGCTTCCCGCGCGGCTGGGCCGGGGCCCTGCTCGGCGCTGCCGTCGGGCTGAGCTTCTACCTCGGGTTCCTGATGTGGGCCTACGCCGACCAGGGAGCCGGCTTCCAGGCGGCGATCGCCAACCCGATCCCGGGCACGGTGCGGATCGCGACGCCGCTGGTCTTCGGCGCGCTGGCCGGCTGTCTGTGTGAGCGCGCCGGGGTCATCAACATCGCGATCGAGGGCGCAGTTCCTCTCGGGGCGTTCTTCGCCTCGGTCTTCTCCAGCCTCGCCTACGCCTCGCTGGTCTTCATCGCCGGTGGCGCTGTGCGCCCGTTCGGCCTGCTCGGCGGCATGGTCGCCGGCATGATGATCGCCGCGCTGCTCGGGCTGTTCGGGTTGCGCTACCAGGTCAACCAGGTGGTGCTCGGCGTGGTCCTGGTCGCCTTCGCCTCCGGTCTGACCGACTTCTTGCTGAGTCAGATCCCCGGGCGAACCGGGAGAACCTCAACGACCCGCAGATCCTCTCCAACATCCGGATCCCGGTGCTGTCCGATCTGCCGGTGGTGGGCGAGGCGCTGTTCAACCAGACGCTGCTGGTCTACCTGATGTACGCTCTCGGTGGTCTTCGTGACCTTCCTGCTGTTCGAGACCAGGTGGGGGCTGCGGGTCCGCTCGGTGGGCGAGCACCCGATGGCCGCCGACACGGTCGGCATCAACGTGAACCGGGTCCGGTGGCAGGCGGTGCTGCTCGGCGGTGTCTTCGCCGGGCTCGGCGGCGCCTACTTCACCGTCGGCTCGACCGGGCGCCTTCGACCGGGACATCTCTGCCGGCAACGGCTTCATCGCGCTGGCCGCGGTGATCATGGGTCGCTGGCACCCGGTCGGCGCCACCTTCGCGGCCGTGCTTCTTCGGGTTCATGTGGAACCTGCAGAACCAGCTCAGCTTCGTCGACAGGCTGCCCGGCGAGCTGCTCGGTGCGGCGCCGTACCTGGCCACCGTGATCGCCGTCGCCGGCTTCGTCGGGCGGGTCGAGCCGCCGGCAGCCGACGGCGAGCCGTACGTGAAGGGATGACGTGACCGAGGAGAACCACGGCGGCGAGACCGACTGGGAGAGGCTGACCGCGCACGCCGTGACCGCGATGCGCCACGCCTACGCGCCGTACTCGGGGTTCCCGGTGGGGGCCGCCGCGCTGGTCGACGACGGCCGGTTGGTGACGGGCTGCAACGTGGAGAACGCGGCGTACGGCGTCACGCTCTGCGCCGAGTGCGGCCTGGTCAGCCAGCTGCACCTCTCCGGCGGCGGCAGGTTGACCCACTTCGTGTGCGTGAACGGCGAGTCCGCGGTGATCATGCCGTGCGGACGGTGCCGGCAGCTGTTGTTCGAGAACGGCGGCCCCGACCTGGAGCTGCTGACGACCCGGGGGGTGCGGCGGATGGACGAGGTCCTGCCCGACGCGTTCGGCCCCGAGGACCTGGCGTGAGGACGAGACGATGAGCAGGCACGACGCGGTCGAGGTGATCCGGACCAAGCGGGACGGCGCACGAGCTGAGCGACTCGATGATCGACTGGGTCGTCGACGCCTACACCCGAGGGGACGGTCGCCGACGAGCAGATGTCGGCGCTGGCGATGGCGATCCTGCTCAACGGCATGGACCGCAGCGAGATCTCCCGCTGGACCGACGCGATGATCGCCTCGGGGGAGCGGATGGACTTCTCCTCGCTGTCTCGGCCGACCGCCGACAAGCACTCGACCGGCGGTGTCGGCGACAAGATCACCTTGCCGCTCGCGCCGCTCGTCGCGGCCTGCGGGGTCGCGGTGCCGCAGCTCTCCGGGCGGGGGCTCGGCCACACCGGCGGCACGCTGGACAAGCTCGAGGCGATCCCCGGCTGGCGGGCCGCGCTCTCCAACGCCGGGATGCTCGACCAGCTGGAGTCCGTCGGCGCGGTGATCTGCGCGGCCGGCGACGAGCTCGCCCCGGCCGACAAGAAGCTGTACGCGCTGCGCGACGTCACCGGGACCGTGGAGGCGATCCCGCTGATCGCCTCCTCGATCATGAGCAAGAAGATCGCCGAGGGCACCGGGGCGCTGGTGCTCGACGTCAAGGTCGGCACCGGGGCGTTCATGAAGGACGTGGACCGGGCCCGAGAGCTGGCCGAGACGATGGTCGCGCTCGGCACCGACGCCGGGGTCCGGACCGTGGCGCTGCTCACCGACATGTCGACCCCGCTCGGCCTGACCGCCGGGAACGGGATCGAGGTCGCGGAGTCGGTCGAGGTGCTGGCCGGCGGCGGCCCGGACGACGTGGTCGAGCTGACCGTGGCGCTGGCCCGCGAGATGCTGGCAGCCGCCGGGCACGACGACGTCGATCCGGCGGACAAGCTGGCCGACGGCTCGGCGATGGACGTGTGGCGGCAGATGATCTCCGCGCAGGGTGGCGACCCGGACGCTGACGCTGCCGGTGGCCCGGGAGTCGCACGTGGTCACCGCGCCGTCCTCGGGCGTGCTCACCCGGCTGGACGCGCTCGCGGTCGGGACGGCCGCCTGGCGGTTGGGCGCCGGTCGCGCCCGCAAGGAGGACCCGGTGCAGGCCGGGGCCGGGGTCCGGTGGCACGCCCGCCCCGGCGACACCGTCACCGAGGGCGAGCCGCTGCTCACGCTGCTCAGCGACGACGAGCCGACCGCTTCGAGCGGGCGCTGGCCGCGCTCGAGGACGCCTACGACGTCGCCGCGCCGGACACGGCGTATGAGCCGGAGCCGCTGCTGATCGACCGGGTCGACTGACCGCGGGGGAGCGGCTGCCGCTACTCGGCCAGCAGCAGCACCACCGACTCCGCCACGCAGGCCGGCTTGTCCTCGCCCTCGATCTCGATGACGTAGGACTGGGTCAGCTGCTTGCCGGCCGGGATGTCGGTCACGTCGACGAACGTGACCCGGCCCCGGATCCGGGAGCCGACCCGGACCGGGTTCGGGAAGCGGACCTTGTTCAGCCCGTAGTTGAGCTTGGCGCCGGGGGTCTCCAGCGAGAAGACCTTGCTGCTCAGGAACGGCAGCAGCGACAGCGTCAGGTAGCCGTGCGCGATGGTGGCCCCGAACGGGCCCTTCGCGGCTCGCTCGACGTCCACGTGGATCCACTGGTGGTCGTCGGTGGCGTCGGCGAAGGCGTTGACCCGGTCCTGGTCGATGCTCGATCCAGTCGGTGACGCCGATCTCCTCGCCGGCGGCGGCCGAGACCTCGTCGAGAGTGGTGAAGACGCGCATGCGTGGGGCTCCTTCGCGGGTGGCGGGGCGGTGCGAGGATGACGCCATGAGCGCCACCGCCACGGAACCTACCCGTCCCACCCGCGACCAGGTGCTGCGGGCACCGAAGGTGCTGCTCCACGACCACCTCGACGGCGGGCTGCGCCCGGCCGACGATCGCTCGACCTGGCCGCGGACGTCGGCCACGAGCTGCCCGCCGGTGACGCCGAGTCGCTGGGCCGCTGGTTCGCCGAGTCCGCCGACTCCGGCTCGCTGGTGCGCTACCTGGAGACCTTCGACCACACCGTGGCGGTGATGCAGACGGGGCCGGCACTGACCCGGGTGGCCCGGGAGTGCGTCGAGGACCTCGCCGCCGACGGCGTGGTGTACGCCGAGGTGCGCTGGGCGCCCGAGCAGCACGTCCGCGACGGGCTCACCCTCGACGAGGTGGTCGCCGCTGTCCAGGACGGCTTCGAGGAGGGGATGGCAGCGGCCGGCGGCCGGATCGTCGTCCGCCAGCTGCTCACCGCGATGCGGCACCAGGCCCGGTCGCGGGAGATCGCCGAGCTCGCGGTCGCCTGGCGCGACCGGGGGGTGGCCGGGTTCGACATCGCCGGTGCCGAGGCCGGCTACCCGCCCACCCGGCACCTGGACGCCTTCGAGTACCTGCAGCGTGAGAACTCGCACTTCACCATCCACGCCGGCGAGGCCTTCGGGCTGCCGTCGATCTGGCAGGCGATCCAGTGGTGCGGCGCGGACCGGCTCGGCCACGGGGTCCGCATCGTCGACGACATCACCGTCGACGAGGACGGCGAGGTCGACCCTCGGCCGGCTGGCGGCGTACGTCCGGGACCAGCGGATCCCGCTGGAGATGTGCCCGGCCTCCAACGTGCAGACCGGGGCGGCCACCTCGATCGCCGAGCACCCGATCGGACTGCTCACCCGGCTCCGCTTCCGGGTCACGGTCAACACCGACAACCGGTTGATGAGCGGGACCTCGATGACCCAGGAGATGTCCTCGCTGGTCGAGGCGTTCGGCTACGGGTGCAGCGACCTCCAGTGGTTCACCATCAACGCGATGAAGTCGGCCTTCCTGCCGTTCGACCAGCGGCTCGAGCTCATCGACGACGGTGATCAAGCCGGGGTACGCCGCGATCGCCGCCGAGTGACCCTCCCAGCGGCCGTGCGACGAGGGCCCCACCCCGGGGTCAGTCGCGGGGTCAGTCGCGGGGGACGATCACGAACCAGGGCACGTCCCAGCCGCTGAGGCCCAGCTTGCCGCCGGTGAAGGCGGCCCGGGTCACCTCGGTGACGGTGCCCTGTGCGGGGTCGTAGCACCGCAGGTCGTCGCCGTCGACCGCCGGGGCGATGGCGAGCACGACGTGCCGCGGCAGCCACCGGCTGCCCACGTAGAACGGGGCCGGCAGCCCCCGGTCCAGCGAGGCGAGCAGCTCGTCGAAGGCGCGGGTGCGGCCCAGCCGGGCCGGCTTGGAGCGGTACGGCGTCCCGGTCACCGCCAGGTGGTTGGCCACCGCCCACGGCGGGGTGCCCAGCGACCGCGGCCACGGCAGCTGCAGGGCCCCGGTGACGGCGCGCGGGCCGGTGGCCCGGGCGTGCACCCCGAGCACCTCGGTGGTGAACGAGTCGACGACCTGCTCGGCGTACACCGGGTCGGTCACCATCCGTGCCACCACCGCCGAGGACGGTCCGCAGGAACGCTGGTCGGGCTGCCGCAGCCGACGCCTTCGGACCTGCTGCACCCACTTCTCGTCGATCATCGGGGGACCTCCCTCTCGCCGGATCGTCTGCCGAGGTCGCGGACCGCGGCCACCGCCTCGTCCGGGGACACCGGCAGACAGCCCTTGGCCACGGCGTCGGCCACCACGCTGCGCTGGCTGCGCAGCAGCGCGAGCCCGCGCCGGACCAGCACCAGGGGCGGCTTGCGCCGCTCCCGCAGGTCCCGGGTGAGCCGCAGCCAGAAGGTGAGCCCGGCCGACCGCCGGATGCAGAAGGCGGCCGCCAGCACGCCCGCCTCCCGGGCCGGGCCGACCACGTCCTGGGCGAAGATGCCCTCGGCGACGAACAGCGGGCTGCCCGCCAGGTCCAGCACCTGGGAGCCGCAGCGGCCGTCGTGGGCGATGTCGTAGACCGGCACCTCGGCCCGGCCCTCGGCGGACAGCGCCACCATCGCGGCGACCGCGTCCTGGGGCAGCCAGGAGTCGGGGTGGTCCCAGTCGACCAGGCCGGCGTTCTTGCCGGTGGTGATCCGCGGCAGCGTCGCGTCGCCGCCGTTCTTGTAGAAGTCGTCGAGCCGGAGCACCGGCAGGCCCAGGCGTTCGGCGAGCCGGGACTTGCCGGACCCCGAGGGGCCGGCCAGCACGATGGCCCGGGAGCGCAGGGTCACACCCCGATCGGGTGCCACACGGTCTTGGTCTCCAGGAACGCCGTCATCGCGTCCAGACCCGGGTCGGCCGACCAGTCCGGCTCGGCGGCCGGGGCCCGGCGTACCCGCTTGAGGTTGTCGGCGGCGGCCACCTCGAGCTCGGTGGCCAGGGCGGCATCCCCGGCCAGGCCGACGAGGTCGATGGCGTTGACGTCCATGTGCGAGGCGAGCCACGGGCCCACGGTCGCCGCGGATCCGGTGAGCACGTTCACGACCCCACCCGGCACGTCGGAGGTGGCGAGCACCTCCGCGAAGGTGACCGCCGGCAGCGGCCGCTCGTGGGAGGAGACGACCACCGCGGTGTTGCCGGTGACCACCACCGGGGCGACCACGCTGACCAGGCCGAGCAGCGAGGACTGCTGCGGAGCGAGCACGGCGACGACACCGGTCGGCTCGGGGGTGGAGAGGTTGAAGAACGGTCCGGCGACCGGGTTGGCGTTGCCGACCACCTGGGTGAGCTTGTCGGCCCACCCGGCGTACCAGACGAGCCGGTCGACGGCCTCGTCGACGACCTTCTCCGCCCGGCCGGCCGAGAGGCCCTCGGACCGGACGACGGCGTCGACGAACTGCGGCCGGCGGTCCTCCATCACCTCGGCGACCCGGTAGAGGATCTGCGCCCGGTTGTACGCCGTGCGTCCGGACCAGCCGCCGAACGCCTTGCGGGCCGCGACGACCGCGTCGCTCGCGTCCTTGCGGGAGGCCAGCGAGGCGTTCGCCAGGAAGCCGCCCTTGCTGTCGGAGACCACGTAGCTGTGCCCGGACTCCGAGCGGGGGAAGGCGCCGCCGATGTAGAGCTTGTAGGTCTTGCGGACGTCGATCCGCGGGGTGCTCGGGCTCATCGTAGGTATGCCTCCAGGCCGTGCCGGCCGCCTTCGCGGCCGTAGCCGGACTCCTTGTAGCCGCCGAAGGGGCTGGTGGGGTCGAACTTGTTGAACGTGTTGGCCCACACCACGCCGGCGCGCAGCTGGCTGGCCACCTTGAGGATCAGGGAGCCCTTGTCGGTCCAGATGCCGGCGGAGAGGCCGTAGGGGGTGTTGTTGGCCTTCTCCACCGCCTCGGCGGGGGTCCGGAAGGTCAGCACCGAGAGCACCGGCCCGAAGATCTCCTCGCGGGCGATCCGGTGCGCCTGGGTGACGTCGGTGAACAGCGTGGGCGGGAACCAGAAGCCGGTGCTCGGCAGGTCGCACGCAGGCGACCAGCGTCCGGCGCCCTCGGCCTCGCCGATGTCGGAGAGCTCCCGGATCCGGGCCAGCTGCTCGGCGGAGTTGATCGCGCCGATGTCGGTGTTCTTGTCCAGCGGGTCGCCGACCCGCAGCGTGGACATCCGTCGGCGCAGCTTGGTCAGCAGCTCCTCGGCCACCGACTCCTGCACCAGCAGCCGCGAGCCGGCACAGCAGACGTGGCCCTGGTTGAAGAAGATCCCGTTGACGATGCCCTCGACCGCCTGGTCCAGGGGCGCGTCGTCGAAGACGATGTTCGCGGCCTTGCCGCCGAGCTCCAGGGTGACCCGCTTGTCGGTGCCGGCCACGGTGCGGGCGATCGCCTTGCCCACGTCGGTGGAGCCGGTGAACGCGACCTTGTCGATGTCGGGGTGCCCCACCAGCGCCTGACCGGTGCTGCCGGCTCCGGTGACGATGTTGACCACCCCGGGCGGCAGGTCGGCCTGCTGGCAGATCTCGGCGAACAGCAGCGCGGTGAGCGGGGTGGTCTCGGCCGGCTTGAGGACGACGGTGTTGCCGCAGGCCAGCGCGGGCGCGATCTTCCAGGCCAGCATCAGCAGCGGGAAGTTCCACGGGATGATCTGCCCGGCCACGCCGAGGGGCTGCGGCGCGCCGTCGCGGGACCCCGCGGGCAGCGCGTACTCGAGCTTGTCGGCCCAGCCGGCGTAGTAGAAGAAGAACGCGGCGACGGTCGGGATGTCGACGTCGCGGGACTCCTTGATCGGCTTGCCGTTGTCGAGGGACTCCAGCACCGCGATCTCGCGGCCGCGCTCCTGGATGATCCGGGCGATCCGGTAGAGGTACTTGGCCCGCTCCCGGCCGGGCATCCGGGACCAGACCTTGTCGTAGGCCTTCCGGGCGGCCTTCACGGCGCGGTCGATGTCGGCCTCGCTGGCCTCGGCGACCTCGGCGAGGACCTCCTCGGTGGCGGGGCTGATCGTCTTGAACGAGGTGCCCCCGCCGTCGACGAAGTCCCCGCCGATGAACAGCCCGTACGACGGCTTGATGTCGACGATGCTGCGCGACTCCGGCGCCGGGGCGTAGGTGAACGGGCTTGGGTTCTGATCGGGGTTCGGGACCATGGCTCCTCAGTCCAGCGTCACGTAGTCGGGACCGGAGTAGCGACCGGTCCGCATCTTGCTGCGCTGCATCAACAGGTCGTTGAGCAGGGTGGAGGCGCCGAAGCGGAACCAGTCGGGGTCCAGCCAGTCGGGCCCGGCGACCTCGTTGACCATGACGAGGTACTTGATCGCGTCCTTGCTGGTGCGGATGCCGCCGGCCGGCTTCACGCCGATCATCTGGCCGGTGGCCTCCCGGAAGTCGCGGACCGCCTCGAGCATGATCATGGTGACCGGCGGGGTGGCCGCGGGCTGCACCTTGCCGGTGGAGGTCTTGATGAAGTGGCCACCGGCCATCATCGCCAGCCAGCTGGCCCGGCGGACGTTGTCGTAGGTCTGCAGCTCGCCGGTCTCGAAGATGACCTTGAGGTGGGCCTCGGTGCCGTCGGGTCGGGCGCAGGCCTCGCGGACCGCGACGATCTCCTCGAAGACCTGGAGGTAGTGGCCGGAGAGGAACGCGCCCCGGTCGATCACCATGTCGATCTCGTCGGCACCGGCCTCGACCGCGTCCCGGGTGTCGGCCAGCTTGATGTCCAGGGCGGCGCGGCCACTGGGGAACGCGGTCGCGACCGCGGCGACCTTGACGCCGCTCGCGCCCAGGGTCTGCTTCGCGGTGGCCACCATGTCGGGGTAGACGCAGACCGCGGCGGCCGCTGGACAGGTCGGGTCGGACGGATCCGGGCGCATCGCCTTCGCGCTGAGCGCGCGGACCTTGCCGACGGTGTCCTGACCCTCCAGGGTGGTCAGGTCGACCATCCGGATCGCCAGGTCCAGGGCGTACTCCTTGGCCGTGGTCTTGATCGAGCGGGTGCCCAGCGAGGCGGCGCGGGCCTCGGCCCCCACCTGGTCGACGCCCGGCAGCCCGTGCAGGAACCGTCGCAGCGAGGCGTCCGACCCGGTGACGTCGGAGAAATCGTCACCGGCCGAAGCATGGCCGACTCCGGCGGAGGTATCTAGGCTGGGAGTTGCTGTCACCGATCCAGCATAGGGTCGCGACGTGGCCGCCGGACAACCAGTGGAGGATCCGATGATGGGTTCACGGGAACAGGTGGGCAAGGACACGCGCTCGGCCGACCGGGCGGAGCGGTTCCGGCCGACCAGCGGCCGACTCACCGGGGGGTTCGGCCTGGCGACCGCGGCAGCGGTGGCGCTCAGCGGTTTCGCCGACGAGGACCTGGCGTTCCCGGTGCCGGCGCGGATGGCGGCGCTGGTGGTCGGGGTGCTGATCTGGGCCGCCGCGCTGCGGCCCCGAGTCGAGCTCGCGGGGCCGGACCTGGTGCTGCGCAACATGCTCGACACCACCCACATCCCGCTGGCGGCGATCGAGGAGATCATCACCCGGCAGATGTTCATCGTCTGGGTCGGCCCGACCAAGTACACCTCGCCGGCGTTGAACCGCTCCACCCTGCAGCTGCGCTCGGCCGGCGCGAACCTGGGCGCCGGGGTGCCGCGGGTCAACTACGTGGACTACGTCGAGGACAAGATCCGGGTGGCGATGGCGGCGGAGCGGGTGCGGAGGGGCGTTTCGCCGGTCTCGCCGGAGCAGAAGGCGCTGGGCGCGGAGGTACGCCGTACTCTCGCCTGGCCGGAGATCGTCGCGCTCGCCGTCACCGGGCTGGCGTTCGTGGTCAGCCTGTTCCTCTGAACCGCGTCGCCGGCGGGCGCGCCCGGCTCAGATGCCGGCCGCGGCCCTGATGTCGCCGGCCAGCGCGTCCAGCCGCCCGGCGGCGGAGATCCGCGCCGCGTCCACGCCGGCGCTCTCGTCCGCGCCGGCCCCGTCTCCGGCGCCCGCGCCGGCCTGCTCGACGGGGACGACCACCTCCAGGTAGCACTTGAGCTTGGGCTCGGTGCCGCTCGGGCGGACCACGACCCGGGCGCCGTCGGCCAGCCGGTAGCGCAGCCCCTCGGTCGGCGGCAGCTCGGCGCTGCCCTCGGCCAGGTCGTCGACCTGCTCCACCGTCAGCCCGCCCAGGGTGGACGGCGGCGCGGACCGCAGCCGCTGCATCGCCGCGTCGATCTCGGCGAGGTCGGTCACCCGGACCGAGACCTGGTCGGTGGCGTGCAGACCGTGCTCGACGGCCAGGTCGTCGAGCAGGTCGGTCAGCGACCGGCCGGCGGCCTTGGCCTCGGCGGCCAGCTCGCAGACCAGCAGCAGGGCGGAGACCCCGTCCTTGTCCCGGACGTGCTCGGGGTCCACGCAGTAGCCCAGCGCCTCCTCGTAGCCGAACGCGAGCCCCTCGACCCGTCCGATCCACTTGAAGCCGGTGAGGGTCTCGACGTACGGCTGGCCCGCGGCCTGCCGCCATCCGGGACAGCAGCGAGGAGGAGACGATCGAGGCGGCGTAGGTGCCCTCCTTGCCCTGGCGGAGCAGGTGCCCGGCGAGCAGCGCGCCGACCTCGTCGCCGCGCAGCATCCGCCAGCCCTGCGGTCCGGGGACGGCCACCGCGCAGCGGTCGGCGTCGGGGTCGTTGGCGACGACGATGTCGGCGGCGTACTTCTCGGCGAGGGCCATCGCCAGGTCCATCGCCCCCGGCTCCTCGGGGTTGGGGAAGGAGACGGTGGGGAAGTCGGGGTCGGGCTCCTCCTGCTGCTCCACCACCCGGGGGGCGTCGAAGCCGGCCGTCTCCAGCACCTGGATGACCGCGGTCCCGCCCACGCCGTGCAGCGGGGTGTAGACGACGTCGAGGTCGCGGGGGCCGTCGCCGGCCAGGTCGGCGGCGGTGTCGAGGTAGCGGTCGACGATGGTCTCGTCGAGCACCTTGCCGGCCGTTCCCCTCGGCACCTCCGCCAGCGCAGGCACCCGGGCGATGTGCGCGGCGATCTCGGTGTCGGCGGGGGCGACGATCTGGCTGCCGTCGCCGAGGTAGACCTTGTAGCCGTTGTCCTCCGGCGGGTTGTGACTGGCGGTCACCATCACCCCGGCGGCGCAGCCCAGCTCACGGATCGCGTACGCGAGGATCGGGGTGGGCAGCGGTCGCGGCAACACGTGCGCGGCGAAACCGGCGCCGGTCATCACCTCGGCGGTGTCCTGGGCGAAGACGTCGCTGTTGTGCCGGGCGTCGTACCCGATCACGACACCGCCGGTGGCTCCCTGCTCCCGCAGGTACGCGGCCAGCCCGGCCGCGGCCCGCATCACCACGACCCGGTTCATCCGGTTCGGCCCGGCGCCGAGGGCGCCGCGAAGCCCGGCGGTGCCGAACTCCAAGGTGCCGTCGAACCGGTCGGCGAGGTCCGCCACGTCAGTCTCGTCCGCGGTGTCCTCCAGCCGGGCGATGAGCTCCTCGAGCTCGGCGCGGGTCCGGTCGTCGGGGTCCTCGGCGGCCCAGTCGCGGGCGCGACCGAGCAGGTTCTCGACATCGGGAGTCGTCATGGGCGCACGGTAGCGCGAGCCCTCCGTGCCTCGAGACGCTGGACAGGTGGCGCCGGATGTGGCTGAGTGGCAGGACTCGGGCGGGGCGCTCCTGCCGAGGCGGTCGACGCGGGGAGAAGTTCTGATGCGGCACACGAGGACGTCAGGGAAGCGGCTGCGGATCGGTGCAGCGGTCATCGGTCTGGTGGCGGCGTTGCTGGCGATCACGCCGGGCGCGGCACACGCCGCCGGCCCCGCGGTGTTCATCAACGAGCTCCACTACGACAACACCGGTGCTGACTCCGGTGAGGCCGTCGAGGTGGCCGGTCCGGCCGGTACGGATCTGACCGGGTGGTCGATCGTCCTCTACAACGGGTCGGGCGGAGCGGTGTACGGCACCGAGTCGCTCAGTGGCGTGCTGCCGGACCAGCAGGCCGGATTCGGGACGCTGTCCTTCCCGAAAGCAGGGATCCAGAACGGCTCGCCGGACGGCCTCGCGCTCGTCGACGCGAGCGCCACGGTGGTGCAGTTCCTCAGCTACGAGGGGACCTTCATCGCTGTCGGCGGCCCGGCCGACGGCATGACCTCGACCGACATCGGCGTCACCGAGCCGGGCTCCGGTCCCGTCGGCGACTCCCTGCAGCTCACCGGCAACGGCACGCGGTACGGCGACTTCACCTGGGCCGGGTCGCAGCCGAGCACCTTCGGCACACCCAACACCGGCCAGACGTTCGGCGGATCGGTGCCCTCGCCGGACGCCGGGGACCTCGTCGTCAACGAGATCGACTACGACCAGCCGGGCACGCGACACCGCCGAGTTCGTCGAGCTCAAGAACACGACCGCCGGGGCGCTCGATCTCACCGGGGTCGAGCTGGTTCTGGTCAACGGCACCGGCGGCGGGACCGCGATCTACGACACCATCGCCCTGCCGTCAGCCACGTTGGCCGCGGGTGACTGGTTCGTCGTCTGCGCCAACGCGGCGACCGTGGCGAACTGCGACCTCGACGACGGCCCGAACACCGACTTCATCCAGAACGGTGCCCCCGACGCCGCCGCCCTCGTGCTCGACGGCACCGTGCTCGACGCCGTCAGCTACGAGGGCGACACCGGGTCGCCGTACACGGAGGGCTCCGGCGCCGGGCTCGAAGACGACGGCGACGCCAACGAGAGCATCTCGCGGTGCGCGGACGGTGCCGACTCCGACCAGAACAACGTCGACCTGGTGGGATCCCGTCCCATCACGCCGGGTGCTGCCAACGCCTGCGCGGAGCCCGAGCCGGAGCTGGTGTTCATCCACGACGTCCAGGGCTCCGGCTCGTCGGTGGCGATCACAGGGCCGGTGCAGGTCCAGGGCGTCGTCACCAGCCTGTTCGAGCGCGACGACGCGTTGGACGGATTCTTCCTCCAGGAGGAGGACGCCGACGCCGACGCGGACCCGGCCACCTCCGAGGGCATCTTCGTCTTCTGCCGCGGGAACTGTCCGACCGTGGCGGCGGGGGACCTCGTCACGGTCACCGGCGACGCCGAGGACTTCTTCGGGATGAGCCAGCTCAGCATCGCGTTCGGCTCCGGCACGGCGGTGGTCGACGAGCTCCGGGAACCCGCTGCCGACCCCCACCGCCGTCGACCTGCCGGCTGCCGGGAGCACCGCCGACGAGGCGACCTTCGAGAACGTCGAGGGGATGACGGTGCGGTTCACCGACACCCTGGCGGTCAGCGAGTACTTCCAGCTCGCGCGGTACGGCGAGGTCGTGCTCACCGAGTCGTCCCGTCCGTACCAGTTCACCCACCTCAACGCACCGAGCGCGGCCGGCTACACGGCGTTCCTCGCGGACCTCGCCACTCGCCGGATCATCCTCGACGACGACAACAACGACAACAACGACGCCATCTCGGACGGCCCCGACGAGGCGTACTACTACCCCGAGGGCGGGCTCTCGCTCGGCAACAAGTTCCGCGGCGGCGACACCGTCACCGACCTCACCGGCGTGCTGCACTGGAGCTTCGCCGGCTCGTCGGGCACCGACGCCTGGCGGGTGCGGCCGGTGCCGACGGAGTACGACTACACGTTCGCCTCGGTCAACCCCGCGCCGGCGTCGCCGGAGGCCGTGGGCGGCTCGCTGAAGGTGGCGAGCTTCAACGTGCTCAACTACTTCACCACCATCGACGAGACCTCGAGCACCAGCTCGGGACCGTGCGGTCCGAGCGGCACCCAGGACTGCCGCGGTGCCGACAGCGCCGTGGAGCTCGAGCGGCAGCGCGCGAAGATCGTCGCCGCGATGGTCGAGCTGGACGCCGACGTCCTCGGCCTGATCGAGCAGGAGAACGACGGTGACGACGCGGCGATGGCCGATCTGGTCGCCGGCCTCAACGCGGCGACGGCGCCCGGCACCTACGCCTACGTCCCGACCGGGTTCATCGGCACCGACGCGATCAAGCTCGGACTGCTGTACCAGCCGGCATCGGTCACCCCGCTCGGCGACTACGCGGTGCTGGACAGCTCGGTCGACCCGGCGTTCATCGACACCAAGAACCGGCCGACGCTGATCCAGACGTTCGTCGAGAACGCGACCGCCGAGCGGTTCACCGTCGCGGTCAACCACCTCAAGTCCAAGGGGTCGTCCTGCGCCAGCGACCCCATCCCCGACCCCGACCTGAACGACGGTCAGGCCAACTGCAACCTGACCCGGACCGCGGCGGCCACGGCACTGGCCGACTACCTCGCCACCGACCCCACCGGCAGCGGTGACCCGGACTTCCTCATCGTGGGCGACCTGAACGCCTACGCGATGGAGGACCCGATCACCGCGCTGACGGAAGCTGGCTACACCGACCTGATCGACGAGTTCCAGGGGACGAGCGCCTACGGCTACGTCTTCGACGGCCAGCTCGGCTACCTCGACCACGGGCTGGCGAACGGCGCGCTGCTGCCGCAGGTCACCGGCATCACCGAGTGGCACATCAACGCCGACGAGGTCAACGTCTTCGACTACAACGACGACGTCCAGGACACCCCCGGCGAAGCGTCGTTCGAGCGCGAGACCACGGTCGGTCCGCTGTACGCACCCGATCCGCTCCGATCCTCCGACCACGACCCGTTGCTCGTCGGGCTGCTGCTGGACTCGATTCCCGACGAACCGACCTGCCAGGGGCTGCCCGCCACGATCATCGGGACACCGGGTGACGACGTGCTCACCGGCACCAACGGCGCCGACGTGATCATGGGCTTCGGCGGCGACGACACGATCGTCGGCGGCAACGGCGACGACGTGATCTGTGCCGGCTACGGCGACGACGACGTCGACGGGGGCAACGGCAAGGACCGGCTCGCGGGCCAGCAGGGTGACGACACGCTCGCGGGCGGCAACGGCAAGGACGTGCTGGACGGCGGTGCCGGCAACGACGAGGGGGACGGTGGCAACGGCAAGGACACCTGCGTCGACATCGAGACAGTCCACGGCTGCGAGGGCTGAGCCGGAATCCCGGAGCCCGGAGCCGGCGGGCTGATCAGGCCCGGTCGAGCGCCGGCCGGTAGAACGCCTCGGAGGCGAACGGCCCGCCGACGGACGCCGCCTCCACCTCGTCCTCCAGACGATCGGGGAGGTCGGCGGCGTACGCCTCCGCGTCGTCCTGGGGCTGGTAGCCCAGGTCACGGCCGGGCGCGAGGTCCCACCAGGCCCGGGTGTTCGCGGAGATGCCGTAGAGCACCGCGTAACCGGGGGCGGTCGCGGTGAGGGCCGCGTCGACCATCCGCACGCCGTCGTCGTGCGAGAGCCAGGTGGCCAGGTGGCGGACCGTCTCGGGCCGGGGCAGGAAAGAGCCGATCCGGCAGGAGACGGCATCCATCCCGTAGCGGTCGACGTACAGGCTCATCAGGGCCTCGGCCGCCACCTTCGCGACCCCGTAGAACGTGTCGGGCCGGGGGCGGACGTCGTCGCCGAGCCGGTCGAGGCGGGGGGTCCGCCCGACGGCGTGGTTGGAGGAGCCGTAGACGAACCGGGGCACGTCGTGCTCCACCATGGCGTCGAGGAGGGCGGCCGTGGTGACCACGTGGGAGGTGAAGGAGTCGTCCAGGCTGCCCTCGCCCGGGTGACCGGCGAAGTGCGCGACCCCGTCGAACGGCTCAGCGGCGAACACGGCGGCCACGGCGTCGGGATCCTTGCAGTCCGCGGTGTACCAGGGGTGCGTGGTCCCGTCGGGCTCCGGCACCAGGTCCAGCCCGACCACGTCGTGTCCGCGGTCGGCGAGGCCGAGGGTGATGACCCGGCCGATGCTGCCGGCGGCTCCGGTGACCAGGACCCTCATGAGATCTCCTCGAGCTCGACGAGCAGCGAACGGTTGAGCGTGAACGCGACCCGGACCTCGTCGACCACCCTCGCGGTGTCGGCAGGGGACAGGTCCAGGGCGTCCAGCCCGGCGCGGTAGGCATCCTTGTAGGGCCGGGGTTTCGGGATCTGCTCGAAGGCGTAGAACGCCAGCCCACGGCCTCCGAGGCCGAAGGTGCGGTCCAGGCTGCGGCCCACCGCCTGCCCCCCGGACAGGTCGCCCAGGTAGCGCGTGTAGTGGTGGGCCACGAGCAGCCCGCCCCAGTGCCGCGCGGCCAGGACCCGGTCGCGATACGCGCGTGCCGCGGGGGAGTCCGGCGTACGTCGGGCGCTCGACCTGCCCGCCCCGCTCGGGTCGTTCCCGGCAAGCCCTGCCCAGTGCTCCAGATCCGCGTCGATGGCAGCGAGCCGCTCCAGCGCCGGGTCGTGCACGGCGGCGACCATCGGGTCGTCGAGGCGGTCGGCAAGCACCTTCTCCAGCGTCTCGTAGACCAGACGCAGCCGTTCGAGGTAGGCGAGGTACCCGCCCGCCGTGATCCGGCCGGCGAGCAGGTCGACGACGAACCGTGACGCCTCGGCCTGCGCGTGCTCGGCGCGCGACCCCTCGCGCAGCGCCACCGACAGCCTCACCGACGTCGTCTCCATCGAGGGCTCAGATCCGGGGGACGACCCGGCCGAGCAGGTCACCCATCCTGCTGGCGGCGGCGCGGCCCGCCTCGAGGACCTCCTCGTGGTTGAGCGGCTCGCCCCCGATGCCGGCGGCCAGGTTCGTGACCAGGCTGATGCCGAGGATCTCCAGGCCGGCCTCCCTGGCGGCGATCGCCTCCAGGGTGGTGCTCATCCCGACCAGGTGCCCGCCGATCGCCCGAACCATCCCGATCTCGGCCGGGGTCTCGTAGTGCGGCCCGGGGAACTGGACGTAGACGCCCTCGTCCAGGCTCGGGTCGACCTCGCGGCACAGCCCGCGCAGCCGCGGGGAGTACAGGTCGGTGAGGTCGACGAAGGTCGCGCCGACGATCGGCGAGGTGCCGGTCAGGTTGATGTGGTCGCTGATCAGCACCGGCGTCCCCGGCGTCCAGGTCTCCCTCAGCCCGCCGCAGCCGTTGGTGAGCACGATCGCGCGACATCCGGCGGCGGCCGCGGTCCGCACGCCGTGCACCACCGCGGCCACCCCGCGCCCCTCGTAGAAGTGGGTGCGGGACAGGAAGACGAGCAGGTTCTTGTCGCCGGAGCGGAGCGAGCGGATCCTGCCCGCGTGGCCGGCCACCGCGGCGGCCGAGAACCCGGGGAGGTCGGTGGTCTCGATCTCGACGGTCGCCTCGCCCAGCGCGTCCACCGCCGGGAGCCAACCGGATCCGAGGACCAGCGCGACGTCGTGGCGTTCCACACCGGTCAGCTCGGCGAGTCGTACGGCGGCGGAGTGGGCCAGGTCCTGGGGAGTCTGCTCGTCGCTCACGCCGCGACTGTAGTGGTCTGGCAGTCCGGCGCCGTAGCGGGCAGGATCGGCTCATGATCGATCACTGCGGCATCAACTGTGCCGACCTGCCCGCGGCGGCCGCGTTCTACGACCGGGTGCTCGGGGTGCTCGGGCACTCCCGGCTGATGGACTACGAGGTGGCCATCGGCTACGGCACCGAGATGCCCGAGTTCTGGATCGGAGCCCAGCAGCCCGAGGGTCCCTCGTCCGGTCCGAACCGCGAGGTCCACCTGGCGTTCACCGCCGGTGACGCCGAGCAGGTGCGGGGCTTCTTCGCGGCAGCGGTGGAGCTGGGCGCGGAGGTGCTGCACGAGCCCCGGTTCTTCCCCGAGTACCACGAGCACTACTACGGCGCGTTCGTCCGCGACCCGGACGGCAACAACGTCGAGGCGGTCTGCCACACCGCCTCGCCGGGGGACTAGAGCCCGGTGGACCGGCAGGGGCGCCGGCGCAGCGCCGCCACGTAGTCGACGGGTGCGTCGGCCGCCTCGGCGGCGTCGGCGAGCACGCCCAGGTGCGAGGCCGAGGGCAGGCCGCCCTCGTAGGCGTCCAGCACGTAGGTCCAGGCGACAACCTCGCCGTTCATCGTGGAGACCCGCACCTTGGTCTTGCGGTACAGCCCGGAGTCGGCGGACTCCCAGGAGTCCAGCCCGGTCTCGTCCTCCCGGCTCACGTCGTAGACGGCCACGAAGACCTGGTCGAGCGGGTCCTGCACCAGGGTCGGCAGGGCTCCGTCCCAGCCGTGGTCCTCGCCGCCGAAGGTGAGCCGCCAGCCGGTGAGCCACCCCGTGGTCTGCAGCGGCGAGTGTGGGCACCGGTCGCCCATCCGGGCCGGGTCGAGGTTGCTCCCGTAGGCGGCGTACAGCGTCACGTCCTGCAGATTAGTGCCTGCCTTTCCTCCGCCCGCCGCCTACTCATAGGCTGACGGCCGTGAGCACCCACTTCGATGTCCTCGTCCTCGGCGCCGGCCCCGGTGGTTACGTCGCCGCGATCCGCGCCTCGCAGCTCGGCCTCAAGGCCGCCGTCATCGAGGAGAAGTACTGGGGAGGTGTCTGTCTCAACGTGGGGTGCATCCCCTCGAAGGCGCTGCTGCGCAACGCCGAGATCGCGCACATCATCACCCATGAGAAGAAGACGTTCGGTATCTCCGGGGACGCGACGATGGACTTCGCGACCACCCACAAGCGCAGCCGTGGCGTGGCCGAGTCCAGCGCCAAGGGCGTGCACTACCTGATGAAGAAGAACAAGATCACCGAGATCGACGGCTGGGGGACCATCACCGGGCCGAAGGCGGTCGACGTCAAGGACGCCGACGGCAACACCTCGTCGTACACCTGCGACAACCTCATCATCGCCACCGGCGCCCAGACCCGGCTGGTGCCCGGCACCTCGCTGAGCGAGCGGGTGGTGACCTACGAGGAGCAGATCCTCACCGACGAGCTGCCGGGCTCGATCGTCATCGCCGGCTCGGGCGCGATCGGCGTCGAGTTCGCCTACGTGATGGTGAACTTCGGGGTCGAGGTGACCATCGTGGAGTTCCTCGACCGGATGGTTCCCACCGAGGACGCGGACGTGTCCAAGGAGCTGCTGAAGGCGTACAAGAAGCTCGGCGTGAAGGTGATGCTCTCCACGAAGGTCGAGAGCATCGACGACTCCGGCGACAAGGTGAAGGTCACCGTCAGCAAGGACGGCAAGGAGGAGGTCCTCGAGACCGACAAGGTGATGCAGGCGATCGGGTTCGCCCCGCGCGTCGAGGGATACGGCCTCGATGCTGCCGGCGTCGACATGACCGAGCGCGGCGCCATCGCCGTCGACGCCAGGGGCCGCACCAACGTCGACGGGGTCTGGGCCATCGGCGACGTCACCGGCAAGCTGATGCTGGCCCACACGGCCGAGGCGATGGGCGTCGTCGCGGCCGAGACGATCGCGGGCGCCGAGACCATCGAGATCGACTTCGACATGATCCCGCGGGCGACCTTCTGCCAGCCCCAGATCGCCTCCTTCGGCTACTCCGAGGAGCAGGCGAAGGAGAAGGGGTACGACGTCAAGGTCGCCACCTTCCCGTTCTCCGCCAACGGCAAGGCCCGGGGGATGGCCGAGGGCGTCGGGTTCGTCAAGATCATCGCGGACGCCGAGCACCACGAGATCGTCGGCGCGCACCTGATCGGCCCCGAGGTGACCGAGCTGCTGCCGGCCCTGACCCTGGCCCAGAAGTGGGACCTGACCGCCGACGAGGTGGCGCGCAACGTCTTCGCGCACCCGACCCTGTCGGAGGCGATGAAGGAGGCCGTCGAGGGCATCGCCGGCCACATGATCAACCTGTGATCGGCTCCGCATGATGGCGCAGACCCCGCTGCCCTCTCCCGCCACCGACCCCGGGGACGCCTCGGCGGAGGCGATCAGGTCCGGCGACCGGGTGGTCATCATCGGCGGTGGGCCGGGCGGCTACGAGGCCGCGTTGGTCGCCGCCCAGCTCGGCGCGCAGGTGACGATCGTCGACACCGACGGGCTCGGCGGTTCGGCGGTGCTCACCGACTGCGTGCCGAGCAAGACGCTGATCGCCACCTCCGAGCTGATGAGCGACGTCGCCGGTGCGGCCGAGCTCGGCGTCAACTTCGCCGACCAGCAGGGCGACACCGCGACCACGCTCTCGGTGGACCTGGCCCGGGTCAACGCCCGCGTGCTGGCGCTGGCCGGTGAGCAGTCCCGCGACATCGCCGAGCGCGTGGCGCGGGAGAACGTCACCCTGGTCACCGGTCGTGGCCGGCTCGACCCCGTCGGCGGCACCGGGCACGCCACCCGGCGGGTGGTCGCGACGCTGGAGGACGGCAGCGAGCAGGTCCTGGAGGCCGACGCGGTGCTGGTGGCCACCGGAGCCCGCCCGCGGACGCTGCCCAGCGCCCAGCCGGACGGGGAGCGGATCCTCACCTGGGAGCAGGTCTACGACCTCGACGCGTCCCCGAGCGAGCTGATCGTGGTCGGCTCCGGGGTGACCGGCGCCGAGTTCGCCAGCGCCTACCTCGCCCTCGGCATCCCGGTCACCCTGGTCTCCTCCCGCGACCGGGTGCTCCCCGGCGAGGACGCCGACGCCTCGGCGGTGCTCGAGGAGGTCTCGATCCGCAAGGGCATGAACGTGCTCTCGACGTCGCGGATGGAGTCGGTCACCCGGGACGGCGACACCGTCACGGTGACCCTCACCGACGGACGCAGCGTGGAGGGCTCGCACTGCATCCTGGCGCTGGGCTCGATCCCGAACACCGGCGACCTGGGGCTGGAGGAGTGCGGCGTCGTCCTCGACGACGGCGGCTTCATCCAGGTGGACCGGGTCTCCCGCACCTCGGCGCGCGGGGTGTACGCCGCCGGCGACTGCACCGGCGTCCTGATGCTCGCCTCGGTGGCCGCGATGCAGGGCCGGATCGCGATGTGGCACTTCCTCGGTGACGCGGTGCACCCGCTGGACCTCAAGAAGGTCTCCTCGAACGTCTTCACCGCCCCGGAGATCGCCACCGTCGGCTGGTCCCAGCAGGCCGTGGACGCCGGCGAGATCCAGGCCGAGGTGGTGATGCTCGGTCTCTCCGGGAACGCCCGGGCCAAGATGCAGGGCGTCCGGGACGGCTTCGTCAAGCTGTTCTGCCGTCCCGGCACCGGCATCGTGGTCGGCGGAGTGGTGGTCGGGCCGCGGGCCAGCGAGCTGATCCACCCGATCTCGATCGCCGTCGCCGAGTCGCTGACCGCCGACCAGCTCGCGCAGGCGTTCACCGTCTACCCGTCGATGAGCGGGTCGATCGCCGAGGCGGCCCGCCGGCTGCACCGGGTCTGAGCTGGCCTCGATGCGACCCCATCCCCCCGTGCTCGCCGCCGCTGCGGCGCTCGCCCAGCGTCGGCTGACTCGGGGCGAGGAGCCCCGCGCCTCGGTCACGCGGCGACTGCTGGCGGCGGGGATCTCGGCCGGTTCGGGACTGCTGCCGGTGCTGGCGATCCGCGAGTTCCGTCGCCAGGGCACCACGGTCGACCCGCACGCGGTCACCAGCAGCACCTCGCTGGTCACCAGCGGCCCGAACCGGGTCACCCGGAACCCGATGTACGTCGGTCTGGCCGGTCAGCTGGTCGCGAACGCGGTGCGGACCGGCTCGGTGCGGGCGCTGCTGCCGGCCGCGGCGTTCGTCGTGGTGATCGACCGGTGGCAGATCGCGGTCGAGGAGGCCGCGCTCCGGGACCGGTACGGCGCGGAGTACGCGGCGTACTGCTCCGCGGTGCCGCGCTGGCTGGACCGGCGGTCGCTGCGCTCGCCGGCGGCCGTGGCGGGGACCTGACCGGCGTCCGACCGAGCGGTCAACCGCGGCGGGCGGCTCGCTTCGCGTCTGCGGCGGCGCGCTGCTCGACGAACCGGGTGGCCTGCTCGTCCAGCGCCGCGATCGCCGCCGCGAGCTCGTCGCGGGCCTTCTCGCCCTCCTCGTCCAGACCCTCGAGCTCGAAGACCTTCCACTGCCGCACCAGCGGCATCACGATGTCGTCGTGGTGGATCCGCAGGTCGTAGATGCCGGCCCGGGCCATCTGCACCGCCTTCCGGGCGAAGCCGGGGATCACCGAGCCCGGCATCTGGAAGCCGACCACCTCGTCGGTGATGGCTCGCAGCGTCGGGCCGGGCGTGAGCTGGAGCGCGGCGTCCACGATGTTGCGGTAGAAGATCATGTGCAGGTTCTCGTCCTTCGCCACCCGGGTGAGCAGCTTCTCGGCGACCGGGTCCTCGGTGACCTTGCCGGTGTTGCGGTGCGAGACCCGGGTCGCGAGCTCCTGGAACGAGACGTAGGCGCACACGTGCAGCAGCGGCTTCTCCCCGGAGTCGAAGCCCGCCTCCATCGTCTGCATCCGGGCGGTCTCCAGCTCGTCCGGGTCGACCCCGCGGGTGACCAGCAGGTAGTCGCGGATGCAGAAGGCGTGCCGGCCCTCCTCGGCCGTCCACCGGTTCACCCACGCTCCCCAGGCGCTCTCGCGGCCGAAGGCCCGCTCCACCTCGCGGTGGTAGCTGGGCAGGTTGTCCTCGGTGAGGAGGTTCACCTCCAGGGCGGTCCGGGCGATCGGGGAGAGCGTCGACTGCTCCAGCGACCACGGCTCTCCGTCGAGCAGCGCGAAGTTGCGGCCCTCCGCCCAGGGGACGTACTCGTGGGGCATCCAGTCCGCAGCCACCCCCAGGTGCCGGTTGAGGTTTTCCTCGACGACGGGTTCCAGCTCCTTGAGGAGCACTGCGGTGTCCATGCTCCGGCCTACCACTCCCGGACCCCGCCTGCATAGCCCCCCGCCACTCGGCGCTGCCTCGAGCACTGCCGACTCGGCGGTCGTCCGAGTCGCCCCGGTACGCTCGCCGCCCAGGACGACAGGGGGAGGACATGACGGCCAGTCGGGCTGCTCGGGAGCGGAAGGCGGCCGTCCAGGCCGGACCGCTGGGGAAGGTGAGGATCGACCTCGACGACCAGGAGCAGTTCGTCTACAAGATCAGCTGCACCGAGTGTGTCGCCCAGGGCCACCGCAGCTGGTCGGCGTACCGGCCCGGTGGCGACAACGGCTTCATGGCGGCGATGGACCGGTGGACCTTCCACCTGCGCGAGAAGCACCCCGGGGTCGACGCGCCCTGCCTGGCCTTCCTGCCCGCCGCCCAGCAGCGCCTGCACGAGCGGCGTGAGCAGGGGACACCGGAGGGATGACGCCTACCGCGCCGTGCTGGTGCCTGGTGCGCCGGTAGACAGGGGCACCAGGCCCCACACAGGGGCGGAGAGCGGCGCCGACCACCTGTGCGCTCGCTGACCCCCCACCCGGGCCCGGGCTGATAGCGAGAGTCCGTGAGGACCCGACGCGTGGCTGGTCAGGCGTTCAGCGACGCCAGCAGGCGGCGCAGGCGCACGATCTCGGCGCCCTGCGTCGCCACGATGTCGGTGGCGAGCTCGGTGACCCGGGCGTCCCCGTCGTCAGCCAGGACGTCGTTCGCCATGGCGATGGCGCCCTCGTGGTGCCGGATCATCCCCGTCAGGTAGGCCCGGTCGAACGCCGCGCCTCGGGCTTCGGCCAGCTGCGCCATCTCCGCCGGCGACAACATGCCGACCATGCCGGCGTGACCGTGCCGGCTGTGGTCGTAGGAAGCGGGGTCCGCGTCCGGCTGTGGAACCTCCACCCCCCAGGCGACCAGCCAGCCCGCCATCACCAGGATCTCGGGCGCCTGGGCGGCCGAGATCCGGGCGGCGACGGTGCGGACCTGCTCGTCGTGCGCACGGGTCTCGGCCAGCTCGCCCATGTCGAGGGCCTGCCGGTGGTGCAGCACCATCATCTGGGTGAACGCGATGTCGGCGTGGGTGCCCGCGCTGGTCGGCACCGGTTCACCCGGGCTGCGAGCGGTGCCCCCCTCACCCGGGGCACCCGGCTGCACCTCGACCACGTCCGAGGGCGCCGACGGCGTCCGCGACCCAGCGCCGTCCTCGTCGCGGTCGCCGGACTGGCAGCCGGCCGAGCTCAGGAGCACCGCCGCGACCAGCGCGACCACACCGGCCGAACCGCGACCGCGGCGTTCCAGCACGCCGTCGCGGGAAGCACCGATCACGGCGACAGCCAAGCATGCGCCGACAACCCTTCCGTCTGCGGGTGTGATCCGCGTAACCTTTCCCGGCCGGCGGGGTTGAGGTTCTCGGACTCCCGCCACATCTCGGACGAAAGGTCGGCGCGTGAAGCTGCTCCCCTCCCTCCTGGCCCACCGACCGGACCGGAGGTCGCGACGAGCTGTCGCGGCCGCCGGCGCGTCCGCGGCCCTCGTGCTCGGTGCCGTGCTGAGCCAAGGGTCGGCCGTCGGCGCCGGCCGGGCCGCGGACCTCGACCCGGCCACCTGCACCCCCGAGGAGTACGCCGCGCTCGCTGAGGCCGGCGACAACTTCGCGCTGAAGTGCGAGCTGCCGGGGAAGACGCTCGCCGGTCTCAAGGGGCTCGAGCTCGATGCCGAGGACGACGTCGCGAAGAGCGACAACATCGTCCTGAAGAACACCGTTCCCAAGTCGGGCGCCTTCGCCGAGGAAGGTGCTTACGGCACCGACCTCGCCTTCCAGGGCAAGTACGCCTACGGCGGCAACTACCACGGCTTCACCGTCTACGACATCACCCGCAAGTCCCGGCCGGTCAAGGTCGCCCAGGTGGTCTGCCCGGGCGGTCAGAACGACATCTCCGTCCTCGGCGACATCCTCGTGCTGAGCGTGGACTCCAGTCGCAACGACGACAGCTGCAGCTCGGTGAGCCAGTCGGCCAGCGAGAAGTCGTCCTGGGAGGGCCTGCGGGTCTTCGACATCAGCAACCCTCGCGAGCCGGAGTACGTTGCGGCGGTGGAGACGAAGTGCGGCTCGCACACCCACACCCTGGCCCCCTCGCACTCGGGCAAGGCGCTGTTCGTCTACGTCTCCTCCTACGGACCGAACGAGGACTACCCGGACTGCCAGCCGCCGCACGACCTGATCAGCGTCGTCAAGGTGCCGGTCCGGAACCCGCAGCGGGCGAAGGTCGTCGCCGAGCCGGTGCTGTTCCCGGACGGGGGAAACCCGGGCGGTGGCGCGGCCAGCGACACCGACGGCTGCCACGACATCACCGCCTACCCCGCGCGCGACATCGCCGCCGGCGCCTGCATGGGCGACGGGATCCTGCTCGACATCAGCAAGCGCGGCAAGCCGCGTGTGACCGAGCAGGTCACCGACGACAACTTCGCCTTCTGGCACTCCGCGACCTTCAACAACGCCGGCACGAAGGTGGTCTTCACCGACGAGCTCGGCGGTGGCTCGGCGCCCACCTGCAACCCGGCGATCGGCGAGACCCGCGGCGCCAACGGGATCTACGACATCGTGGCCGGGAAGCTGGAGTTCCGCAGCTACTACAAGATGCCGCGGACCCAGAGCCTCACCGAGAACTGCGTCGCCCACAACGGCTCGCTGATCCCGCAGCGGGGCAAGGACATCATGGTCCAGGCCTGGTACCAGGGCGGCGTCTCGGTCTTCGACTTCACCGACTCGGCGAACCCGGTCGAGATCGCGTACTACGATCGTCCGGCGCTCTCCGAGACCGAGCTGGTGCTCGGCGGCGCCTGGTCGACGTACTGGTACAACGGCCGGGTGTACTCCAACGACATCACCCGCGGCTTCGACACCTTCGTCATCAACGACCCACGGATCAAGCGGGCCAAGAAGGTGCGGATGGGCACGTTCAACGCCCAGTCGCAGCCGTCCTACAACGGCTGAGCGGGCGGTGCGCGCGCGCAGCCACGCTGCCGTGGCGCTGGCCGCACTCGGCTGCCTGCTCGGCTCCGGGCTGCTGACCGCCCCGCCGGCGTACGCCGCTGACACGTGGACGATCCCCGGCTCGGCGACGATCACGGTGAAGGGTCACGGGTACGGCCACGGCAACGGGATGTCCCAGCACAGCGCCCAGGGAGCCGCCCGGCAGGGCAAGAACCACGGCCAGATCCTCCGCTTCTTCTACCCCGGGACCCGGTGGGGGACGGTGGGCGGCAAGATCCGGGTGCTGGTGACCGCGGACACCACCCGTGACGTGGTCGTCAGCGGGCGGTCCGGGCTCCGGCTCCGCGCGTTGCGGAGCGGTCGGACGTGGCGTCTGGACAAGGCCCGGCCGAAGGCCGTGCGGTGGCGGGTGCTGCCGGTGGGCGGCGGAGCCCGAAGCCGGATCGCCTACCGGCTCAAGGGCTCCTCGACCTGGCGCCGGTGGCGCGAGCTCGCCGGGGACGCCGAGCTCAGCGCGGGCGGCGCTCCCGTCCGGCTGCACCTGCCCGGTGGCCGTCAGGTGACCTACCGGGGCGCTCTGCGCTCGGCCTCGCCCGCGGGGGCGGGCGCCGACCGCGACACCGTCAACGTCGTGTCGCTGGAGAACTACCTGCGCGGCGTGGTGCCGTTGGAGATGCCGGCGCTGTGGCACCAGGAGGCCGTGCGTTCGCAGGCCGTCGCGGCGCGCAGCTACGCGGCGTACGAGCGGGCACACGCGCCGAAGCGGCACTACCAGGTCTGCGACACCACCGCCTGCCAGGTGTACGGCGGGGCCTCGGCCGAGCATCCAGCCTCGGACAGGGCCGTCGCCGGCACCGCCCGCCGGGTCCGGACCTGGCAGGGCAGGCCGGCGTTCACCCAGTTCTCCGCCTCCAGCGGCGGCTGGACCTCGTCCGGCAGCCAGCCCTACCTGAAGGCGAAGAAGGACCCGTACGACGGCTGGTCCGGCAACCCCCACCACAGCTGGTCGCAGCGGGTCGGGGACGGTGCCATCGAGTCCCGCTGGCCGGGCGTGGGCAACCTGAGGAGGATCACCTTCGCTGACCGCGAGGGCAACGGGCAGTGGGGCGGTCGGGTCGGCCGGGTGGTGCTGCGAGGCTCGGCCGGCACGGTCAGGCTCAGCGGGGACGACTTCCGGTTCGGTCTCGGGCTCCGCTCCACGTGGCTGCACCTGCGGGTCTCCTGAGCTCTCGAACTACAGCGTCGTAGTTCCGTCGAAGCTCTGTTCGGGGCTGGCGACGCGTGGTCCCCTGAGTCTCATGGGTCCCATCCGTCTCGTCCTGCCTGCGCTGGCGACCGCCTTCGCGGCAGGTCTCACTGCCACCCTCGGGAACACTCCCGCCGCTGCCGCCGGCGACTCCTGGCCGGTTCCGTCGCGCGCCACCATCACCGTCCTGGGGCACGGCTACGGCCACGGCATCGGCCTGGGACAGTACGGCGCCGAGGGTGCGGCCCGCGCCGGCCTCGACACCCGCCAGATCATCGAGCACTACTACCGCGGCATCTCGTGGGGCAGGGCCGGCGGCCGCGTCACCGTGCTGGTGTCCGCGGACACCACCGACGACCTGGTGGTCCTGCCGCGCCGGAAGCTGAGCGTCACCGACATCGGCAGCGGCGAGCGCGTGCAGCTCCCGGACAACGGCGCCCGGCAGTGGCGGATCACGGTGGCCCGCAACGGTGACACCCGGGTCTCGTACCGCACCGACCGGTGGCGCGGCTTCCGGAACCTGAGCGGCGACGGTGAGTTCTACGCCGCTGGCGGGCCGATCACCCTGCTCACCCCGAGCGGCGAGCGCAGCTATCGCGGCCGGCTCCGGGCCGCCTCGCCGAGCCCGGGCGCCACGGCCAAGGACACCGTCAACGACCTCCGGCTGGAGCGCTATCTCGAGGGCGTCGTCCCGTTGGAGATCCCGGCCGGCTGGCATGCCGAGGCGCTCGGCGCCCAGGCGGTCGCGGCCCGCACCTTCGCGGCGTACGGCCGGGCCCACCCACGGGCCGCGCACTACCAGCTCTGCGACACGACCTCCTGCCAGGTGTACGGCGGCGCCGGCGCGGCGCACCCCGCGACCACCGCCGCGATCCGGGCGACCGCCAAGCAGGTGCTGCTCCACGAGGGGGCTCCGGCCCTGGCCCAGTTCTCGGCCAGCAGCGGCGGATACACCACGGCCGGGTCCGCGCCGTACCTCCAGGCCGTCGAGGACCCGTACGACGACTGGGCGGGCAACGGCGTGCACTCGTGGTCGGTGACGCTCGGCGACGCCGCGTTCGAGCGGGCCTACCCGGCCATCGGCGACCTGCGCCGGATCCGGGTGCTGTCCCGCACCGGCCACGGCGAGTGGGGCGGCCGGATCCTCACCGTCCGGCTGATCGGCAGCAGGGGCAGGGTCACCGTCTCCGGTGAGAGTCTCCGGTTCGCCCTGGGCGTCCGATCCTCCTGGATGACGTTCCGGGTCAGCTGAGAACCGAGTCGTGGCGCGGCCCGGTCAGCCGATCACCAGCACCAGGTCGCCACCCTCGACGGCCTGCGGACCGGTCAGCGCGACCCGCTCGACGGTGCCGTCGACGGGAGCGGTGATGGCGGCCTCCATCTTCATCGCCTCGATGGTGGCCACCGTGTCGCCGGCGGAGACCTTGGCACCCTCCTCGACCGAGATCGTGACGACGCCCTGGAACGGCGCTGCGACCTGACCCGGCTGGGAGGTGTCGGCCTTCTCGGCCGCGGCGACCTCGGCGGAGACGCTCCGGTCGCGGACGCTGATCGGACGCATCTGGCCGTTGATCGTGCACATCACGGTCCGGAAGCCGCGCTCGTCGGGCTCGCCGATCGCCTGGACACCCAGCAGCAGCCGCTTGCCCTCGGCGAGGTCCACCGCGTGCTCGTGGCCGAACTGCAGGCCGTACAGGTAGTCCATCGTCGGCAGCACCGACAGGTCGCCGTACGTCGACCGCGACTCGCGGTACTCCTTCGTCGGCCCCGGGAAGAGCAGCTCGTTGAGCGTGGCCTGCCGGTTCGTCGTCAGGCTCTCGGCCTGCTCGTCGGTGAGCTCCTCGCCGGGCGGCTCGTAGGAGCGACCCTCGAGCGCCTTGGCGCGGAACGGCTCCGGCCAGCCACCGGGCGGGTCGCCGAGCTCGCCGTGCAGGAACCCGATCACCGAGCCCGGGATGTCGAACGAGGCCGGGTTCGCGGCGAACTCGGCCGGGTCGGCACCGACCGCGACGAGATGCAGCGCCAGGTCACCGACGACCTTGGAGGACGGGGTCACCTTGACGACTCGACCGAGGATGTCGTTGGCCGCGGCGTACATGTCCTCGATCTGCTCGAACTTCTCGCCCAGACCCAGCGCGATCGCCTGCTGGCGCAGGTTCGAGAGCTGGCCGCCCGGGATCTCGTGCCGGTAGACGCGGCCGGTCGGGGCCGGCAGCCCGGACTCGAACGGCGCGTAGACCCGCCGGGTCGCCTCCCAGTACGGCTCCAGCGCGTTGACCGCGTCGAGGTCGAGGCCGGTCTCCCGGTCGGTGAAGTTGGTGCTCGCCACCAGCGCCGACAGCGGCGGCTGCGAGGTGGTGCCGGCCATCGCCGCCGACGCCGCGTCGACGGCGTCCACGCCGGACTCGATCGCCGCGACGCAGCGTCGCCAGCTGTCCCCCGGGGGTGTCATGGGTGTGCAGGTGGACGGGCAGGTCGAAGCGCTCCCGCAGCGCCGTGACCAGGGTCCGGGCGGCGGGGGCGCGCAGCAGGCCCGCCATGTCCTTGATCGCGAGCACGTGCGCACCCGCATCGACGATCTTCTCCGCCAGCCGCAGGTAGTAGTCGAGCGTGTAGAGGTCCTCGGCCGGGTTCGACAGGTCGGCGGTGTAGCAGAGCGCCACCTCGGCGACGGTCGTCCCGGTGGCGCGCACCGCCTCGATCGCCGGGCGCATCTGCTCGACGTCGTTGAGGGCATCGAAGATCCGGAAGACGTCGATGCCGGTGGCCGCGGCCTCCTCGACGAAGGCGTTCGTCACCGCGGTCGGGTACGGCGTGTAGCCGACGGTGTTGCGGCCGCGCAGCAGCATCTGCAGCAGATGTTCGGCACCGCCTGCCGCATCGCGGCCAGCCGCTCCCACGGGTTCTCGGCGAGGAAGCGCAGCGCCACGTCGTACGTCGCGCCGCCCCAGGCCTCGAGCGACCACAGCTGCGGGCGTGGTCCGGGCGACGTGCCCGGCGACGGCGAGCAGGTCCCGGGTCCGCACCCGGGTCGCCAGCAGCGACTGGTGGGCGTCGCGGAACGTGGTGTCGGTGACCGCCACCGCCGTCTGCTCGCGCAGCGCGCGGGCGAACGCCTCGGGCCCGACGCGCGAGCAGCCGCTGCCGGGTGCCGTCGGGGGCCGGGACGGCGAGGTCGACGTCCGGGAGCTTGCTGACCGGGTCGACGCTGACCGGCGCCGGCCCGTGCGGCTGGTTGACCGTCACGTCGGCGAGGTAGTTCAGCAGCTTGGTGCCGCGGTCGCCGGAGGCGCGGGCGGTCAGCAGGTCGGGGTGCGTCTCGATGAACGAGGTGGTGATCCGGCCGGCCGCGAAGTCGGGGTCGGCCAGCAGGCGCCTGGAGGAAGGCGATGTTGGTGGAGACGCCACGGATCCGGAACTCGGCGACCGCCCGGCGGGCCCGGGCGACGGCGGCCTCGAAGGTGCGGCCGCGACAGGTGAGCTTGGCCAGCATCGAGTCGAAGTGCGCGCTGACCTCGGCACCGCTGTACGTCGTACCGCCGTCGACGCGGACGCCGGCGCCGCCGGGGGAGCGGTAGGTGGTGATGGTGCCGGTGTCCGGGCGGAACCCGTTGGCCGGGTCCTCGGTGGTGATCCGGCACTGCAGCGCGGCGCCGCGCAGCTGCACGGTCTCCTGGGACAGGCCGAGGTCGGCGAGGCTCTCGCCGGAGGCGATCCGCATCTGCGACTGCACCAGGTCGACGTCGGTGACCTCCTCGGTCACGGTGTGCTCGACCTGGATCCGCGGGTTCATCTCGATGAAGAACGTAGGGGCTTCGTCCCCCAACCCCCCTGTGCTTCGCCACGGCCTTGGTGTCCAGGAGGAACTCGACCGTGCCGGCGTTGCGGTAGCCGATCTGCCGGGCGAACCGCACCGCGTCCGCGCACATCCGCTCGCGCAGCTCCTGCGGCAGGTTCGGCGCCGGCGCGATCTCGACGACCTTCTGGTGTCGGCGCTGCACCGAGCAGTCCCGCTCGAAGAGGTGCATCACGTTGCCCTGGCCGTCGGCGAGGATCTGCACCTCGATGTGCCGGGGCTCGACGACCGCCTGCTCGATGAAGACGGTCGGGTCGCCGAAGGCGGCCTCGCCCTCGCGCATGCAGGTCTCGACGGCCTCGCGCAGCTTCTCCGGGCTCGTCGACGCGGCGCATGCCGCGACCGCCGCCGCCGGCGACGGCCTTGACGAACAGCGGGAACCGCATGTCCTGGGCCGCCGAGACCAGGGCGTCGACGTCGGTGGACGGCTCGACGCTCTCCAGGACGGGTACGCCGGCCGCCTTGGCCGCGGCGATCGCCCGCGCCTTGTTCCCGGTCAGCTCCAGCACCTCGGCGCCGGGGCCGATGAAGGTGATCCCGGCGTTGGCGCACGCCTCGGCCAGGGTCGGGGTTCTCGGAGAGGAAGCCGTAGCCCGGGTAGACCGCGTCGGCGCCGGACTGGACCGCGACCTCGACGATCGCGTCGGGGTCCAGGTAGGTGCGCACCGGGTGGCCGCGCTCGCCGATCTCGTAGGCCTCGTCGGCCTTCAGCCGGTGCTCGGACCCGCGGTCCTCGTAGGGGAAGACGGCCACCGTCTTGGCACCCAGCTCGTAGGCAGCACGGAAGGCTCGGATCGCGATCTCGCCACGGTTGGCGACGAGCACCTTGGAGAACATGGCCCGAGGTTACCGACGATCGGGACCTGCGCCGCTCGGCCGTCCGAGCACCGGATGTCCAGATCTCTTTACTCTGCGCCGTGCTGGGGAGAATACTGGAGCGGCCCGGACGCAGGTCGCGGCCGAGGATGGAGGTGGGCCATGTCGTCACGTCCGGTCCGGTTGCTCGCAGCGCCGCTGCTCGCCGTCCTGATGCTGACGTCGGGCGGTGCGGCCGTGGGTACGCCGGCCACGGGGCCCGCCGGTGCCGAGCCGGAGCACACCTGCGACGGCCTCACCGCCACCATCGTCGGCACAGACGTGAGCGAGCTGATCCTCGGCACCGACGAGGACGACGTCATCGTGGCGCTCGGCGGCCAGGACACGGTGCGTGCCGGTGCCGGGAACGACGTCGTGTGCGGTGGCGACGGTGGCGACGTGCTCGAGGGCGGGCCGGGTGCGGACCGGCTCTTCGGCGAGCTCGACGACACCTACGACGACGGACCAGGGCTCGAGGGCGACACGCTGCAAGGTGGCCCGGGTGACGACCACCTCGACGGCGGCGACGACCCGTCGGGGAGCCCGAACCGGGACCAGCTGAGCTGGGACGACTCGCCCCGCGGCGTGACGGTGGACCTGGCCGACGGCGTCACCGGCACCGCGACCGGCTTCGGTCGCGACACGCTCGTGCTCGCCGGCAGCCCGGTCGTGCGGACGTCCCGCTTCGACGACACCGTCTCCGGGTCACCGAACCGGGACGTGATCCGGGTGCTGGCCGGCGCCGACACCGTGTACGCCGGGCCGGGTGACGACGAGGTAGTCCTGGACAGCGGTGCCGGCAACCGCACGTCGGTGGATCTGGTGCAGACCGGTCCGGGCAAGGACCGGGTGGAGAGCCGCGCCGGCCGGGACCGGGTCTTCCTCGGCAAGCACAACGACCAGTTCGACGGCTTCGGTGCCGAGCCGGTGCTGGTCCGCGGGCAGCGGGGCCACGACTACCTCAACATCCACCACCTCGGGCCCGGGTCCGGTGGCCTGGTGGTGCGCGGTGACCAGGGCTCCGACGACCTGATGCTGTACGCCCGGTTCGGCAGCGGCTCGGCCAAGCCGAGGATCACCCTCGACGCCCGCTCCGGTCGGCTCGGCGTGCGCGGCGGACCCCGCGGGGTGGCCGCGAGCTTCGACGACACCCTGCTGCTCGGGAACGCCGTGTGGGTCTTCCGCGGCACCGACGGCGCGGACGAGGTGAGCTACCCCTACGTCGACGGCCGGTTGATCGCCCGCACCGGGCCCGGGGACGACGTCCTCCGCGGCAGCCCGGCCCGGGACCTGCTGGACGGCGGCGCCGGCCGGGACCAGGCCGACGGCGGTCGCGGTCGGGACCGCTGCCTCAACGTGGAGCAGCGCACCTCGTGCGAGACCACCCGCTGATGCCACGACGGAGGCTGCGGATCCTGGTCACTGGGCTGCTGGCCGGCTCGCTGATGCTGGTGGGGGCGGCCCTGCCGGGGTCCGCCACGGGACCGCGAGCCCGCCGTACCGGCCGCTGCGGAGGAGCACACCTGCGACGGGCTGACCGCCACCATCGTCGGGACCGACGAGGGCGAGCTGATCCTCGGCACCGATGGCGACGACGTGATCGTGGCCCTCGGCGGTCAGGACACGGTGCGCGCGGGAGCCGGCCACGATGTTGTCTGCGGAGGAGACAGCGCGGACGTCCTCGAAGGAGGGCCCGGCGCCGACCGGCTCTTCGGTGAGCTCGAGGACACTGTGCTCAACGACCCGGAGCTGAAGGGCGACCTGCTCCGTGGCGGCCCCGGCGACGACCACCTGGACCCCGGGTACCACCCCACCGGTCGCCGCAATCTGGACCAGATTCGGTGGAACGACTCGCCTCGAGGCGTCCAGGTGGACCTCGAGGACGGTCTTGTCGGCACCAGCACCGGCTTCGGGACGGACACGCTGGTGCTCCGGGACGACGCGACCCACGACGGCCCCCAGCTCGTGCTGACCCGCTACGGCGACGTCGTCAAGGGGTCTCCGCTGCGCGACAAGCTCAAGACTGGGCGTGGTTCGGACATCGTCTACGCCGGTGCCGGCGACGACGACATCCAGGTCGATGCGGACAGGCAGGACACCGCGGCCGTGGACCTCGTCCAGGCCGGGGCCGGCGACGACGCGGTCAAGAGCTCGGCGGGCGCGGACCGGGTGTACCTCGGGAAGGGCAACGACTACTTCAGCGGCGGGGAGTCGCACCACGTGAAGGTCCGTGGCCAACGCGGGGACGACGACATCTCGGCGCACCTTCTCCAAGGCCCCGGGTTCTCGGCACGAGGCGACCAGGGGAACGACCACATCGACCTGCGCCCACCCGAGTACGGCACCGCCTTGCTGCACCGGGTGGTGGTGGACGCCTGGAACGGGAGGGTCAGAGTCCGTGGCGGGCCGGTGGGTGTGCTGTCCGGCTTCGAGAGCTTCGACCTGCACGATCAGCGGGGTCTCCGCTACGTCTTCCGGGGCACCTCGGGACCGGATGAGCTGCGCGGCTCTGACGGGTCGCTGCGCGCCTGGACCTTCGGAGGGAACGACACGGTCACGAGCGGCCGAAGCGCCGACTTCATCGACACCGGCTCCGGATCCGACCAGGTGGACGCCGGCCCGGGTCAGGACCGCTGCCTGAACGCCGAGATCCGCGAGCGGTGCGAGGTCATCGACTGACGCTGCAGGACTGGGGTCGGGAGGGTCTTGGCAAAATCCGCGGGCGGGCGCATGATGAGCGGGCTGCCGCCGCTCTGGTCCCTGTCCCGACGGTGCGCACCGGATCCTCCGCGACGGTCGTCCGTCCCTCCGGTGCGCTGGCGCGTCTGACAGGAAACGCAATGGGGCGACGAGGGCTGCCGAGCCTGGCCACCGGACTGCTGGCCGGATCGATGACGCTGGTGGGAGTGGTGTTGCCCGGGACCGTGGGCCCCGAGGCTGCCGCGGCTGAGTACACCTGCGACGGGCTGAGCGCCACCATCGTCGGCACCGACGGCAAGGACACGCTGATCGGCACGCCCGGCCCGGACGTGATCGTCGGCCTCGGCGAGGTCGACGTGATCAAGGGCAAGGGCGGCGCCGACGTCATCTGCGGTGGTCCAGGCGCTGACGAGCTGTACGGCGGCGGTGGTGCCGACCGGCTCTTCGGGCAGCAGGACAAGGTGCGGACCGCGAGGTACCCGTTCACCTCGGGAGACGTGCTGCGCGGCGGCGACGGCTCCGACCTGCTGGACCCGGGGTACGACCCGGCCGGTGAGGGACTGCGGATCCAGCAGCCCGAGACCATCTCGTACGTCGACTCGCCGGTCCGGGTCGTCGTCGACCTGGGTGCCGGCACCGCTCGCGGTCTGGGAGCCGACACCCTGGTCGTCGTCCCGCACCTGCGGCTGATCGGGTCCCAGCGCCCCGACGTCATCACCGGCTCGGCGGGGGACGACGACATCTGGGCCCGGGGCGGTGACGACCGAGTGGACGCCCTGGCTGGTGACGATCGGGTCGAGGCGGACAACCTGGCGCCGTCGCGCCATGACGACGACGTCGTGGATGCCGGGCCGGGCGACGACTACGTGCTGTCCCGCCGGGGGCTTGACCGCGTCGACGGCGGCGAGGGCGACGACGGGCTGTTCTCCCGGGGTGAGCAGCCGGTCCAGCTGCGGGGCGGGGACGGTGGCGACACGCTGCACCTGGTGGTCAGCATCGAGGCCGGGACGTTGACCGACGGCGGGCCGGGCACGGACCACGTCATGTTCAGCAGCGTCTTCGACGACCGCCGGCCCACCCACCGGGTGGACGTCGACCGGGCGGCCGGCGAGGTCCGGGTGCGGGGGTACGCCGCCGCCACCTCAACCTTGGTCGGCGTGGAGGCGTTCTTGCTGGCCGACCGGATCATCTGGCGGTTCTTCGGCACCGACGAGGCCGACCGGGTCGACGTTTCCAGGGGCCAGCTGCGGGCGTTCACCCGCGGTGGCGACGACGTCGTCGAGGGCGACAACAGGGACGACTACGTGGACGCCGGTCCCGGACACGACCGGGTCAAGGGACACCCCGGGTACGACACCTGCCTGAACGCGGAGGAGAGGGCCTCGTGCGAGGTCACCGGCTGATGTCGGCGCGACTGGCCACCCGGCTGCTGGCCGGATCGGTGCTGCTGGTCGCGATGGGCCTGCTCGGGTCCGCGGCCGGCGAGGCTGCGCTGGCCGAGTACACCTGTGATGGGCGGACCGCGACTCTCGTCGGGACCGATGAGGACGACGTGATCGAGGGCACCGACGGCGACGACGTGATCGTGGCGCTCGGGGGTCGGGACACCGTCCGGGCCGGCGCCGGCGACGACGTCGTGTGCGGCGGCGACGGCGGGGACGTGCTCGAGGGTGGTCCGGGGGCCGACCGGCTCTTCGGTGAGCTCGGGGACACCACCCACGACGATGGCGGGCTGGCAGCCGATCTGTTGCGCGGTGGCCCGGGAGACGACCACCTCGACCCGGGCTACGACCCCTCCGCTCGCCCGAACCGGGACCAGCTCCAGTGGAGCGACGCGCCACGAGGGGTGCGGCTCGACCTCGGGGACGGTGTCACCGGCACCAGCACCGGGTTCGGGGCGGACACGCTGGTGCTGACCGGCAGCCCGCTGCTGGTGCTGACGCGGTACGGCGACCGGGTGACCGGCTCCCCGGGGCTCGACCGGATCGACACCGGGGGTGGTGCGGATATCGCACGCACCGGCGCCGGTGACGACGAGGTACGGAGTCCAACCGGTCGGTACCGGGTCTACCTCGGCACGGGGAACGACGACTTCGAAGGGGGAGGGGCCGGCGAGGTCCTGGGTCAGCGAGGGGACGATCGCATCTCCTTCCAGCTCCTCGAGGGCAACGGGTTCTCGGTCCGGGGGAACCAGGGCACGGACGCCGTCGATCTGTCCGCGAGCAGCACCACCGATGCGTCGCGGCGGATCGTGGTCGATGCCTCCGCCGGCCGGGTGCGACTGGGTGACCGGCCGTGGGGCGTCCTGGCCGGCTTCGAGCGTCACGTGCTGTTCGCTCCGGGCGCAGGTTCCTGGGTCTTCCGCGGGACCCCGGGCCAGGACCACGTCTCCTCGATCGCCGGGCGGCTGCTGGCCCGGACGTTCGGAGGCAACGACAAGATCGAGGGGCACAGAGAACCTGACGTCCTCGACGCCGGCGCCGGGCGGGACAGGGTGCACGGCGACATGGGACGCGACCGGTGCCTGCACGCAGAGATCCGCAGATCGTGCGAGGCCATCGGCTGAGCGAGGCCGCATCGTCGGCTCGGCCCTTGCCGGTGCCGGAACTCGAGACAGGGGAACATCATGGAACGACGGGTGCTGCCGATCCTGGCCACCGGACTGCTGGCCGCATCGATGACGCTCGTCGGGGTGGTGCTGCCGGCGTCCGCCAGCGCCGTACCCGCGGGGGACGAGTACACGTGCGACGGGCAGCCCGCGACCATCGTCGGCACCGACGGCCAGGACACCCTGATCGGCACGTCCGGGCCCGACGTGATCGTCGGGCTCGGCGAGAAGGACGTGATCCAGGGCGAGGGGGGCGCGGACGTGATCTGCGGTGGTCCCGGCGCGGACGAGCTGGACGGCGGCGGTGGTCCCGACCGGCTCTTCGGGGGGCTGGACCAGGTGAGGACCGGAAGGCACGCGTCGGCCACGGGTGACGTGCTGCGCGGTGGTGACGGCTCCGACCTGCTCGACCCGGGGTACGACCCGGCCGCTGAAGGGGTGACGAACCGTCAACCCGACACGATCTCGTACCAGAGATCGGAGGTCCGGGTCGTCGTCGACCTGGGCGCCGGCACCGCTCGAGGCCAGGGGGCCGACACGCTGGTCGTCGCCCCGTACCTGCGGCTGGTCGGGTCCCAGCGCGCTGACGTCATCACCGGGTCGGAGGGGAACGACGACATCTGGGCGCTGGGCGGCGAGGACCGGGTGGACGCCCTGGCCGGGGACGACGACGTCGAGACGGACAACCGGGCGCCCTCGCGCCACGACGACGACGTCGTCGTGGCCGGAGCGGGCGACGACCAGGTCTTCTCCCGGCGGGGCCGGGATCGCGTGGACGGTGGCGAGGGCAACGACTGGCTGCTCTCCCGGGGCGAGCAGCCGGTCCAGCTGCGGGGCGGCGACGGTGACGACTCGCTGAACCTGGTGGTCAGCCTCCAGGCCGGGATGCTGACCGACGGCGGGCCCGGGACGGACCACGTCACGCTCGGCAGCGTCTTCGACGACCGCCGCCCCACGCATCGGGTGGATGTCGACCGCGCAGCCGGCGAGGTGAGGGTGCGGGGGTACGCCGCGGCCACCTCCCCCCTCACCGGGGTCGAGGCATTCAGCCTGTCGGAGCGGATCATCTGGCGTTACTTCGGCACCGACGAGGCCGACCTGGTCCGCGTGGACAAAGGCCAGCTGCGGGCGTTCACCCGCGGTGGCGACGACATCGTCGAGGCGGATCGTCGTAACGACTACATCGATGCCGGGCCGGGTGACGACCGGGTCGAGGGGCACACCGGGTACGACACCTGCCTGAACGCCGAGTACGCGTCCTCGTGCGAGGTCACCGAGTAGCCCAGACGTGTCTGTACACAGCTGACCCGTGGGCGGACGATGAGCTGTCCGCAACCAGCGGTGATGGAAGGGTGATCCAGGAGGACCGTCGTGACGCACGTGCATCCCCGTCCCGCGCTGGTCGGCGCAGCGACCCTGGTCTTGGCGATGTCGGTGTGGCTGCCGATCGGAGCGAGTGCCGCGGAGCAACCGACCTGTGACGGTCTGGTCGCCACCATCGTCGGCACCGAGGGGAACGACGAGATCATCGGGACCGACGGGGACGACGTCATCGTCGGCCTGGACGGCCGGGACACCATCGACGCGGGCGCCGGCAACGACGTGGTCTGCGGCGACGACGGCGGCGACGAGCTCCGCGGGGGACCAGGCTCCGACCGATTGTTCGGCGGACTCGACGACACCGACATCGATGACGGCGGACTGGCCGGGCGACCTGCTCTTCGGCGGTCCCGGCGGCGACTACCTGGACCCCGGCTGGGACCCCTCGGGCAGTCCGGACCGTGACCAGCTGCGCTGGAACGACTCGCCACGGGGGGTGCAGCTCGACCTGGCCGACGGTGTCACCGGCACCGCCACCGGCTTCGGTCAGGACACCTTCGTGCTCACCGGTGGCCCGGTGGTGCGCACGTCGCGGTACGCCGACACCGTGGCCGGATCGCCGAACGGCGACCGGATCCGGGTCGGTGGGGGCGCCGACACCGTGTACGCCGGCGCAGGTGACGATGAGGTGCTCCTCGACGACGGACCGGGCGACCGCAGGTCCGCGGACCTCGTGCAGACAGGGGCCGGCCAGGACAGGGTGGAGAGTCGATCCGGCCGGGACCGGGCCTTCCTCGGCAAGGGCAACGACCAGTTCGACGGCTACGGGGCCGAGCCGGTCCTGGTCCGCGGCCAGCGCGGCCACGACTACGTGACGATCCACCTGGCCCCCGGCTCCGGCGGGCTGGTGGCGCGCGGGGACCAGGGGTCCAACGACCTGACCCTGGTGGAGGCCTACCCGTCGGGGGTCAAGCCCAGGGTCACCCTCGACGCCCGTGCCGGGAGGTTCAGCGTGCGCAGCGGCCCCCGGGGGGTGCTGGCCGACTTCGACGAGGTCCTGCTGCTGGGCACCGCGGTCTGGGACTACCGCGGCACCGACGGGGTCGACCAGGTGAGCTACCCCGACTTCGGCGGTCGGTTGATCGCCCGTACCGGTCCGGGGAACGACGTGCTGCAGGGCAGTGCCGGACGTGACCTGCTGGACGGCGGGGCCGGCCGGGACCAGGCCGACGGCGGTCGCGGTCGGGACCGCTGCCTGCACATCGAGGTGAGGGCCTCCTGCGAGGTCACCCGGTAGCGCGGAACTGCTCCAGCAGGGCGGGGGTCGCAGCGGTCGCCACCCCGACCGCGGTCTCCTCCGGGACGTCGAGGACCACGACCGCCTGACGTCCGCCGGCGGTGGTGGCCGTCATCGAGGTCAGGCCGCCGCGACGCTGGAACCAGGTCGAGGTGAAGTTCCAGCCGATGACGTGGTCGATCTCGAGGACGTCGCGCCGCCGGAGCAGGCTGCCGGAGCGAGCCTGGAGGTGACGCGGGCTCAGCGCATGACCCAGCGAACGGGTCCGGTCCTCCGCCAGGGCGACCGCGACCGGAAGCGCCAGCAGCGCCAGCAGCGCCCACCGACCCAGGTCGAGCCAGATCATGCCGCTCACGGCAGCCGCGACCAGCAGCAGCGCCGGGTCGAGCGCCCGCAGGTAGCGGCGCCTGCGCGCAGCGGGTCCGTGACCGGTGAGCGCGACCCGGCTGGGGTCGTCGACCCCCAGCACCTCGCCGGCGACACCTCCCACGACGCCGCGGGGCGCCGGGGGGACCAACAGGGCACCCCCCGCGGCTCGGTTCAGCCCGGTCACGATCGCGGTCAGCCGGCCACCCCTGGCCAGCCGGAGCGGCAGGGGCTCCAGGATGCTGACGCCGGCCACCCGCTCGTCGTCGATGCTCGTCTCCCGGGTGGTGAGCAAGCCCCGAGAAAGGTGCCAGGCGGTGCCGCGGTGGGAGAGGGTGAAGCCCCAGTTGGCGATCAGGTAGCCGCCGACCGCGAGGACGGTGACCCACACCAGCAGGCCGATGCCGAGCACCGGCAGCAGCAGCCACAGTGCCGCCTCGGCACCGCTGACCCGGTCGAACAGTCCGGCGAGCTGGTTGTCCCCGAGCACCTCCAGGCTCTGAGCGGCCACCCCGAGCAGGGCCGCGGCCAGTACGACTCCGCTGCTGGTGAGCGGGGCGAACCGGACCCAGGTCGGGTCGAGTCGGACCACCACCCGTTCGGCGGGCTCCGCGACGTACCTGAGGTCCTCGTCGGCGGTGTCGCCCTCGGCGTCCGATGGCCGAAGCGCCTGCGCGGACTCGCGCAGCAGCTGGGCGCGCAGCTCACGGGCCCGAGCGACCGGGAGCCCGTCGAGATCGAGCTTGTCCTCCTGACGGGTGGAGGAGGTGCCGGTGCCGATCACGGCGGCGGTGAGGCCGAGCAGCCGCAGCAGCGGGGAGGCGGTGAGGTCCACGGTCCGCACCCGGTCGATCGGGGTGGACAGCACGTGCCGGCTCAGCAGGCCCCGGCGCAGCTCGACCCGCCCACCGGTGACCCGGTAGCCGGTGGTGACGTAGCGCAGCACTCCCAGCACGACCGGGATCGCGATGCCGATCAGCTCCCAGGGGATCCCACCCATCGCGTTCCCGGCGACGAGCAGGGCGATCACGGCCGGCAGGAAGCGGATCACCTCGCGCAGCGGCTGCACCAGCAGCATCCGCGGGTCGAGGCGCTGCCACTCGTGGTCATCCGGGGCATCCGGGGCTTCCGGGGCGTCGAAGGTGCCGGGGGCCTCGGGGATGACGGCGTCGTCCCCGAGCGCTTCCTCGTCGGATCCGTACGGCGGCCCCGCGGGCTCGGTCACGTCGCGTCGCCCTCGTCGGCGTCCGCCTTGATCGTCAGCTCCTCGACCAGCGACAGCGCTCGGGCACGTTCCAGCCCGGCGATCTCCAGGGCTCCCGCCGCGGAGGCGGTGGTGACGGTCACCGTGGCCAGCCCGAAGATCCGGGAGATGGCGTCCTCGGCCAGGTCGACGGTCTGGATCCTGGACATCGGCGCGATCCGACGCTCGCGGCTCCACCAGCCGGTCTGGGTGTAGACGGCCGTCTCGCTGACCTCCCAGCGGTGCACGAGGTAGCGCCACTGGGGAACGCCGATCACGTCCGCCACGAGCACCACGGCAGCGATCAGCAGCATCCACCACGTGAGCGAGATCGCGTCCCAGAGCCAGACGGCCGCGAAGAACGCGGCCCCGAGGAAGCTCAGCCCGATGAGGTTGCCGAGACCCCAGGCGAGCCGGGCGCGCGGGGAGACGCGCTGGCTCGGCTCGCGCAGGGCGGGTGAGGTGCTCGTGGTCAATCCTTGAGCTCGCAGATGACCGCACCGTTGGTGACCGCTGCTCCGACCTCGGCCTTCAGCCCGGTCACGGTGCCCGCCTTGTGCGCCTTCAACGGCTGCTCCATCTTCATCGCCTCGATGACGACCACGGTGTCACCCTCGGCAAGCTCCTGGCCCTCCTCGACGACGACCTTGACGATGGTGCCCTGCATCGGGCTGGTGACGGCGTCCCCGCTGGCCGCGCCGCCGGACTTCTTCCCGGCGCTGCGCTTGGGCTTCTTCGCGCCACCACCACTGCCACCGGCGCCGGCCAGTCCGCCGAGACCGGCCGGGATCACCACGTCGAGACGGCGGCCGCCGACCTCGACCACCACGGTCTGTCGCTCGCCGGGCTCGTCGGCCTCGGCCGAGTCCCCGCCGTACGGCTCGATCTGATTGTCGAAGTCGGTCTCGATCCAGGTGGTGTACACGTCGAAGGAGCCCTCGCCCGAGGGGTTCGAGGCGCCGACGTACGCCGGGTCGTCGATGACGGCGCGGTGGAACGGGATCACCGTCGGCATCCCGTCGACGACGAACTCGGCCAGCGCGCGGCGCGATCGCTCCAGCGCCTGGGTGCGGTCCCGGCCGGTGACGATCAGCTTGGCGATGAGGGAGTCGAAGGAGCCCGGGATGGTCTCCCCGTTCTCGTAGCCGCCGTCCAGCCGGATCCCCGGGCCCTGCGGCGGGCTCCAGGCCGTCAGCGTGCCCGGCGCCGGCATGAAGTTGCGGCCACCGTCCTCGGCGTTGATCCGGAACTCGATGGAGTGCCCGCGGATCTCCGGGTCGTCGTAGCCCAGCTCCTCGCCGGCGGCGATCCGGAACATCTCCCGGACCAGGTCGATCCCGGTGACCTCCTCGGAGACGCAGTGCTCGACCTGGAGCCGGGTGTTGACCTCGAGGAACGAGATGGTGCCGTCCGCGGCGACCAGGAACTCACAGGTGCCGGCGCCGACGTACCCCGCCTCGCGCAGGATCGCCTTCGAGGACTCGTAGAGCTGGGTCAGCTGCTCCTCGGAGAGGAACGGGGCCGGGGCCTCCTCGACCAGCTTCTGGTGGCGGCGCTGCAGCGAGCAGTCGCGGGTGGAGACGACGACCACGTTGCCGTGCTGGTCGGCCAGGCACTGGGTCTCCACGTGCCGCGGCTTGTCGAGGAACTTCTCCACGAAGCACTCGCCGCGGCCGAAGGCGGAGACCGCCTCGCGGACCGCGGACTCGAAGGCGTCGGCGACTTCGGACTCCTCACGAGCCACCTTGAGGCCGCGGCCGCCGCCGCCGAAGGCGGCCTTGATCGCGATCGGCAGCCCGTGCTCCTTCGCGAACTCGACGGCCTCCTCGGCGTCCTCCAGCGGGTCCTTGGTGCCCGGGGCCAGCGGGGCACCGACCTTCTCGGCGATGTGCCGCGCCTTGACCTTGTCGCCGAGGTTCTCGATCGCCTCCGGCGGCGGACCGATCCAGACCAGCCCGGCGTCGATCACGGCCCGGGCGAAGTCGGCGTTCTCGGCGAGGAAGCCGTAGCCGGGGTGGACCGAGTCGGCGCCGGTCTTCTCGGCGACCGCGATGATCTTGGCGATGTCGAGGTAGGAGTCGGCGGGGGTGGCGCCACCCAGGGAGTGCGCCTCGTCGGCCAGCCGCACGAAGACCGCGTCCCGATCGGGATCGGCGTACACCGCGACGCTGCCGATCCCGGCGTCCTTGCAGGCCCGGATGACGCGGACGGCGATCTCGCCCCGGTTGGCGATGAGGACCTTCTGCAAGGGCTGGGTGTCGGGCACGAGCTGCTCCTGAGTCGTCGACGTACGCGGGGGAGGCGACCTCCTGGGGCAGGTTACCGCCCCGTCACCTCGGGCCCGCCCGAGGTCGGCCGAGGCCGGGCCGCGCGCCGTAGCGCGACCTGGGGCGGCCACCACCGCTGAGGTTAACAAACGCTAACCTCAGCGGTTAGCATGGTCACATGACCTTTGAGCTGTCCCGTGAGCACGAAGAGTTCCGCCGCAGCGTCCGCGACTTCGCCGAGGCCGAGATCGCGCCGCACGCCGCCCGGTGGGACCGCGAGCACCACTTCCCGATCGACGTCGTCCAGCAGATGGGCAAGCTCGGCCTGTTCGGGTTGAACGCGCCCGAGGAGTACGGCGGCGCCGGCGAGGACGGCGACTTCACCAGCCTGTGCGTGGCGATCGAGGAGATCGGCCGGGTCGACCAGTCGATGGGGATCACCTTGGAGGCGGCCGTCGGGCTGGGGATCAACCCGATCCTCACCTTCGGCACCGAGGAGCAGAAGGAGGCCTGGCTGCCCGAGCTGGTCGCGGGGGAGAAGCTGGCCGGCTTCGGCCTGACCGAGCCTGGCGCCGGCTCCGACGCCGGCGCGACCCGCACCAAGGCCGAGCTCGACGGCGGTGAGTGGGTGGTCAACGGCGCCAAGCAGTTCATCACCAACTCCGGCTCCGAGATCACCAGCCTGGTCACCGTGACCGCCCGCACCGGCAGCCGTGAGGACGGCCGCCCGGAGATCAGCACGATCATGGTGCCGGCCGGAACGCCCGGGTTCACCGCGGAGAAGGCCTACGACAAGCTGGGCTGGCACGCCTCCGACACCCACCCGCTGAGCTTCGAGGACTGCCGGGTCCCGGAGGCCAACCTGCTGGGCCAGCGCGGTCGCGGGTACGCCCAGTTCCTGGCCACCCTCGACGACGGGCGGGTCGCCATCGCGGCGCTGGCCGTCGGCTGCATCCAGGCGTGCCGGGACATGAGCCTGACCTACGCCGGCGAGCGGCAGACCTTCGGTGGTCCGATCGGCCGCAAGCAGGGGGTCGCCTTCCAGATCGCCGACCTCGAGGTGATGCTGCACGCCAGCCGGATGCTCACCTACCGGGCGGCCGCGATGAAGGACGGCGGGGCCCCGACCAAGGAGTTCAAGCAGGCGGCGGCGGTGGCGAAGCTGTACAGCACCGAGTCGGCGGTGACCGCGACCCGGATCGCCACCCAGGTCTTCGGCGGGTACGGCTTCATGGAGGAGTACCCGGTGACCCGGTTCTACCGGGACGCGAAGGTGCTGGAGATCGGTGAGGGCACCTCCGAGGTGCAGCGGATGCTGATCGCCCGAGGCCTCGGCCTGCCCGTCGAGTGACCCCGTGACAGGGGCGCGACGGCGTGTGATCATCGGCGCGTGGCAGGTCGCCTCCCAGGTCCCCGCGTTCTCGCGATCGTCCAAGCCGGCGGAGCGGGTGGGCGGATGGACGTCCTCACCCGCGAGCGGGCCAAACCCGCGCTGCCGTTCGCGGGGGTCTACCAGCTGGTCGACTTCCCCTTGTCGAACCTGACCCACAGCGGGATCTCCGACGTCTGGCTCTCCCTGCAGTTCCAGGGCGCCACCCTCGAGGAGGGGGTGGCCAACGGCAGGCCCTGGGACCTGGACCGCACCAAGGGCGGCCTGCGGCTGCTGATGCCCCAGGAGGGGACCGGCACCCTGGACGAGGAGGGGTTCGCGCGGGGCAACGCCGATGAGCTGTTCCGGATCCGGGACCAGATCGGTGCCTTCGAGCCCGACGTGCTGCTGGTGATGAGCGCCGACCACGTCTACCGCCTCGACTACGGCGAGCCGATCCGCGACCACCTCGAGGCGGGCGCCGAGTGCACGGTGGTCACCTCGCGGGTGCCCCGGCACGAGGCCTCCGACCACGCGACCGTCGAGCACGACGACGACGGGTGGGTGACCGGCTTCGCGTACAAGCCGCAGCAGCCGACCACCGACGTGGTCGCCACCGAGGTGTTCGTCTACGACCCGGCGGTGCTCCGCGAGGTGCTCGAGGAGCTGCACCGCGAGCTCGGGGCGGACAGCGGCCCGGGTGACACGGGGCTGGGCGACTTCGGGGACCACCTGCTGCCGCGGCTGGTGGCGCGTGGCCGGACCCGGGCACATCCGCACCAGGGCTACTGGCGCGACCTCGGCCAGCCGCACCTGTACCTGCAGGCGCACCAGGACGTGCTGGTCGACGACCTCGGGGTGCTCGATGCGCCCGGCTGGCCGATCCTGACCCGGCAGCCGCAGCGGGCCCCCGCTCGGGTGCTGGCCGGAGGTCGGGTCGAGGACAGCCTGCTCAGCCCCGGGAGTCGGGTCTCGGGCGTCGTGCGCCGCAGCGTCCTGGGCCCGGGCGTGGTGGTCGAGGCCGGTGCCGTGGTGCAGGACGCCGTGGTCCTCGGGGACACGGTGCTGCGGGCTGGGTCGCGGGTGGTCTGGTCGGTGGTCGACACCGGGTGCGAGGTCGGCCGCGATGCCGTCGTCGGTGACCTGGAGGCGGTCGGCTCCGACGACCCGGACCGGGTGACCCTGGTCGGGCAGGGCTGCACGGTCGGTGCCGCGGTGATGCTGCCCGGTGGCAGTCGGCTCGAGCCCGGAAGCACTGCTTGACCGGACTGGTCGGTAACCTTGCCGCCATGTCCAGCCGGTGGCGTCACCTCCTCGGCGAGGTCGGACGCTTCCTGGCGGTGGGTGGCGTGGCCACCGTGGTGGCATTCGTGATCTTCAACCTGCTGGTGCACGGCTTCAGCAGCGACAGCATGGCCCTGCTGGACCACCGGCCGATCCTCGCCTACGTGGTGGCGAACACCATCGGCATGCTGATCAGCTACTCGGGCAGTCGGCGTTATGCGTTCCGGGACCGCCCGCCGCGGCACGCCGACGGCGGGCGGACGGCGTACTTCGTCATCAACGCCGGCACGATGGCGATCCCGATCGCGTGCCTCTCGGTGAGCCGTGACCTGCTGGGGCTCGACGACCCGCTCTCGGACAACATCGCCGCCAACGTGATCGGGCTGGTCCTGGGTCTGGCCGCCCGCTTCTACCTGTTCCGCACGTTCGTCTTCCGGCGACCGATCCACCTCGGTGAGCTGTACGACGATCCCCAGCTGGTGATCGCCGCCGCACCGCTGCCGACCCCGGAGGGGCGGCACCTGCCCGGCGGCCCCGTCGGGGGGCTCAGCGATCGGACCAGAGATCCGTCCACGAGTGGCCCAGCTCCGCCGTCAGCTCCCTGACCAGCGGCAGGCTCAGCCCGACCACGTTGTGGTGGTCGCCCTCGATCCCCGTCACGAACGCCCCGCCGAGGCCGTCCACGGTGAACGCCCCCGCCACCGCCAGCGGCTCACCGGTGGCCACGTAGGCATCGATCTCCGCGTCGGTCAGGTCGGCGAAGTGCACCCTCGTCGAGGCCGTGGCGGCCGCGACCCGGCCGGTGGCGACGTCGGTGAGGCAGTGGCCGCTGTGCAGCACCCCGGACCGGCCCCGCATCGCGCGCCACCGGCGTACCGCCTCGGCCGGGTCCTCAGGCTTGCCGAACGCCTCCCCGTCGAGCTCCAGCACCGAGTCGCAACCCAGCACCAGGGCCCCGGGCGGCACCTCGTCGCGGGTCGCCACCGCGGCGCACTTGAGCTCGGCCAGCTGCAGCGCCAGCTCCGCGGGAGGCAGCCCGTCCAGCTGGGACTCGTCCACCCCCGAGACGATCACCACCGGCTCCACCCCGGCGCTGCGCAGGGTCGCCAGACGGGCGGGGGACTGGGAGGCCAGGACGAGCGTGGTCACCGGGTGAGCGTAGGGGGCGGACCGGTCGAGCTGTCTCCCGGGTCGCGCCGACCGCGGTGGTTGAGGAGGTCGCGTCGACCGCGGTGGTTGAGGAGGTCGCGCGGACCGCGGTGGTTGAGGAGGTCGCGCGGACCGCGGTGGTTGAGGAGGTCGCGCGGACCGCGGTGGTTGAGGAGGTCGCGCGGACCGCGGTGGTTGAGGAGGTCGCGCAGCGACCGTCTCGAAACCACCCCTTCAGCCCCGGGAGTCCCGAGACGCTCGCTGGCGCTCGCTCCTCAACCTCCGTGGCTTTCGGCCTCCGTGGGTACGTTGCGGTGGTGGTGCGGCGGCCCGCGATCTCGGTCGGACCCCACTCCCCTCGACGCAGCTGTACATCCCGTGCTGGGCAGAGCCCGGGAAGTGTGGCGCGGTCAGGGGGAGTCGGGCCCCTCGGCGACCGGTCCCTGGGGATGAGACCGCCCGTCCACAGCCGCTGCTCCGGCGGGTGCGAGCGTCCGGCCCGGCGGGCACTCTCCACGGTCATGGACCCGATGCGCGTGCTGGCCGACCAGCGTGGATTCTTCACCACCGCCGATGCCCGAGAGCGCGGGTACGACGACCGGGCCGTCGCCGAGCAGGTCCGCTCCGGGGCGTGGACCCGCTTCCGGCGCGGGGCGTTCGCCTTCGCCGACCAGTGGGCCACCCAGGACGACGAGCAGCGGCACCTCGTCCGCGCCCGGGCGGTGCTGCGCTCGCTGGGGTCACGGGTCGCACTGAGCCACGTCAGCGCTGCGCTGGCCCACGGTGTCCAGGTGACCGGGATCGACCTCGGTCGGGTCCACGTGACCCGACTCGACGCGGCAGCCGGCCGGGTCGAGGGGGACGTGGTGCACCACGAGGGTCACTGCCTGACCGACGAGGTCGTCGAGGTGGACGGGATGCGGGCGGTGCCCGCGGTGCGAGCCGCCCTCGAGGCGGGATCGCGGGCCCACGGCGGCCCCTGCCTGGCGGTGCTCGACTCGCTGCTGCATCAGGGTCTGGCCACCCACGAGGAGCTGATCGCCCGGTACGCGACGATGCAGCGCTGGCCGTTCATGCGGCCGCTCCAGATCAGCGTCCGGATGGCCGACGGGCGGGCCGCCAGCCCGGGGGAGTCCCTGGGACGTCACCTGTTCTGGACCGGCGGTCTTCCGGCACCTCAGCTGCAGTACCCGGTCCACGACGACGTGGGCCGACTGGTGGGCACCAGCGACTGGGGGTGGCCCGATCACGCGCTGCTCGGCGAGTTCGACGGGCGGGTGAAGTACGGCCGGTTGGTCCGACCCGGTCAGACGCCCGGTGAGGTGGTCTTCGCCGAGAAGCGGCGAGAGGACGAGATGCGCGAGGTGACCAGCTTCGGGATGGTCCGCCTTGTCTGGCAGGACTATCTGCGGCCCCGGCTGACGCTCCAGCGGGTGGCGCGACAGCTGGGGCTGACCAGCTGACCAGCTGACCGGCTGGTCCTGCGCGGGGCCACTCCCCGCGATGAACCCTCACCTCCCGAGCTCTGCCCACCCAGGGAAGTGCGGGAGCGTCGAGGGGAGTGTCACCTCACCTGCAGACCGTGATGAAACGACGGCGGTCAGCGGGGCAGGGCGCTGGAACGCCAGCCACCCGGGCCGTGCGGCGGCGTGCGGCGGACCAGACGGCGCGGGGCGGCCCACTCGGGGGTACGCCGGGGCGGCTCGCTGCCGGCCGAGCCCGAGCCCAGCGCCGCGAAGACGGCCACGATCGCGGCGACCTCCTCGGGGGTGGCGTCGGACTGGACGATCCGCAGCACCGGACGCGCCGGCCCGTCGGAGTCGCCGGGCTCGTCCGGTGCGCTCTGGTCCGGGTGCTCCTCGGTCATGCCGCTCTCCCTCCTCGGCCGCGGGCGGTCACAGCGGGATGTTGCCGTGCTTCTTGGCGGGCAGGGTCTCCCGCTTGGAGCGCAGCAGCCGGAGCGACCGGACGATCTCCATCCGGGTCTCGTGGGGGCTGATCACCGCGTCCATGTAGCCCCGCTCGGCCGCCAGGTACGGGTTGGCGAGGTGGTCGTCGTACTCGGTGACCAGCTCGGCGCGACGGGTCTCCGGGTCCTCGGCGTCCTTGAGCTCGTTGCGGTACAGGATGTTGACGGCGCCCTGCGCTCCCATCACCGCGATCTGGGCGGTCGGCCACGCCAGGTTGATGTCGGCGCCCAGGTGCTTGGACCCCATCACGACGTAGGCGCCGCCGTACGCCTTGCGGGTCACGATGGTGATCAGCGGCACCGTGGCCTCGGAGTAGGCGTAGATGAGCTTCGCCCCGCGCCGGATGATGCCGTTGTACTCCTGGTCGGTGCCCGGCAGGAAGCCCGGCACGTCGACGAAGGTGAGCACCGGGATGTTGAAGGCGTCGCAGGTCCGGACGAACCGTGCCGCCTTCTCGGAGGCGTCGATGTCCAGGGTGCCGGCGAACTGCATCGGCTGGTTGGCGACCACGCCCACCGACCGGCCCTCCACCCGGCCGTAGCCGACGATGAGGTTCGGGGCGAACAGCGGCTGGACCTCGAGGAAGTCCTCGTCATCGAGGACGGCGGTGATCACCTCGTGCATGTCGTAGGGCTGGTTGGCGCCGTCCGGGATCAGCGTGTCCAGGGTGCGGTCGAGGTCGGTGACCTCGGGGTCGGCGACCTCGTCGTAGGACGGCGGCTCGTCCAGGTTGTTCTGCGGCAGGTAGGAGAGCAGCGCCTTGGTGTACTCCAGCGCGTCGTCCTCGTCGGCGCCCATGTAGTGGGCGTTGCCGGACTTGGTGTTGTGGGTCCGGGCGCCGCCGAGCTCCTCCATCGTCACGTCCTCGCCGGTGACGGTCTTGATCACGTCCGGGCCGGTGATGAACATGTTCGAGGTGCCGTCCACCATGATCGTGAAGTCGGTGACTGCGGGGGAGTAGACGTGCCCGCCGGCGCAGGAGCCCATGATCAGCGAGATCTGCGGGATCACCCCCGACGCGTGCACGTTGCGGCGGAAGATCTCGCCGTACAGGCCCAGTGAGACGACGCCCTCCTGGATCCTGGCTCCGGCCCCCTCGTTGATGCCGATGATCGGGCAACCGGTCTTGATCGCCAGGTCCATCACCTTGGTGATCTTCTCGCCGTACACCTCGCCCAGCGAGCCGCCGAAGACGGTGAAGTCCTGGGAGAAGACGCACACCTGGCGGCCGTCGATGGTGCCGTAGCCGGTGATCACGCCGTCGCCGTAGGGACGCTTGTCCTGCAGGCCGAAGGACGTCGACCGGTGCCGGGCCAGCTCGTCGAGCTCCACGAAGGAGCCCTCGTCGAAGAGCAGCGCGATCCGCTCGCGGGCAGTCTTGCGGCCCTTGGCGTGCTGCTTCTCGATCGCCTTCTCCGAGCCGGCGTGCACCGCCTCGTCGAGTCGTCGCTCCAGGTCGGCCAGCTTGCCGGCCGTGCTGTGGATGTCGATGTCCTCGGGGACGTCGGTGCCCTCGCCGGGTCGAACGCTCACGCTTCGCGCCTCTCTCGTAACGGCTGCTGACGGCTGCTCAGGGCGACCGGAGGAGCCGACGCAGCAGGGTGCTCGCGGCCGGCGCCGGTGCCGTGCGCCAATGTAGTGCCCGTGACCGATGACCGCGCCCGGCGCCTACCCCTCGACGTGACGCGAATGCGTTCCCCGGCACCGCACGGTGGGCCGGGCCTGCCGCCCGGGCTGGTCGTCGAGGTGGTCGAGGCCACGTCCTCGACCAATGCCCTGGTGGGTCAGCGGGCCCGGGACGGCGACCCCGCCTGGCTGGTGGTCGCCGCTGAGCAGCAGTCCGCCGGCCGAGGCCGTCTGGACCGGAGCTGGGTGGCCCCGGCACGGTCGGCGCTGACCTTCTCGGTCCTGCTGCGACCGGAGGTGCCGGTGGCGGCGTGGCCGTGGCTGCCGCTGCTCACCGGGTACGCCGTGGACCGGGCACTGCGCACGCAGGGACACCGCACCGGGCTGAAGTGGCCGAACGACCTCCTCGTCGCCGACCGGAAGGTCGCCGGGATCCTGGTCGAACGGGTCGAGACCAGCACCGGGCCGGCGGCCGTCGTCGGCATCGGGCTCAACGTCGACCAGAGCGCCGACGAGCTGCCTGTCCCCACGGCCACCTCGCTGCGACTGGAGGCGGCGCCGGCGGACCCGCCGATCGACCGGACGGGCCTGCTGCTGGCGCTGGTCGCCTCGCTCGCCGAGGTGTACGACGACTGGCAGTCCTCGGGACCGCAGGGGGCACGCCGGCTCGCCGATGCCTACGCGGCCGGGTGCGTCACCCTGGGCCGCCAGGTACGGGTGGACCTGCCCGACGGCGGGGTCCTGGAGGGCCGGGCGGACGCGATCGACGCCCACGGCCGGCTGGTCGTCGCGGGGCCCGCCGGCCGGACCGCGGTCGGCGCCGGCGACGTCGTCCATGTCCGAGCCGTCCCGGAGTGAGATGATCCGTCGGTGGTGACCTACGACCTCCGGCGGCTCCGACGCCCGGGACCCCGGTGAGCAAGCCGAGCGAGCCGTCGGGGGCGGGGCGACCGCCTCGCGACGAGCTCGAGCGCGCGCTGCTCGGCGACGGTCCGGTCTTCAACGCCGCCGAGGTCGCCGAGGCCACCGGCGTCTCGATCGAGCAGGCCCGCAAGCTGTGGCGGGCGCTCGGCTTCCCCGAGCACGGGGCGGACACCGCCTTCACCGAGTCCGACACCGAGGCGGTGGCCCTGGTCACCCAGTTCGTCCGGTCCGGACTGATCGACTTCGACTTCGCCGTCAACGCGACCAGGGCGGTCGGCCAGACCATGGCCCGGCTGGCCGACTGGGAGACCGGGGCGGTGCTCAACCGGTTCGAGGAGTCCGGGGTTCCCGAGGCGCTGCAGCCCTGGGTGCAGCCGAGCGCCGAGAAGGGTTCGGCGGCGACCTCCGGGGCGGGCTTCCGGGTCAACGCCGCGCTGGCGCTGGTCGAGAACTTCCGTGAGCCGTTCGAGAAGCTGCTGGTCTATGTCTGGCGCCGGCACTTCGCGGCCGCGGTGGCACGGTACGAGGCGATGAGCAGCGCCGACGACGAGACGCCGACGGCCCAGGTCACCGTCGGCTTCGCCGACATCGTCAGCTTCACCGCCCTGTCCAACCAGCTCTCGCAGGACCGGCTCGGCGACCTGGTCGAGGTCTTCGAGTCCCGGTGTGCCGACGTCATCGCCACCCAGCGGGGCCGGTTGATCAAGAGCATCGGCGACTCGGTGCTCTTCGTGAACGACGACCCGATCCGCGCCTACGACACCGCCGAGGGGATCATCAACGTCGTCGGCCGGGACCCCCGGATGCCCGACGTCCGGGTGGGGCTGGCCAGCGGCTCGGTGGTGATGCGGCTCGGAGACGTCTTCGGCCCCTCGGTGAACATGGCCGCACGGCTGACCGCGGTGGCCCGCCGCAATCGCATCATCGTGGACGCGGCGACCGCCGCGCTGCTGCCCGACGACCAGTTCGAGGCGCGCCGGCTGCCGGCGCGACCGGTGCACGGGTTCGGGCTCGTGGAGCCGGTGACGGTGCGCCGGCACTAGAGCCGGTCGAGGGCGCCACCGTCCACTGTGACGCGCATCACGTCGCCAATACGGTCACGAAGTCTCGGGATGTCCGTTTTGGGCCGCAACGAGGGAGGCCCCCCAGGCAAAATCACCCATAAGTAGGTAATGGCAGGAAGATGACACTGTCATCTTTGGGCTTTCCTCTGGTCAGACGTCCTTTGCTTTCTTACCGTTACCAGGTGCTAGAAGTTCAGGACGTCCGCATCGACCCCGTCTCCCGCAAAGCCTGGCGAGGACCGGAGGAGGTGGTGCTGTCGCGCAAGGAGTTCGACCTGGTCCATGCGCTGATCTCTCGGGCCGGCGACATCGTCTCGCGCGATGAGCTGATGCGGGACGTCTGGAACACCAGCTTCTGGACCAGCTCGAAGACCATCGACGTCCACCTCGGCTGGGTCCGCCGCAAGCTCGGCGACGACTCCCGCCGGCCGCATCTGATCACCACGATCCGTGGCAAGGGCCTGCGGTTCGAGAAGGAGGATCCGGCGGCCTGACACCGTCGGCGGCCCGCGTAGGGTGGGGCCCCGTGCCCCCGTCCGCGCCGACCCTTGCCGTGATCGGTGGCGGCCAGCTCGCCCGGATGATGGCGCAGCCCGCCATCGCCCTCGGCCTGCCGCTGCGGCTGCTCGCCGAGGCCGAAGGTGTCTCGGCCGCCCAGGTGATCGTCGACCACGAGGTCGGTGACTACCGGGACCTGGCCACCCTGCGTCGCGTCACCGACGGGTGCCCGGTGGTCACCTTCGACCACGAGCACGTCCCCACCGAGCACCTGCACGCGCTCGCCGCGGCCGGCGTCGCGGTGCGGCCCGGTCCGGCCGCCCTGGTGCATGCCCAGGACAAGGCGGTGATGCGGGCGCGGTTGGCCGAGCTGGGCGTGCCCTGCCCCCGCAACGCCGTGGTCGGCAGCGTCGAGGAGGTCGCGACCTTCGGGTTCCCGTGCGTGCTCAAGACCACCCGGGGCGGGTACGACGGCAAGGGGGTGTGGTTCGTGCGGTCCGCGGCGGAGTGCGCCGAGCCGCTCGAGACGGCCGCCCGCAGCGGCGTGGGCCTGCTCGCCGAGGAGCTCGTGGACTTCCGCCGCGAGCTGTCGGCCCTGGTCGCCCGGTCGCCGAGCGGCCAGGCCGCGGCGTACCCGGTGGTGGCCTCCACCCAGCGCGACGGCATCTGTCACGAGGTGGTGGCCCCGGCCCCGGACCTGGACCCGACCCTGGCGGCCCAGGCGCAGCAGGTGGCCCTGCGGATCGCCGGCGAGCTGGACGTCACCGGCATCCTGGCCGTCGAGCTCTTCGAGACCCGTGACGGCCGGATCCTGGTCAACGAGCTCGCCATGCGCCCGCACAACACCGGCCACTGGACCCAGGACGGCGCCGTCACCTCCCAGTTCGAGAACCATCTGCGCGCGGTGATGGACCTGCCGCTCGGCTCGCCCGCCCCGCGCTCGCGATGGACGGTGATGGTGAACATCCTCGGCGGCCCGCACCCCGACGTGGGCCGGCTGTACGACGGGTACCCGCACGCGCTGGCCCGCGACCCGCAGCTGCGGGTGCACCTGTACGGCAAGGACCTGCGGCCGGGCCGCAAGGTCGGCCACGTCAACGCCTACGGCGACGACCTCGAGGACTGCCTGGAGCGGGCCCGGCACGCCGCCGCCTGGTTCCGCGGCGACCTCGGCGACGAGAGCGAGTGAGATGACCGCGAGCAGCAGTGGCACCACCCCCGGTGGCGCGGGGCCCCGGGTCGGCATCGTGATGGGATCCGACTCCGACTGGCCGGTGATGCGAGCAGCCCTCGAGGCGCTGGCGGAGTTCGACGTGCCGTGCGAGGCCGACGTGGTCTCGGCGCACCGGATGCCCGAGGAGATGGTGACCTACGGGCGCGAGGCGGCCGACCGGGGACTGGCCGTCATCATCGCCGGCGCCGGGGGCGCCGCGCACCTGCCGGGGATGCTGGCAGCGCTCACGCCGCTGCCGGTGATCGGGGTGCCGGTGCCGCTGGCGCACCTGGACGGGCTGGACTCGCTGCTCTCGATCGTGCAGATGCCGGCCGGGGTGCCGGTGGCCACCGTCGCGGTCGGCAACGCCCGCAATGCCGGGCTGCTGGCGGTCCGGATCCTGGCCGCCACCGACCCGGTGCTGCGACGACGGATGAGCGACTTCCAGACCGGCCTGCGGGACGCGGCGCGCGAGAAGGGTGCCGCGGTCCGGGCCGAGGGGTCCCCGGGGACAGGCACCCGAGCGGGATTCGGGGCTGGCCCCGGCTCCGGCTCCGGCCTCGGCTCCGTCACCGGGTCCATCGCGGGGGAGCACCGACCCTGACCGGTCCCCGCCCCCGTCCCGCCGCCCGCCGGCACGCGGGACGGATCGTGGCGCTGGACGTCGCCCGTTGCCTGGCCCTGCTGGGCATGGTGGCCACCCACGTGCTCGCCGACCGCGACCCGGCCGGCGAGCTGCTGTTCGGCCAGTCGATCGCCGGCGGCCGGGCCTCTGCGCTGTTCGCGGTGCTGGCCGGGGTCACCATCGCGCTCGGGACCGGACGCCGGGAGCCGGTGCGCGGCCGGGAGCGGGCCGCCCGCTCCGCCGGGCTGTCGGTGCGCGCGCTGCTGGTCGCCGCGATCGGGCTGGGCCTCGGCGAGGTCGAGTCCGGGCTGGCGGTGATCCTCACCTACTACGGAGTGCTGTTCCTGCTGGGGTTGCCGTTCCTCGGGTTGCGGTCCCGGGGGTTGTTCACCCTCGCCGCGGTCTGGGTCCTGGTCATGCCGATCGTCTCCCACCTGGTCCGGCCCGAGCTCCCGGCCCGGGGGTACGCCAACCCCACCTTCGGCCAGCTGGTCGACGAGCCGGGCCGGCTGCTGTCCGAGCTGCTGCTGACCGGGTACTACCCGGTGCTGCCGTGGCTGGCGTACCTGTTCGTCGGGCTGGCGGTGGGCCGGCTCGACCTGTCCCGGCGGCGGGTCCAGGCGGTGCTGGCCGGGGTCGGCGTCGCCCTCGCCGTGGGGTCGACGTACCTCTCCCGGGCGCTGACGGGTCTCGACCGGGTCCGCGAGGCGCTGCTGAGCCGACCGCCCGCGCCGGACGCCGACGCGGCGGAGCTGCTGGACCGGATCCGGGTCGGGATGTACGGCACGACACCCACCGGCGGGGCCGGGGAGTGGTTGCTGGTGGTGGCCCCGCACAGTGCCACCCCCTTCGACCTGGTGCAGACCATCGGCAGCTCGCTGCTGGTGATCGGTGTCGCGCTGCTGGTGCTGGGCGCGGTCGAAGCGGTCGACCCTCGCGGCCGGGTCGGGTTGGCGGTGCTGTTCGGGGCGGGCACGATGACGCTGAGCCTGTACAGCCTGCACGTGCTGATGCGGACGCGGCAGGTGTGGCCGGCGGAGAGCCCGGACACGTTCCGGCTGCACGTGCTGGTGCTGCTGGGGATCGGCGCCGCCTACGTGGCACTCGGCCAGCGCGGTCCCGCCGAGCGACTGGTCGGCGCGGTCTCCTCGTCGGTCACCCGGCTGGTGCGGGGGCGTCGTACGTCTCCATCGAGGCAGGACCCACCGTCGGACCCAGGACCGCCCTCAGGGCCGACCTCAGTGGCGACGGGCCCACTCGATCTTGGGACAGGCGTTCATCACCATCGGGACACCAGCGGCGGTGACTCGGGCGAAGGCGTCCGCGTCGATGACCCCGAGCTGTAGCCAGACGCCCCGGGCCCCGATCGCGACCGCCTGGTCGGCGAACTCGCCGGCAGCCTCCGAGCGCCGGAACACGTCCACGACGTCGACCGGGAACGGGATGTCGGCCAGCGTCGGGTAGGCCTTCTCGCCGAGCACCTCGAGGTCGCCTCGGGCGGCCGTGGGATGCACCGGCACGATCCGCTTGCCGCGGGACTGGAGGAGCGCGGCGATCTCGTAGGCCGTGCGCTGGGGTCTGCCGGAGAGGCCGACCACCGCCCAGGTCGTCGCCTCGTCCAGCATGAAGGCGACCGCTGCGGGATCCTGCCAGGAGATGCTCACGGCTCGACCCTACGGAGGACCGGGGACGTCCGCGGACGTGCTTGGTTACTCGTCGGTAGATAGGATGGGTCGATGAGCAGTGACCACCCCCTGTACGGACTGTCCGAGGAGCACCAGGCCGTTCGGGAGGCGGTGCGCAGCCTCTGCGACGCGAAGGTGGCGCCGTTCGCGGCCGAGGTCGACGAGCAGGCGCGCTTCCCGCGGGAGGCGGCCGAGGCATTGCGCGCCGCGGACTTCCATGCCCCCCACGTCCCCGAGGAGTACGGCGGCGCGGGCGCCGACGCGCTGGCCACCGTGCTGGTGATCGAGGAGGTGGCCCGCGCCTGCGCGTCCTCCTCGCTGATCCCGGCGGTCAACAAGCTGGGATCGCTGCCGGTGATGCTCGGCGGCTCCGAGGAGCTCAAGCGGGCCTACCTGCCCCGGCTGGCCGCGGGGGAGGGGTTCTCGTACTGCCTGTCCGAGCCCGAGGCCGGCTCCGACGCGGTCTCGATGCGGACCCGCGCGGTGCGCGACGGCGACGAGTGGGTGCTCGACGGGGTGAAGCGCTGGATCTCCAACGCCGGCGAGTCGGAGTTCTACACGGTGCTCGCGGTCACCGCCCCCGAGCGGGGGGCTCGCGGCATCTCGGCCTTCGTGGTCGAGAAGGCCGACGAGGGGGTCTCCTTCGGGGCGCCGGAGAGGAAGCTCGGCATCAAGGGCTCGCCGACCCTGGAGGTCTACCTGGACAAGGTCCGGATCCCCGCCTCGCGAATGATCGGCGCCGAGGGCACCGGGTTCGAGCTGGCGATGCGCACCCTGGACCACACCCGGGTCACCATCGCGGCGCAGGCGGTCGGGATCGCGCAGGGCGCCCTGGACCACGCCCTGGGCTACGCCCAGGAGCGGCAGCAGTTCGGCAAGCCGATCAGCGACTTCCAGGGCCTGCAGTTCATGCTCGCCGACATGGGGATGAAGATCGAGGCCGCCCGGCAGCTGACCTACGCAGCTGCCGGACGGTCCGAGCGGAACGACCCCGACCTGACCTTCTTCGGAGCCGCAGCCAAGTGCTTCGCCTCCGACGTGGCGATGGAGGTGACCGTCGATGCGGTCCAGGTGCTGGGCGGCTACGGCTACACCCGTGACTACCCGGTGGAGCGGATGATGCGCGACGCCAAGATCACCCAGATCTACGAGGGCACCAACCAGGTGCAGCGGATCGTGATGGCACGTCAGCTCCTCGCCGGGATCCAGTCCGAGCTCTGAGCCACCGGTCCGCGGCCGGACCGCACCCCTGCCGTCCAGGTCACCGATCCCGACCAGGGGGCCGTCGTCGGGGCTGCCGCCGCATCCACCGCGCCCGCCCGGGGTAACGGAGCAGGATGTCACCCCACGAGCAGCCCGAGGTCGCCGTGATCGGCGCCGGCATCGTCGGCCTCAGCACCGCCTACGCACTCCTGGAGCGGGGGGTGCCGGTGCGGGTCTACGAGCAGGGTGTGCCCGGCAACGCCCAGTCCGGCGGAGTGTCCCGGATCTTCCGGCACGCCCACGACGACCCCCGGATGGTCGAGGCCGCGGTGACCAGCCGACGGGTCTACGAGGAGTGGTCCGCCCGGCTGGGCGTCGAGCTCGTCTCCGCCGACGGCGCCGTCGCGATCGGGCCGTCGGTCGAGGATCGGCTCCCCCTGCTGCAGGACGCCGGAGTCCCGGCCCGGCGGATCGGGGCCGGTGAGCTGGCGACGCGGGTCCCGCTGCTCGCCGGGTTCGACGGGCCGGCGATGGTCGACGAGCGTGGTGGTTCGATCCGCACCACCGCAGCGGTGCGAGCGCTCAGCGAGGCCCTCGGCGAGCGGTTGCTCGCCGACGAGGTGCTGTCGGTACGGCCGGTCCCGGCCGGCGTGGAGGTGCGCAGCGGCGGTCGCACCGACCACTACCGCCGGGTCGTGGTGTGCGCCGGCCGGGCGACCCCGGGGATCGCCCGGACCATGGGCCTCTCGCTGCCGGTCCAGCAGGAGGCCCACGTCCGGCTGACCTTCCGGGTCGTGGGGGAGCCGCCCGAACGGCTGGCCACGCTCCAGGACTCCAGCGGGGTCTTCGGTGAGTCCGGGGTGTACGCCGCCGCGGCGCCCGGCAACGCGTCGTACGCCGTCGGTCTCAGCGGCACCACCCAGGTCCGCGAGGACGGCAGCCTGCCTGCCCCCGATGAGCTGGCGGAGCTGGCCTCCCGCGCGGCGAGCTACGTGCGCCGGGCGCTGCCCGGCCTGGACCCCGAGCCGGTCGACGTCCGGCACTGCTGGGTGACCCGGCTGCCCTGGGCTGAGGACGGCATGGCCGTCTGGGAGCGGGACGGGGTCCTCTTCCCCGCGGGACACAACCTGTTCAAGCAGGCGCCGGGGCTGGGCCGGCACCTCGCTGCGGTTGCGGACGGCGAACCCCTCCCCGACCAGCTGCGCCCGGAGAGCCGGCTCGGCGCGCCCCGATCGAACCGATGAGGACACCGCTGGTCGCCTGTTCCCGTACCCTGCACGAGGAAGGTGCCTCGACCGGCCACCTCGGGTCTGCTACCACGGTCGAGGGGAGGGATCTCGTGTCCACCACACTGAACGTCGACACCCTGAAGGACCTGGCGCGCGTCTGTGCGGAGGAGACGGGACGACGTGTCCTGCTGCACAAGGCGCTGCCCCCGCTGCTGGAGCTGGCGCGGGCCCGCACCGCCGTCGTGGTCCGTCGCGACCACGACTCCCACACCGTTCCGGCCGAGGCCGGCCGGGTGCTGGACCCCGGTGCCCTGGGGTCGATGCTCGAGGTCGTCGACGAGGGGGCCTGGAGCTCGCCGCCCGTGCCCGCCGCGTGGTCGGCGGACGGCATCGTCGGGGTGCTGGCCCGGCGACTCCCCGGAGCTCCGGAGGTGCTCGTGCTGGCGCTCGACGCCACCGCGGACGAGGTGGTCGGGGACCACCTGGCGATCGGCACCGCCCTGTTCATCGCCGCTGTGGGCCGGCGCACCGCCGAGGAGGACCTGGCCGACCTCGTGGCCCGGGTGGGCAACGCCCAGCAGCTCGCCGGCATGGGCGACTACGACTGGGACATCGCTACCGACACCAACCGCTGGTCCGACCAGCTCTACCGGATCTACGGTCACGAGCCGCAGTCCTTCAACGCCAGCTACGAGCGCTTCCTGTCCCTGCTGCACGAGGACGACCGTGACCCGATCATGGCCATCCACCAGGCTGCACTGTCCTCCGGCGAGGCGTACGAGATGGTGGAGCGGATCGTCCGGCCCGACGGTGAGATGCGCTACCTGGCCTCCAACGGCCAGGTGGTGATGGACGAGAGCGGCAAGCCCGCGCGGATGCGTGGCACCTGCATCGACATCACCGACCGGGTCCTGGCCGAGCAGGAGCGGGCCGGCAGCGCGGCACGGTTCGAGGCGCTCGTCGAGCACAGCCCGGACGGGATCCTGGTCCTGGACGGCCGTCGCATCGTCCAGGCCAACCAGCTGGCCCGCGAGGTGCTCGGCGGGGACCCCGTCGGGCACCGGATCGAGGAGATCATGGTGCTCTCGGACCCCGCCGCGCGAGCCGTTCCCGCCATCGGACTGGACGGCAGGTCGTTGCAGCTCGACGTGCTCACGGCGGCGCTGAGCAGCTCCGAGGGCCAGGTGAGGGCGATCTTCCTGGACGATGCCGGTCCGCGGCTGGCCCGTGAGGCGATGGCGGCGAACCTCCGCGAGGCCCAGGTGCGCGAGCGCCAGGCCGTCGAGATCAACGACAACGTGGTCCAAGGACTCACCGCGGCGGGCTACTGCCTCGAGCTCGGCGACCACGACCTGGCCGGCACCTACCTCGGCAAGACGCTGGCCTCGGCCCGCAAGATGATGAGCGACCTGCGCGGCCCGCTGGGCGACAAGCCGCTGCGAGCCGGTGACTTCGTCAGGTCCTCCGCCACCTCGATCGAGCCTGAGCCGACGCCTGTCGCGACGCCGACCCGTGCCGACCGGCTCGAGGAGGACACCCCGACGGTCCTCATCGTGGACGACTCCGAGGACCTCCGGACCCTGATGCGGCTGAACGTGGAGCGCAAGCTGCCCGGGCGAGTGGTCGGCGAGGCGGCTAACGGGCAGGAGGGCGTGGACCTGGCGGCGGCGTTGCAGCCGGACCTGGTCCTGCTGGACCTGGCGATGCCCCGGATGGACGGGATCGAGGCGCTGCCGCTGATCCTGGCGGCCGCCCCTGCCGCCAAGGTCGTGATGCTCTCCGGTTTCGACCGGCGCGGGGTCGCCGGCCAGCTGCTCGAGGCCGGGGCGTCCCGGTACGTCGAGAAGGGCACCCCGATGTCGGAGCTCGTCGTGATCCTGCGCGGGGTGTGGACGGGGGAGCCCGGTCCGTTGTCCGCCTGACACCGCCGGCTCGGGTGTCGCTACCGGCTTCGGTGTCCGGAGACCTCTGGTCTGGTCCGGCGCCGATCGCTGCGCTCCGCGGCGCATAGCCGTCGCCGTCGGGGGTACGGCAGGCCGCAGGCCGGAGCCGCCCACACCCCCCACTCGGGCGGCTCCGGCCTCACCTGCCCCTCAGCCAGCGGTGGCTGTTACGCCGGGACCCGGGTGGGTACCGACCGGCCATGGCTACCCACACCAAGCTGCACTACACCGCCCCCGGTCTCAGTGAGAGCTCGGCGCAGCGCGTCGTCGAGCTGCTCCAGAGCCGGCTGTACGCCGCCAACGACCTGCACCTGACGCTGAAGCACGTGCACTGGAACGTGGTCGGCCCCCACTTCATCGCCGTCCACGAGATGCTCGACCCTCAGGTGGACACCGTGCGAGGCTTCGCCGACGACCTGGCGGAGCGAATCGCCACCCTCGGCGGTTCTCCCGTGGGCACCCCGGGCGCGCTGGTGGAGAACCGGCAGTGGGACGAGTACAGCATCGGGCGGGACACCACGCAGTCCCACCTGGCGGCGCTGGACCTGGTCTACCAGGGGGTGATCACCAGCTACCGCGAAGGCATCACCGAGCTCGACGAGCTGGACCCGGTCACCCAGGACATGTTCATCGCGCAGACCGAGCAGCTGGAGCTCTTCCACTGGTTCGTCCGTGCGCACCTCGAGGACAAGGGTGGCCGCATCCCGACCACCGACGCAGACTCGGAGAAGGACGCCGCCGAGGCGGCCGGCTGACGCTGGCCTGACCGGGCCCGACAGGGCCCGATCACGCCGTGCCCGCGCACCCGACGGGGCCGACCGCAGGAGCTACCTACCCGCGGTCGGCCTCGTGCAACGCCTGGGCGAGGTGAGCCAACAGGTCGACAGGATCGTCGTAGACCGCCACGGCACCGGCCTCCCGGAGCTCGTCACTGCCGAAGCCGCCGGAGAGCAGCCCGATCGTCGGGATGTCGCGCTGCGCGGCCGCCTCCACGTCCCACACCGAGTCACCCACCATCACCGCACGTCCACCGCCGACCTGCTCCAGGGCCCGGTCGAGCAGCTCCGGGTGGGGCTTGGACTGATCGGCGTCCTCCGCCGTGGTCCAGGCGTCGGCGCGTGTCGCGGCGTCGATCAGATCGAGGGCGTGCTGGGCGTGCCGCGGGATGGCGGAGCTGGCCAGCACCACGCGCAGCCCGGCCTCCTGCAGGGCGGAGAGCAGGTCCGCCGAGCCGTCGAAGAGCTCGGTCTCGCCGATGATCTCGTCGTAGGCGTTCTCCCAGCGGGTGCGCACCTCGTCGCCGAGCTTCTCTTCCACGCGCTCGTCGGTGACGGCGGTGACCAACCGGTCGCCGCCCATCCCGAGGGCCCGGTGCAACCGCCAGCCCGGGACGCTCAGCCCGGCGAGGGCGAAGGCCCGGGACCAGGCGACGGTGTGGTGGTAGTTGGAGTCCAGCAACGTCCCGTCGATGTCCAGGATGACGGTCTCGATGCTGGTCTCGAGGCCGCTCCCGCGCTGCTTCTGGTCCGGGTGGCTCTGGGCGGCGTCCACGGGTTCCCCTCTCGTAGCTGAGTCGTCACCCCACGGGTGACCACTCGGTCCTGGTCCCATGCTGGTCCTCGGCGACGGAGGTGACTAGTGACGGGTGCCCGTTCGGCGGATGCCGGGCCACGTCTCACCCTGACAACCTGAGGACAACGCGGACCGAGCCGGCTCCGCGCCGCACTGGGAACTCGTAAGGGGTTGTCCGACATGGGGTTGGCGGACCTGATCGAGCGGTCCGTCGCCGACAGCGAACGGCCCGCCGCCACGACGTACGCCGCACGGAGCACGCGGCACCGGGAGACCGCCCGGCTGCTGGTCGCGGCCAGAGCCGCCGCCGGCCAGGACCGGGCCCGGCTCGAGAACGAGGTCATCCGGCTCAACATGGGCGTGGCCACGGACGTGGCCCGCCGCTACCGCGGCCGGGGGATCGCCGCCGACGACCTGGACCAGGTGGCCTACCTGGGCCTGGTGAAGGCGGTCCGTGGCTACGATCCGAGTCGCGGGGAGGAGTTCCTCAGCTTCGCGGTGCCCACGGTGCGAGGCGAGCTGCGGCGCCACTTCCGCGACGCCGGGTGGACGGTCCGACCGCCACGGTCGGTGCAGGAGATCCAGTCCCGGATCGCCGTGGCCGAGGCCGAGCTCAGCCAACGGCTGCGCCGCTCACCCCGGCCCTCGGAGATCGCGGCGCACCTGGACATCCCGCTCGCGCTCGTCATCGACGGCATCAACGCGGTCGGCCTGTTCACCCCGATCTCGCTGGACGCCCCCCGCTCGGCGGAGGTCGCCGAGTCCGTCGTCGACTCCCTGGGCGACATCGATCCCTCGTTCGACACCACCGAGGCGAAGCTGTCGGTGATCCCACTGGTCCGCGGGCTGAGCGACCGCGAGCGGCAGGTCCTGGGCCTGAGGTACTTCCACCACTGGACGCAGGCGGAGATCGGTGTCGAGCTCGGGGTCAGCCAGGAGCAGGTGTCCCGGCTGCTGAGCCGGATCCTGGCCCGGCTGCGGCGCGGCCTCGTCCTCGGCGCCGCCTGAGCAGACGATCAGCCCGGGTAGACCCGCGGCAGTGCCGAGGCTCGACCGGTGAAGGTGGGGGTCCGCTTCTCCCGGAACGCGGCCACCCCCTCCTTGCCGTCGCCGATGCTGGTGTGGAACATCGCCAGCGAGTCGGACAGGTGCGCCTCCAGGGGGTCGCCTGCTGCGCTGTTGCGGTAGAGCAGCTGGCGGGCCAGTCCGACCGCCACCGGCGAACGGTCCTTGACGAAGGAGCGGGCCAGGTCCTGCGCGGTGCCGACCAGCTCCTCGGGCTCGTGCACCGAGCGCAGCAGCCGTCCCGCCAGCGCCTGCTCCGCGGTCAGCACGTCCGCGGCGTAGACCCACTCCAACGCCTGCTGGATCCCCACGATGCGGGGCAGGAACCAGCTGGAGGCCGCCTCGGGCACGATGCCGAGGCGCCCGAAGACGAAGCCGATCCGGGCCGTGGTCGAGGCCAGCCGCAGGTCCATCGCCAGCGTCATCGTCGCCCCGATTCCGACTGCGGCGCCGTTGATCGCCGCGATCACCGGCTTGGGCAGCGCGTGGATCGCGAGCGTCACCCGGCCGCCGGTGTCCCGGACCCCGTCGTGGTACGGCGCCTCGGTGAGGTGGTCGCGCAGCTCCTCGGGAGTCGGGTCCAGCGACTCGTCCAGCCCGAACACGTTGCCCTGCACGGACAGGTCCATCCCGGCGCAGAACGCCCGCCCGGCACCGGTGACCACGACGGCGCGCACGTCGTCATCCCGTGCGGTGGTGAGGAAGAACTGCTCGAGCTCGCGGGCCATCGTGAGGTCGAAGGCGTTGAGCTGGTCGGGTCGGTGCAGCGTCAGCGTGCCGACGCCGTCGGCGTCCAGCTCGAAGCGCAGCGTCTGGTAGGTCTGCATGCACTCATCCAACCGGGTCAGCCGGTCACGGACTTGGGCAGCCCCGAGGGGGTGCACAGGTCCTTCCCGATGTTGTCGGTCTTGTCCTGCTTGATCGCGTCGAACATCTGCTGGGACCGCTCCTCGTCCCAGTTCACCGCGAGGTCGGCGATCGGGACCCCGCAGGTGAGGCCGTTCTCGCCGTTGACGTGCGTCATCGCCGAGGCCCACATCGCCGCCCCCAGCGGACCGGTGGAGTCACCGAAGGCGAACGAGTCCGGCGCGGCCATGGTGATCCCCCAGTAGCGGAACGGATTGAGCACCGTCCACGGCGAGACCACCTTCTTGCCCACCGCGGAGACCACCTCGCGCTGGTTGCGGGACCGGTCGATGTCGCCGAGGGTCTGGGTCTTGCGGGAGCGGGCGTAGCCGAGCGCGGTCGCGCCGTCGGCCTCCTGGCAGCCCTTCTCGACGTCGAGCTTGGCCAGCGGGTCGTTCATCGCCGTACGCGGGCAGATCTCGATGCCCCCGACCGCGTCGACGACGTCGACGACTCCGCCGAAGCCGATCTCCACATAGTTGTCCACCCGGATGCCGGTCTCGTTCTCGATCGTCTGAACCAGCAGCTGCGGGCCGCCGAGGGCGTACGCCGCGTTGATCTTGTTGGTGCCCTGGCCCGGCACCTCCACGATCGAGTCCCGGGGGATCGACATCAGCAGGTTGGGCCCGGACCCGGTGTGCAGCAACATGATCGTGTCGGTGCGCTGCCCCTCGGCGTCGCCGGTGCCCAGCGCCTTGCGCTCCGCCGCGGTCAGGCCGGCGCGCGAGTCGCTGCCGACCATCAGGTACGTCGTGCCCGGCTGCTCGCCCGGTCGCTCACCGTCGGGGGCGTAGTCGACCTTGCTCACCTGGGTCCAGGCGTAGATCGGCACCGCCACCAGGAAGACCACCCAGAGCAGCAGCAGCGCGAGCAGCCACTTCAGCCTGAACCGGGGGCGTCGGCGTCCGCGCGCAGGACCGGCGCGGCCGGCGGCGGGAGGGGCTGCGGGCGGGGGTGCCACGGGCCGAGGCGTGGCGGCTGGGCGGCGCGCGGCGTCCGCGGGACCTGCGGACGACCCGCTGCGCTGGCCGCGGGGCTGGACCGGCATCACCCGGGTGGCGTCCTCCGCGGGATCGGGTGGTCGACGGACCGGGCGGGTGGCGTCGTCCGGCGTACCGCCGTTTCCCGCCTTCTTGTCCTTGCCGTAGAGCCAGGTGTACTCGGGCCCGTCCTCGGGACCGTCGTTCCGGGGACGATCTGCCATGAGCGGGACGGTACCCCCTCCCGGCGCGTCGCACCGGGCTGTGGCGCATGTGACTGGTGATACTGGCGGGAGTACCACCGACCAGAGAGGCATCTCGATGCCACCCGTTTCTTCCCCGGGTTGCACGACAGCCGGATCAGCGCTGCTGAGCGCGCCGCCCGTGTCCGGTTCCGCCGTGCGCTCGCCCTGATGGCGATGACGCTGGTCGTGCCCGGCTCGGCCCAGCTGGCCGCGGGCAACCGACGCGTCGGCCGCGCAGCGCTGCGGGTCTGGGTCGGGGTGATGGCCGCCGGTCTGCTGGTGCTGCTGGTCGCGCTGGTGCACCGGGAGACGGTCTTCTGGATGGTCTCGACCCCCTGGCTCCTGCTGCTGCTGCGGCTGGCGCTGACGGCTGGCGCGATCGGGTGGGCGCTGCTGTTCATGGATGCCTGGCGGCTCGGGCAGCCACTCAGCCTCGGGCTCAGTCATCGACGGGCCGTGGTCGGGGTGAACGGGGTGCTCTGCTTCGGCGTGGCCGGGGTGCTGCTCTTCGGCGCCCACCTGGTCGGCGTTCAGCGGGACTTCATCATCACGATGTTCGGCTCGGGGTCCGCGAGCCAGGCCGACGACGGCCGGTTCAACGTGCTGCTGCTCGGCGGTGACTCGGGCGCCGGGCGGTGGGGGCTGCGCCCCGACTCGCTGACGGTGGCCTCGATCGACGCCGAGACCGGTCGCACGGTGCTGATCTCGCTGCCGCGGAACATGCAGCACTTTCCCTTCGCCGACGACTCGGTGATGGCGCGGGAGTTCCCGCAGGGCTTCGACTGCGACGAGTGCTACCTCAACGGCGTGAGCACCTGGGCCGGCGACAACCCCGAGCTCTTCAAGGACTCCGACAACCCCGGGGTGGACGCCACGATCATGGCGGTGGAGGGCATCACCGACCTGACGATCAACTACTGGGCCATGGTCAACCTGCAGGGGTTCCGGGACCTGGTCGACGCCGTCGGCGGGGTCACGCTGACGGTCCGCTCGCCGATCCCGGTGGGTGGGCTCGGCTCGGACGTCACCGGCTACATCCAGCCGGGCACCCGCAAGCTCGACGGTCACGACACCCTGTGGTTCGCCCGGGCCCGGGAGGGCTCCGACGACTATTCGCGGATGGCTCGTCAGAAGTGCGTGATGAACGCGATGGTGCAGCAGATCAGCCCCCAGTCGGCGGTCCGCAACTTCGAGGCGATCGCGAAGGCCTCCTCGGCGATGATCTCGACCAGCCTGCCCGCCAGCGAGCTCGGCACGTTCATCGACCTGGCCCTCAAGGCTCGTTCGCAGAAGATCTCGACGCTCTCCCTGGTGCCGCCGATGATCAACACCGCCGACCCGGACATGGACGTCGTCCACGGCGCTGTGACCCAGGCCATCGATCGGGCCGAGGGCAACTCCCCGGCCCCCGCCAAGGCCACGCGGAAGCAGCCGGCCGCGACCCCGGAGTCGATCACCGGCGGTTCGATCGGCTCGCTCTCCGAGGGGTACGCCGCCAACGCCGCCGACGACCTCGGCGCCGCCTGCTGACGGTGGTTGAGGAGGGCGCGCGGGCCTCACGGTGGTTGAGGAGGGCGCGCCGGCGCGCCGGTCTCGAACACCCCACGGTGGTTGAGGAGGACGCGCCGGCCCCCGGTGGTTGAGGAGGGCGCTCCGCGCCCGTCTCGAAACCACCCTGCGTGGTGAGGAGGGTTTCGAGACGCTCGCTGGCGCTCGCTCCTCAACCTCCGTAGCGCCGACTCACGGTGGTTGAGGAGGGCGCGCGGCCCCACGGTGGTTGAGGAGGGCGCGCGGGCCCCACGGTGGTTGAGGAGGGCGCGCAGCGCCCGTCTCGAAACCACCCTGGGTGGTGAGGGAGGTTTCGAGACGCTCGCTGGCGCTCGCTCCTCAACCTCCGTAGCGCCGGCCCACGGTGGTTGAGGAGGCGCGCCGGCCCCACGGTGGTTGAGGAGGCGCGCCGGCCCCACGGTGGTTGAGGAGGGCGCGCAGCGCCCGTCTCGAAACCACCCTCAGCACACATGAGCGCTCTCCACAGCCTTCGGCAGCCACCCTTGTCCCGAACAGATCGTCGGTCGAGGCTGGAGCGATGCCCCACACCTACATCCTTCGCTGCTCTGACGGCTCGTACTACGTCGGCAGCACGATGGACCTCGACGCTCGACTCGCTCAGCACCAGAACGGCGAAGGAGCCATCTACACCCGACGGCGCCGCCCCGTAGAACTGGTGTGGGCAGGAGAGTTCGCGAGCGTCGCCGACGCGTTCGCCTATGAGAAGCGAGTCCAGGGGTGGAGCCGCGCCAAGCGGGAGGCGTTGATCCGAGGCGACTTCGCAGCGTTGCCGGGGCTGTCGCGGCGGAAACCTTAGGTCGCGACCTGGACGCAGCGGTGGTTTCGAGACGGGCGCTGCGCGCCCTCCTCAACCACCGGGGCGCTGCGCGCCCTCCTCAACCACCGTGGGGGTGGTTTCGAGACGGGCGCTGCGCGCCCTCCTCAACCACCGGGGCGCTGCGCGCCCTCCTCAACCGCCGTGGGGGTGGTTTCGAGACGCTCGCTGGCTCGCTCCTCAACCACCGGGGCGGTGCGCGCCCTCCTCAACCACCGTGGGGGTGGTTTCGAGACGCTCGCTGGCGCTCGCTCCTCAACCACCGGGGGGCGCTGCGCGCCCTCCTCAACCACCGGGGGTCAGTCGGCGGGCGGGTGGAGCCACTCGTCGGGGGCGAACTCGCGCCCGAAGTCGGGGCAGGCCTCGTTCTCGCAGCGGCCCTGGGTCTCGAACGAGATGCCGGCGTTCCCGGAGGAGGCGACGAGCTCCGCGTTGGCCCGCGACAGGTGGCCACCCTGGCGCAGCGGCTGCTCGCAGGTGGGGCAGTGCGGATCCCGGACCTCAGGCGACACGCTCACCTGTCCACGGTAGTCCCGCCGGCTCGACCTGACCATGCCTCGTCGTGTCCCGCTGCCGGCCCGGCCCGGTCATTCCCTAGGGTGAGGGCGTGACCGAAGCCCCTGACCCGATGCTCCGGCGTCGGGTCATCGCCGTGGTGGTCACCTTCAACCGGCTCGAGCTGTTGCAGCGCCTGCTCGCCCGTCTCGACGAGATCGACGGTGTCACCGAAGTGCTGGTCCTCGACAACGCCTCCACCGACGGCACCGGGGAGTGGTTGGCCGCAGCGGACGACCGCGACCCCGGTGACGAGCACCCGCGAACTCCGGTGATCGGTCGCACGTTGACCGAGAACCGGGGCGGAGCAGGCGGCTTCCACGACGGGTTGGCCTGGGCGGTCGAGCGTGGCGCCGAGCTGGTCTGGCTGATGGACGACGACGGGGTCCCCGACCGCGACTGCCTGGCCCTGCTGCTGGCTCGCGACGACCTCGACTTCTGGGGGCCGGCGGTGCTGGCCGAGCAGGACCCGGACCGGCTGTGCTTCCCGATCCGGCTACCGGGCGGCACCCGGGTGGTGCACCGGATGGCCGAGGTCGAGGCGGCGGCGCGGGACGGACTGATCCCCGACGTGGTGATCCCGTTCAACGGCGTCCTGGTGACCCGCGAGCTGGTGGACCGGATCGGGCTGCCGCGCGAGGAGTTCTTCATCTGGGGCGACGACGTGGAGTACCTCTGGCGGGCCCGGGAGGACGGTGCCCGGGTCGCGACCGTCGTCGACGCCCACTTCCACCACCCCGCCACCGACGACCTGGGCACGCCGATGATGTTCGGCCGGACGACGTACAACCACAGCCCCAGCGACCTCAAGCACTACTGCATGGCGCGCAACAACCTGCTGAACCTGCGCGACTACCGAGGCTGGCCGCACGCGCTGGCCTTCGTGGCCAAGACGGTCTGGTTCTACCTGGTCACCCGGCCCGCTCCGGGCCGCCTGGTGGTCAGCCTTCGCGCCATGGTCGCGGGCCTGCGCGGCGACTTCACCGGGCATCGCAGGTACCTGTCGTGAGCACGGTCGGCGAGACCGTCGCGATCGTGGTGGTCACCTTCAACAGGGCGGACCTGCTGGCGCGGATGCTGGACGGGCTGACCCTGCTCGAGCGCCCCCCCGACGCGGTGGTGGTGGTCGACAACGCCAGCACCGACCACACCGGGCAGGTCCTCGACGACGACCGCGGGCTGCCGCTGACCGTTCTCCGCCCGCAGCAGAACCTCGGTGGCGCCGGCGGCTTCCACCTGGGGGTGCGGCACGCGTACGCCGCAGGCTTCGACCGGATCTGGCTGATGGACGACGACGTCATCCCGGCGCCGGACTGCCTCGGGGTGCTGATGGCGCAGGACGAGCCGTGCCTGATGGCGGTCCGGGAGGACACCACCGGGCGACTGTGCGAGAAGGCGGCGATCCGGTTCGACCTGCGCAGCCCGTTCGCGGTGCGCCCCAAGACGGCGATGGTGGAGACGACGTACGGCACCCGTGCGGCGATGCCCGAGCGGGTCTCGCTGGAGAACGTCGCCTTCGAGGGCTTCATGGTCCGCCGGGACGTGGTCGCGCAGATCGGGCTGCCGGACGCCTCGTTCTTCATCTTCTACGACGACGTCGACTACGCGATCCGGGCCCGGCGCGCCGGCCACCGGATCTGGGCGGTGCGGGACGCGGTGCTGGTCCGCCAGCTCGACTTCGACCAGCAGCACGACCTCGCGGGCTGGAAGGGGTACTACATGTACCGCAACCTGTTCGCCGTCCATCTGCGGTACGGCGAGAACGTGCTGGTCCGGCTCAAGCCGTGGCTGATCGTCCTCGCGGTGCTGCTCGCCAGCCCGCTGCGCGGCGGCCGCGCCGAGGCCCGGAACGCGGTCCGCGCCCTGCGCGACGCGCGGGGCATGCGGCGACCGGCGTCGCGATCCGTAGACTGACCAACTGCTTCCCGTGCCGGTCGACCCCAGGAGACAACAGCGTGACCACCCCTGACCTCGTCGTCGTCGGTTCCGGATTCTTCGGACTCACCGTCGCGGAACGCTGCGCCAACGAGCTGGGGCTCGACGTCCTGGTGCTCGAACGCCGCCACCACCTCGGCGGCAACGCCTACAGCGAGCCGGAGCCGGAGACCGGGATCGAGGTGCACGTCTACGGCGCCCACCTCTTCCACACCTCGAACGAGAAGGTGTGGGAGTACGTCAACCGGTTCACCACCTTCACCGGCTACCAGCACCGGGTCTTCGCCAAGTACCAGGGGCAGGTCTACTCGTTCCCGATGAACCTGGCGCTGATCAACCAGTTCTTCGGCAAGTCCCACACCCCCGACGAGGCTCGTGCGCTGATCGCCGAGCAGGCCAGCGAGATCGACACCGCGGAGGCGACGAACCTCGAGGAGAAGGGGATCAGCCTGATCGGCCGTCCGCTCTACGAGGCCTTCGTCAAGGGCTACACCGCGAAGCAGTGGCAGACCGACCCCACCGAGCTGAGCCCGGACATCATCAGCCGGCTCCCGGTGCGCTACAACTTCGACAACCGGTACTTCAACGACAAGTACGAGGGCCTGCCCACCGACGGCTACACCGCGTGGCTGACCCGGATGGCCGACCACCCGAACATCGAGGTGCGGCTCGAGACCGACTTCTTCGACGTCGCGGACGAGTTCAAGGGCAAGGTCCCGATCGTCTACACCGGCCCGGTCGACGAGTACTTCGGCAACTCCGAGGGCCGGTTGTCCTGGCGCACCGTCGACCTCGAGCCCGAGGTCAAGCACGTCGACGACTTCCAGGGCACGTCGGTGATGAACTACAACGACGCCGACGTGCCGTTCACGCGGATCCACGAGTTCAAGCACTTCCACCCCGAGCGCACCTACCTGCCCGGCAAGACGGTGATCGTGCACGAGTACTCCCGTTTCGCCGAGGAGGGTGACGAGCCGTACTACCCGATCAACACCGCCGAGGACCGCGAGAAGCTGAAGAAGTACCGCGAGCTGGCCAAGGCCGAGCCGATGGTCCTCTTCGGCGGCCGGCTCGGCACCTACAAGTACCTCGACATGCACATGGCGATCGGCTCGGCGCTGACGATGTACGAGAACAAGCTCAAGCCGCACTTCGCCGACGGCGCGGCCCTGACCGAGCGGAGGCGTGGACGAGTGACCACACCAGACCTGCCCGGACCCAGTCCCCGACCCGGACCCGGCTGCTGCAGCGTCAGATCCTGCCGACCGACCGCGACTTCGACGTCCTCCCGCTGTACGTCGACGCCGAGGCCGCGATCCTCGACGCCGACAAGTACGAGATCGGCACCAACCGCGAACGCCCGCGAGATGAACGCGGTCGCGATGCGCCAGTCCACCGCGAGCGGGTCGGGCATCCACCCGGACCAGATCGAGTCGCGCACCGCGCTGCGGGTCCGCTCCGGTGAGCGGCTCTCGTTCGGCACCTACTTCAACGCGTTCCCGGCCAGCTACTGGCGCCGCTGGACGATCGTCTCCGCGGTGCGCCTGACCATCACGGTCACCGGCGAGGGTGCCTCGGTGATCGTCTACAAGTCGATGGCCAACGGCCGTTCGCAGCGTGTCGACGCGGTCTCCACCGAGGGGTCCAGCACCACGTTCACCTTCGACCTGTCCGCTCAAGCCCTTCGTGGACGGCGGCTGGTACTGGTACGACGTGGTGGCCGGTGACGACGACGTCGTCGTCGAGTCGGCGGAGTGGACGGCCGAGGTCCCCGAGGAGCGGGTCGCGCACGGGACCGTCGACATCGCGATCACCACGATGAACCGCCCCGACTTCTGCGCCAAGCTGCTCGGCCAGATCGGCGACGACGAGCACCTGAGGCCGTTCCTCGACACGGTGCTGGTGATGGAGCAGGGCAAGGACCGGGTCGTCGACTCGCCCGAGTTCGCCAACGCCGAGACGGCGCTCGGCTCCACCCTGCGGGTCATCGAGCAGGGCAACCTGGGCGGCTCGGGAGGGTACGCCCGGGGCCAGCTGGAGTCGGTGCGCAAGGGCACCGCGACGTACCTGATGTGCATGGACGACGACGTCGTCTGCGAGCCCGAGGGGATCGTTCGGGCGGTCACCTTCGGCGATCTGGCCCGTCGCCCGACGATCGTCGGCGGCCACATGTTCAGCCTCTACGCCAAGTCGCGGCTGCACAGCTTCGGCGAGATCGTGCAGCCGTGGCGGTTCTGGTGGGAGTCGGCCCCGGGCGTCTTCAACGACTGGGACTTCGGTGCCCGGAACCTGCGCTCGGCCCGATGGCTGCACCAGCGCATCGATGTGGACTTCAACGGCTGGTTCATGTGCCTGATCCCGCGCCAGGTGCTGGACGAGATCGGGCTCTCGCTGCCGCTCTTCATCAAGTGGGACGACTCGGAGTTCGGTCTGCGGGCCAAGAGGGCGGGCTACCCGACCGTCACCTTCCCCGGCGCCGCGGTGTGGCACATCCCGTGGTCCGACAAGAACGACGCCCTGGACTGGCAGGCCTACTTCCACCAGCGCAACCGGTTCATCGCGGCGCTGCTGCACTCGCCGTACCCCAAGGGCGGGCGGATGATCCGGGAGAGTCGCAACCACCAGATCAAGCACCTGGTCTCGATGCAGTACTCGACCGTCGAGCTGCGGCACCAGGCCCTCGAGGACGTGCTCGCCGGACCGGACGGGCTGCACGACGCCCTGCCCACCCGGTTGACCGAGATCCGCGAGTTCGTCAAGCAGTTCACCGACGCCCGGCTCGAGCCGGACCCGGATGCCTTCCCGGCGGTCAAGCGCAAGAAGCCCCCGCGCAAGGGCCGGGACGGCAGTGAGATCCCCGGACGGCTCGCCCAGCTCCGGCAGGCGGTGCTGGCACCGGTGCGGCAGCTGACCCCGCCCCGGGACCTGTCGCGGGAGCACCCCGAGGCGGAGGTCAAGGCGATGGACGCCAAGTGGTACCGGCTGACCCGCTACGACTCGGCGATCGTGTCGATGAACGACGGGACCTCGGCAGCGCTGTACCAGCGGGACCCGGAGAAGTTCCGCGAGCTCGCGGCGAAGACGGTCGAGATCCACGAGCGGCTGCGACGCGAGTGGCCGCGGCTGTCGCGGGAGTACCGGGCCAAGCTCGACGAGATCACCTCGCCCGAGACGTGGGAGAAGACCTTCGCGCCCTGGATGAGGGAGATGGGGGAGCCGGGGGCTCCCGACGCAGGGGCCCGGGGCCACGATGCCTGAGACCGCTGCGCAGGAGCGGCAGCCGCACCCGGTCGACGCGCCGCTGGTCGAGCCGTCGGCCTCGAACGGGCTGATCGCCGTCGTCAGCCGCAGCTACCTGCTCCGGCTGCTGGTGAAGCGCGAGATCAGCGCGCGCTACCAGGGCTCGTTCCTGGGCCTGATCTGGTCCTACATCAACCCGTTGAGCCAGCTGTTCATCTACTGGTTCGTGCTGGGCAAGATCGTCGGGCTGGGGGACCGCACCGAGAACTTCGCCATCCACGTGTTCTGCGGCCTGGTGGTGGTGCACTTCTTCACCGAGACGTTCAACGCCGGCACCCGGTCGATCGTGCGCAACAAGGCGCTGGTGCGGAAGATGGCGATGCCCCGGGAGATGTTCCCGGTGGCCTCGATGCTGGTCTCGCTGTTCCACGTCGGGCCGCAGCTGGTGATCCTGACCGGTGCCTGCCTGTTCTACGGCTGGACCCCCGACCTGGTGGGGATCGCGGCCCTGGTGATGTCGATGGTGCTGATCATCATCCTCGGTACGGCGGCGGCGCTGTTCTTCTCGGCGGCCAACGTGTTCTTCCGCGACATCGGCAGCGCGGTCACCATCATCACGAACTTCGTGCGGTTCAGCGTGCCGATGATCTACCCCTTCACCCTGGTCGAGCAGCGGTTCGGCAGCTTCGCGCAGTACTACCTGTTCAACCCGATCGCTGACGCGGTGCTGATGATGCAGCGAGCCTTCTGGACCGGCACCACCACCGACCCGGAGGCGACCATCGCCGTGCACATGCCGGACAACCTCTTCGGTTTCGGCGCGCTCGGACTGGGCGGTTCGATAGCGCTGCTGCTCATCGCCCAGGTGGTCTTCAGCCGCCTCGAGAACCGGATCCCGGAGCGTCTCTGAGATGGCCTATCCCTCGACCACCTCGATCGCGGTGGAGAACGTCGACAAGCTGTTCACGCTGCGCTACCACCGCACCGCCAAGCAGGTCGCCCTGGCGCTGGCCAAGGGCCGTGACGTCAAGGACACGTTCAAGGCGCTCGACGATGTCTCGTTCGCGGTCGAGCAGGGTGAGGCCATCGGGCTGATGGGGCTCAACGGCTCCGGCAAGAGCACCCTGCTCAAGCTGGTCCAGGGTGTGATGCGCCCCGATGCGGGCAAGGTGCTGACCCGCGGCAAGATCGCTGGACTGATCGCCACCGGCGCGGGCTTCCACCCGCAGCTGACCGGTCGCGAGAACGTCTTCCTCAATGCCGCCATCCTCGGGATGAGCGAGGCCGAGACCCGGCGCAAGTTCGACGCCATCGTCGAGTTCGCCGACATCGGACGCTTCCTGGAGACCCCGGTCGGCAACTACTCCTCCGGCATGTTCGCCCGGCTCGGCTTCGCGGTCGCCGTGCACGTCGACGCCGACATCTTCCTGGCCGACGAGGTGCTGGCGGTGGGGGACCGGCCGTTCAAGCGCAAGTGCATGGAGCGGATGGCCGAGATCCGCAACTCCGGCGTCACGCTCTTCTACGTCAGCCACTCGGCCGGGTCCGTGCGCAAGATGTGTGACCGGGTGCTGGTGCTCGAGAAGGGCCGACTCGGCTTCGACGGGCCGGTGGGCCAGGGCATCCGCTACCTCAAGTACGACGAGCCGGGCGAGGACCCGGACCAGAACGACGAGATCGAGGACGACGAGATCGGCGCCGACATCTGACCCGAGTGGGCGGTGGGGTCTCACACCACCGACCGGACCGACGGACAGGCGATGCCACCAGGTCGGCCTGGGCCAGGCGGGCGGTTGCCGGCGACCCTCCTTATCGCCGGTTGGTCGGTACGGCGACCCGCGATCGATGTGTGAGGGGGTTTCGAGACAGGCGCTGCGCGCCTTCCTCAACCCCCGTGTGGGTGCGCTGCGCGCCTTCCTCAACCCCCGTGTGGGTGCGCTGCGCGCCTTCCTCAACCCCCGTGTGGGTGCGCTGCGCGTACCTTCCTCCAACCCCCGTGGGTGCGCTGCGCGCCTTCCTCAACCCCCGTGAAGCGCTGCGCGTCTTCTTGGAGGAACGGCTGCGACGGGTGGCGGCGAGGAGTAACTTGACAAATCGCCGGATCGTCGGCGTGTCGACTGGAAATTACAGTCATGTAGTTACTCAGTTCTCCTTCCGTGGCTGGTGTGACTCGTGTGAAAGTTGCGCCACGTGTGAACTTCCCCCACACCTGGAGCAGCCTCGTGCACGCAGATCAGCCCTTCGGTCGGCCCCCCGCGTCGACCCCTCGTTCCTCCCGCTCGGTGCTGGAGTCGACCGCTCGCGCCCGCTACGTGACCGCGTGCCAGCAGCTGCTCGCCTTCGGCGTGGTGCTGGCCGTGGTGACCCCGGCGGCGGCGGTGGTGAGCCTCGACGTCGTCGGCCAGGCACCGCAGCGCAGCAACGCTTCGGCCGTCGGTCTGTTGGCCGCCGGTACGCCGCAGGACCCCGCGGACCCCACAGCAGGCGAGCAGTGGCAGCCGGTCGAGGCCGAGACGCCCGCGGTGGCCACCAAGCCGCTCGTCACCGAGTACGCCCTGACGCCGCCCGTCGGCGACCGGACCGTGCCCGGAGGGCTGGCGGCCCGCTCCGGTGTCGACGACGCGGGCGCCACCGAGCTGACCAGCACCCCGCAGCCGGTCGAGGGCTTCGGCACCGTCGGGATCACCTGGGCGGCGACGAGTCCGATCGAGGAAGGGGACGTGGCCTTCACCGCCCGGACCCGCACCGACGAGGCGTGGACCGACTGGTCCGAGGTCGAGTTCCACCCGGAGCACGGCCCCGACGCCGGCAGCGCGGAGGCCGCCTCTGCCCGGCCCGGCACCGGTGAGCTGCTCGTCGGTGAGGTCGACGAGGTCCAGGTTCGCGCCGTCACCGAGCTGGCGCTGCCCGAGGACATGCGGCTCGCCGTGGTGAACCCCGGCGAGACCACCGAGACCACCGCAGACCAGCGGTCCACCAGGGTCTCGGACGGCGCCACGGCCCGCGCCACCTCCGTCCCGCAGCCCCGGATCCGCTCCCGCGCGGAGTGGGGCGCCGACGAACGGCTGCGCGACCCGGGCTCGCTGCGCTACGGGTCGATCAGCGCCGGGTTCGTGCACCACACCGTCAACGCCAACAACTACTCGCGCAGCGACGTACCGGCCATCCTGCGCGGCATCTACGCGTACCACACCCAGTCCCGGGGGTGGAGCGACGTCGGCTACAACTTCCTCGTCGACCGGTTCGGGCGGATCTGGGAAGGGCGGTTCGGCGGTGTCGACCGGCCCGTCGTCGGCGCCCACACGCTCGGCTACAACGACTACGCGTTCGCGATGTCGGCGATCGGCAACTTCGAGACCGTCCGGCCGAGCGAGGCGATGATCCGCGCGTACTCCGCGCTGTTCGCCTGGAAGCTGTCGCTGCACGACGTGGACGCGGCGTCCACCTCGCAGCGGGTCGGTCGCTCCTACTTCAAGGCGATCAACGGCCACCGGGACGCCGGCTCGACCGCCTGCCCCGGCCAGTACCTCTACGACCGGTTGGCCGACATCCGGCGCGGAGCCAAGGCGATCCAGGACCAGGACACCCCCGAGCCGAGCGAGTGGAACGGCCGGTGGCAGTGGTCCAACCTGGTCTCCACCCCGTTCCCGGACCTGGTGACGCGGCGGGCCTCCGACGGCAAGGCCGTGATCATCCCGACCGGTGGGTTGAGCCGCTTCGGCTCAGCCACGACGATCCCGACCGGCTTCGGTGAGCGCTCGGTCGCCGTGGTCTCGCCCGACCTCACCGGCGACGGGAACGACGACATCGTGGTCCAGGCGCCCGACGGCCGCGCCCGAGTGCGCCCCGGCGACGGCCAGGGAGGCTTCGGCACCAGCATGAAGCGCAACGGCGTCTTCCGGGGCCACGACCTGCTCACCGCGGTCGGCGACCTCGACGGGGACGGCCGCAACGACCTGGTCGGCCGGCGCACCGCCGACGGCTCGCTGGACCTCTTCCGTGGCGGCGGTCAGGGCGGCTTCGTCCGCAAGCGGCTCGAGGCGGGGTTCGGCCAGTACGACCTGCTGGCGGCGACCGGCGACGTCTCCGGCGACGACCGGCCCGACCTGCTGGCCCGCGACGGTGCCGGCAGGCTCTGGCTGTACGCCGGCACCGGCGGGCTGGCGGTCGCCGACCGGCAGGCCCTCCCCGGGTCCTGGAAGGCCTACGACACCGTCACCGGCTTCGGTGACTTCGCCGGCGACGCCCGGCCCGACCTCGTCGTACGCCGCACCGGCAACGGCCGGGTCTTCGTGCTGCCCGGTCGCGGCAACGGCCGCTTCGGCCCCAAGGTCGGCCCGTTCACCCAGTTCGCCGATGCCGACGCGATCTCCGGCGGCGGGAACGTGCTGGGCGACCGGGCACCCGACCTGGTGACCCGACGCGGCAAGCGCCTGGTCGCCTTCGCCAAGGGCACCACCTTCGACGCCGGGGAGCCGGTGGAGACCGGGGTGACCCTGACGAGCGCCGCCCGGGTGCTCAACGCCGGTGACTTCGACAAGGACGGCAAGGGCGACCTGCTCACCGTGGCGAGGTCGAACGGCCGGATCTTCCTGCGCCGCGGCGACGGCAACGGTGGCTTCGCCGCCGCGAGGCGGATCGGCGAGGGCTTCGGCAACGTGCAGCAGCTCCTGGTGGTCGGCGACCTGACCGGCGACGGGTGGGCCGACCTGCTCGGGGTCAGCGGCGGCAGCACCCAGGTGTGGCCGGGTCACGGGACGGACGCGCTCGGCGCCCCCCAGGCGTCCGGCAGCCCGCCGCCACGCAAGGCCGTCAAGGCCCAGGGGCTCGACCTCCGCCCGTACGACTGGGTGGTGGAGGTCAGCGACCTCGACGGCGACGAGCGTCCGGACCTGGTCGTCCGCGAACGCAGCACCGGCCGGCTCTTCGCGATCCGGCGCACCGACCGGGGCTTCGCGTCCCGGTGGTACCTCGGCGAGGGGATGAAGGCCTACGACATGGTGGGGTGAGTCTCACGCGGGAAAGCGGGCGGTCGCACGCTCGGCGGTGTAGGTCGCTGCCAGCTGCGACGGCCCGGCGTGGACCACCAGCACCAGGGAGCCGCCCCTCGCGAGCGGCTCGGTGAAGGCGGCGAGACCTGGTGGGGAAGCCGGGTTCGCCTCCGTCAGGAGCCGGCCGCCGTCGGTGAGGTTCGCACCGGCGGCGGCCGAGCTCCACAGCTCCGCCTGGGTGCAGGTGCGGCCGGCCCAGTCCACGGCCGGGTCCTCCGGCTGCGGCGGGTCCCAGGCCACGAACGAGTCGGGCTGGGACCAGACGTCCACCCCGACGTCGTGCACGCCGGTCGGCAGCGACTCGGCGAAGCGCACGCCCAGCGGCCGCAACGAGCAGGCCAGCACGGGCAGCTCATCGGCGCGACCGGCCCAGGCCTCGAGCGAGTCCGGCCCGCACACGACGGCGTCCGGGGTCTCGTCGTCGGTGACCACCAGTCCGGCCTGCCACGCCGCGCCGAGGAACACCGGACCGAGCCAGTGCGCCGGCAGGTCGATGCGCAACCGGTCGCCGCGCTCGAGGTCGTGCTCCTCGACCAGCAGCGAGGCGGTCTTGGCGACCCAGTTGGCGTACGTCGTCACCGACAGCTCGACCCGTTCACTCGAGTCCCCGTCGTAGAAGGTCACCAGCGGGCGGCCGGGTTCACCACGGAGCAGTCCGGCGAGCAGGGCAGGGAACGTCGTGGACACCCGGTCAGCCTAGGGTTCGGCCCATGAACGAGATCGACAGCTTCTGGGCCGTGATCCCCGCGGGCGGCGCCGGCACCCGGCTGTGGCCACTGTCGCGCTCCGGCGCGCCGAAGTTCCTGCGCGACCTCACCGGCACCGGACGGACGCTGCTCCAGCAGACCCACGACCGGCTGGCGCCGTTGGCGCAGCAGCGGTTCCTGGTCGTCACCGGGCGTTCGCACGCCGCCGCGGTGGCTGAGCAGCTGCCGGGCCTGGCCGGCGACGCGGTCCTGGCCGAACCGTCGGCTCGCGACTCGATGGCCGCGATCGGGCTGGCCGCCGCCCTGCTGGAACGGCAGGACCCGGACGCGGTGATGGGCTCGTTCGCCGCCGACCACGTCATCACCGACCTGCCCGCGTTCGCCGCTGCCGTCGCCACCGCGGTCGAGGTGGCCCGCGACGACTGGCTGGTGACCCTCGGCATCGAGCCGACCCACCCCTCCGCGGCTTTCGGCTACATCCACCTCGGCGACCCGCTGACCGGGCACGTGGGTGCCCATGCGGTGCGGGAGTTCGTCGAGAAGCCCTCACCGACGGTGGCCGCGGAGTACCTGGCCACGGGGGCCTACCGCTGGAACGCCGGCATGTTCGTCGTCCGCCCCCGGGTGCTGCTCGACCTGCTGGCCCAGTGGCACCCGGAGTTCGCAGTCGCCCTGCGGGAGATCGCCGCCGACGCCTGCCGGCCTGGACGAGCGCTGGTCGGAGCTGCCGAGGATCGCGCTGGACCACGCGGTGGCCGAGCCGGCCGCGGCGGCCGGCCGGGTGGCCGTCGTACCGGCTCGGTTCGGCTGGGACGACGTCGGGGACTTCGACGCCGTCGCCACCCTGCTGGAACGCGACCATCCCGGAGGCGACGGGCTCGAGGTGCTCGGGGAGCGGACGCTGGTGCACGCCGTCGACGCGACCGGCCTGGTGGTGCCGCACGGCGGGCGCACCGTCGCGGTGGTGGGGCTCGACGACGTCGTGGTCGTCGACACCGGCGACGCGGTGCTGGTGACCACCCGCGCCCGAGCGCAGGACGTCAAGCAGGTGGTCGCCGACCTGCGGGCCGCCGGCCGCGACGACCTGGTCTGACGCGGTCGGGCCGTCCGGCCGCGGTCTGGCCGTCCGGCCGGGGGCCGGGTCACATCCCGTTCGGCTCGGGCGAGTCCAGGTAGGGGTAGTCCTTCATGAACGCGTCCAGCGCCTCGCCGCTCGGCTCCGAGCAGTACTGCCACACGCCCACCTGCTTGGTGGTGTCGCTCTCGCCGACGCCGCCCGCGGACCAGTGCGTGAGCGCGATGTGCTGGCCGTCGGGGAAGTCGCCGGCCTGTTCCTCGGCGTCCGCCGACGTCCACGGCACCGCCTTGAACTTGTTGCGCAGGTTGTCGTTCTCGGCGAACTTGGTCGCGATGGCGCGGATGTCGGTCATCGTGTCCGCGTCGGCCGCAGCGGTCTCGTCGTACCAGAGGACCGTGTAGCCGTGCTCGAGGTTGTGGACCAGCACCCGCAGGTCCGGCCGGTCCTCCGCGACGTAGACCCGTCGCTCGATGCTGTCCGGCGCGTCGTAGTGCGGGCCGAAGGCCGGCGGGGCGGTCTCGTAGGGGACCGGCGTGCCCTCGGGCACGTGCTCCTGGTTGCCGTCGGCCTTCTCCGTGGTGATCTCGCCGCAGACGCTGGCCGGGGCCCCGATCGCGGAGAGCGGCTCGCTCTTGACGCCCCGCAGGTCCCACCAGTTCTTGACCGGGGTGTACGCCGCGGCGCCGATGATCACCAGGGCGATGAGGACCGAGACACCGACGATCGCGTAGCCGCGGCGGCTCTCGGCGCCCTTCTGCTTCTTGCGGATGGCGTCGATCTTCACCTGGCGGTCGGACTTCGGCTGCTTGGCCACGGTTTCGGACATCCTCGTTGCTGGACGGCGGTGCCGGGGGAGGCACCAGTGAACGATTCTACGGATCCGCTGGCTGGAGCCGTGCCCCGGTGGGGCCCTCCACCAGCACCCAGCCGTGGGCGAAGGCGAGGGCGGCCAACCCGGGGTGCGGCGCGCAGACCAGGTCGGGGCCGTCCCGGTCGGGCTCGGCACCGCTGACCGTCCTGATCGCGCCGACCAGCTCCTCGGCCGTGGCCGCTGCGCCGAACGGGCCGCGGTCCTCGGGTCGGCCGGCGAGAGCACGGACGACGGCCTCGCGGGCGCCGTACCCGAACAGGTCGGTCGTCTCGGCGCGGACCAGCCCGATCGCACCGGGGCCGTCGTCGTCAGCGGGCAGCACCAGGTCGCCGCGACCACGGACCACCGCGAACGGCCGGCCGCCCAGCTTGCCCTGGGCCAGCTCGGCGGCGCCGGCCAGCTCGTCGGCCACGGCCGGTGCGGTGACGGCCAGCGGGTTGCCGTAGCCGTCCACCCGACCGGCGAACTGCTCGGCGACCACCAGACCGGCCGCGCCGACGGCGATGTCGGTCTGCCCCTCGCGCCAGGCCCGTCCGGCGGTGTCGGTGACCAGCACCGCCACCCGGCGGCCGGTGCGGGCGGTCAGCCGGGCCCGCAGCACGCGCGCCGAGGCGTCCGGATCCGCGGGCAGCAGCACCAGGTGGCCGAGCGGGACGTTGGAGCTGTCGATGCCGGCGGCGGCCAGCACCAGCCCGTGCCGGGTCCGGACGATCGTGGTGGGGCCGCGCCGAGCCACCACCCGGTCCGTCTCGCCGGCCAGCAGGGCCTCCCGTGAGTCGCCGACACGGACCCGACCCTCGGCCTTGGCCACCACCTTGCTGGTGACCAGCACCACGTCGCCGTCGGCCAGCGCGCCGCCCGGGAGCTCGGAGCCGCCGAGGACGGCGAGGAGCAGCGCGACCAGGTCGTCGCCCGCTCCGATCTCGCCGACGCCGTCGGGGGCGACCACCAGCAGCGGACCCGACGGACCCGACGGACCCGTGGGGGAGGGGCCGGTCACGTGACCAGGGCCACGGCAGCGGCCGCCATCGCGGCGGTGGCGTCCGGATCGGTCATCATCAGCGGGACCGCGGCGCAGGCCAGTCCGGCGGCGGTGACCCGCTCGACCTGGTCGGCGTCGCCGGCGTCGACCAGCCAGCCGTCCAGCACGCCATCGGCGGAGCGGGCGCCGTAGTGCAGGCCGACCCCGGCGGCGCTGACCTCCACCCCGATCGCGGTGAGCATCTGCTCGGCCATCCCGCGGACGTGTCGCCCGGCGACGATCGGGGACAGGCCGACCACCGGGGCGCGGGTGGCCACCAGGGCCTCGCGCACCCGGGGCACCCCGAGGATCGTGCCCACCGAGACGACCGGGTTGGACGGCGGCACGATCACCAGGTCCGTGTCGGTGATCGCGTCCAGCACCCCGGGCCCGGGCTCGGCCCGGTCCAGACCGACCACGACCACGGCCTCGGCGGGGACGGCGGCCCGCAGCTTGATCCAGTACTCCTGGAAGTGGACCACCCGGCGGCCGCTGGCCGCCTCCGGATCGGCGACCGCGACGTGGGTCTCGACCCGGTCGTCGGTCATCGGCAGCAGCCGCACGCCCGGGTTCCAGCGCCGGCACAGCGCCTCGGTGACCTCGGAGAGCGGGTAGCCCGCGTCCAGCATCTGGGTGCGGACCAGGTGGGTCGCCACGTCCCGGTCACCCAGTCCGAACCAGGTGGGTTCGACGCCGTACGCCGCCAGCTCGCTGCGCACGCTCCAGGTCTCCTCGCGCCGCCCCCACCCCCGTTCGGGGTCGATGCCGTCGCCCAGGGTGTACATCACCGTGTCGAGGTCGGGGCAGACCTTGAGGCCGTGCACCCACAGGTCGTCGGCGGTGTTGGCGATGACCGTGACCCGGGCGTCGGGTGCCACACCGGGCAGGGTGCCGGTCTCGATACCGTGCAGCAGGCCGGTCAGGAAGCGGGCGCCGCCGATGCCACCGGAGAGCACGGTGAGGTCGCGAAGGCCTGGGTTCATGGGCCCTACCATCTCCCACGGCGCGACGGCAGGAGAGCCGGGGATCGGCTCCATAGCAGATGCGGGCTTGACTTCCGGTGTACGACAGGCATGTAATTCCAACAGTGTCACGAGCTGTTCGAGCGGAGCGCGAGCGGCGTGGGAGCAGCTGGTGACATGCGAGTGGCAGTAACAGGAGCCGGTGCGTCCGACGACCGGCTCGGTGGGTCCGAGCACGTCAATGGGACTCGCGGAGGTCCTTGGGGGAGGGCCGCCGGGGGTCCGGGTCGAAAGGGCGTAAGCCGTGAGAGAACTACTACTCCTCGACGGGGACGGCGAGGAAGCAGGATGGCAGGAGCGCGCCCTGTGCGCGCAGACCGACCCGGAGGCGTTCTTCCCCGAGAAGGGCGGCTCGACGCGGGAGGCGAAGAAGGTCTGTCTCACCTGTGAGGTGCGCACCGAGTGCCTGGAGTCCGCGCTGATGCACGACGAGCGCTTCGGGATCTGGGGCGGTCTGTCCGAACGAGAACGCCGGAAGCTGAAGAAGCGCGCCGTCTGAGACAACTCGCCCCGGTCCTGGTGACCGGGGCGGTCTCGTTCTGCGCCGTTCCGGCCCCCGCCGGGCACCGTTAGGGTTGCCCACCGTGTCGGAGTCGGGGGAGCAGCCGCGGGCCGCGTCGGAGCCGGGAGCGGTGGTGGCGCTGCTGGTCAGCCACGACGGCGCCCGGTGGCTGCCCGGCCGTCCTCGACGGGCTCGCCCAGGTGCGCGCCCGAGGCCGCCTCTCCCGGGTCGTCGCCGTCGACACCACCAGCCGGGACGAGTCGCCCGAGCTGCTGGCCGCGGCTCTCGACGGTCCCGGGGACTCGATCCTCACCGTGCGCGGCGACACCGGCTACCCGGCGGCGGTGGCCGCTGGTCTGGACCGGGTCGACGAGCTGGACCCGGCCGCGGAGTGGATCTGGCTGCTGCACGACGACTCCCGGCCCGAGCCCGATGCGCTGGACGAGCTCCTCCAGGCCGCCGGCGAGCACCCGGACGCCGACGTGCTCGGCCCCAAGCTGCGCGAGTGGCCGTCGTTGCGGCGGCTGCTCGAGCTCGGCGTCACCATCTCCGGCACCGGCCGCCGCGAGACCGGCCTGGAGCGCGGCGAGTACGACCAGGGGCAGCACGACGAGATCCGCACCGTCCTCGCCGTCAACACCGCCGGCATGCTGGTGCGACGCCGCGTCCTCGACGAGCTCGGCGGCTTCGAGGAGCGGCTGCCGGTCTTCGGCAACGACCTCGACTTCGGGTGGCGAGCAGCGGCGGCCGGCCACCGGACCCTGGTGGTGCCCCGCGCCGTGGTCTTCCACGCCGAGGCCGCCCACCGCGGGCTGCGCCGCACCCCGCTGACCGGACGCCACACCCACTACCAGGAACGGCGCGCGGCGCTGTTCACGCTGCTGGCCAACTGCTCGACCCGGGCGCTGCCGTTCCAGCTGGTCCGGCTGGCGCTGGGCACCCTGGTGCGGATGGTCGGCTTCCTGCTGGTGCGCTCGGTCGGCGAGGCGCTCGACGAGCTGGCGGCGCTGGTCTCGGTCTACTCCGGTCCCGGGGACCTGCGAGCCGCGCGGCGGCGCCGGGCGGTACGCCGGAACGGGGCCGGCCAGGACGTGCGCGCGCTGCTGGCGCCGCGCTGGCTGCCCTACCGGCACGGGCTGGACTTCGTCAGCGACGTCGCGTCCGCCCTGGGCAACCAGGCCAGCGACGTGGCCGACCGGCGCCGGGCCGCGGCGGCGCAGCAGGACCCCTCCGCCGCTGGTGCAGTCCCGCCGACCCGCGGCGGGACCGGCCGGGCCGGCGCCCGGCCGGCCGACGACGACCAGCTCGACGCGGACACCGGACTGGTCGCCCGGTTCCTGACCAACCCGGTGGCGCTGGTGCTGGCGCTGGTCGTGGTGGCCGCGCTGGTCGGTGCCCGCGGCGGCTACGGACCGGTGTCGGGCGCCGCGCTCTCCCCGGCCCCGGACTCGGTGGCCGACTGGTGGCGGCTGCACCTGGAGTCCTGGCACCCGCTCGGCACCGGGACCGACGTCCCGGCGCCGGCGTACCTGGTGCCGCTGGCGCTGCTGGGCACGCTGCTGCTGGGCAGTGCCGCCGCCGCGGTGAGCGTGCTGCTCGTGCTCGCGGTGCCGGTGGCGCTGTGGGGGGCCTGGCGGTTCCTGCGCCTGGCGGGCCGGCTCGCCTCACCGGCCGGAGCGCCGCGCTGGTTGGTGCTCGGGGCGGCGGTCAGCTACGCGCTGGTGCCAGTGGTCTCCGGGGGCTGGGCCCAGGGGCGCCTGGACGTGGTCGTCGCGGCCGCGACCCTGCCGTGGCTCGCCCACGCCGCGCTGGGCTTCGCCGACCCGGACCCCGACCGACGGTGGCGGGCGGCCTGGCGTGCTGCGGTCCTGTTGGCGCTGGTCTCCGCCTTCGCGCCGGTCCTGTGGATCTTCACCGCGGTCCTCGGTGGCGTCGTGGTGGCTGCGGCGTTCGGGCTGCTGCCCTCGGTGATGGGGGACCGGTCGACGTGGGGTCCGCCCCTGGTGGCCGTGCTGGTGGTCCCGGTGCTGCTGCTGCCCTGGTGGCTGCCGGCGCTGCTCACCGGGGCCTCGGCGGGGCTGCTGCTGGGCGCCGGCGGATTGCCCGCTTCGGCGCCGGACGCCGCGGGTCTGCTGCTGGGCAGGTTGGCGGACCCCGGCGCCGACCCCGGCACCCTGGCCGCCGGTCTGCTGGGGGCGCCCTGGTGGCTGGGGCTGGTGCTGCCGGTGCTCGCCCTGCTCGCGCTGCTGCCCCGACCCAGCCGGGTCCCGGTGCTGCTGTGCTGGGTCGTCGCCCTCGTCGGGGCCGGGGTCGCCGCCGTGCTCTCGCTCCCGGTCCTGGAGCTGACGGCGGTGCGGACCGCCCCGGCCACCGCGGTGCTGCTGGTGGTCCTGCAGGGGGTCTTCGTGGTCGCCGCGCTGCTGGGGTTCCAGGCGGCGCTCGGATCCTCGGGCGCGCCGGCCCGCACCGCGACAGCGGTCCTGCTGGCCGGTGCTGCGGTCGCTGCCGGCGGCGGGCTCGGCTGGTTCGTGCTCGAGGCCCAGGCTCCGTCGGGTGGCGAGGGCGCCGACATCCCGGCGTACATGGTGCAGAGCTCCCGGTCGGGCGCGGAGCGCGGCATCCTGGTCGTGCGCGGCACGGTCGACAGCGGCCTGACCTACACGATCCGACGTGGTGACGGGGTCACGCTCGGCGAGGACGAGATCCTCGCCCTGAGCGAGGAGGACCGCGACCTGACCGACGACGTCCGGACCCTGGCCTCGCGGCCCACCCCGGCGGTGGTGGACGTGCTCGCTGACCACGGCATCGAGTACGTCGTGCTGCCGGCCCCCGCCGACGGCGACGTGGCCGCCTCGCTGGACGCCACCGGCGGACTGCTCCAGGCCAGCGCCGAGGATCGCTCCACCCGGGCCTGGCAGGTGGACCGTCCGCTCGACCCCGGGGCCGTCAGCGGCCCGGGTCGCTGGTGGCGCGGGGTGCTGCTGGCGGTGCAGGCCCTGGCGCTGGTCGCGGCGTTGGTGCTCGCGGCGCCGACGACCCCACGGGCCCGGTCGGAGGAGGACCGGTGAGCGACCTCCCCGGCACGAGCAGCAGCCCGGAGCGGGGCCTCCCGGCGAACGAGAGTGCGCCGGGTCGGCGCTCGGCCGCGGGTCGGCGCGTCGGCGCGACCGGCGTGCTGGCGGTGCTGGTGCCGGCGCTCACCGTGGGGGCGCTGCTGCTCGTCGACCCGTACCGGCCCGCCGGCATCGCGGAGCGGCCACCCGAGTCGGTCGGGCTGAACGATGCCCGCGTGGTGTGTCCGCAGGCGGTGCGCGGCGCCGGCGACGTCCTGGTCACCACGGCGGAGGACGCCACCGGTGAGGCCGGCGGCGGGCTGCGCGGCGACCAGGAGCGGATCGAGGTGGTACCGGACCGGGTGGTGGCGGTCACCGCCCCCGGACGCTTCGTGGTCACCGCCCGAGGGCGCCTGGCACCGGGACTGGTGGCGGCCCGCACCGGCACCGCGCCGCTGGCGGCGGTGGACTGCCCGCCCCCGGCGGCCGAGCAGTGGTTCACGGCGGTGGGCGCGGGCGCCCCCCACGACAGCGTCCTGGAGCTGGTCAACCCGAACGCGGGTCGCGCGATCGCCGACGTGACGGTCCTGGCCGGCGCCGGACCGCTCGAGGTCCCCGAGCTGCGAGGCATCTCGGTGCCCGGGGGGCAGGGAGTCAGGATCGAGCTGGGCACCGTGGTGCCCCGGCGCGGCGAGCTCGCACTCCGGGTGGCGACCGTCCGTGGTCGGCTGGCCGCCACCGTTCTGGACCGCTACGACGAGCCGGGAGCGGGGGGCCGGACGGTCGACTGGCTGCCGGGCCAGGCCGAGCCGCAGGAGACCAGCGTGCTGCTCGGCCTGCCCGCCGGTGCGGGGAGCCGCACGCTGGTGGTGGCGAACCCCGGGGACGACGAGGTCCGGGCCACCGTCCGGCTGGTCACCGAGGAGTCGGTGCTGACGCCGCAGGGGTCCGAGCCGTTCACCGTCGCCCCGGGCAACACGGTGCGGACCTCGATCGACGAGCTGCTGGGCAGTCCGACGGCCGAGGGTGCCCTCGGTCTCCAGATCGAGAGCACCGGCCCGGTGACGGCCGCACTGCGCGGTCTCCTCGACGGTGACCTGGTCCACGCCACCGTCGGAGCGGCGGTGACCGACCGGACCGCGGTGGTGGTCCCCCCCGGGGAGAAGGAGCTGCTGGTGGGTGGCGTGGACGGCGTCGGCGTGATGACCGTGGTCTCCCGGGCCGCGGACGGGACCGAGCTGGACCGCACCCGGGTCGAGCTGCAGCCGGACTCCGGCCGCCGGGTGGCGCTGCCGTCGCGAGCCGAGCTGGTCACCGTCTCCCCGGAGCGGACCGGTCTGGTCGGCGCGGTGCTGGTCACCGGCCGCGGCGCCGCGGTGGTGCCGCTGCGGGAGCTGGTACGCAGCGGTCTGGTGCCGGACGTCCGCCCCGGCCTTCCCTGATCGACGGGCCCGATCAACGGGCTGGTGAGGCTCAGTCGTCGTCCGGGGCGGCGGGGTACCGCGGGTCGACCTCGGCGGCGTCGATGCCGAGCAGCTCGGCGACCTGCTCGACGAGCACGGTGAGCACCAGCGCCTCGAGCTCGGAGCGGCCTTCGGCGCGATGCTCGATCGGCCGGCGGAAGACGACCAGCCGGCTCGGGGTCGCCCCCTGGCCGCGGACCAGGGAGGAGAGCGGGACGGTGTCGACCCCCCAGTCGTCGGGCAGCTGGGGGGCGTCCTCGACGGCGTACTCGACCAGACCCAGCTTCTCGGCCCACCGGTCCTCGAGGTCGCTGACGATGCTGAGCACCAGGTCGTCGAAGCGCTCCCGACCGGTGCGCCGGTGGGGTCGGCCGGGGTGCGAGGTCAGCACCCCCGGTCCCCTCATGCCGCGACCGCGGCGGTCTCGCAGCCGGGGCCGCCGGGCACCGGCAGAGCCGCCCGGCTGCGGGGCCGATCCCGCGGCCGTCCCCTCGGCGTCGATCACGCAGCGAGCCTAACCGGCTGCCGCCGTGCCCGGCGGTACCGTCTGGCCCGTGAGTCCCGCCCGCCGCTGTTCCCGCACCGCCTGCGGTCGACCCGCGATCAACACGCTCACCTACGTGTACGCCGACCAGACCGCGGTGCTCGGACCACTGGCGATGTTCGCGGAGCCGCACGCCTACGACCTGTGCGAGGCGCACAGCGAACGGCTCTCGGCCCCGCGGGGCTGGGAGGTGCTCCGCCTGGCCCCGGACCCGGCCACCCAGGGACCGTCCAACGACGACCTGCTGGCGCTGGCCGACGCGGTCCGGGAGGCGGCCAGACCCGCGCCCCGGGAGCGGGTCGGACCGACCGCCGAGGTCGCCGACCCGCGCAGCCCGGACGGACCGCCCCCGGCTCCCGACGGTGCCCGGGTGAAGGGACGACGCGGCCACCTGCGGATGCTCACCTCCGACTGACTGCGCTCCCGGCGAGGCCACGCACTAGGGTCGGCGACATGGGTGACCCACTGGACGCGGCCAACGTCCACGCCGTCTTCAAGGCCTACGACGTGCGGGGCCTGGTGCCGCAGCAGATCGACGAGGCGCTCGCCCGTGCCACCGGAGTCGCCTTCGTCGAGGTGGTCGGCGCGAGGTCCGTGGTCGTGGGCCACGACATGCGGCCCAGCTCGCCGGGGATGGCCGGGGCCTTCGCCGAGGGCGCCGCGGAGGCGGGCGCCGATGTGGTGATGATCGGTCTGGCCTCCACCGACCAGCTGTACTTCGCCTCCGGTCACCTGGGTCTGCCGGGTGCGATGTTCACCGCCAGCCACAACCCCGCCCAGTACAACGGGATCAAGCTGTGTCGCGCCGCGGCCGTGCCGGTCGGCCGGGACAGCGGACTGCTCGACATCCGGGACCGGGTGCTCGCCCCCGGGCATCGTGGCGGCGCCCGGCTGGGTGCCGTCAGCGAGCTGAACCTGCTCGCGGCGTACGCCGCGCACCTGATCTCGTTGGCCCCGGTGCGGGGCAGGCGGCTGAAGGTGGTCGTGGACGCCGGCAACGGGATGGCCGGCTACACCGCACCGGCCGTCTTCGACCGGCTGGGCCCGGACCGGGTCGACCTGGTCGAGCTGTACTTCGAGCTGGACGGCACCTTCCCGAACCACGAGGCCAACCCGATCGACCCGACGACGTTGGTCGACCTCCAGCACCGGGTGCTGGCCGAGGGGGCCGACGTGGGCCTGGCCTTCGACGGCGACGCCGACCGGTGCTTCCTCGTCGACGAGCAGGGTCGGCTCGTCTCGCCCTCGACGCTGACCGCGCTGATCGCCACCCGCGAGCTGTCCCGCGAGCCCGGGGCCCGGATCATCCACAACCTCATCACCAGCCGGGCGGTGCCCGAGATCGTCGCCGAGCGCGGCGGCATCCCGGTGCGGACCCGGGTCGGCCACTCGTTCATCAAGGAGACGATGGCCGAGACCGACGCGATCTTCGGGGGCGAGCACAGCGGGCACTTCTACTTCCGCGACTTCTGGCGGGCCGACTCCGGGATGCTCGCCGCGCTGCACGCCCTGGCCGCGTTGGCCGAGACCGACGTCCCGCTCTCGGCTCTGCTGGCCGAGTTCGAGCGCTACCCGGTCAGCGGCGAGATCAACTCCGAGGTCGAGGACCAGCTGGCGGTGATCGCCGAGCTCGAGGCGTCGTACGCCGGCCTGCCCGGGGTCACCACGGACCGGCTCGACGGTCTGACGGTCTCCCATCCCGACTGGACGTTCAACGTGCGAGGCTCCAACACCGAGCCGCTGCTGCGGCTCAACGCCGAGGGGGCTGACGAGCCCACCATGGTCCGGACCCGCGACGAGGTGCTCGCGCTGATCAGGAAGGAGCGCTGATGCCGCTCAACATCGACCCGTCCCTGCTGGAGATCATCGTCTGTCCGCAGTGCCACGGGACCCTGGAGCCGGTGGAGTCGGCCGGCGGCGGTGAGCTGGCCTGCCGGGGCGAGTGCGGGCTGGTCTACCCGGTGCGCGACGACATCCCGGTGCTGCTGGTCGACGAAGCCCGTCAGCCGGGCTAGGACACCCGATGGGCACCTGGTTCGACGAGTCCCGGCTCGACGACGACGCGTCACTGGCGACCGCCGACCTGCGGCTGCGCACCCTCGCCGAGTCCGGCGCCCGAGTACGGCGCGAGGCCGGGGAGGCGGCCGACGCCATCGACCAGGCCGTGGCCCACAGCCAGGAGCAGGCCCGGCCCCGTGCGGTGATCGCGGCCGGTCCCGACTCCCGGTTGCTGCGCGCGGTGCTCGAGCCGTGGTGCCCGGTGCCCTTCGTCGCCTGGCCCGGCCCGGCGCTGCCAGGGTGGGCCGGCAGCCTCGACCTGGTGGTCGTGCTGGCCCCTGACGGCACCGACACCGGCACGGCCTCCGCGGTGGCCGAGGCGGTCCGCCGTGGCTGCCAGGTGGTGGTGGCCTGCCCGGCAGGCTCGATGGTGGCCGAGCACGCAGCCGGTCGGTGGAGCACCATCCTTCCCACCGCGACCCGTGACCAGCTGGCGACCGCGGTGGCCATGCTGGTCTTCCTGGATCGGGTCTCGCTGGGCCCGAGCGCGGACGCCGAGCGCGTCGCCGAGGCGCTCGACGTGGTGGCCACCGAGTGCTCGCCGTACCGGGACCTGGCGGTGAACCCGGCCAAGATGCTGGCCATCTCCCTGGCCGACGCCGTCCCCCTGGTCTGGGGAGGCTCGGTGCTCGCCGCCCGCGCCGCCCGTCGGGTCGCGGAGTCCATCCGCCGGGCCAGCGGCCGCACCGCGCTCGCCGGCGACGCCGAGCACCTGCTGCCGGTGATCGACGCGGCCCGTCAGCACGACGTGTTCGACGACCCGTTCGCGGACGGGCCCGGCGAGCTGCGCCCCACCCTGCTGGTCCTCGACGACGGCTCCGAGGACCCGGTGGTGCGCGAGCACCGGGGCCGGCTCCAGGCCGCCGCGGCGTCACGCGGGGTGCGGGTCGAGACGGTCCGCACCGAGGCGGCCACCGAGGTGGCCCGCTACGCCTCGCTGCTGCTCAGCGGCACGTACGCCGCCGAGTACCTGCGGCTCGGGCTGGTCCCGGTCCCGGACTAGGGACCCGCGGCAGGGGTGTGGGTCATTCCACGCCTCAGACAGGACTAGCCGCGCCGCGATCGGGGTAGATCCCGGGCATGCCGTCCTCCGACGGCGCCGCCCCCCCGGCGCCGAAGCGTCGCGACCCGTGGTTCGACAACGCCAAGATGGCGTTGGTGCTGCTCGTCGTGGTGGGGCACTCCTGGACGCTGCTGCCGCACACCGGGCTCCACGACCACCTCTACGACTTCCTCTACGCCTGGCACGTGCCGGCCTTCGTGTTCGTCACCGGCTACCTCTCCCGCTCCTTCGACTGGTCGCGCCCGCGGATGTACCAGCTGTTCCGTACCGTCGCGGTGCCCTACCTGGTCTTCGAGTGCGCGCTGGCACTGTTCCGGATCCATGTCGGGGGCGACCGGCTCGAGGATCTCTTCACCGATCCGCACTGGCCGATGTGGTACCTCTCGGCCCTCTTCTTCTGGCGGCTGCTCACCCCGCTCTTCCGCCCCCTGTGGGGCGGGCTGGCGGTGGCCGTGGCGATCAGCCTGGTCGGGGGCCTGTACGCCGGGGACACCCTGGACGTGGCCCGGGTGCTGGGGCTGCTGCCCTTCTTCGTGATGGGCCTCAAGGCCACCCCGGAGCGGCTGGAGCTGCTCCGCGGCCGGTGGGTGCCGGCGGCGGCGGTCGGGGTCTTCGTGGCGATCTGGTGGCTCACGGCGTACACCGACTCCTGGGCGGCGACCGAGTGGCTCTACTACCGGGCACGCTACGACGAGCTCGACGTCGGCGACGGCCGTGCCTTCCTCACCCGGGCCGCCCTGCTGCTGATCGGCACCGCGGGGGCCTGGGCGTTCCTGGCCCTGGTGCCCCGGTGGCACGGGTGGTTCACCCGGATGGGCGCCTGGACGCTGGTCGTCTACCTGTTCCACGGCTTCGTGATCAAGGGCGTGGCCTACTCCGGGTTCATGGGCTGGGCCGAGGCGCACCCGTCGACGGGACTGGTGCTCACCACGCTGGGTGGTGTCGCGGTGACGCTGCTGCTGGCCTGGCGACCGCTGGCCGGCCGGCTCCAGCACGCCGTCGACCCGCTCGGGTTCGCCGAGGGCCGGGTACGGCACGCCGTCGAGCTGCGCCGGGTCACCGAGGACGCCGACCGGCTGGAGCGCCGGATCGAGCGGCAGGTCGAGCGGTCCGACGAGCCGGTCGGGCGCGGGTAGAGTGCGCCCGTGCTGACGATCCCGACCTGCCGCCGACGCGGCTCCCGTGAGGAGCGCCGGTGAGCGGCGGCCTCTTCGCGCTGCTCGACGACGTGGCGGCGCTGGCCCGGCTGGCCGCGGCGTCCGTGGACGACGTCGGCGCCGCGGCCGGACGCGCCAGCATGAAGGCGGCCGGCGTGGTCGTCGACGACACCGCGGTCACCCCGCAGTACGTCCAGGGTGTCGCCGCGCACCGCGAGCTGCCGATGATCCGCAAGATCGCGGTGGGCTCGCTGCGCAACAAGCTGCTCATCATCCTTCCCGCCGCCCTGCTGCTCTCGCAGTTCCTTCCCTGGCTGCTCACCCCGATCCTGATGCTGGGCGGGGGATTCCTGTGCTACGAGGGCGCCGAGAAGATCTGGGAGGTGGTCTCCGGGCACCATCCGCAGGAGACCGCCGCCGCGGCCGGCGGCGATCCTGCCGAGACCGAGAAGAAGATGGTGGCCGGGGCGATCCGGACCGACCTCATCCTCTCCGCCGAGATCATGGTGATCAGCCTCAACGAGGTCGCCGACGAGCCGTTCCTCTCCCGCGCGATCATCCTGGCCGTCGTCGGGGTGGGCATCACGGTGCTCGTCTACGGCGTCGTCGCGCTGATCGTGAAGACCGACGACGTGGGACTGAACCTGGCCCAGCGCAGCTCCACCGCGCTGCAGCGGCTCGGACGCGGGATGGTGGCCGCGATGCCGCGGCTGCTGACGGTCATCGGCGCGGTCGGCACGGCGGCGATGCTCTGGGTGGGTGGCCACATCCTGCTCGTCGGCATGGACGATCTCGGCCTGCACGCGCCGTACGACCTGGTCCACCACCTCGAGGAGGCGGTCGGCGACGGCCTCGGCTCGCTGAGCGGCCTGGCGGCGTGGTCGGTCAACACGACGGCCTCGGCGCTGCTGGGCCTGGCGGTCGGCGCGGTGCTGGTCACCGTGCTGCACCTGCGTCCGCGGTCCCGCAGGGCCGGGGATTCCTGAATCCCGGTCAGGTCGACCTAGGCTGGCAGGGTCCGCGTGGGAGATCCCGACGATGCGCAGATGCGCGGCGCAGACGCTGCTCCAGACCTGTCGAGGAGACAACTGATGGACTACAAGGTCGCCGACCTCAGCCTGGCCGACTACGGCCGCACCGAGATCACCCTCGCCGAGCACGAGATGCCCGGTCTGATGGCCATGCGCGAGCGCTACGGCGCTGACAAGCCGCTGGCCGGCGCGCGCATCACCGGCTCGCTGCACATGACGATCCAGACCGCCGTGCTGATCGAGACCCTGGTCGAGCTGGGTGCCGAGGTCCGCTGGGCCTCCTGCAACATCTTCTCCACCCAGGACCACGCCGCGGCCGCGGTCGTCGTCGGTCCCGAGGGCACCGTCGAGAACCCCGCCGGTGTCCCGGTCTTCGCCTGGAAGGGCGAGAGCCTGGAGGAGTACTGGTGGTGCACCCAGCAGATCCTGCAGTGGCCCGCCGGCGCCGACGGCCAGGCCCGCTTCGCGAACATGATCCTCGACGACGGCGGTGACGCCACGCTGCTGGTGCACCTGGGTGTCGAGGCCGAGAAGAGCGGCAAGGCCCCCGACCCCGCGACCGCGGCGAGCGCCGAGCAGCGGGTCATCTTCGAGGCCCTGCAGGCGTCGCTGGCGCAGAGCCAGGACCGCTGGACCCAGATCGCCGGCGAGATCAAGGGCGTCACCGAGGAGACCACCACCGGCGTGCTGCGTCTCTACGACATGATGAAGGAGGGCTCGCTGCTCTTCCCGGCCATCAACGTCAACGACTCGGTCACCAAGTCCAAGTTCGACAACAAGTACGGCTGCCGGCACTCGCTCATCGACGGCATCAACCGCGCCACCGACGTCCTCATCGGCGGCAAGGTCGCCGTGGTCTGCGGGTACGGCGACGTGGGCAAGGGCTGCGCGGACTCGCTGCGCGGCCAGGGCGCCCGGGTGATCATCACCGAGATCGACCCGATCTGCGCGCTCCAGGCCGCGATGGACGGCTACCAGGTCGCCACCCTCGACGACGTCCTGGACGTCGCCGACATCATCATCACCGCGACCGGCAACAAGGACGTCGTCACGGTCGACCAGATGAAGCGGATGCGGCACAACGCGATCCTCGGCAACATCGGCCACTTCGACAACGAGATCGACATGGCCGGCCTCGAGGCCGCGAGGCGTCGCCGTGCGCAAGAACGTCAAGCCGCAGGTCGACGTGTGGACCTTCCCGGGCGAGAAGTCGATCATCGTGCTCTCCGAGGGTCGACTGATGAACCTCGGCAACGCGACCGGCCACCCGTCGTTCGTGATGTCGAACTCGTTCACCAACCAGGTGCTCGCGCAGATCGAGATCTTCACCAAGCCCGAGGAGTACCCGGTCGGCGTCTACGTGCTGCCCAAGCACCTCGACGAGGAGGTCGCCCGGCTGCACCTCGGTGCCCTCGGTGTCCGGCTGACCACGCTCAGCGACGACCAGGCCTCCTACCTGGGTGTCCCGGTCGAGGGCCCGTACAAGTCCGACGCGTACCGCTACTGAGTCACGGCTCGACAGCACTCGACAGCACTCGACAGCACCGCCGCCCGCTCGGGCGGCGGTGCTGCCGTCTTCGGGGGTGCGGGCTGGCACTATGGGCGGCATGAGCCAGCCTGCCGGTCCCGCCCCGGGGTCGCCCCACGACTACGCGACCAAGGGGCGCATCCTGGTCGTCGACGACGACGCCTCCCTCGCGGAGATGCTCACGATCGTGCTGCGGCAGGAGGGCTTCGACAGCCGGATGTGCATCCGCGGTGACGAGGCGATGGCCGCCTTCCGCGACTACAACCCCGACCTGGTGCTGCTGGACCTGATGCTGCCCGGCAAGGACGGCATCGACGTGTGCAAGGAGATCCGCGTCGAGTCCGGGGTGCCGATCGTGATGCTGACCGCGAAGGGCGACACGGTCGACGTCGTGGTCGGCCTCGAGTCCGGCGCCGACGACTACGTGGTCAAGCCGTTCAAGCCCAAGGAGCTCGTGGCGCGGATCCGTGCCCGGGTCCGCCGTTTCGAGCCCTCGCCCCAGGAGACGCTCGGGATCGGCGACCTCAGCATCGACGTCGCGGGGCACGCGGTCACCCGGGCCGGTCGGCCGATCAGCCTCACCCCGCTCGAGTTCGACCTCCTGGTGTGCCTGGCGCGCAAGCCCTGGCAGGTCTTCACCCGGGAGGTGCTGCTGGAGCAGGTCTGGGGCTACCGGCACGCGGCCGACACCCGGCTGGTCAACGTGCACGTGCAGCGGCTGCGGTCCAAGGTCGAGCACGACCCCGAGAACCCCGAGATCGTCGTGACGGTGCGCGGTGTCGGCTACAAGGCCGGCGCCCAGTAGCCGCGAGCCGGCGGTGTCGACACCGGGGGACTCCCGGGGCCTCCCCTCCGGCCTGCGACGGGTGCTGACCTTCTGGCGTCGCTCCATCCAGGCGCGCGTGGTCGCCAGCACCCTGCTGCTCTCGGCGGCGGTGATCAGCGTCGTCGGCTGGCTGCTGCTGCAGCAGACCCAGGACGGGTTGCTCGACAACCGGGTGCAGGCCGTCGTCGCCGAGACCACCGACGAGGTCTCCGAGGCCCAGGACCGGCTGCGCGCCGCCACCGGCACCGACATCGACGCCAACGCCCAGCAGCAGGACCTGGTCGGACCGATCATCTCGCGCGGGGCGGCCCGCGGCTTCTCGGTGGTCCTGGCCGGGCCGGTGGGGGAGACCGGTGGGAGGATCGAGGACGGCGGAGCCGAGTTCACCGAGGGTCTGGACACCAGCAGCGTGCCGGCGGCGCTGGAGGCGCACTTCGACCGGATCGCGGGGACCGCGTGGACCTACACGACGATCCGGACGACCGGGTTGATCGACGGCGGCCAGACCGAGCGTCCCGGCATCGCGGTCGGGTCCCAGGTGCGGTTGCCGGCCGACGGCCGCACCTACACCCTGTACTTCCTGTTCCCGATGGAGGCCGAGCAGCAGACGCTGGCCCTGGTCAGCCGGGCCCTGCTGACCGCGGCGGCGCTGCTGCTGGTCCTGGTCGCCGGGATGACCTGGCTGGTCACCCGGCAGGTGGTGACGCCGGTCCGGGCCGCGCGCAAGGTCGCCGAGCGGCTCGCCGCCGGCGGGCTCCAGGAGCGGGTCCAGGTCCGCGGCGAGGACGACCTGGCCCGGTTGGCGACGTCGTTCAACCAGATGGCCGGCAACCTGCAGCGCCAGATCCGGCAGCTCGAGGAGCTCTCCCGGGTCCAGCGCCGCTTCGTCTCCGACGTCTCCCACGAGCTGCGCACCCCCCTCACCACCGTCCGGATGGCCGGTGACGTGCTGCACGACGCCCGCGGCGACTTCGACCCCGCCGCCGCCCGGGCCGCCGAGCTGCTGCAGACCGAGCTGGACCGGTTCGAGACGCTGCTGGTGGACCTGCTGGAGATCTCCCGGTTCGACGCCGGGGCCGCGGTGCTCGACCTGGACGACGTGAACCTGGTCGACGTCGCCCACCGGATCGTCGACAGCACCGCCGCCCTGGCCGAGCAGCGGCGCGTCGACCTGGTGGTCCGGGCCCCCGGTCGTCCGTGCCTGGCCGAGGCCGACGTACGACGGGTCGAGCGGATCGTGCGCAACCTCGTCACCAACGCCATCGACCACGCCGGCCCGGGTGGTCCCGGTGCTCGCCCGCAGGTCCTGGTCCTGGTCGACGGGGACGCGCACGCGGCCGCGATCGCGGTGCGTGACCACGGAGTGGGCCTGGCGCCGGGGGAGTCGGCGATGGTCTTCGAACGGTTCTGGCGCGCCGACCCGGCCCGGGCGCGCAGCAGCGGAGGGACCGGCCTGGGCCTGTCCATCGCGCTCGAGGACACCCATCTGCACGGTGGCTGGTTGCAGGCCTGGGGCCGCCCCGGGGAGGGCTCCCAGTTCCGGTTGACGCTGCCGCGGCACTCGGGCCAGGAGCTGCGGATGAGCCCGCTGCCGCTGGTGCCGGCCGACGCCGCGGAGGTGAGCCGATGAGGAGGCGTCCACCGGTCGTGCTGGCGGCGGTGGTGCTGGCCCTGCTCACCGGCTGCACGGGTCTGCCTCGCAGCGGTCCGGTGATCGAGACGACCGCCACCGTCGGCAGCAACCCCGACCGGGGGGTCTTCATCGACCCTCGTCCGCCGCAGCCGGGCTCGTCCCCGGCCGAGGTGGTCAAGGGCTTCCTCGACGCGATGACCGCGACCCCGATCCGCACCGACGTGGCGCGGGAGTTCCTCTCCGACGACTTCCGCACCGCCTGGGACCCCGAGGAGTCGACGATCATCTACGGCGACGCCGGTACGCCGCGGGGCACCGCACTGGTCTCCGTCGCCCTCACCGACGCCGAGCGGCTCGACGCCCGGGGCGCCTGGCAGGGGGCGGTGCCCGCCGAGCAGGAGCAGCTGGACTTCCCGATGGCGGTCGAGAACGGCGAGTACCGGATCGCGGAGGCGCCCAACGCCCTGGTCGTGCCCCAGGCGTGGTTCGAGCAGCGGTTCCGCCAGGTGGCGCTGTACTTCTTCGACCCCACCGCCGAGATCCTGGTGCCCGAGCCGGTCTTCGTGCCGCGAGGCGAGCAGCTGTCCACCGCCCTGGTCGCCGGGTTGTTGCGCGGCCCCGGCAGCGAGCTGCGCCGGGTGGCCCGCAGCTTCATCCCCAGCGGGTTGAGCGCCGGGCTGTCGGTCCCGGTCTCCGCGGACGGGGTGGCGGACGTGGCACTCACCGGCGACACCGGGTCGCTCAACGGCCCCACCGTGGAGCGGGTGCTGGCCCAGCTGGCCTGGACCCTGCGGCAGGACCCGCAGATCGAGGCGCTGCGGCTCTCGATCGACGGCCGGCCGATCCGGCTGCCCGGCGAGGTCGCCGAGGTCGACGTCGGGCTGGGCGTCGAGTACGACCCGAGTGGTGACCGCCCCAACCCGCTGCTCTTCGGCAACCGCGACGGGGTGCTGGTCTCCGGCCCGGCCCAGTCGCTGGAGCCGGTCGCGGGTCCGCTCGGTGCGGAGCAGTACGGCATCGGCGCCGTGGCGGTGAACCTCGACGCGACGAGGGTGGCCGCGACCTCGGGAGGGGGCCGGGGGCTGCTGCTCGCGCCCGTGGACGACCAGGACACCCAGGTGCGCCAGGTGGTCAGCGGTGCGACGTCGCTGCTGAAGCCCGCGTGGGACTTCGCCGACCGGCTCTGGCTGGTGGACCGCACCCCGAACGGGGCGCTGGTCTCCTACCTCGACACCGACGAGGACGCCGCGACCGCTCGCGCCATTCAGGTTCCGGGCGTCAGCGGACGTCGGGTGCGGGCGTTCCTGGTCTCGCGGGACGGGTCGCGGCTGGTCGCGGTGGTGCGACGGGCGGGACGCGACGAGATCCGGGTCAGCCGGCTGCGCCACGACGACCAGGGGCGGGTGCTCGGGGCCACGCCCTCGGTGCCGATCTCCTGGGACGACGACAGCGGTCAGCTCCGGATCAAGGACGTCGGGTGGCAGAGCCCCACCTCCCTGGTGGTGCTGCACCGGCTGGCCGAGCAGCTCTACGAGGTGCGGGCGATCTCCGTGGACGGTTCGCCGGCGGACTCCGACAGCCTGTCCACCACGGTGCGCGGGCAGGTGGTGGCACTGGTCGGCTCGCCGGTGCCGACCCAGCGGCTCTACGCGCGCACCGTCTCGATCCTCACCGATCTCTCCTCCGCCCGGCCCGCGCCGGTCGCGCTCGATCCCGGTCAGGAGTCCCTGGGCTACGTGGGTTGAGACTGTCCACAGGAGCCGTTCCGGCAGTGGCTGCGCAGGGCCGGGTCCTGCTGGTCTGTGGGGGTGCTCGACGCCGCCCGTGACCTGCTGCTCGGGGTGCACTGCCTGGGGTGCGCCCACCCGGGGCGGTTGCTCTGCCCGGGCTGCACCGCCACGCTGCCGGGCCGTGACGGGGCCTGGCCGGCCTGGCCCGACCCCACCCCGGTCGGGCTGGCGCCGCCGTGGGCGGCCGCCGAGTACGCGGGTCTGGTCCGGGAGCTGGTGCTGGGGCTCAAGGAACGGCGCCTCCTCGCGCTGACCGGTCCGCTCGCCGAGCTCGTCGCGGTGGCGGTCCGCCCGGCGCTGGCGGGGCTGGAGCCGCGGCGGCGTACCCCGGTGGTGCTGGTGCCCGTGCCGTCACGGCGCTCCAGCGTCCGCGCTCGCGGACACGACCCCACGGCCGCGATCACGGCGGGTGCGGCCGCGAGCCTGCGCCGCGAGGGGTACGACGCGCGGACCGCCCCGCTGCTGACGCTGCGGCCGGGCGTGGCCGACCAGGCGGGGCTGTCGGCGGCCGACCGCGCCGACAACCTGGCCGGAGCGATGGCGGTGCGGGGGCGGTTGCTGCGGCGCCTGGCCGCGCGCACCCCGACCGCACTGGTGGTGGTCTGCGACGACGTCCTCACCACCGGGGCCACGGCCCGGGAGGCGCAGCGGGCGCTGGACGCGGTCGGGTTGCGGGTCGGCGCCGTCGCCGTGGCCGCCGCCACCCGACGCCGGCGGCGGGCGGTGCGCCGTACCACCGAGTGAAGATCCCCGGGAATCCTTTCGAGATGGGGGACCACGGGCTACGGTCGCAGCATGGAGTCCGTCCGGGTCCGTGGTTGCGTCGCAGGCGCGCCCCACCGGGCGCGCCGGCGACTAGCCGAAGCCAGTCGCAGGCGAAACGGTCCACGTAAGACCCGGCCGGGGCTGCGCCCCGGACCGGGTCGATCACGGTGCGGCTTAGAAGTAAGACCTGCCTCGTCCTCGTCGTCAGACACGACGGGCGGTGGGAGAAGGCCGGTAGTGGCAGAGAAGCTGCGGAAGCCTCAGCAGGCGATTGTGGGGTCGAAGACCAGGTCGGCCGGGCGGACTCCTCCCCCCTGCGCCCACAACGTCCCCGGATCCCGGGCCCTGAGCCCGGGACCGTGGCCGCCCGCACCCCGGCATCTGCCGGCTGCGGTGGGTTGAGAAGAAACCAACTGTTCCACGGGAGGTTCACATGGAAGTTGTCGTCACAGGCCGGAACTGCGAGATCTCCGACGGTTACCGAAGTCACGTGTCGGAGAAGCTCACCCGACTGGAGAAGCACGACCACCGGATCATCCGGGTGCATGTCGAGGTGGACTGCGAGCCGAACCCGCGGCAGCACGATCGGGCGGTTCATGTGGAGCTCACCGCGTTCTCGAAGGGCCCGATCATCCGGGCCGAGGCGGCAGCTGACGACAAGATGGGCGCCCTCGACCTCGCCCTGGACAAGATGGCGGCCCAGATGCGCCGCGCCGCGGACCGGCGCCGGGTGCACCGGGGCCGACACGCACCGGTCTCGGTGGGACAGGCGCTCTCCGCCGCCGCCGACGAGCTGGTCCCGGAGTCGCTGGCCGAGGCCCAGCGGAAGAAGAACGAGGAGACGACCGAGGAACGTCGGGTGGGACCGATCGCGGTCACCGGCGACGGTCCGCTGGTGGTGCGCGAGAAGACGCACCCGGCCAGCCCGATGACGCTAGACCAGGCCCTCTACGAGATGGAGCTGGTCGGACACGACTTCTACCTCTACGTGGACAAGGAGAGCGAGCGCCCGGCGGTGGTCTACCGGCGCAAGGGCTACGACTACGGCGTGATCTCGCTCGACCTCGGCGCGCGCTGAGCCTGTCGAATTCCGGACAGGCACCAGGGCTGGCCCTTTTGGGCCAGCCCTGGACCATTCCCAGCCACCCGGATGGGCAGCGCTTCAGTTCCAGTCGTGCCATGATGCTGACGTGGTGGACCGTAAGAAGAGCGAGCCGGAGCCCATCCGGGTGTTGGTGGTCGATGATCAGGAGCTGTTCCGGCGCGGCCTGGTGATGCTGCTGGCCGTCGAGTCCGGGATCCAGGTCGTCGGCGAGGCCGGCGACGGGGTCGAGGGGACGAACCTGGCCGCCACGGCAGCACCCGACGTGGTGCTCCTCGACATCCGGATGCCACGACGCTCCGGCATCGAGGCGTGCCTGGCGATCAAGGAGACCGTGCCGTCGGCCAAGATCATCATGCTGACCGTCTCCGACGAGGAGGCCGACCTCTACGAGGCCGTCAAGAGCGGCGCCTCGGGCTACCTGCTCAAGGACTCCTCGATCGAGGAGGTCGCCCAGGCGGTGCGGGTGGTCTCCGACGGCCAGTCGCTGATCAGCCCCTCGATGGCCGTCAAGCTCATCGACGAGTTCAAGCAGATGTCCCGCCCCGAGCGTGAGCACGTGCCGGGGCTGCGGCTGACCGAGCGCGAGCTCGAGGTGCTGCGCCTGGTGGCGAAGGGCCTGAACAACCGCGAGATCGCCCGCCAGCTCTTCATCTCCGAGAACACGGTCAAGAACCACGTGCGCAACATCCTGGAGAAGCTGCAGCTGCACTCCCGGATGGAAGCGGTCATGTACGCGGTCAAGGAGAAGCTGCTCGACCTGCCGTGACGTCGCTGTCGCTGTCCTGTCGATGACCGACCTCTCCCAGGCCCAGGCGCGCCGCGTGGCGCTCGCGGCCCAGGGTTTCCTGGACCCGCCGCACGCGGTGCCGACGATGCGCACGCTGAGCCGCACTGTCGCCCGCACCGGCGTTCTGCAGGTGGACTCGGTCAACGTCCTGGTGCGGGCCCACCACATGCCGCTGTTCTCGCGGATGGGCGGGTACGACGTCGACCTGCTGCGCCGCGCCGCCGAGCGCCGGCCGCGCCGCTTGGTGGAGTACTGGGCGCACGTGCAGGCGCTGATGCCGGTCGAGCTGTGGCCGCTGATGCAGCACCGGATGGACCACTACCGGGGGGAGCGGGGCAAGTGGGGCTTCGTCGCCTCCGACCCGCGCCTGGAGGCCTCGGTCCGGGCGGTGGTCGCCGACCGCGGGGCCAGCACGGCCCGAGAGGTGGAGGCGGAGCTCGGGCGCCCGGACCGTCGTACCCGGGAGCACTGGGGGTGGAACTGGTCGGAGTCCCGGAAGGTGCTCGACTACCTGTTCCTGGCCGGCGAGCTGGCCATCGCAGGCCGGACCAGCCAGTTCGAGCCGCGCTACGACCTGCCCGAGCGGGTGCTGCCGCCCGACGTCCTCGCCACGCCGGCGCCGACCCCCGAGGACGCGCGCCGCGAGCTGGTCCGGCGGGCGGCGGTCTCGCACGGCGTCGGCACCGCGCGGTGCCTGCGCGACTACTACCGGATGCCCGAGCAGCACGTCCGACCGGCGATCGACGACCTCGTCGAGTCCGGCGAGCTGCTCGCTGTCTCGGTCCAGGGGTGGCGGCGCCCGGCGTACCTGCACCGCGACGCGAGGCTGCCGCGACGCGTCGCGGCAGCGGCGTTGCTGAGCCCGTTCGACCCGGTGGTCTGGGAGCGGGAGCGGACCGAGCGGCTGTTCGGGTTCCGCTACCGGATCGAGATCTACGTCCCGGCCGCCCAGCGGGTGCACGGGTACTACGTGCTGCCCTTCCTGCTCGGCGACCGGCTGGTGGCCCGGGTCGATCTCAAGGCCGATCGGGCCGCGGACGGCGGGGTGGGTCGGCTGCTGGTCAGGGCGGCGTACGCCGAGCCGGGAGCGCCGCCCGAGACCGGTGAGGCCCTCCTCGACCAGCTGCGCCGACTGGCGGCCTGGCAGGGTCTCGGATCCGTCCGTGTGGAGCCGCGAGGGGACCTGGCAGCGCGGCTCGTGGGCTGAGGCGGCCGCCCTCCTCCGGGGCCGCTCGGGGGACTGCGTCCGGCGAGGGACCGCGTGCTTAGGTGGACTGGTGACCGCTCGGTAGAGTGGCGCCGCCGCCCAACCTCAAGGAGTCATCGCTCGTGCCTGCCATCCTGGACAAGCTCCTCCGCATCGGCGAGGGCAAGATCCTCCGCCAGCTCGAGGGCATCGCCTCGGCCGTCAACGCGATCGAGGACGACTTCGTCGCGATGAGCGACGCGGAGCTGCAGGGCATGACCGCCGAGTTCCGGGAGCGACTCGCCCAGGGGGAGACGCTCGACGACATCATGCCGGAGGCCTTCGCGACGGTGCGCGAGGCGGCCAAGCGGGTGATCGGCCAGCGTCACTTCGACGTGCAGCTGATGGGTGGGGCCGCCCTCCACCTCGGCAACATCGCCGAGATGAAGACCGGTGAGGGCAAGACCCTGGTCTCGACGCTGCCGGCGTACCTCAACGCGCTGGACGGCCACGGCGTGCACGTGGTGACGGTCAACGACTACCTGGCCAAGTTCCAGTCCGAGATGATGGGGCGCATCCACCACTTCCTCGGGCTGAGCGTCGGGGTGATCCTGCCCGAGATGCGTCCCGACGAGCGGCGCGCGGCGTACCTGTGCGACATCACCTACGCGACGAACAACGAGCTCGGCTTCGACTACCTGCGCGACAACATGGCGAGCTCGATCGAGGAGTGCGTCCAGCGCGGCCACCACTTCGCGATCGTCGACGAGGTCGACTCGATCCTCATCGACGAGGCCCGGACGCCGCTGATCATCAGCGGTCCGACCCAGGACGAGGTCAAGTGGTACGGCGAGTTCGCCACCATCGCCTCCCGGCTGGTGCGCGACGTCGACTACGAGGTCGACGAGAAGAAGCGGACGATCTCGGTGCTCGAGCCCGGGATCACCAAGGTCGAGGACCACCTCGGGATCGAGAACCTCTACGAGTCGGCCAACACCCCGCTCATCTCGTTCCTCAACAACTCGATCAAGGCCAAGGAGCTGTTCCGCAACGACAAGGAGTACGTCGTCATGGACGGCGAGGTGCTCATCGTCGACGAGCACACCGGCCGGATGCTGTCCGGGCGCCGCTACAACGACGGCCTGCACCAGGCGATCGAGGCCAAGGAGGGCGTCCAGGTCCGCGAGGAGTACCAGACGCTGGCCAACGTCACCCTGCAGAACTACTTCCGGCTCTACGAGAAGCTCTCCGGGATGACCGGTACGGCGATGACCGAGGCGTCGGAGTTCGACAAGATCTACAAGCTCGGCGTCGTCCCGATCCCGACCAACAAGCCGATGGCGCGGGCCGACCAGGCAGACCTGGTCTACCGCACCGAGGAGGCCAAGTACGCCGCGGTGGTCGACGACATCACCGAGCGGAACCACCGGGGCCAGCCGGTGCTGGTCGGCACCGTGTCGGTGGAGAAGTCCGAGCTGCTCTCCTCGGAGCTGAGGAAGCGGGGCGTGCCGCACTCGGTGCTGAACGCGAAGGTGCACGCCGAGGAGGCCAAGATCGTCGCGATGGCCGGCCACCGCGGCTCGGTCACGGTGGCCACCAACATGGCCGGTCGTGGCACCGACATCATGCTCGGTGGCTCGGTGGAGTTCCTCGCCGACCAGGAGCTGCGCAAGCAGGGGCTGGACCCGGTCGAGCACGCCGAGGACTACGAGGCAGCCTGGCCGGAGACCGTCGAGCGGATCAAGCACCAGGTGCAGGCCGAGCACGACGAGGTCCGCGACCTCGGCGGCCTCTACGTGGTCGGGACCGAGCGTCACGAGTCGCGGCGCATCGACAACCAGCTGCGGGGTCGCTCCGGGCGCCAGGGCGACCCGGGGGAGTCCCGGTTCTACCTCTCGCTCCAGGACGAGCTGATGCGGCTCTTCAAGTCCGACTGGGTGGACCGCGTGCTCCAGGTCCTCAAGATCCCCGACGACGTCCCGATCGAGAACAAGCGGGTCACCAACGCCATCGCGAACGCGCAGGGCCAGGTCGAGTCGCAGAACTTCGAGTCCCGCAAGAACGTGCTCAAGTACGACGACGTGATGGACCGGCAGCGCAAGGTGATCTACGCCGAGCGCCGCGAGGTGCTCGAGGGCGCCGACATCGAGCAGCAGGTCCGCAGCTTCATCGACGACGTGGTGACCGGGGTGGTCACCGGGGCGACGATGGAGTTCGCCGAGGAGTGGGACCTCGAGCAGCTGTGGACCGACCTGCGGCAGTACTGGCCGGTCTCGCTCGACCACCGCCGCCTGGAGGAGGACGCCGGCGGGCTGGCGAACATGGACCGCGACGAGCTGATCGCCGCGCTGCAGAAGGACGCCCAGGCGGCCTACGACGCCCGCGAGGCCGAGGTCGGGGACGAGGTGATGCGCGAGCTGGAGCGTCGGGTGCTGCTCTCGGTCCTGGACCGCAAGTGGCGCGAGCACCTCTACGAGATGGACTACCTGCGCGAGGGCATCTACCTGCGCGCCTACTCCCAGCGGGACCCGCTGGTGGAGTACCAGCGCGAGGGCTTCGACATGTTCGCGACGATGATGGACGGCATCAAGGAGGAGGCGGTCGGCTTCCTGTTCAACCTGGAGGTCCAGGTCGAGGAGGACGACGGCGGGCCCGCCGACAACGAGGTCGACCTGATCACCGGCAGCCGCACCGTCGAGCCGGTCCAGCTGGCGCAGCCCGCTGAGCCGCCGGTGGAGCCGGCGGCCGCGCACCGTGATCACCCGACGATCCGCGCCAAGGGCCTGGACCTGCCGGCGCAGCCGCAGAAGCTGACGTACTCGGCTCCCACCGAGGACGGCGAGGTCGAGGTCAAGGCCTCGACGGTGACCACCGCGGACGACGAGTTCGCGAACGTGGGACGCAACGCCAAGTGCCCCTGCGGGTCGGGCAAGAAGTTCAAGCAGTGCCACGGCGCGCCGGGCGGCCCGACCGGCCTGACCACGCGCGTCAACGGCTGACCGCTCCCCGGCTCGACGGACCTCGCGCCGAGCCGGGGGTCAGGCGAACTCCAGTGCGGTGCACAACCAGCGCTCCTGACGGCGCTCGAAGCGGATCGCGAGGGCGCGGGAGCGCTCGCCGTAGCGGACGTGCACGCCGGCTTCGACGACAGCCGGGCTGAGGAAGCAGGTCCGGACGCTCAGCACCCGGGGCCGCACCGGCTGCACCCGACGCTGGCCGGGGCGGTGGCCGCCGGCCCGGGCGACCAGCTGGGCACGCCGGCACAGGTCCTCGTGCACGCTGGTGCTGGTCCAGCGGGCCAGCTGGGAGACCGGCCGGTCCCCGCCGACGATCTCCACCGCCGCCTGGGCGTACTGGCGCGACCACTGCTCGATCGAGCGGCGGACCGGCAGACCGATCGGCACCAGGTCTGCAAGACCGGCACCTCCGCAGCCGAAGCCGGGCTCGTCCGCGTCCCCGGCGTCTCCGGTGCCGAGGTGGGGCGGAAGGTCGTACCGCGGCGAGAGGTCGAGCGCGAGCGCGCCCTGCACCTCGGCCATCGGGACCGGTCGGTGCCGGGCCAGCACGGTGACCTGGTCGGGGTGCGGCGCGGGCGAGGACGGGTGCAGGGTCATGTGGGCCTCCTGGGTGCTGCTCGGGACGGGTGGGTGGGTGGAACGGAGGTGGCGGGAGCTCGGGCTCGGGCTCGGGGTCGGGCTCGGGATCACGGCGTTGGCGGCAGCTGCAGCCGTTGGCCGGGGAGGATCAGGTCCGGGTCGCCGCCGATCACCGCTCGGTTGGCCCGGTGCAGCCCGACGACGTGTGCGGCGACCTCGGCATCGGTCGCGGGGTGCTGGGAGCCGCGGGCCAGGTCCGCGGTCGCGAGCGCCCACAGGGTGTCGCCGGCGCGAACCACGACGGCGGTCACCGGTGCGGCCGGCCGTTGCCCGGCCGGGGTCGCGGCCGGGGTCGCGGCCGGGACCGGGGTCGGGGCCGGGGTGCGCAGCCGCTGATCGACCGCGCGATCGGGCAGCGGCAGTCCGTGCAGGAGCGCCACGGTGCCGGTGCCGATCCCCGATCCGGCACCGGCGTCGGAACCGTCGGAACCGCTGCCGGGGGCCGCCGCCGCAGGCTGCAGGGTGGCGCCCAGGACGACGGCGCCGCAGGCGGTGAGGACGCACGCTCGGAACCGGGTCGGCACCACGCCGTGACGCCCGGCGGGGACGGTGGCCGAGCCGGCTCGCAGTGCCTCGGTCACCACGACCGTCATCGCCAGCCACAGCCAGCAGACGCCCAGCAGGCCTACCCCCGCACAGCCGGCGACCAGCAGGCGCTCGAAGCCACCGGGCAGGGCGGCTGCGTGCAGGGCCGCCGCGAGGTCGTCGACGGCGGGCACGAGCACCCGGGCCACACCAGCGGCGGTGGCGGTGCCGGCCCCCCAGACAGCGAGGCATCGTCCGGCGCCGGGGAGATTCATCGTCTATCCTTGCGTTTGCGTACGTTTGCTTCAGTCAATGCCCGCTGAGGCTTTTACGCAACTGTTTGTCCACAGCCGGTCCGTTCTGGCAGGCTCGGGCCATGGCCTGGGAGGAGGACGTGTTCGCGCTCCTCGACGACCTGGAGGCGCAGGCAGCGGCGGCGTACGACGCGGACCGGGTCGTGGAGCTGGCCGATCGCAGCCGCGCCGAGTACCAGCAGGTCACCCTGGCCAGCCGATGGATGGCCTCGACCGGGTGCAAGGTCAGCGCGGAGCTCCGCGGGGTCGGTCAGGTGGACGGGGTCCTCGACCGGGTCGCCGCCCAGTGGTGCGTCCTGCGCGGCCCCGCCCAGGACTGGGTGGTCCGGCTCGCGGCGGTGGTGGCCGTCACCGGACTGTCCCCGCGGTCGCTGCCCGAGGTGGCGTGGTCACCGCTGAGCAGGCTGGGGATCGGCTCCCCGCTGCGACGGCTGGCGGCAGCCGGCGAGCGCTGCGTGCTGCACACCGAGAGCGGTCGGCGGCTCGACGGGGTCCCGGGCAGGGTCGGGGCGGACTTCGTCGAGGTCGCTGTCGGCGAGGACCGGCGGATCAGCGTGGTGCCGTTCGCGACGCTGTCCGCAGTGCAGAGCCGGGACTGACCCGGCGGCGGCGGTGCCGGCCGAGCGCTCAGGTGGCGTCGGCGTCGTACGGCGGGATCTCGCCCTCGGCGAGCGGCCGCAGCCCCCGCCGGCGCTTCCTGCCCTCCTCGGGGGCGTCCTCCATCGCCTCCATCACGTGCTTGCGCACGATCGAGCGGGGATCGAGGTCCTTCAGCTCGAGGTCGGCGTACTCGGGGCCGAGCTCCTCACGCAGCTCGTCCCGGGCGGCGTTGGCGAAGGTCCGGGCCTTGCGCAGCATCGCGCCGGCCTGCTTGGCGAGGTCGGGCAGCCGCTCGGGTCCGAAGATCATCACCGCGACCAGGGCGATGACCGCCAGCTCGGGCAGCCCGACCCCGAACACGGGTCAGAACCTGGCTGACGGCGTGAGCCCGAGCTGCATCCCGGCCAGCCCACGCCCGCGTCCGGAGAGCTTCCCGGCCACGTCCGTCAGCACCACGGCGGCCGGCGCGGTCGGGTCGGCGTCGACGATCGGCTTGCCGACGTCACCGCCCTCGCGCAGCGACAGGTCCAGCGGGATCTCCCCGAGCACCGGTACGTCGTAGCCGAAGCGGGCCGAGAGCGTGGCGGCCACCCGGGCGCCGCCGCCGCGGCCGAAGATCTCGAGGCGGTGCTCGGTGCCCTCCTCGGCGCAGTGCGGGCAGGGCAGGAAGCTCATGTTCTCCACCACGCCGACGACGCGCTGGTGCATCATCGAGGCCATCGTGCCGGCGCGTTCGGCGACCTCGGCGGCCGCCTCCTGCGGCGTGGTCACCACGACCACCTCGGCACCGGGCAGGTGCTGGCCGAGCGAGATCGCGACGTCGCCGGTGCCCGGCGGCAGGTCGAGCAGCAGCACGTCGAGGTCGCCCCAGTACACGTCGGCGAGCATCTGGACCAGCGCCCGGTCGAGCATCGGGCCGCGCCAGGCGACCACCTGGTCGCGGCGCGGCTTCAGCATCCCGATCGAGATCACCGAGACCCCGCTCGAGGTCGGCACCGGCATGATCAGGTCGTCGACCTGGGTGGGCCGGTGGTCGGCCACGCCGAGCATCGCCGGCACCGAGTGACCGTAGATGTCGGCGTCGACGACGCCGACCTTGAGGCCCTGCTTGGCCATCGCCAGCGCCAGGTTCACCGTCACCGAGGACTTGCCCACGCCACCCTTGCCGCTGGCGATCGCGAAGACCTTCGTCAACGACCCGGGCTGGGCGAACGGGATCTCGCGCTGCGCCCTGCCCTGGTTGAGCAGGTCCTTGAGCCCGGCCCGCTGCTCGGCCGTCATGACGCCCAGCTCCAGCCGGACGTCGGTGACGCCGGGGACCTTCGCGACCGCGGCGGTCACCTCGCGGTTGATGGTGTCCTTGAGCGGGCAACCGGCCACCGTCAGCAGCACCCGGATGCTGACCACCCCGTCGTCGGCGATGTCGACGGTGTCGACCATCCCCAGGTCGGTGATCGGACGCTTGATCTCGGGGTCGTCGACGGTCGCCAGTGCGGCGTCGACCTGCTCGCGGGAGGGACTGCTCATGATGCCCCAGCCTAGTTGGTACCCCTACCGGCTCGGGGCCTCAGGTCTGCTCGTCGTCGTCCTCGTCGCGGGACCGCTGGTCGAGGTCCGACAACAACGATCGCAGCTCCGAGCGCAGGAAGTCCCGGGTGGCCACCTCGCCGACGGCCATCCGCAGCGAGGCGACCTCGCGCGCCAGGAACTCCATGTCCGCCTGGGACTGGGAGTTGACCCGCCGTTCCTGCTCGGCGATCACCCGGTCCCGGGTCTCCTGGCGGTTCTGGGCCAGCAGGATCAGCGGCGCCGCGTAGGAGGCCTGCAGGCTGAGCATCAGGGTGAGGAAGATGAACGGGTAGTTGTCGAACCGGGCGGCCTCGGGGACCAGGGCGTTCCAGACCACCCAGATCGCCACGAAGAGGGTCATGTAGATCAGGAACCGGGCGGTGCCCATGAAACGGGCGAACTGCTCGGCGAACGAGCCGAACGCGTCCGCGTCGTACGTCGGCCGACGCACCAGCGCCCGCCGGGTGTCCTGTGGGGTGTCGAGCCGTCCCCGGGTCCGCGGCTCCGGCCGCCGCTCAGCCACGGCGACGCCTCCGCGTCCTGGCCGCTGACGGCGAGCGGACGCCCTGGTCGCGCCAGCCCTCCGGGAGCATGTGGTCGAGCAGGTCGTCGACGGTGACGGCGCCCAGCAGGTGACCGCCCTCGTCCACGACCGCGGAGGCCACCAGGTTGTACGTCGCCAGGTGCGCGGCCACCTCGTCGATCGAGGCCTCGGGGCGCAGCGTCTCCATCGAGTCGTCCAGCGCGCCGGCCACCAGCGTGGAGGGAGGCTCGCGCAGCAGCCGCTGGATGTGCGCCACGCCGAGGAAACGCCCGGTCGGGGTCTCCAGGGGCGGGCGGCACACGTAGACCAGCGCCGCCAGCGCCGGGGTGAGGTCCGGGTTGCGCACGTGCGCCAGCGCGTCGGCGATGGTGGCGTCCGGTCCGATGATCACCGGCTCGGGGGTCATCATCGCCCCGGCGGTGTCCTCGACGTACGACATCATCCGGCGGACGTCCTCGGCCTCCTCGGGCTCCATCAGCTCCAGCAGCGCCTCGGCGGTCTCCGGTGGCAGCTCGGCGATCAGGTCGGCAGCGTCGTCGGCCGACATCTCCTCCAGCACGTCCGCCGCGCGCTCGGAGTCGAGGTGCTCCAGGATCTCGATCTGGTCCTCCTCCGGCAGCTCCTCGAGCACGTCGGCCAGCCGCTCGTCGTGCAGGGCGGCCACCACCGCGGCCCGACGCTCCACCGGCAGCTCGTGCAGCATGTTGGCCGCGTCGGCGGGGCGCAGCTCGTTGAGGGCGTGCAACAGGTGCGTCGCCCCCTGGGTCTCGTCGCGCCGGGTCAGCCCGTCGACGTCGCGCCACTCCACCACGTGGGTCTGCCCGCGCCGCCGGAGTGCCTTCGCCGGCTCCTGGATCGCGACCCGGCTGAGCACCCAGTCCCGGTTCCTGGCCTGCTCCATCGCCACGTCGTACACGGTGCCGACCACCTGGCTGTCGGTGATCGTCACGGTCTTGTCGAGCATCTGCCCGATCACCAGGGTCTCGGTGGAGCGTTGCTCGAAGCGCCGCATGTTGACCAGCCCGGTGGTGTACACGGCCACGCTGTCCACGCCGGTCACCCGGGTCATCGGCACGAAGATCCGGCGTCGGCCGAAGACCTCCACCACCAGGCCGAGCACCCGGGGCTGGCTCTTCTCCGAGCGCACCGCGGCCACCACGTCGCGGACCTTGCCCACCTGGTCGCCCTGGGGGTCGAAGAGGGGAAGCCCGACCAACCTGGCCACGTAGACACGGGACGGGGACGAGCTCACGTCGTGAGGCTACCGGTCTGACCGGCTCGGCCGGGGACGGTCGCAGACACGCCCACGGCGGGCCTCGCGGCTGCGCAGCAGGCTGCGCGGGCCCGGACCGGCGTAGACTCACCGAGCATGATCCGTCGCCTCGTGGTTGCCGCCGTCGTTCCCCTCGTGCTGCTGGCGGGTTGCGGTGAGGACACCGGGGCCGACCCGGTGGCCAGCGACACCTCCTCGGGCTCGCCGTCAGCGCTGGAGTCCGAGGGTCTCTCCGAGTCGGCCTCGGCGTCGGTCACCGAGTCCGAGTCCGCCGACGCCGCGACCTCCCCCGCCTGCGAGGAGGTCTGGGTCGACGAGCAGAAGCTCCCCGGCACGTACAAGGGGTGCTACGACGGGGAGCAGATGATCAAGCCCGACGGTCGCTACTGCGAGTTCGGCAAGAAGCTGTTCACCCACGACGACCGGTTCTACTCGGTCAAGGGCGGCACGATCCACGAGGCCCAGGAACCGTTCCGGACGGACCCCGGGTACCAGGACACGCTCGCCAAGTGCAGCGGCTGACCCTCCCGGACCCCGACGACTCCGAGGACCCGCGTCCGCGGAAGTAAATGATCGGCTCCTCCGCTGTTAGGATTCGCCGCATCGGCACGTCGCGAGACGTCTGTCGATCGCCGGCTCGGGTGCTGGTCAGCCCGCGAACCACGCGGCTGTGGTGGTCCCGGTGTCGCAGTGCGCGGGCCGAGGTCGCCCCGGCTGACAACTACAACCGCGGAACGTTCGCGGCCCCCACCACCATGCCGAACGCCCGTCCGGGCCCCGACCGGGAGTGTGACTCACCGTGCGACGACTCAACGCTGGGACCGCGTCCGCCGCGATCCTCATCCTGGTGAGCGGCCTGCTCGGGGTGCTCAGCACCCCGTCCGCCGCCGCGCCGACCGCCGATCCCACCGCGTCCCCCTCCGCCTCCACCTCCGCCGAGCCCTCCGCCTCCACGTCCGCCGAGGCGACCCCGTCCGCGGAGGTGACCCCGTCCGCGGAGGTGACCCCGTCCGCGGAGGCGACCCCGACGGCGGAGGACTCCGCCACCGCCTCGGCGGACCCGGCCGCCCGGAAGAAGAAGGCGGCGTCGAGCAACAAGCCCAAGCCGGCGCCGCTGAACTACACCCCGCCCCGGGGCGCCACGATGAACAACCCGCTGGCCGGCACCGAGCCGCGTCGGCGCATCAACGTGCACGTGCTGCGCACCATCGAGAGCGTGCCGGGTCGCGAGAAGATCCGGATCGCCAGCTGGAACATCCGCAGCAGCGAGATCGTCGACGCGCTGATCCGCGCGCACAACCGCGGTGTCTCGGTGCGGCTGGTGATGGACCGCCTGAACGCGAACCAGGCCGAGCCGAACCCGGACGTCAACCGTCTGGTGGCTGCCTTCCGCAAGCGCGAGACCAACCGCAAGCCGTGGATGAAGAGCAATCTGATCCGGTGCGTCAGCGCCTGCCGGGCCCCCAGCGGCATCGCGCACACCAAGTTCTTCCTGTTCAGCAAGGCCGGCAACGCCCGCAACATCGTCATGTACGGGTCGAACAACGCCACCGACATCGCCGCCCACTCGCAGTGGAACGACGTGTTCACCATGGTCGGCAAGGACAACGTCTACGACGAGTTCACCACCATCTTCAACGAGATGCGCCGCGACAAGACCGCCAAGAAGCCGTTCCAGACCTACGAGCACGGCCGGTTCACCTCGCAGTTCTACCCCTACCGGGGCGAGGGCGCCACCGGTGACCCGCTGCTCGCCGAGCTCAACAAGATCACGTGCAAGGGCTCCCAGGGGCCGACCCGGATCCGGATCGCGCAGACCTCGATGCACGGCGACCGCGGCAAGAAGATCGCCCAGCGGCTGGCCCAGATGTACCAGCGCGGCTGCGACGTCAAGATCGTCTACGCCGTGTTCGGCAACGAGGTGCTGAGGATCCTGCGCAACACCAGCCGCGGGGCGGTGCCGCTGCGTCAGATCGTCCAGGACTTCAACTACGACGGCGTCTACGACCGGTACCTGCACATGAAGAACATGGCCGTGCGCGGGTACTACAACGGCAAGCTCAAGGACGTCACCTGGAACGGCACCGCGAACTGGACCGGGGTCGCGCTGGTCAGCGACGAGGTCGTGATGCGGATCTTCGGCGGGGGCCTGCGCAAGAAGTACGCCGACTGGGTCGACTTCCTCTACGCCAACCCGCCGCGCACCTCGGGCCGCTCGGTGCTCTACCGGGGTGCGAACGGGTTCAGCCCGACCGAGGACATGCAGGGTCCGCCGCTGGGCACCCTGGTCAACGGGATCGACCCCTACGCCAACGTCCAGGTGAACTGACCCGCAGCATCGGCCGGCCCGGCACCGGGCCCGGCAGGTGAACAACGGACGCGACGACGCTCCGGGAGGCGCGCCTCCCGGAGCGTCGCTGTCGCTCGTCCTACGCTGCGGCCGTGGCGCACCGAACCTCTCGTGCGGTGATGACCCTGCTGGCCGCCTCGCTCGTGCTCGTCGCGGTGAGCGGGCGGCTGCTCGGCGTGGGCGAGCGCGACGTGGCCGTCGGCAACGAGGGTGGCCGGCTGGTCGGGTTCGCCGGTCGCGCCCCCAGCCCACCGGCTGCCGACCCACCGGACGCCGGCCGATCGGACTTCGGCCGCCGGGCAGCCCCCAGCGCCGCGATCCCGACCGACTGCGCCGACCTGCTGGTCCTCGGCATGGACGGCAACGGCGAGCAACCCCGCCGGAGCGACACCTTCGGGCGCACCCTGCACCTGGTCGAACGGGCCTGGCAGCGCTCCGCCGACGCGGTCGGGCGGACCCTGGCGGTACGCCGGGTCGGCCCGGAGACGTCGCCCCCGCGTGACCTGGTGGCCCTGCCCGGCCGCCCTGCCGACGAGGCGGTCGGTCCCCGCCGCGCCAAGGCCTGGCGGGCCGCGGTCCCCGCCGGCGTACGGGCGGCACGGACCGTGCTGGAGCGGGAGGCCGAACGCTGCCCCGAGCAGCCGGTGGCACTGGTCGGCTACGCCCAGGGCGCCGCGGTCGCGCACCGGCTGGTCGAGCGGTTCCGCAAGCGCGGCGAGCTGGACCGGCTGGTGGGGGCACTGCTGGTCTCCGACCCCGAGCGGCGCGCCCGCAGCGCCGCCGGACGCACCCTGGGCACCCCGGCGGCCGACCCGAGCGGCGAGGGCATCCTGACCCGACTGCTGCGGCCCCGCCCCGACGTACCCCCGGGCACGGAGATCTTCGCGGTCTGGCAGGTGTGCACCGCCGGCGACCTGGTCTGCGACCCGAGGGCCACCCGGGTCCGAGTCGCGCAGCAGCGGGCCCGTGGCTACCGGTACGGCGCGGGGGCCCGGCAGGTGCGCCAGGCCACCCGGGCGCTGCACCGGCTCTCGCTGCTGCGTCCGGTGCCGCAGCCGGCGGTGCAGGTCGTCGAGGCCGGCGTCGGCGAGCCGGTGTCGCGACGGCTGGGGGTGCAGGTCGCCGCCGCGGCCGCGGACGGTGTGCGCTGGCAGGCCGAGGGCGAGCTGCCCGACGGGCTGTCCCTGGACGCGGACGGGATGCTCAGCGGGGCGGTGGACCAGCAGGGTGCCTGGCGGATCCCGGTCACGGTCCGCGGCACCGAGCCGGCCACCCCACCCGCGGGCGGCACGCTGACGGTGGTGGTCCGCGCGGAGGCCACCTCGACCTCGGCGGGCGGCCAGGTCTCCTGCGAGACGCGCTCGGACGGCACCGCCTGGTGCTGGGGTCGCAACAACTGGGGCCAGCTCGGCAACGGGACGCCCTCGGGTCCGCGGGCGCTGCCGGTGCAGGTCGACGCCTCGGCCGACGAGGAGGCGCCGCAGGATCCGGACAGCCCGCAGCCCCCCGAGCCCTGGGACGACTGGACCAGCATCGAGACCAGCGGGGCCACCACCTGCGGCATCCGCACCGAGGGGAGCCTGTGGTGCTGGGGGCTCAACCACGACGGCCAGCTCGGCGTCGACGGGCGCTTCCGCGCGCTGCCGGTCCAGGTCGGCAGCGCGCTGAGCTGGACCAGCGTGAGCACCGGGTGGTTCCACACCTGCGGCACCCGCGGCAACGGCACCCTGTGGTGCTGGGGGCTCGGCGGGCGCGGCCAGCTCGGCCTCGGCTCCACCGAGTCGAGACGCCGGCCCATCCGGGTCGGGGACGCCCGCGACTGGGACAGCGTCAGCGTGGGCGGCTGGTACACCTGCGGGACCCGCACCGGCACGGTGTGGTGCTGGGGCCAGAACGACCAGGGCCAGCTCGGCCTCGGCGGCCCGGGCCTGCGGCTGCGACCCACCCAGGTCGGCACCGGCGCCGACTGGGTCTCGTTGAGCGCCTCGTGGGCCCACACCTGCGCCACCACCCGACCGGGGCAGGCCTGGTGCTGGGGGCTCAACGACTCCGGCCAGCTCGGGGACGGCACCCGCGCCTCGCGACGTGTGCCGACTCGGGTCACCGGTGGCGGCTCCTGGACTAGGCTGTCCACCGGAGACGCCGCCACCTGCGGCGTCGACGACACCGGCGGCGGCTGGTGCTGGGGCAGCGACCGGTACCGGCAGCTGGGCGGCGACACCACCGGGGACAGCCTCGAGCCCACCCGGGTCGTGGCCGAGCAGCCGTGGGCGGACGTCGACGCGGGGTGGTTCCACGCCTGCGGCAGGTTCCGTGAGGGGCCCACCGCCTGCTGGGGCAACAACGAGCAGGGCCAGGTCGGGGACGGCACCCTGAAGGACGACCCGCTACCCAAGGAGGTCGGGTGAGTCAGCCCGCCGAGACGCCGGAACCGCCCGACGCGCCCGCGGACCGATCGAGCCGGCTGCTCACCCCCGAGCGGTTGAGTGCCCTGGCCACGGTCGCGGCGGTGGCCGGGATCGTGGCGGTGGTGGTGCTCGCGAACGTGTTCGGCGGGGGTGGCCGGCCGCCGGCGCCGGTCGGCGCCGCAGCTCCCTCCACCTCGGCGTCGCCGTCCGCAGCCGAGCGCACCACCGCGGCGAAGCTCGCCTCGATGTCGGCCGAGGAGATCGCCCGGTCCGCGCTGAAGGACCGCGGCGAGGTCAAGCCCGTCGCCACCACCGCCGGGGCCGGCGGGCAGCGGGTGCCCTCGGGCGGCAAGTCGCTGGCCAACTCCGCCGAGGAGCTGGCGAACGCCGAGCAGTCCTACTCCTTCACGATCACCACGCTCAACATCCTCGGCAGCCAGCACACCGCTCCCGGTGGCGGCACGCGTGGCTTCGCGCCCGGCCGGGTGCGCACCGAGTGGGCGGCCGGGCTGCTCGCGTCGTACGGCGCCAGCATCGTCGGCCTCCAGGAGCTGCAGCGCGACCAGCTGGCCGCGATGAACCGGGCCACCGGAGGACGGTTCGACTTCTGGCCGGGCACCAGCCTGGGCGGACGGGGCATCCCGCAGAACCTCATGTGGGACAGCGGGGTCTGGACCCCGACGTACACCGACGTGATCACGATCCCGTTCATGGGCGGGACCCGTCCGCAGCCGGTGGTGCGGCTCCAGCACATCGAGACCGGTCGCGAGGTCTACGTCCTCAACGCGCACAACTCTCCCAAGGACCGGTACGGCCGGGAGGACGAGCGCGACAAGGCCACCGCCATCGAGATCGCCGCGGTCCGCCAGCTGCGCGGAGACGGCATCCCGGTCTTCCTCATCGGCGACTTCAACGAGCACGAGGAGATCTTCTGCAAGGTGACCTCCCAGACCGACCTGCGGGCCGCGAACGGGGGGTCGACCGGCGGGGCGTGCCGTCCGCCCCGGCCGATGCGGGTGGACTGGATCTTCGGCTCGGCCGACGTCGCGATGACGGGCTTCCGGATGGACACCGGTCCGGCGGCCCGGCGGATCACCGACCACGCGGTGATCAGCACCCGCGTCTCGGTGTCGTAACCTGCCCTGTCGTGGGTGTCAGCGAGGTGCGCGTCGACGACGAGGGTCTGCACTTCCCGCCGGGCTACTCCGGGTCCGGGGACGTCCTCTTCGACGACCACCACGCCTGGTCGTGGACCGCGGAGCCGGGTGCCGGCCCCGACGGGGCCCCGGTGCTGGTGCGGTGGCCCCAGCGGATGACCGGCTGGCTGGACGGGTGCTCGCGGGTCCGGCTGGTCGACGGCGACACCGAGCTGTTCTCCGGCGACGTGGTCTTCGGCTCCGGGAAGGGCCGGGTGCGGTTCGTCGACAAGGCCGGGATCCCGGTGATGATCGACAAGTGGGGGCTGCTGCAGCGTCCGTTCTCGGGCCGCGACTCCTCGGTGGTCGAGCAGATGGTCGACGTCACCGAGCGGATCCTCGACGTGATGGAGACCGAGTGCGGCGTGCAGGGCTGGATCGCCTTCGGCACCCTGCTGGGCGCGGCCCGTGAGGGGAAGGTGATCGGGCACGACTCCGACATCGACCTGGCCTACCTCAGCGACCAGCCGAACCCCGCCCAGATGGCGGTCGAGCTCTTCGAGATCGGCCGGGCGCTGCGCCGCCACGGGATGAAGGTGGTCAACAAGTCGGCGAGCTTCATCACCGTCGTGTTCACCTCGCCCGACGGGGGACAGGCCAGCATCGACGTCTACACCTGCTTCCACGTCGGCGACCTGCTCTACGAGACCGCGACGGTGCGCGAGCGGGTGCCGCGCTCGGCGATCCTGCCGCTGACCCAGCTGGAGTTCGAGGGCCGGATGCTGCCGGCCCCGGCGGACCCGGACCGGATGCTGGCGGTCTCCTACGGCCCGGGGTGGCGGGTCCCGGACCCCTCGTTCCGCCACGAGCCCGGCCCCGAGATCACCGAGCGCTTCGACGGCTGGTTCTCCTCGGTGATGCGTCAGCGCCGCGACTGGGAGCGCTACCTGGCCGACCTGGTCCAGGACGAGAACCACGGTCCGTCCGGCTTCGCCGACTGGGTCGCCGACCGGCTGCCCGGGGGGATCCGGGTCGTCGAGGTCGGTGCCGGCACCGGCGAGGACGCCCTGCGGATCGCCGAGCGGGGCTGGGCCGTGCTCGGGCTGGACTACTCCCGGCAGAGCCTGTGGCGCCCGTCGCGGCGGGCCCGCCGTGACAAGCTGCCGGCCAGGTTCGACCAGATGAACCTCTACGACCTGCGCGACGTGCTCAGCCGGGCGGCGCTGGTGGCGCGGGACCGCGGCCGCGACCAGGTCGTCTACGCCCGCGAGCTCCTCGAGACGCTGGACCAGGACGGCAGCGAGAACTTCTGGCGCTTCACCTCCATGGTGCTGCGGGGTGGCGGCACGGCGTACCTCGAGGGCCTGTCGCTCTCGCGGCGCGACGCCGCTGAGCTGCGCGCGGAGCGGGGCGGTGGTCGGCTCCGGCCGGTCGATCCCCGCGTCGTCGAGGGGCGTGCCGTGCGAGCCGGCGGGCAGGTCGTGCACCGCGACGGCTTCCTGGCCGCCGGTGCCGCCGTCTCCGGGGGTGCCCCGGCCCGGTGGAGGATGATCGTGTCGTGGCCGTCCGAGCGAGCCGACCAACCTGAGGAGAGCGCGTGACGAAGCGGGTCTACCTGCACGTGGGGGCACCCAAGTCGGGCACGACGTACCTCCAGCGGGTGCTGGAGAACAACCGCGGTGTGCTGGCCGAGGCCGGGGTGCGGGTCGTCGGCGACCGGCACCTGGACCGGATCCACGCCGCGATGGTGGTCCGGGAGGACCCGCGGCTGGAGGCGCTGCCGGAGCGGGCGTCGACCGCCTGGCACCGGTTGGTCGAGCAGATCCGCGGCTGGCACGGCGACGTGGCGGTGCTCAGCTACGAGCTGTTCGCCGGCGCCTCGGCCGAGCAGGTCCGGGCGGCGCTGGCCGACCTCGACGGGATCGAGGTGCACGTGGTGATCACCGCCCGCGACCTCGGCCAGGCGGTGCCGTCGGCCTGGCAGGAGCGGCTGAAGTTCGCGCTCACCACCCCGTTGGAGCGGTGGAAGCCGCGTCCGGAGTCCGCCGGCGCCCGCGCCGAGTGGGGCTGGCGCACGATGGACCCCGCCGGGGTCGCCGCCCGGTGGGGGAGCGCGCTGGCCCCCGAGCGGGTGCACATCGTCACGGTCCCGCGGGAGCGCAGCGACGACCACGAGCTGTGGCACCGGTTCAGTGCCGCGTGCGGGATCGACGCCCTGCTCGAGCCCGGAGCCCTGCAGCTCACGGTGCCGCGCGCCAACGAGTCCCTGGGGCTGGTCTCCGCCGAGCTGCTGCGCCGGGTGAACGAGAAGGTCCGCGAGCCGATCACCGGCAACCGGGAGCAGGCCGTCTGGCTGCGGGACACCCTCGCGCACGGCATCCTGGCCACCCTCGGTCGGGAGCCGATCGGTCTGACCGACGAGCAGTACGACGACGCGGTGGAGCGCTCGACCGCCGCGGTGCGCGCGATCGAGATCGCCGGGTACGACCTCCGTGGCGACCTCGCCGACCTCGAGGCGACCCGGACCGACGCCCGTACCCCCGCTCAGGCGTCGGACGCGGAGCTGCTCGACACCGCGGTGGAGACCATCGTGCGACTGCTGCTGCTGGTCCGGGAGCGGACCCACGAGCGCGACGCCGCCCGTTCGCAGCCGCTGACCGAGGAGGGGGGCTCCCGGGTGGCTGCGCTCGGCAAGGGCGTCGTCCGTCGGGTGACCGCGCCCCGGGTGGACCGCCGCGCCGAGGAGCTGCGGGCCAGGATCGCTGACCTCGAGGCGCAGGTGGCCAGCAGCCGGGCCCTGCACCTGCGGGTCGCCGAGCTCTCCGACGTGGTCACCGAGCTGCTGTTGCCGGCCGCCGCCGCGAACGGCCGGATCACCGCGAAGGCGCTCAACGAGTACCGGAACGAGTCGCTGTGAAGCCTGGCGGGCCGGTGGAGGCCGCCCTGTCCGCGGCCCGGAGGGCCCGGCAGGCCACCGGGTTCAGCGAGGTCGCCGAGCTCTCCGCCCGGGTCACCGGCCTGGAGGAGGCGATGGACGAGAACCTCGCCCTGGAGGCGCCGCTGGCGCAGCGGGTCGCCGAGCTCGAGCAGCTGCTGGTGCCCGCCCTGGCGCAACGACACCGACGCTCGTGAGCGACGCGCCCGAGCCGGGACAGCCGGGACAGCCGGGTGTGAAGCAGGACATACCGCCGCGCGTTACCGCCGGGTAACCTCGACTGTGCAGCACCCGCCACGTCGTACCTCGCCTCACCACCACCCGACGACACCGTTCAGCCACACCCCAAGGAGCACAGATGGGCCGCCTCTGCGAGACCGACGGACTCACCCAGGACCAGACCGAGATCCTCAAGGCGGTCCGGACCTTCGTGGAGGAGAAGATCCTGCCGGTCGCGACCGAGCTGGAGCACGCCGACGAGTACCCGCAGGAGATCGTCGACGGGCTCAAGGAGCTCGGCGTCTTCGGCCTGATGATCCCCGAGGAGTACGACGGCCTCGGTGAGTCGTTGCTCACCTACGCGCTGTGCGTGGAGGAGATCGCTCGCGGCTGGATGAGCGTCTCGGGTGTCATCAACACCCACTTCATCGTCGCCTACATGCTGATGAAGCACGGGACCGAGGAGCAGAAGCAGAAGTACCTGCCCAAGATGGCCACCGGCGAGGTCCGCGGCGCGTTCTCGATGTCCGAGCCCGGCCTCGGCTCGGACGTGGCGGCGATCAAGACCAAGGCCGTCAAGAACGACGACGGCGGCTACACCATCGACGGCCAGAAGATGTGGCTGACCAACGGCGGCACCTCCACCCTGGTGGCGACCCTGGTGAAGACCGACGAGGGCGCGGACTCGGTCTACAAGAACATGACGACGTTCCTGGTGGAGAAGGAGCCGGGCTTCGGGGAGACCGCTCCCGGCCTGACCATCCCCGGCAAGATCGACAAGATGGGCTACAAGGGCGTCGACACCACCGAGGCGATCTTCGAGGGCCACCAGGTCCGGGCGGACCAGGTCCTCGGCGGCGAGCCCGGCAAGGGCTTCTACCAGATGATGGACGGCGTCGAGGTGGGCCGCGTCAACGTCGCGGCCCGCGCCTGCGGGATCGCGCTGCGGGCCTTCGAGCTGGCGATCGCCTACGCCCAGCAGCGGGAGACCTTCGGCAAGCCGATCGCCCAGCACCAGGCGATCATGTTCCGGCTCGCGGAGATGGCCACCAAGGTCGAGGCCTCGCACGCGATGATGGTCAAGGCCGCGGCGATCAAGGACCGTGGCGAGCGCAACGACGTCGAGGCAGGGATGGCCAAGATGCTGGCCGCCGAGTACTGCAACGAGGTCGTCCAGGACTCCTTCCGGATCCACGGCGGCTACGGCTACTCCAAGGAGTACGAGATCGAGCGGCTGTACCGCGAGGCCGCGTTCATGCTCATCGGTGAGGGCACCTCGGACATCCAGAAGATGATCATCGGCCGCCGGCTGCTGGAGGACTACAAGCTGCGCTGACGTGCGGCCCCCGGGGCGGCCGGTCGCTATCCTGCGGCCATGGCGCGCCGGGTGGTCCTGCACGTGGGGCTGATGAAGTCCGGGACGTCGTACCTCCAGCAGCGGCTCTTCGCCAACACCGAGCGGCTGCTCACCGACGGGGTGCTGCTGCCCGGCGAGCGGTGGCGCGACCAGGTGCTCGCGGTCAGCGATGCTCTCGGGCGGTCTGCGGCGGGGCCTCAGGCCGCCGGACGGTGGTCCCGGCTGGTCGAGCAGGCCGCGGCGTACGACGGCGACGTGCTGGTGAGCATGGAGTTCCTGGGACCCACGCCGCCGCCCCGGATCGCGGCGGTGCTCGACTCGCTCCCGGCTCCGGTGGACGTGGTGGTGACGCTGCGGGACCTCGGCCGCGGGGTGCCCGCGATGTGGCAGGAGAGCCTGCAGAATCGCGGCACGCAGCCGTGGTCCGCCTACATCGCTGCGCTCGAGGGCAGGAACCCGGTGGCGCGGGCGTTCTGGCGCCAGCAGGGGATGGCGAGGATCGTCGAGAACTGGGTCGACGCCGTGGGCGCGGACCGGGTCTCGCTGGTGACCGTGCCACCGCCGGGGAGCCCGGCCGGCGAGCTGTGGCGCCGCTTCGGCGAGGCGGTCGGCGTCGACGGGTCGTCGTACGCCGAGGTCGCCCCGGCGAACACATCGCTGGACGCGGCGGCCGCCCTGGTGCTGCTGGACCTGAACCGACGCCTCGCCGAGGACGAGCTGTCACCGGGGGACCACCTCACGCTGGTGAAGTTCGCGCTCGCCAAGCGGGCGTTGGCGGGCCGGCCCGGTGTGGCGATCGGCTTCGACCCTCCGGCCTGGCTCGGGGAACGAGCGGCGGCGATCGAGCAACGCCTGCGCACCACCGGCGCCCGAGTGGTCGGGGACCTGGCCGACCTGGAGCCGCGCGCCGGTGCCGGGGGTCGATCCCACCTCCGTCACCTCAGAGGCGAGGCTGGAGGCGGCGCTGGACGCGCTGAGGGCGATGACGCTGAGGGCCGCGCAGGAGCGCCGACGCGGGTCTCAGCCGGTAGCGGTCACGACCACGTCCGAGAGCTCGTAGCTGACCTCCTCGTCGGCGATCCGTTCGCTGCGGTCCACGGCGACGCTGGACGGGTAGTCCTGACCCGGCGGCCACACCACGTCGACCCGCGCCGCGTCGGTGTCGTTGGCGGCGGCGACGACGTCGTCGATGGTGCGTTCGGCGAACCTGCCCGCAGGCTCCCCCTGCCGCACCCCGCGGCCGCTGCGGGCCCAGGTCGCGGTGACCACCCGGTCGTCGACCACCTCCACGGTGATCGGAACGCCGGAGCCGGCGCAGAAGCAGTTGATCCTCAAGGTGTACGTGTAGTCCGTCGGCGTGAACTCCGGGTACGTGCCGACCGTCGGCTCGCCGGTGGGCTCGGCGTCCGTCTCGTCTGGGGTGGGCTCTTCCGTGGCTGAGGGCACATCGGTCTTGGGCGCGGCGTCGGTGGCGGTCACCGGCTCGGTGCCGCCGCAGCCGGTGACCAGCGCCAGCACCAGGGCTGCGGTGACCAGGCCGGTGCGCTTGCCGGTGCCGATGCCCGTGTGTGCGAGTCCCATAGGAGTACGACGTACCACAGCAGCGGCTGGTTGCGCAGCCGACGCACCCGGGCCCGAATCCGGTCGACCGGAGGCCGCGGCGGTGAGAGGCTGGGGCGACGAGCTCGTCCCAGCCGACTGCATGGAGGAACGATGGCCGAATCGAACGGCAGCAACGACGACCTCAAGGCCCGGATGCGGGAGGCGCTCGAGAAGAAGCAGGCCCATGACCGTGGCGTCCCCGAGGGCAGCCCCGTCAAGGAGAAGGCGCACGGTTCCGAGGTCGTGGGCGGGGCCCCGAAGATGCACCGCCGCAAGGCGGGTGGCGGCGGCTCCTGACCGCCGATCGCCGAGGGGTTTCGAGACGCTCGCTCCTCACGGTGGTTGAGGAAGGCGCGCAGCGCCCACGGTGGTTGAGGAAGGCGCGCAGCGCCTGTCTCGAAACCACCGATCGAGGGGCTTCGAGACGCTCGCTGGCGCTCGCTCCTCAACCCCCGTAGTGCCGGCCGACGGTGGTTGAGGAGGGCGCTCCGCGCCGACGGTGGTTGAGGAAGGCGCGCCGCTCCTCACGGTGGTTGAGGAGGGCGCTCCGCGCCCACGGTGGTTGAGGAAGGCGCGCAGCGCCTGTCTCGAAACCTCCGTACGACGGCAGCTCCGGTTTCGAGACGCTCGCTGGCGCTCGCTCCTCAACCTCCGCGGCGAGCTGGCGCTCGCTCCTCAACCTCCGTGGTGGCGGCCGGCGGTGGTTGAGGAGGGCGCTCCGCGCCCGTCTCGAAACCCCCGCCAGAACCGCTGGGAACTTTTTCGCCGAGGGGTGTTCACCTGGTGGGATACGGGGCCTGTTTCGGGGGGTCGTTGTCGGTGGTCGCGGCTTGACTTGTCCTATGGCCGAAGCGATCACCACCACCGCCGCAGCGGACACCGCTGCGGGGGTGCTGGCTGCGGCGCGGGAGGACCGACGGGTCGCTGACGCTGCCGAAGCACGCCTGTTGCAGGCGGCGGTCGATTGGGCGGCGATGCACTCGACCGACTCGATCGATGACGCGGCCGCGATCTGGCACCCCTCCTGTGGGGAGCACGGGGTCCCCATCGCCGGGGAGGGGGCGCCGCTGATCGCGGAGTTCTCGGTGGCCGAGTTCGCCGCCGCGGTCGGGCAGTCCACCGACGCGGGGCGCTGCTACCTCGGCGAGGCCGTCGAGCTGCGCTACCGGCTGCCACGGACCTGGGCGCGGGTGGTGGCCGGGGACCTGGTGGCGTGGAAGGCCCGCCGGATCGCCAAGACCACCATGACCCTCTCCCTGGAGGCTGCGGGGTTCGTGGACCGCCACGTCGCCGGAGTCGCCCACCGGATCGGTCCCGTCCAGCTGGACCGGCTGGTCCTGGACGCGGTCGGCTGGTTCATGCCCGCCGAGGCCGAACGCCGCCGGGTAGCCGCCGCGGAGTCCCGCTGTTTCGAGGTCGCCCGCAACCAGGCCGACCTGTCCGGCCTGTCGGGGACCACGCAGGTGTGGGGCACCCTGGACGTCGCGGACGCCCTCGACCTCGACGCCGCCGTCACCGCCGGCGCCGCAGCACTCAAAGACCTCGGCTCGACCGACTCCCTCGACGTGCGCCGCGCCGCCGCCCTCGGCGTCATCGCCCGCCGACAAGGCGATCCTCGACCTCACCGGCACCGACACCGACGCCGGGCAGAGCTCGGGGACAAGCGGTCCGACGACGAACGGCCGGAGGCCGGAGCGGGAGGTGGTGCTGTACGTCCACCTCTCCGAGGCGGCGCTGACCGGTGAGGCCGGGGTCGGGCGGTGTGAGAACACCCGGATGCCGGTCACCACCGGCCAGATCCGCGACTGGTGCTCCGTGCCCGACACCACGAAGATCACCGTGAAGCCGGTCATCGACCTCAACGACCACGTCCACGTCGACGCCTACGAGGTCCCCGACCGGATCGCCGAAGCAGCAGCCCTGGTCGACCACACCTGTGTCTTCCCCTGGTGCACCCGACCAGCCAGGAAGTGCGACTGCGACCACTGCGTCCCCCACGGCGCCGGCGGAGCCACCTGCACCGCACAACATCGCGCCCCTGTGCCGACGGCACCACCGGCTCAAGACCCACGGCGGCTGGCGGTACACGGTGATCGAGCGCGGCAGCTACCACTGGACCAGCCCCCAGCGCTACACCTACCTCCGCGACCACGACGGCACCCGCGATGTCACCCCCGACCAGCCGACCGGACCCGGTCCAGCCGAGCACCGACGACCCTGACCGCCCCACACCCCGCCCCGGCGGGGCCAGCGGCATGTCCTGGTGGGGTGGTTTCGAGACGGTCGCTGCGCGACCTCCTCAACCACCGTGGGGTCTGCGCGACCTCCTCAACCACCGTGGGCTGCGGACCTCCTCAACCGTCGTCCCCACGGAGGTTGAGGAGCGAGCGCCAGCGAGCGTCTCGAAACCTCCCAGCACAGCGGTGGTTTCGAGACGGTCGCTGCGCGACCTCCTCAACCACCGTGCGGCGCTGCGCGACCTCCTCAACCACCGTGGGGTCTGCGCGACCTCCTCAACCACCGTGGAGCCTGCGGCCTTCCTCAACCATCGTCCCAACGGAGGTTGAGGAGCGAGCGCCAGCGAGTGTCTCGAAACCTCCCAGCACAGCGGTGGTTTCGAGACGGTCGCTGCGCGACCTCCTCAACCACCGTGGGTCGCTGCGCGCCTTCCTCAACCACCGTGGGGCGCTGCGCGCCTTCCTCAACCACCGGGAGGCGAGCTCATCAAGCACCGCGGGACGCCACCCACGGCCGGCCCCCGAAGCGGCCCCCCGATCTCATCATCCGAACGTGTTCGAAGACTTTCTCAGAGCGCTCCGCAGCAGCGCCGTGCCACCGACGTCGCGCCGAGCGGGCGTGAGGAATCGCACGGTCGCGGGGGGTGCCGGTGCCGGGTCGGATCGGACAGGATCGCGAGGACAGCACCGCCGCCCCTGGCGGCGCCCAGACGAGTCCCGAGGAGTGCCCGTGCAGTTCGGTCGTAGCTACGAGGAGTTCGAGGTCGGCGCGACGTACAAGCACTGGCCAGGCAAGACGGTGACCGAGTACGACGACCACCTGTTCTGCCTGCTCACGATGAACCACCACCCGCTGCACCTGGACGTCAACTACGCCGAGGAGACCACCCAGTTCGGGAAGAACGTGGTGGTCGGGAACTACGTCTACTCGATCCTGCTCGGGATGAGCGTCGCGGACATCTCGGGCAAGGCGATCGCGAACCTCGAGGTCGAGTCGCTGCGCCACGTGGCGCCGACGTTCCACGGCGACACGCTGTACGGCGAGACCACGGTGCTGGAGAAGACCGAGAGCAAGAGCAAGGACGACCGTGGCGTCGTCTACGTCGAGACGATCGGCTACAACCAGGACGGCAAGGTCGTCTGCATCTTCCGCCGCAAGGTGATGGTGCCGAAGAACTCCTACCTGACCTCCCGCGGTGGCGAGCAGCCGGGTCGCCCGGTGCCGCAGCCGGACAAGAACTGGCCCGGCCGGGACGGCGACGCCTGACCCCAGCGGCGCGCTGTCAGACTCGGCTCCCATGACGCGGTGGGAGCGGATCACGGAGTGGCCCCTGGCGGGCCTGGCGGCGCTGTTCCTCGCGGCGTACGCCTGGCCGATCCTCGACCCCGGCCTGGCCGAGACCTGGCAGCGGCTGTGCTCGGTCACGGTCGGGGCGGTGTGGGCGGCGTTCGCGGTCGACTACGGCGTCCGACTCCGGCTGGCCGAGGACCGACGTGAGTGGTTCCGGCGGCACCTGATCGACCTGGCGGTGATCGCCCTGCCGCTGCTGCGGCCGCTGCGACTGCTGCGACTGGTCACGCTGCTCCGTGTCGTGAACCGTCGGGCCACGTCCAGTCTGCGGGGCCGGGTCGGCCTGTACGTCGGGGTCGGCTCGGCACTGCTGGCCTTCGTCAGCGCGTTGGCGGTGCTGGACGCCGAGCGCGGCAAGCCGGGGGCCGGCATCACCACCTTCGGTGACGCCCTGTGGTGGGCGGCGACCACGATGACCACGGTCGGGTACGGCGACCTGTTCCCGGTGACCAGCACGGGACGCTTCGTCGGTGTCGGTCTGATGGTGGCGGGGATCGGGCTGCTCGGCACGGTGACGGCGACCCTGGCGTCGTGGCTGGTGGAGCGGGTCAGCGCCGAGACCGCCTCGGCCCTCGAGGCCGCCGACGAAACACAGGACGCCGAGGACGCTGCCGAGTACCTCGCTCTCCAGGGCGAGATCCGCGCCCTGCGCGGCCAATGGAGCGACCTGCTGACGGAGATTCGCCTGGACCGGCGAGACAGCAGGTGACGGTCGGACCCTCTGACTGGCAGGGTGTCGGTCATGATCGATGGTGCCGAACTAGTTCTCATCCGCCACGGCCTGACCGAGTGGAGCCGCGACGGCCGCCACACGTCGACCACCGACCTGCCGCTGCTGCCCGAGGGCGAGGAGGTCGCGCGCGGGCTGCACGAGCGGGTCGCGGACGTCGACTTCGCACGGGTGATCTCCAGCCCGCGGCAGCGGGCGACGCGGACCGCCGAGCTGGCGGGGTACCCCGACCCGGAGATCGACGAGGACCTCGTCGAGTGGAACTACGGCGAGTACGAAGGCATCACGACCGCGCAGATCCGGGAGACGGTCCCCGGCTGGACGCTGTGGAGCGGCGGAGCCCCCGGGGGCGAGACCGCCGAGCAGGTCCAGGAGCGCCTCGACCGGGTGGTCGAGCGGGTCTACGCCACCGACGGGCCCACCCTGGTGTTCGCGCACGGCCACTCGCTGCGGGCGCTCACGGCCCGCTGGCTGGACCTCCCGGTGACCGACGGGCGGCTGTTCCGGCTCGACGTCTCGACCGTCTCGGTCCTCGGCCACGAGCGCGAGAACCCGGTCATCCTGCGCTGGAACTCTTGACGCCTTCGGCGGGCGTGGCCACCGTGGACGCATGTCGCTCTCGGTCGGATGTCCTCGCTGTGCGACGCCGATCGCTCAGACGGCGCCGGACGGGGTGTGGTCGTGCCCCGAGCACGGTACGGTCCGCCCCCTGCGGCGGCCGGACGGGCCGACCTCCTACGACGACTTCATCGAGCACCTCGAGGCCAGCGCGACGTTCCCGACCTACCTGCCCTGGCCGCTGAGCCCGGGCTGGCGAGTCACCGACTTCGGGTACGTCGGCGACGCCCGGGGGACCGTGGCGACGTTGACCTGCTGCTCGGGCACCAGCCAGCTGGACGGGCCGGTGGACGTGCTCGTCGTCGCCGAGGAGCCCGGCACCGGCGTGGGTGCCCGCTTCGCCGGCACCGTCCACGACGACCCGGGGGGTGACATCGGCGAGGGATCGCCGGCGGTCCGGGTGCACATCGCCAGCCAGGCCGTCCCGCTGTGGCCGGTCTCGACCAGTTCCGGGCGGGGGGAGTGGGACCGCTCGGTGGTCGCCGGTGAGGCCGCCGGCCGCTGGCTGTGGTTGGTGATGCGACCTGCCTCGGCGATGCTGCTGCTCCGCGACGACTGGATCCTGCGCGACGTCTCCGGTCTCGGGCCGCCGCTGGTCGAGCTCCCGTTCGGGGGGCCCACGCCACCCTGGTGAGCTCGTGGGGTCGGCGTACCCGGGTGCGGTCTCCTAGAGTGCGGCAGGTGCGCATCGACCTCCACACGCACTCGCTGGCCAGCGACGGCACCGAGTCGCCGGGCGACCTGGTGCGCGCCGCCGCGGCTGCGGGGCTCGACGTGCTGGCGATCACCGACCACGACACCGCGGACGGATGGGCCGAGGCAGCCGAGGTCGCGGTGGAGGTGGGTGTCGAGCTGGTGCGCGGGATGGAGATCAGCACCCGGCACGACGGGCGGGCCGTGCACCTGCTGGCCTACCTGCCGGATCCGACGTACCCGCCGCTGGAGGCGGCGCTGCGCGAGGTGCTGGACGGGCGCACCGCCCGGGTCCCGGTGATGGTCGAGCGGCTTCAGGAGATCGGGGTGGGCATCACCGAGGCCGACGTGCGCCGGGTCTCCACCGGCACCGCGGCCAGCGGCCGCCCGCACGTGGCCGACGCCCTGGTCTCGCTCGGCGTGGTCCGCGACCGGGACGAGGCGTTCGCGAGGTTCCTGAGCTGGGGGCGTCCGGCGTACGCCGACCGGTACGCCGTGCCACTGGTGGGCATGCTCCGGGTGGTCGCCGAGGCCGGCGGCGTCAGCGTGATCGCGCACCCGTGGGGGCGCTCGGGGGAGCAGCCCGACGAGACCGCGCTGGGTGAGCTGACGGCACTGGGGCTGTCCGGGATCGAGGTCGACCACCAGGACCACGACCGCGACGCCCGGGCGCGGCTGCGAGCCATCGCCGCTGACCTCTCGCTGGTCGTCACCGGGTCCAGCGACTACCACGGCACCGGGAAGATCGACCACGAGCTCGGCTGCAACACCACCGACCCCGAGCAGTACGCACGGCTGCTGGAGCTCGCCGCCGAGGCCGCGGCCGGGTCCTCGCGCGCCGCGCCGCCCGTCGTCGAGGGCTGAGGCCCGGGCGGCTCAGCGGCGACCGAGCCCCTGCAACCGGTGCAGCGCGCCGCCGGGGACCGCCCGCACCAGCGCCGTGATCGCCTTGTAGCGCACCGAGGGCACCGAGAGGACCCGACCCCGGTCGAAGTCGCGCAGGGCCGCGGCGACCAGCTCGTCGGCGTCCAGCCACAGGAACTCCGGCGCCGAGTCGCGGCCGACCTCCATCCGCTCGTGGAACTCGGTCCGGGTGAAGCCGGGGCACAGCGCCATCACGGTGACCCCGCGCGGCCGGTACTCGCGTGCTGCCCACTCCGAGAAGCTGTTCACCCAGGCCTTGGCCGCGCTGTAGGACCCCCGGGGCAGGAACGCGGCGACACTGGAGACGTTGACGATCCCGCCGTGCCCGCGTGCGGTCATCGGGCCCAGGGCGGCGTGCGAGAGCCGTAGCACCGCGGTGACCAGCACGTCCAGCATCGCCTGCTCGGCCTCGACGTCGTGGGTCAGGAACCGCTGCTTGAGCCCGAAGCCGGCGTTGTTGACCAGCAGGTCCACGGGTCGGTCCGGGTCGGCCAGCCGCCGCTCCACCGTCGCCAGCGCGGTCCGGTCGGTGAGGTCCGCAGCGAGGACCTCGACGGCCACGGCGTGCTGCCGACGCAGCTCCTCGGCGAGGGCCTCGAGACGGTCCCGGTCGCGGGAGACCAGCACCAGGTCGTGCCCGCGGGCGGCGAGCTGGTGGGCGAACGCGCGGCCGATCCCGGCGGTCGGCCCGGTGACCAGGGCGGTCCCGGGAGCGGGCCCGGCGGCCCGCGCCGGCGCGCGACGGGGACCGGGCGGGGTGGCGGAGGAGGACGACATGGGGCGAGTCAAGCAGGCACCTGCCACGAGTGGGCGTGCCCGTCCGGCATGATGTGCTCCGATGACCACGACACTCGCCATCGCCAACCAGAAGGGCGGCGTCGCCAAGACCACCACGGTGGCCTCCCTCGGGGCCGCGCTGGCCGAGCTCGGCCAGCGGGTGCTGCTCGTCGACCTCGACCCGCAGGCGTGCCTGACCTTCTCCCTCGGCATCGACCCCGAGGACCTCGAGCTCTCGGTGCACCACGTGCTCACCAAGGGCCTGGACGCCGCCGAGGTGCTGATCCGGACCGAGGACGGCGTCGACCTGCTCCCAGCCACCATCGAGCTGGCCCGCGCAGAGGCCGACCTGCTCACCCGGACCGGCCGCGAGCACGTCATCGCCTCCGCCCTGGAGGCGCTCGAGGAGGACCTCGGCGAGGACGCCTACGACTGGGTGCTGCTGGACTGCCCGCCGTCGCTGGGCGTGCTGACCGTCGCGGCGCTGACGGCCGCCCGCGGGGTGCTGGTGCCGCTCCAGTGCGAGACGCTCTCGCACCGCGGCGTCGGGCAGCTGCTCGACACCGTCCACGACGTACGTCGCTTCACCAACCGCAAGCTCGAGGTGTGGGGCGTGCTGCCGACGTTGTACGACGGCCGGACCAACCACGCGCGCACCGTGCTCGAGACCATCTCCGAGACCTACGACCTCGAGGTCGTCGAACCGCCGATCCCCAAGACGATCAAGTTCGCCGAGGCACCGGCCGCCGGCCGCTCCATCCTCGCCACCAGCCGCAGCAGCAAGGGCGCCCAGGCCTACCGTCAGGTCGCCGAGAACCTGCTCGAGCGGGCGAAGCGACCCCGGGCCACCCGCGCCTCCCGGGCGAAGGCGTAGCCCGAGCCGTGAGCCAGCACCGCGCCCCGGCCCGACTCCGGTACGGGCGAGTCTCCGTCCTCGGCGGGGCCGTGGCGGTCACGGTGGTCGCGGTCCTGGGTGGTGCCGGCATCCTCCCGTCCGGCCCGGGCAGCACCGCATCCGCCGGGGCGTTGACGCCGGCCAGCAGCGAGCAGGCCCCGACCGCCGAGCCCGCGCCCACCGCGGCGCCGCGGTCGGATCCGGTGCCCGCGCAGACCCCGGAGCCCGATCGTGAGAACCCCGGGGAGGCGCCGCAGCCTGCGCCCACCGCGAAGCAGTCCGCCGGTGGCGCCGACGCGTGGTTGCCCGCGCTCCCGTCCTTCACGCTCCCCACCCCGAGCACCGCGCTGCCGGCCGACTCCGGTGAGGGACGGCGGGTGGTGTTCAGCGAGAGCCGGCAGCGGGTCTGGCTGGTGCAGCCGGAACGGTCGGGTGCTGACCGGGTGCTGCGCACCTACCTGGTGTCCGGGAGCATCTACGACAATCTCGACCCGGGCACCTACGAGGTCTACTCGCGTTCGGAGCAGGCCTACGGCATCGACGACTCGGGCACGATGAAGTACTTCGTCCGGTTCACCCGCGGCGAGAACGCCGCGATCGGCTTCCACGACATCCCGATCGACGACGGCGAGCCGGTGCAGACCAAGGCACAGCTGGGCACTCCGTTGTCGCACGGCTGCATCCGGCAGGTCCGGGCCGACGCCAAGGCGCTGTGGGCGTTCGCGCCGCTGGGCACCACGGTCGTCGTCACCGCCTGATCGAGCCCCGCCTGCTCGAGCCCCGCCTGCTCGAATCCCGGCCGGTCGAACGCGCAGGCCCGGCGCAGGCTCAGACGGCCGCGGACTGGTCGCCGCTGGGTGCACCGCCGGTGGCGGAGTCGCCCGAGCCGGACCCGGAGGAGCGACGCCGGCGGCGCCGGTTGCGGTTCCGGTTCCCCCCGGTCGAGGAGCCCTCGGCCGATCCGGCCGCGGTCTCGGCGGGACCGTTGCCGCCGGCCTGCTGCGTCGAGGCCTCGCCACCACCGGTGACGGTCTCGCCCGAGCGGGTCCGGGTGCGGTTCCGGTTGCGGGAGGGCCGCTCGCGGCGCTCACCGTCGCTGCGCCCACCGCGGTTGTCGCCGCCACGGGACTCACGCGGAGCGCGCTCCTGGGGGACCGCGTCGACGATGCGTCCCTTGGTGCCCGGGGGGATGCCCTGGTCGTGGAACAGGTGCTCGGAGGTGGAGTACGTCTCGGTCGGCTCGTCGAACGGCAGGTCGAGCGTCTTGTTGATCATCTTCCACCGGTGCAGGTCCGCCCAGTCGACGAAGGTGATCGCGATGCCCGAGGCGCCGGCGCGGCCGGTGCGGCCGATCCGGTGCACGTAGGTCTTGTCGTCCTCGGGGCAGGTGTAGTTGATGACGTGCGAGACGCCCTGGACGTCGATGCCGCGGGCCGCCACGTCGGTCGCGACGAGCACGCGGATCTTGTCCTCGCGGAACTTCGCCATCGCCTTCTCGCGCGCCACCTGGGCCATGTCCCCGTGCAGGGGGCTGGCCAGGAAGCCGCGCTCGGACAGGTCGTCGGCGACCCGCTGGGACTGCCGCTTGGTCCGGGTGAAGACGATGATCTTCTCCGCGTCCTCGGCCTGCAGGATGCGGCCGATGATCTCCGGCTTGTCCAGGTCGTGCGCCTGGTAGATGAACTGCGCCGTCGCAGGCACCGTCGCGTTCTCGTACGACGACTCCGCCCGGATGTTCATCGGGTGGCGCATGTGGCGCCGGGCCAGCGTGACGATCGCGGACGGCATCGTGGCCGAGAAGAGCATCGTCTGCCGGGTCTCCGGGGTCAGCGAGAGGATCCGCTCCACATCCGGGAGGAACCCGAGGTCGAGCATCTCGTCGGCCTCGTCGAGCACCAGCGCGTGCACGTGGGACAGGTCCAGCGCCCGGCGGTTGGCCAGGTCGATCAGCCGGCCCGGCGTACCGACGACGACGTCGACGCCGGCCTTGAGGGTGTCCAGCTGCGCGTCGTAGCCGACGCCGCCGTACACGGTGAGGACCCGCAGGCCGCGGTCCTTGCTGGCCAGGGCGAGGTCGCTGGAGACCTGGAGCGCGAGCTCACGGGTCGGCGCGACGATCAGCGCCTGCGGCTTGCCCTCGGGGATCTCGGTGTAGTCGGGGTCCTTCGGCGAGACGCTGCGCTGCAGCACCGGGATGCCGAAGGCGAGCGTCTTGCCGGTGCCGGTGCGGGCCTGGCCGATCAGGTCGGTGCCCATGAGGGCGATGGAGAGGGTCATCTCCTGGATGGCGAACGGGGTGGTGATGCCGGCGCGATCGAGCGCGTCGCAGATTTCGGGGAGTACCCCGAGCTCTCGGAACGTGGTCAGTGTCTTCGTCGCTTTCGTGAGCTCGGCCAGCGGCCGATAAGTCGTCGTAGCGGCGGACTCATCGGGCGCGCCCTGGGGCTCCAGCCCCGGGCACGGAGCTCTCGACGGCGTCTGCCGCGCACATGCCGGGCCCGACCGCGGGGACGCGGTGGTGGCCCTCGAACCCCCTCAGTGTATCGGTAGGGTGCCGTCATGGCGTCATTCCCCGCAGGACCGGCCGGCGCGGCACCCGAGACGGCAACCGAGGCGGCGCCCGAGGCGGGCTCGGAGCCGGACTCGGCCGACGAGCTGCCGTTGGCGCTCGAGGACCCGGCATACCGGGAGGCGGTGGTGGACCTGCTCGGTGCCATCGCCTACGGCGAGATCACCGCCTTCGAGCGGCTCGCCGAGGACGCCAAGCTGGCCCCGTCGCTGGAGGACAAGGTGGCCATCGCGACGATGGCGAGCGCCGAGTTCGGCCGGGTCGGGCTGCTGCACCGTCGGCTCGAGGAGCTCGGGGCCGACCCGTTCGCGGCGATGGCGCCGTTCCGGGCGCCGATCGACCTGTTCCACGAGCACACCGCGCCGCGGGACTGGTACGAGGGGCTGATCAAGGCGTACGTCGGCGACGGCCTCGCCGACGACTTCTACCGCGAGATCGCGGCGTACCTGGACCCGGGGACCCGGGACGTGGTGGTGGTGGCCCTCGAGGAGTCCTCGCACGCCAGCTTCGTGGTGGATCGGGTGCGGGCCGCGATCGTCGCGGACCACCGGCTCGGTGGCCGGTTGGCGCTGTGGGGCCGCCGGCTGATGGGGGAGGCGCTCACCCAGGCGCAGCGGGTCGCCGCGGAGCGGGATGCGCTGTCGTCCCTGCTGGCCGGCGGTATCGATCGTCCCGGCTTGGACCTCGCCGCGATCGGCCGGATGTTCACCCGGCTGACCGACCGGCACGCGGCCCGGATGGCCGAGCTCGGCCTCGATTCCTGACGCTGGATTCCTGACCCTGCCCGCTCGACGAGCGCGGACTCGCGGTCAGCTGCGGAAGCCGACCTGACCGACGACGCCGCCGCCGATCTCGACGTAGGCGACCTTGCTCGCCGGCACGATCACCCGGCGGCCCTTGCTGTCGGTCAGCGTGACGACGCCCTCGGCGGCTACCGCCTCGGCGACGACCTTCTCGACCGCGTCGGCCGACTCGTCGGTCTCCAGGACGAGCTCGCGGGGGGCGTGCTGGACGCCGATCTTGACCTCCACAGGGTGGCTCCTTCAGATCTGGGTGCTGGGTGGGGGCGGCTGCCCCTGATGTCGGTGCTGGGGATGTCGTGCAGGCCCGGTGCGCCACCGGGCCGGTGGTCAGTTCTCGTCGGCCTTGGGGTAGCCGCGGATCCCGCGCCACGCGAGCCCGGCGATCAGCGCCGCGGCGTCGGTGCGCTCGATGCCACCACCCTCGGTCAGCCAGAACCGAGCGCTGACCTGGGCCATTCCCACCAGGGAGACCGCGAGCAGCCGTGAGGCGGCGTCCGGCAGGCCGGTGTCGTCGTGGATCACCTCGGCGATCATCGCCGCGCACTCGATGGTGACCCGGTCCACCTGCTCGCGGACGGCGGGCTCGCTGGTCAGGTCGGACTCGAAGACGAGCCGGAACGCGCCGGTGTCCTGGGCGACGTACTCGTAGAAGACGTCCATCGTCGCCGCGACCCGCTGCTTGTTGTCGGCGGTCGAGTCCAACGCTTCCCGGGTGCTGTCGATGATGAGGTCGCAGGAGGTGTCCAGCAGCGCCAGGTACAGGTCGAGCTTGCCCGGGAAGTGCTGGTAGAGCACCGGCTTGGAGACCCCGGCCCGCTCGGCGATGTCGTCCATCGCGGCGGCGTGGTAGCCCTGGGCCACGAAGACCTCCAGGGCGGACTCGAGCAGCTGGACGCGACGCTCCCGTCGCGGCATCCGCCCTCCGCGGGGCCGCACCTCATCGACGTCGTACTGACCTGCGCTCACCATGGCTCCCTCGACTCCGGTCGTGCATCGCCGACCCTACCCCCCGGTACGCCGCACGCCGGGAACGACGTGCCCCGGTGTTCCGGATGACGGGACGCCCCGTCCGCCGGCGGTACGGGCAGGGACCATGGCGCCAGCCCCCAGGGCCGGCGGCGGGAACACGCACGCGCCGCGCGACGTTCTCACCCCGCACTCGCACCCGCACCCCGCGAGAACGACCACCCCCGATCCACACCCCCGATCCACACCCAGGAGCGCACCGTGTCCTACACCCCGCTGGTGGAGCCGGCCGACGAGCTGACCGTCGACGAGGTCCGCCGCTACAGCCGGCACCTGATCATCCCCGACGTCGGGATGAGCGGACAGAAGCGGCTGAAGAACGCCAAGGTGCTGGTGATCGGCGCCGGCGGCCTGGGCAGTCCGGCGCTGCTCTACCTGGCCGCGGCCGGTGTCGGCACCATCGGCATCGCCGAGTTCGACGAGGTCGACGAGTCCAACCTGCAGCGCCAGATCATCCACGGCCAGTCCGACATCGGCCGGCCCAAGGCCGAGTCCGCCCGGGACTCGATCCGCGAGGCCAATCCGCTGGTCGAGGTGGTGCTGCACCCCGAGCGCCTCGACAACGACAACGTGCTGCAGGTCTTCACCGGCTACGACCTCATCGTCGACGGCACCGACAACTTCGCCACCCGCTACATGGTCAACGACGCGGCGTACTTCCTGAAGATCCCCTACGTGTGGGGCTCGATCTACCGGTTCGACGGCCAGGCGTCGGTGTTCTGGCCGCACGCGGAGCACGAGGACGGCACCGAGGCCGAGGCGCCCTGCTACCGCTGCCTGTACCCGGAGCCGCCGCCGCCGGGCATGGTCCCGTCGTGCGCGGAGGGCGGCGTGCTGGGCGTGCTGTGCGCCAGCATCGGCTCGATCCAGGTCAACGAGGCGATCAAGCTGCTCACCGGCATCGGCGAGCCGCTGGTCGGCAAGCTGATGATCTACGACGCCCTGGAGATGGAGTACCGCAAGCTCCGGGTCCGCAAGGACCCGAACTGCGCGCTGTGCGGGGAGAACCCGACCGTGACCGAGCTGATCGACTACGACGCCTTCTGCGGCGCGATCTCCACCGAGGCCGCCGACGCCGCCGCCGGCTCGACGATCTCGGTCACCCAGCTCGAGCACATGCTCAAGGAGCGCGAGGAGGGCAGCCGCGACTTCGTCCTCGTCGACGTCCGCGAGCCGAACGAGTACGAGATCAACCGGATCCCCGGCTCGGTGCTGATCCCCAAGGGCGACTTCCTCAACGGCAGCGCGCTCGACCAGCTGCCCGGCGTCGACTCCGGCACCCAGATCGTCATGCACTGCAAGTCCGGGGTCCGCTCCGCCGAGACGCTCGCGGTGCTCAAGGGCGCCGGGTACGACGACGCGGTCCACGTCGGCGGTGGCGTGGTGGCGTGGGTCAACCAGATCGACCCCAGCCAGCCGTCCTACTGAGCGTCCGGCTCGACCGGCCGTTCGTGACTCCATCCGGACACTGACCCTTTCGGGCCATGCCGAGCAGTAGTGGGCATGGCCCGAAAGGACTATTTCGGGTGACTCCTCGCCATAACGTCGCGAGACCCGGCTCGTTGGAACCGTGACGGTCGACCTTCGTCGACCGCGTCTCACGTGACACGGAGGAGCCGAGGAATGAAGTTGGGTCGTACGACGTCCACACTGGCGAGCATGGCGAGCCTGGCCCTGGGAGCCGCTCTGGTGAGCGGTGCCCCGGCGGCGGCCGCCAAGCAGGCACCGAAGCCGGTCCGGGTGACCACCTGGGCGCCGGCCGCCACCGCCGACATCACCCCGGGCGTGCAGATGTACACCGACGGAGCCCAGTGCACCGGCAACTTCGTCTTCTCCGACGCGGCGGGCGGCGTCTACGTGGGGTACGCCGCGCACTGCGCCGGCACCGGCGCGGCCACCGACACCGACGGCTGCCTGGCCGACTCGCTGCCGCTCGGCACCCCGGTGGACTTCCGGCGCGGCGGCAGCCTCGTCTCCCGGGGCACCCAGGTGGGCAGCGGCACCCTGGTCTACTCGGCGTGGGACACGATGGACAAGATCGGCACGCCGAACGGCAGCAACACCTGTGCCTACAACGACTTCGCCCTGGTGAAGCTCGCCGCCGGCGACGTCGCCAAGGTCAACCCGTCGGTGCCGTTCTGGGGCGGGCCCGAGGGCATCGACGTCGACGGCACCCAGCCCGGTGACCAGGTCTACAGCTACGGCAACTCCAGCCTGCGCGGCGGCGTCGAGGCGCTGTCCCCCAAGACGGGCTCCAGCCTCGGCAGCACCGGCGGCGGCTGGTCGCACCTGCTCTACACGGTGACCCCGGGCGTCCCCGGCGACTCCGGCTCGGGCTTCCTCAGCGAGAACGGCAAGGCGATCGGCACCCTGTCGACGCTCGGCCTGGCGCCGTACCCGGCCTCGAACAACATCGGCGACCTGGCCAAGGAGCTGGCCTTCGCCCAGGCCCACTCGGGCATCGCCGGGCTCAAGCTCGTGCAGGGCACCGAGCCCTTCTCGCCGGTCCTCTGACGGAACCTCCTGCGGGGGACTCCGACACGGCCCCGTCCACCTCGGTGGGCGGGGCCGCTGCCGTTCCTGGCCCGTCCTGGCCGGCGGCCGGCCGGTAGTCTCGCTGCCCGTGACCAGCGGCGTGCGGTGCCCGGCGTGAGGCACCCCGAGGAGTACGTCGAGGCGGTGCTCTCCGTGGTCGAGGCGGTCCCGATCGGCCGGGCCACCACCTACGGGGCCATCGCCGAGGCGGTCGGCCGGTACGGGCCGCGCCGGGTCGGCAACGTGATGGCCGAGCACGGTGGCGGCGGTGCCGTGGTGGCGGGTGGTCCGCGCCGACGGGTCGCTGCCGCCCAGCCACGGCTCGAAGGCTCGGCAGGCCTACCTGGCCGAGGGCACGCCGCTGCGGCCCAGCGGGGCGGTGGACCTGCGCGCTGCCTTCTGGGACCCGGTCGCCGACCGGGGCTGACCACCGGGGCTGACCGGCGGTGCGGCACGATCGGCGCGTGAGACCAGAGCAGCCAGACCCGGCCACCTTTCCCGAGCTGGGGCCGCGCACCGCGGCAGCGTTGGTCTTCGGTTCCTCCGCCGCGGTGCTGGTGGTCGAGATCGTGGCGCTGCGGCTGCTGGCGCCGTACCTCGGGCTCACCCTGGAGACGAGCACGCTGGTGATCGGCGTGGCGCTCACCGCCATCGCCGTCGGGTCCTGGTCGGGCGGTCAGGCCGCCGACACGATGGAACCGCGCCGGGCCCTCGGTCCGCTGCTCGGCATCTCGGGGGTCGCCGTCGCCGCCACCCCGTTCGTGGTCCGCGGCGCCGCCGAGACGGTCGGCGGGGCGGCGCTGATGCTGGTGGCCACGGCCGCGATCTTCGTGCCCGGGGCGCTGCTCGCGGCGGTGACCCCGATGGTCACCAAGCTCCGGCTGACCAGCCTGGCGCAGACCGGAACGGTGGTGGGCAAGCTCTCCGGCATCGGGACCACCGGGGCGATCTTCGGCACCGTGGTGACCGGGTTCGTCCTGATCTCGACGGTGCCGGTGAGCGCGATCCTGGTCGGTCTCGGGCTGCTGCTGGTGCTGGCCGCGGCGGCCGTCGAGCTCCGGGTGCGGGGGTGGCGATCCGCCGTACCGCCGGCGGTCCTGGTGGTGGTCGGGGGGCTGGCCGCGGGCGTCGCCCCCGGTGGCTGCGACCGGGAGACCGAGTACCACTGCGCCTCGGTGGAGGCCGATCCGGCGCGGCCGACCGGGCGGGTGCTGGTCCTCGACGGGCTGCGGCACTCCTACGTGGACCTGGCCGACCCGACGCACCTGGAGTTCGGCTACGTCAAGGCGATCGCCGCGGCCCTCGACACCGCCTTCCCCGCCGGGGAACCGGTCGAGGCCTACCACCTCGGTGCGGGCGCGCTCACGGTGCCGCGCTACCTGGCGCAGACCCGTCCCGGCAGCGCCAGCCTCGTCTCCGAGATCGACCCCGGGGTGGTCGAGGTCGACACCGAGCTGCTCGGGATCCGGACCGGCCCCGAGCTGACGGTCCGCGTCGAGGACGGTCGGCTCGGGCTTCGGTCGGCTGGCCACCGACAGCCGGGACGTCGTGGTCGGGGACGCCTTCGGCGGCGTCAGCGTGCCGTGGCACCTCACGACCGCCGAGGCGATCGCGGAGGTACGCCGGGTGCTCGAGCCCGAGGGCGTGTACGTCGCCAACCTCATCGACTACGGGCCGCTGGCGTTCGCCCGCGCGGAGCTGGCAACCCTGGCCGCAGGCTTCGCGCACGTCGCGGTCGCCGCCGAGTCCGAGACGCTCGGGGACCGCGGCGGCGGCAACCTCGTGGTCCTGGCCTCCGACGCGCCGCTCGACGTCGCGGCCTGGACGGACGCGCTCGACCGCCGGCTCGACGACGCCGCGGACCCGTGGGGGACCCTCGCCGCGGGGGCGTTGCGGGAGTGGACGGGGGACGCCCCGGTGCTCACCGACGACCACGCCCCGGTCGACCAGCTGCTCACGCCGTACGTCACAGGATGAGACGGGGACCGGTCTAGTCCTACACTGCCGTCATGGCTCATCTCGGGGGTCCCGACCCGGGTGCATGGAACGCGTTGGCCCTCCGGTCCCGCAACCTCTTCGGCACTCACGACTGGGCCGACTGCTGGTGGCGGCACTTCGGGGCGAACGCCGTCCCGCACGTGCTGGCCGACGACGCCGGGGACCCGCAGGTGATCCTGCCGCTCTACCGCAGCGGCCGGCTGCTCCGGCAGGTCCGCTTCGTCGGCAACGGTCCGGCCGACCAGCTGGGCCCGGTGTGCGCGCCCGACGACCTGCACCGAGCGGCGCCGCTGCTGCGCTCGGCGCTGGACGACGGCTCGCTGGCCGCGGACGTGGTGCTGCTCCAGGACATGCCGGTCGGCGACGACTGGTGGGCCGGGCTGGCGACCACCCGCGTCGGCACCGAGCCGAGCCCGGTGCTCTCGTTTGACGGTCTCGCTTCGTGGGAAGACTTCCTGGCGACCAAGAGCAAGAACTTTCGTGGCCAGGCGTCGCGCAAGCCACGCCGACTGGAGAAGGCCCACCGGGTGACGTACCGCCTCACCACCGCCGCCACGCTGCCGACCGACCTCGACGACCTGTTCCGGCTGCACGCCGCCCGGTGGCAGGGGGACAGCCCGATGCTCGAGGTGAGACAGCGCCGGTTCACCGAGGAGTTCGCGGCCGTCGCGCTCGAGCACGGCTGGCTGCGGCTGTGGCTGCTGGACGTGGACGACGAGGCGGTCGCCGCGCTGCTGGGCTTCCGTTTCGCCGACGACGAGTACTACTACCAGCTCGGTCGCGATCCCGGCTGGGACGAGGAGTCGGTCGGCTTCGTGCTGCTGGTCCACGTGGTCCGTGACGCGCTGGAGTCGGGGATGACCGAGTTCCGGTTCCTGCGCGGGGACGAGGACTACAAGCACCGGTTCGCCAACCGCGACGGGGACATCGAGACACGTGCAGTACCGAACGGGCTGCGGGGGAGGGTGGCCGTCGAGGCCGCCGCGCGCGACGAAGGAGGAGGGCAGCATGAGACCAACGACCGTGTTGATCGTCGGGGACGGCTGGCAGCGGGGGACGCTGGCGGCGACGCGTGCGCTGTCGGCCGCGGGGCACACCGTGCACCTGGCGGGGCCGAACCGTGGCCACGCCGCCCGCTCGGGGCACTCCTCGGGCTGGCACGAGCTGCCGGTGCCGGCCGAGCCCGGCTTCGGCGACGAGCTGCGCCGGGTGACGGCCGAGACCGGCGCCGAGGTGGCCTTCGCCGGCGACGACGAGCACCTGCTCGCCCTGGTCCGCACAGACCCGGGTCCGGGCGTGGTGGTCGGGCACCCGGCGGCGGCGGTGGTGGACCGGGCTCTCGACAAGCGCTCGCTGTACGCGACGGCCACGGCGGCGGGCCTGCTGGTCCCCGCGTTCCGCAGCGAGCGGCCGACCCGGCGCAGCGAGGAGTGGATCGCCAAGCACCCGGTCTACGTCGCGGGCACCGAGCACGACCACGTCCGGCTCGACGACCTGGCCGTCCTCGAGCAGCGGGGCGAGATCGCCGGCCCCTCGCAGCACTCGGACGACGACGAGCCGTGGATGTTCCAACGGGTGGTCCACGGCGAGCTGCTCGCCCTGGTGGTGCTGCGCAGTCGTTCCGGCGGGCTGCTCTACTCCGGCGCCCAGATCGCCGAGACCGTCTACCCCGAGCCGTTCGGGGTCAGCGCCCGGGCCCGCAGCATCCCTGTGCCCGAGGATCTCGTCGCCGGGGTGAACCGGTTGATGGCCGACCTCGACTGGTGGGGCCTGGCGGAGGTCCAGTTCCAGGTCGACGCCGAGGGCGAGGCCCACCTCATCGACTTCAACGGCCGCTTCTTCGGCTCGATGGCGCTCACCACCAGCGAGGCCACCGGACTGCCGGCGGCCTGGGTGGCGGTGGCGCTCGGGCAGGAGGTCGATGCCAAGGAGCTGACTCCGCCGGAGGATGCGCGGTACCAGTGGCTGGAGGGGGACCTGCGTCGAGCGATGGCCTCGGACCGACCGGTCGCCGAGGTGGCCACGACGCTGCTGGCCGCGCCGCGCTCGGTGCACAGTGTCTCGTCGTGGCGCGACGCGAGACCCGCGCTGATCCACGCCGGCGCGCTGGCCTGGCGAGCGGTGCGCGGCGGCGGGCGTCGGGTGTCACGATCGCGCCGGTGAACGCTGACTTCGTCGACGAGCTCCTCAGCGGTCCGGTGGTGGTGCTGGGGAGCCTGCCTCCGCAGGGTCGCGATCTGGACCTGTTGGTGCCGCACGCCGAGATCGGCGCGGTCGGCGCGGCGCTCACCGGCGGCGGCTTCGTGCGCCGGGGCCATGAGCATGTCCGGTTCGCCGGCGGTACGGCGTACGCCGTCGAGCTGATCGCCCTGGAGGACCGGCTGCCCACCGCGGCCGCGGTGCAGGCGGTCCGGTCCGAGGCCACCGCGCTGCCGGGCTACCGGAACCTCCTGGCACCCGCTCCCGCGCACCAGCTGCTCCTGCTGGCCCAGCGCCTGCGCTTCTCGATGGTGGTGGACCGTCGGCGGGCCGAGCGGCTGGCCGGCTTCGGTCCTGCGGACTGGGAGGCGGCCCGTGGCGAGGCCGCCGCGTGGGGCCTCGGCGCCGAGCTCGACGACCTGCGCCGGGCCGCTGAGCACCCGGTCCCGGGGTCGCCGCGGCGCCGGCGGAGCCCCGTGGTCGCGCTGTCCGGGCTGGACGGGGCCGGCAAGTCCACCCACGCCGAGCACCTGGCACGAGCCCTCACCGCGCTGGGCGAGGACGTGGTCGTGGAGTGGAACAAGGTCGGCCGGGACCGCACCCTGGAACGGGTGGCCGCCCCCGTCAAGGCGCTGCTGGCCCGCCGCGCCGGGTCGGGGACCGGCGCTGACCTGCCGACGACCATCGCGAGCACCCCCGAGCCGCCGCACGAGGAGCCCGACGGGCAGGCCGACGGGGAGGCCCGCAACCACCCGGACGGACCCCGACCGCCGCCGGGGCCGGGCACCCGGCTGCGCCAGCGCAGCGCCCTGCTGACCTGGTGCTGGACCTGCGTGGTCGCCCTCGCCAACGCCCGCACGCACCGACGTACGGTCGCCGGGAACGCCGGCTCGGTGGTGATCTGCGACCGCTACGTCCTCGACACCGCTGCCCACCTGCGGCACCGGTACGGAGCGCAGCGCCGGTTCCGGGCGCAGCGGGCGCTCAACCGCTGGTTCTCGCCTCGACCGGCGGTGGCGGTCTTCCTCGACGTCCCGCCCGCCGAGGCACGCCGCCGCAAGCCCGAGCAGTACACGACCCGGGACCTGGAGCAGCTGCGCGAGCTCTACCTCGAGGAGACCGCGGCGGCCGGGGTCACCGTGGTCGACGCCGCGCGGGAGGAGCTGGTGGTGGCCGCCGACGTCGCCGAGCGGGTCTGGCGGCGACTCGGCGAGCCGTCCCGGCTCGGCACCTGGCGCTCGGCGGTACGGCGCCGGCTGCGACGCTGAGCCGGGTCGTCGCTCAGCCGTCGGCCGGGGCGCCCGCTCGACGTCGGGTCAGCAGCTGCCGGACGATCTGCACCTGCTCCGGCGCCACCCGCCGCACCACGAGCAGCCAGACACCGAGGTAGCACAGTCCGCCGAGCACCAGCTCGACGAGCACCGGCAGGTCCAGCACCAGCAGCAGCGCGGCGAGCGGCACGCAGGCCGCCGCGGCCGGGAGCAGCGGCACGAAGACCCGCGGCTTCTCCCCGGACTGACGCAGCGACCCCACCGAGACCAGCGTCTGGATGCCGTAGGCCGCCGTGGTCGCCGCCGCCGCCCCGGCCGGACCGTAGGGCGGGATGAGGATCAGGTTGAGCACGACGTTGACCACCAGCGCGGTCACCGTGGCGAACAGCAGCGTCCGGTTGCGGTGCAGGGAGATCAGCAACGACGTGCCGAAGAACGCGGCCGCGTAGAACACCGGCGCCGCGGCCAGCCAGGCCAGCGCCGGGGCGGCCGGGTCGCCGTACCGGGTGCCGAAGAGCAGGTCCAGGATCGCCCGGCCCTCGAGGAGGCTCACCACGAAGAACGGCACGTAGATGAACCCGGCCACCGACATCGCCCGCTCGTAGCCGGAGCGTCGTCGTTCCGGGGAGGCGGTGGCGCTCATCACCGGGAGCACCGCCTGGTTGATCGCGAACGCCACGAACAGCAGGGTCTCGAGCAGCCGGTAGGCCACGGAGTAGACCGCGACGCCCTCATCGCCCTTGAAGTAGCCCAGCAGCACCACGTCCAGCCGGAACAGCAGCATCAGCACCAGGCCGCTGAGGCCGATCAGGAAGGTGGCCCGCGCCGCGAGCCGGAGGTCCTCACGGGACAGCGCCCGCACCGGCAGGGCGTCCACCAGCGGGTGCAGCGCCCGGCGGTGGGAGGTCCAGCCGACGAGCGTGCCGAGCAGGAAGCCGGCCGCGACACCCACCGGACCCCAGCCGGCGACCAGCGCGCCGATGATCGCCAGCCCCGTGACCAGGCGCTGCAGCACCAGGGCGGTGGAGACCCCGCCCGGGACCTGACGGCTCGAGGCGACGGCCCGGGCGGTATGGCTCCACAGCTCCGGGAAGCCGGCCAGCAGCATCAGGGCCATCAGCACCCACTGCTCCACCGTCGGCCGGACCAGCACGGTGACCACGACGGCGATCACGAGGACCGGGCCGAAGAGGATCGTCTTCCACGCCTGCGCGCCCAGGTAGTACCGCGCGAGCAGCGCCGGCTGGGCGCTGGCGCCGCGGATCAGCCCGGAGTCGAAGCCCCACTCGGCCAGCGAGCTGAGCATCAGCATCAGCGTCAGCGCGTACGCGACCGCACCGAAGTCGCCGGTGGTGAGCATCCGGGCAGCGGCCACCGTCCAGGCCAGGGTGGCCAGCTTGCCGAGGATCTCGGCGCCGCCGCGGACGGCGGCGTTGCGGGCCGCCCGGTGGCTGACCTCCCCGACGCCGCCGCGCTCAGCGGCCACGGTCCGACCGCCCGGCTGCCGCGCGCGCGCCGGGCCAGCAGACCGCGCAGGCAGCCGGTGGCCTTGGCGACGTCCTTGAGAGCGAGCATGGCCGGCACCAACGCCACCGTGGCCGGCGTCGCGCGTTCGGCCCGAGCCCGGGAGAGCGGGACCGCGAGGTAGCCCACGCCGCCGGCGAGCACGGCGATCCGCCCGGCCGTGCCACCGCGGGCCAGCAGGAGCGGAGCGACCAGGTACGCCGACCCGCGGACCAGGTCGCGTCCGATCAGCGCCCGGGACCCGGCCCGTCCGCCCCACTCGCCGTACTTGGCGTACATCCGGGCCATCTCGCGCACCGACCCGGCCTGTTCCCAGGTGACCTGGGCGTCGAGGGCCAGGACGCTGCGCCGGCCCGAGGCCAGCACCGCCTCGCCGAAGACTGCGTCCTCGGAGCTGAACAGGGTCACGTCGAACCCGCCGACCGCCCGCCAGGCCTCCACCCGGCAGGCCATCGACCGGCCGTCGAGGCGGCGGGCGTCGAAGCGCCGGCCGAGCAGCAGACCGGCGAGCCGCACCACCGGGGTACGCCGCCGGGCCTCCGCCACGGAGGGGAACAGCGCCAACCGGGCGGCGTCGCGGCGCGGGTCGCCGCCGTCGACGTCGTACACGCCGACGACCAGGTCGACCGGGTCGGTCTCGGCGAACGCCGCGCGCAGCGCCGCCAACCACCCCGGGTACGGCGCCACCCCGGCGTCGGTGCAGACCACGACCGGGTTCCGGGCCTCGCCGAACCCGTGGTTGCGCGCGGCGGAGAGGTTGATGCCGGGTCCGGTGAGCAGCCGCACCCGGTCGTCCTTGGCCGCCCACGACGCCAGCTCGGCGCCAGTCTCGTCGGTGGACCGGTCGTCGAGCAGCAGGTACTCGTCGTCGGGTCCGAGCTGGGTGAGCACCCGGCCGACCACCTCGTCGACGTGTCCGCTCTCGTTGCGGAAGCAGGTCAGCACGCTCAGCGGGGGTCCGGCCAGCCCGGCCCCTGGCCGGCCGGCGAGACCGGCGAGCGCGGCCACGACGTCGTCGGCGCAGGTCAGCGCATCCGGGTGCTCGGCGATCAGCTGCCGGGCCCGCTCGGCGAGGACCGTGCGGATCTCGGGGTCGTCCAGCGAGGCCAGCGCCTCGGCCACCGAGCGCGGGTCGTTGCCGTCGACGACGGCTCCCGCCGCGTCGGCCATCCGCTCGACCTCGGGGTTCTGGCGAGCACCGACCAGGGGCACCCCGGCGGCCAGGGCCTCCAGCGCGACCATCGAGTACCCCTCGCGTCCGAAGCCTCGCGAGTCGACCCGGGTGAGGACGGCCACCGCGTCGAAGGCGCCCAACCAGGGACCGGTCTCGGTGACCTCGCCGACCAGGTGGACGCGGTCGGCGACACCGAGGTCGGCGGCCAGCTCCCGCAACCGGGTCGGTTCGTCCGGCTCGGCCGGGTCGTCGGGTCCGACCACGACCAGCCGCCAGTCCCGGGCCGGTGCCTCGGCGAGCGTCGCGACCGCGGTGTCGACGCCCTTGTAACCGACCAGCCGGGTCACCATCGCCAGCGTCCGTCCCTCGCCGAGCGGCACGCCCCGGTCCCGCCAGAAGGCTGTGGCCTCGTCGGTCGTTCGCAGCGCCGTGGACGGCCGCGGCGGCGGCACCACGACCGCGTCGTCGCGGCCGGTGGCCTCGGCGACCGCGGCGGAGTTCGCGAGCACCAGGTCGGCCAGCCGGCCCAGGGGTCGCGCCAGCGTGGCGTCGAGGGAGAAGTCGTGCTTCATCCAGGCCACCGGGACCCCGGCCAACCGGGCGGCCGGGACCGCCACCGCCGCGGCCTTGACTCCGTTGGCGAGCAGGACGTCGGCGTCGCTGGAGCGCAGCTCGCGGGTCAGTGCCACCGCGGTCCGCGCCACCGCGGGGCCGCTGGGGCCGGTGGGCAGCACCCGGACCGGCACCCCCCGGGCCTCCAGCTCGGCGCGCAGCGGGCCGTCCTGGAGCATCGTCACCTCCGCCGCGACCCGGTCCCCGCCGACGTCGAGAAGCCCGAGCAGCCAGCGTTCGGAGCCACCGAGGGAACCGAACGGGGTGACGACCGAGAGGGTGAGCGGTGGCGTGGCGGGGGTCACGTGCGGGGGTCCTCGCTGCGCGGGGTGAACCGGCCGGCGCCGGCGCGGTGGATGGCAGCGGTGAGCAGGGCGACCAGCAGCCACACCGTGGTCGCTGCGGTGGCGTTGCGCAGCGGGTAGTCGAGCATCCCGTGGGTGGCGACGGCCACCAGCGCCGCGATCAGCGCGGCGACCCCCACGGCGTCGTCGGGGGACCCGCCGTCGGCGAAGGCGGTGCGGGCGCGCAGGCCGAGGACCAGCAGCGCGAGCATCAGCCCCACCAGCGAGACCAGGCCGATCAGGCCGTGCTCGGCGGCGGTGGTGAGAATCAGGTTGTGGGCGTGCTCGGCCTCGACGAGCAGTCCGGAGCGCAACGAGCCGGTCACCGCGGCTGCGGGGTACCCCCCGGGTCCCTGACCGGTGAACGGCGCGTCGCCGAACTGGCGCAGCCCCTCGGCCCAGATCAGACCCCGCTGGTCGTACGGGTTGGCCGACCCCTGGGCCAGACCGGCGATCCGGTCCACCACCGCGGTCGAGACTCCTGAGCCGATCACGGTGGCGACGAACGTGGCCACGACGCCACCGCCGACGAGGAGGACGACCGAGCGTCGGGCGGGCGGGCTCAGCAGCACCAGCGCCACCAGGCCCGCTGCGGCCCCGATCCAGGCACCACGCGACAGCGAGGCGCCCAGCGCGGCGAGCAGCAGCGCCCCACTGAGCAGGACGGCGACCCGCGCGGCCCGACGGGTCACCGAGGGCGCCATCCCGACGGCGAGCACGAACAGCCCGGTGCTCACCAGGCCGAGCTCGTTGGGCTGGGAGAAGACCCCGTCCGCGCGACCGGTGACCACCGCGCCGCCGTAGTAGGTCTCGGTGGGACCGGTGGTGGTCAGCGCCCAGGCAGCGATGAGTCCTCCGGCCAGCACCAGCGCCACCGTGGCCTGGTGGAACGCCGGCCGGGTGTGCAGCGCGGTGACCACCGCGACCACCAGCAGCAATGAGAGGGCCAGCTGGACGTCGAGGTTGAACGCGACCTCGGCGATGGCCGCCTGCGGGGTCGCGACCACCGCAGCCACGCCGAAGCCGACCAGCGGGACGGCGATCGGCCACGGTGGGAGCCGGATCGAGCGTCGGACCGCGGCCATCACCAGCAGCGACAGCGAGAGGAGCGCCACCATCAGCTGCACCACCTCCAGCGGCCCGAACGCGAGCGGGCCCACCGGCAGGCTCAGGGCCAGCACCACGACCAGCAGCTGCGGCCGGCGCAGCGCCACCGGGACGGTGACCCCGATCAGCGAGAGGCCGAGCAGCATGACCGGGCCGAAGCGCAGCCCGACCTCGGCCAGCACCTGGCCCAGCAGCAGAGCGAGCACGGCGGTCAGCGCCAGCAGCACGGCGGCGCTGCGTGAGGCCCGCGGCGCCGACGGGCCGGCGGGGTCGGGGAACGCGTAGCTCGTCCGCGGCCGACCGGTGCCCGCCTCGTGCCCGACGAGAGTGCTCATCGAGGGCGCGCCAGCGTGGTCAGCCGGCGCACCGCACGCCGCAGCACCGGTGCCTGCTCCAGGGCGCCCCAGGCCGCGCGGTAGTGCGGCAGCAGCTTGACCCGGAAGGAGGTCAGCGTGTCGGTGGCGTTCACGTCGACCCTCGAGACCGCCCACGGTCCGGCGTCGGTGAAGACCGAGAACGCGTGTGAGAAGCCGGCGTCGCGGACCGCGTCCCGCGCCGCTGCGCAGTGCGCGCCGTACGGGTAGGCGAAGCTGCGTACGGGCGTACCGACCGCCTCGGCGAGAACGCGGCGTCCCTGTGCGGTGTGTCGTTCCAGCTCCGCGGCGTCCACGGTGGTCATGTCGGCGTGGTCCCAGCCGTGCAGCCCGATCTCGATCGGTGCCGTCGCGATCAGCCGGCGGAGCCGCTCGGCGTCGAGGATCGGCTCGTCCGCCGGCTCCGGCAACCAGCCCGCGGTGCTGCCCATCAACCCGGCGGGCACGTAGAGCAGCGCGGGCACGTCGCGCGCGGCGAGCACCGGGGCGGCCAGCTCCGCGACGCTCGGGTAGCCGTCGTCGATGGTGACCAGGAACGTCTTGCGGGACGGCGGAGCCTCGCCCGCGCGCACCGCGAGGTACTCCTCGAGGGACAGCGCCGTCCAGCCGTGGTCGGCCAGCCAGCCGAGCTGCTCGTCGAAACGGTCAACCTCGACGAAGAGGTTCTCCGGATCGTCTTGGCGACGTTGCCGGCAGAAGCCGTGGTACATCAGCACCACCGGCGTCCGATCCGTCAGCCGCGTCCGGTGACGGGCACCGGGACGGCGTTCAGTCACGGGTGTCCTCGAGCACGTCGGGGGCGGCGACCGCGTCGGCCACCGACCGGGTCGCATGGTTGAGCACGACCCCACGGATCGGTACGCCGAGCCGGTGCAGCCGCCGGGCGGCGCGGGAGGCGTCCGCGACCAGCGACCCCATCGGGACCACCAGCAGCACGGAGTCGCACTGCGAGACCACGATCTCGCCGCTCTCCTGGCCCAGCAGCGGTGAGGTGTCGACGAGCACCAGCTCCCAGGTGTCCTTGGCCTCCTTGAGCACCTCGGACAACCGTCGCTGCAACAGGTCACCCTCGTCGCGGGCCACGCGGGTGCCGACGACGGCGACACCCCCCTCGTGGTGCACGGCCGCGTCGAGCTCGGCGCGACCGTGGAGGACGTCGTCCAGGCCGGCGTCGTGGGGGAGGCCGAGGTTCCTGCTGAGCCCGGCCTCCTCGAGGTCACCATCGATGAGCGCGACCCCCGCGCCGGAGTCGGAGGCCGACCGGGCCACCAGGAACGCCACCGTGGTGGCCCCCGCGTCGGCCCGGGTGCCGACCACACAGGTGGTCCCGCCGGGCGGCAGGCGGCGGCCACTGGCCACGAAGCCGGACCGCAGGATCCGGGCCGCCCGGAGGATGTCCTCGTCCTTGGGGGTCTTCTGGACCCGACCGGCCTTCGGGAAGGTCCGCAGGCTGCCGACGACCAGGGCAGCGGTCGCCTCCTCGGCGTCGCCACCGCTGCGGATCCGCGGGCGGGTCACCTCGACGGCGTAGGCGACGGCGAGCGCCGCCGCCAGCGCGACCAGGAGCAGCACCACCTCCAGCAGGCGACGCGAGGCGAGGAACGAGGGCGTGATCGTGGTGCCCGGCGAGAGGACGTCGACGTCCATGAAGGTGTCGTCGTCACCGAGGTCGACGGCCCGGTTGGCCATCGCGTTCGCGACGCTCACGGCGGTGTCCTCGTCGGCCATGGTCGCCGAGATGCTGAGGTTGGCAGACGCCGTGGTGACGTTGACGTCGACGCCGTCGCGCACGTCCTCGACGTCGACCCCGACCCGCCGGGCCACCGCGACCAGCGACGAGTTGGCCGAGAGCTGCACGGCGTACCGCTGCACCGTGAGGGTCAGCAGGGCGTCGTTCGCGGTCTCCAGGCTCTGCGGGCTGACGCCGACGACGGCGACCGCCTCGACGGTGTCGGCCCGGGTCTCGACGAGCGCGACCGCGACGCCCGCGGACGGCAGGAACACCGCCAGCACCAGGACCCAGCGCCAGCGCAGCACTCGGCGCAGAATCTCCACCACGGTTCGGTCCTCCTGAGACCCTCTTCACCAACGGCCCCGATAATCTCACAGGTCACACGGCTGGCGGGTGTCCTCGCCACAACCGGACCGTGCGCCGCGGTCGCCGGGCGGCCAGGAGCGTGCGGTAGACCTCCAGGTAGCGCGCTGCGGCGTCCACGGACTGGTCGTGGGACCACGCCGCCGCCTCCTCGGCGCCGGCCGCCAGCTGCTCGGGGTCGGCCAGCATCTCGCGCAGTGCGACCGACAGCTCGTCGGCGTCGTCGGGACGGACCAGCCTCCGGGCGGCGGGGGACAGCTCCGAGCCCATCCCGTCGACCCGGGTCGCCAGCATCGGCACCCCGAGCGCCGCTGCCTCCAGCGGCACCAGCGACATGCCCTCATACCGCGACGGGCACACCGTGAGGGTGGCCGCGCGCATCCACCGCAGGCAGGTCTCGCGCGGCTGCCAGCCCACGAACAGCACGTCGGACCGACCGGCCGCCCGCGCCTCGAGCTCGGCGCGCTGGGGGCCGTCGCCGACCAGCACCAGCAGCCGGGTGCCGTCGGCCCTCTGCAGCCGGGACCAGGCCGTCAGCAGGTGGTCCTGGCCCTTCTGCGGCGCCAGTCGACCGCAGCACACGACCAGCTCGCGGTCCGGTTCCACGCCCAGCTTGCGGCGCAGCTCGGCCGGGTCACGGCGCGCCAGCTGTCCGACGAGGTCGGCGCCGACGCCGTTGGGGATCACCTCGTACGTCGCCCGCACGCCGTGCTGCTCGCCGTCACGGCGCTCGTCCTGGCTGACCGCGACGATCCGGTCGGTCCAGCGGGCAGCCAGGCGTTCGAACGCGACCGCGCCGGAGCGGCCGCGGCCCGACATCGAGTGCCACGACCAGGCGTGAGGGGTGAACACCGTCGGGACGCGGCGGCGCAGCGCCAACCGGCCCACCAGGCCCGCCTGCGAGCTGTGCAGGTGGACGATGTCGGGATCGACCTCGCGCACCAGCCGACGCAACCGGACCAGCTCGCCGGGCAGCCCGGGGCCCGGGCCGCGAGAGGCCCGCCAGGCGACCGTCTCGGCACCGGCCCGATGGGCCAGGTCGACCAGCTCGCCGGGCGGGCAGGCCACGGTGACCGACCAGCCGTCGAGGACCTGGCCACGGGCCAGATCCTCGACGACGTGGGCGACGCCCGCCTCGACGGCCTGCGAGACGTGCAGCACCCGGCGGCGGGTCAGGAGAACATCCGTCGGAACGCCTCGAGGACGGGTCGCGGCGAGGCGTCCTTGCGCAGCAGCGCGTACCCGTCCAGATGTGCGTCGTCAGCACCCTTCATGAGGTCTTTGTACCAAAAGGCCTTCTTCACGAAGGGATAGTCCTGCTGCATGATGCGCATCGCCTGCACGGCGTACCTCGCCTGCTGCTGCTCGTTCACACCCCGACGCCAGTTCGGCTCGTTCGCGGCGTTGCGGTGCGCGCTCCAGCCGAACTCGGTGGCCCAGATCGGCTTGCGGTCGCCGTTCTCGACCATCAGCTTGCGGATCGTCCCGAGGTGGCGCAGCCGCCAGATGGTGCCGTCGTCGGGCAGGTTCGGCGAGGCGTCGGCGGGTGCCATGTACGGGTGCACGGCCATCACGTCGAAGCAACCCTTGGCACCGGCCTGGTAGGCACGGCGCAGCCAGGGGTCGTCGTTGTACATCAGGCCACCGAACAGGACCCGGGCGGTCGGGTCGTTGCGGTGCACCGCCGGGTGGGCGGCGCACAGCAGCTTGGTGTAGGTCCTCGGGTCGGCGCCGACCAGGAAGTCGCCCGAGTTGGGCTCGTTCCAGACCTCCCAGCCCTTGACCTGCTTCGACCAGCGCCGGGCGGCCCAGCCGAAGGCCCTGGCGTAGTCCGAGGCACGGTCCGGCGCGACGAGCTCGCCCTTGCCGCCGTTGGCCCAGGCAGGGGTGCGCCAGAACATCACCAGCACCTTCAGACCACGCTCGCGGGCCTGGCTGATCACGTCGTCGACCAACGGGACCCCCCAGCGGAGGTCGTAGGAGCCGCGGTTGGGCTGGATCATCGCCCAGCTGACGTCGATGCGGACCCACTTCGCCCGGGACCGGACGAGCTGGTCGAGGACCTGGGCGCGGCGATTGTGGTCGTAGTGCGACCAGACGCCGTGGAACTGGATGCCCAGCTGGGTCCTGCGCTTCGGCGCGGTGCGTTGCCGCACGGCCACGGCGGGCACGGAGGAGGAGGCCGCGAGCGCGGCGGGGACCGACGTCTGGGCCGCGGGCGCGGCGGCGACGAAGGACATGGCGGGGGTGGTCGTCTCGTTGCCCGAGTGGGGTTCTGCTGACCAGCCGGTCACCAGCAGGGGGGCGAGCAGGGCCAGGCAGATCAGGATCGGGGGGACGACGAATACAGTGGACGCGGGGGATTTCGTCACGCCCAGAAGTGTGGGCACACAGCTGGGCCCTGTCAGGGGAATCGTGAAGTTACGTGCGGTCCACAACTGGGTAAGCGGTACATACGACTGACGTGCTACCTCGTCGTCAGGTGGTCTCACCACCGGTGACGTGGCAACATCGTGTCAGCGTCACCACCGCCGGGGGGCCGGTGACGTCGACAACTCCGGGGGGAGAGTCAGTCAATGCACCACTCAGTTACGCGTGCTCGCACCGCACACCGTGCGTCGGAGGACCACTTTCACATGACCGTGGCAGAACAGGGCGTGAGCCGGCCGGACCAGACCGCTGCGCCGGTCCCGCGGCCAGGCTTCCAGGCCCAGCGCGGGCCGGAGCGGCATGTCGGTAGCGGCCGCATCGCCCACCTGCTGGTCCTCGGCGACCTCCTCGCGGTCGGCCTCATCATCATGCTCAGCGGCGGGCGCTGGAGCTTCGCCGCCGCCTACCTGGTCGCCGGGGTGGTCTGGCACCGCTGGGGCTTCTTCTCGCGCCGGTTCAACCTCTCGGTGCTCGACGACGCCCCGGTCCTCACCCTCGGCATCGGCGTCGGGGTGGTCGTTCAGGAGCTGATGTCCGGTCGGGTCCTGAGCGGCACCATCCTCGACGCCCTCGGGCTGGGTGCGGCGCTGCTGACGGCGCGCGCGCTCAGCTACCAGTACGTGCGCTCGCTGCGCCGGCAGGGCTCGCTGCGGATGCGGACGATCCTCATCGCCAACGAACGCTGCGCCGATGAGGTGCGCCGCCGGGTCGAGGACCACCCCGACACCGGCATCGAGCTGCTCGACGTGATCGTCACCGACGGCCGCGACGAGCCCCGCTGCCACGAGCCCGGCTACCGGCCCTCGCTGCCGCGGGCCGCCCACAACGCTCTGGTCGGCACAGGAGCGTCCGCCCTCATCATCTTCGACCCCACCATGGAGCCCGAGGTGCTGGCTCCGGTGGTCCGCAGCGGTCAGCGGCTCGGGGTCCGCACCGCGGTGGTTCCCGGCCTGCTCGCGCTCCAGCCGCGCGCCGCGGACAGCGACACCATCTGGGGCCTGCCGGTGCAGCACCTGGGTCCACGACCGATCAAGCTGCCGTCCCGGTTCGCCAAGCGGATGCTCGACGTGGTCGGTTCCTCGCTCGCGCTAATGATGCTCGGCCCGCTGATGCTGCTCGTCGCCCTCGCGGTGCGGGTCGAGCTTGGCCGCGGGATCATCTTCCGTCAGGACCGGGTGGGGCTGCGTGGGAGCTCGTTCACGATGCTGAAGTTTCGCTCGCTGCCCAACCGTGGCCCCGACGACGTCTGGGGCGCGGCGGAGACCGTGCAGATCGGCCCGGTCGGCCGCTTCATCCGGCGCTACTCCGTCGACGAGCTGCCCCAGCTGTTCAACGTGCTGCGCGGTGACATGAGCCTGGTGGGTCCGCGTCCCGAGCAGACCCGGTTCGTCCAGCAGCTCGAGGAGGAGATGACCGGCTACGAGCTGCGGCACCGGGTGCCGGTCGGGCTCACCGGGCTGGCCGCCGTCACGGGCCTGCGCGGCAACACCTCGCTGGTCGACCGCGTCTACTTCGACAACCTGTACATCGAGAACTGGTCGTTGTGGCTGGATCTCAAGATCATGGCCCGTACCGTGGGTGCGGTCCTTCGGGGCAGCGGCCGCTGACCGGACCACTGGTGTGACTTGCTTCGGAGTGGGAAGAACATCAGGGACTCGGGGTGATCTGCTCAACGACAGAACTGGAAGATGATGAGAACTCGCCTGCGGACCATGGTGCCCGCGGCTCTGGCGACCCTGCTGCTGGCTGCCACCCTGACCGCCTGTGGGACCGACGACCCGTCCGAGGAGGCCGCTGAGGCCGGTGCCTCGACCTCGAGCCCGGCGTCGGCCGGTGCCAGCGAGAAGCCGTCGGTCAAGGCGGTCTCGACCGAAGGTCCCCAGGAGCCGATGACCTCCGACGGTCTCCCCGAGCTGGGCGTGCAGTACCACGGCACCTGGGACCACTACGACGCTCCGACCCGGGCCCGGGTGCTCGACGCCCTGGCCGAGTCCGGCGCGACGTACGTGCGCGTGGACATCAGCTGGGCGATGATGCAGCCGCAGCGCGGCTCCTACGACATGACGTGGGGCGTGCCCAAGATCGACACGGTCCTGGACGAGATCAGGGCCCGCGACCTCAAGGTCCTGGCGATGTTCTGGTTGAGCCCCGAGTGGGCCAACGGCGGCCGCAGCGATCGCAACCTGCCGAACGACTTCGGCGACTACACCCGGGCGCTGCGCTGGGCCGCTGAGCGCTGGGGCGGCCAGGTCGCCGCCTGGGAGATTTGGAACGAGCCCAACTCCGACTACTACATCGAGACCCCCGACCCGGCCGAGTACGCCCGGTTCCTGTGCCGGGCCTACCCGGTGATCAGGCAGGCGGACCGAGGCTCGCCGGTGCTGTTCGGCGGGATGATGTACGCCGACGAGAACTGGCTGTCGCAGGCCTACGACGCAGGCGTCAAGGGCTGCTTCGACATCTTCGGCATCCACCCGTACATGGCGCCCTCGGACGCACCCCCGGACCTCCCCGACACCGGCGAGATCTGGCGTCTCTCCCACATGCACGAGCTGCGGGACGTGATGCTGCGCAACGGCGACGACAGCCCGGTGTGGATCACCGAGTTCGGCTGGAGCGAGTACCGCCACTCCGCCGAGGAGGACCCGTGGCGCCGAGGCGTGGACGAGGCCACCCAGGCCCAGTTCGCGGTCCAGATGATGCGGCTGCTCAAGCGTGAGTTCCCCTACGTGACCAAGGCGTTCTGGTACAAGGAGTTCGGCAAGTCCGGCGACCCGCACCATGACGGCTACGCCCTGCTCCGCGACGACTTCACCCCCCGCCAGGTCTACGGCGCGTTCCAGCGCCTCTACGGCGGCTGACCACCGCACGGTGGTTGAGGAAGGCGCGCAGGCTGCACGGTGGTTGAGGAGGGCGCTCCGCGCTCCCCGGTGGTTGAGGAGGGCGCTCCGCGCCCGTCTCGAAACCACCGATCGAGGGGGGTTTCGAGACGCTCGCTGGCGCTCGCTCCTCAACCTCCGAGGTGCCGGTGGTTGAGGAAGGCGCGCAGCGCTCCCCGGTGGTTGAGGAAGGCGCGCAGCGCTCCCCGGTGGTTGAGGAGGGCGCTCCGCGCCCGTCTCGAAACCACCGATCGAGGGGGGTTTCGAGACGCTCGCTGGCGCTCGCTCCTCAACCTCCGTGGCGCTGTGCTCCTCGCGGGGGGTTTCGAGACGCTCGCTGGCGCTCGCTCCTCAACCTCCGAGGTCACGGTGGTTGAGGAAGGCGCGCAGCGCCTGTCTCGAAACCACCGGCCCTGCTGAGGCCACCGCCGCGGGTGGGACAGACTGGCCGGGTGATGTACACGGTCCTCCATCGCATCGTCCCGCCCGTGCTCAAGACGGTCTGGCGTCCGACGGTGGTCGGTCTGGACAACGTGCCGACCAGCGGTGGCGTGCTGCTGGCCAGCAACCACCTCAGCTTCGCCGACTCGGTGGTGATCCCGAGCGTGGTGCCGCGCAAGGTCGTCTTCCTGGCCAAGAGCGACTACTTCACCGGGACCGGCCTGCGGGGGGCCGCGCAGCGGGCGTGGTTCGAGGGCCTCGGCATGCTGCCGGTCGACCGGGACGACAGCCGCGCCGCGATCGCCAGCCTGGACACCGCGCTCGAGGTGCTGCGCCAGGGCGAGGCCTTCGGGATCTACCCCGAGGGGACCCGGTCTCGCGACGGGCGGCTGTACCGCGGGCGCACCGGGGTGGCGCACCTCGCGCTGACGGCCGGCGTCCCCGTCGTGCCGGTCGGCCTGACCGGCACCGAGGACCTGCAGCCGGTCGGTTCGCGGCTGCCGCGGCTCGCGTCCGTCACCGTGCAGTTCGGTGAGCCGATCGCGGTGGCCGGACGGTTCTCGGACGTGCCGCCGGGCCGAGCGCGTCGTGAGCTCACCGACGAGATCGTCGACGCCATCGCCGGTCTCACCGGGCAGGAGCTCGCCGGCGTCTACAACGAGCGGCCACCGGACCTCTGAACGGCGGACCGCCGAGCAGCGGCGGCTAGCCCAGCGACCAGGTGATCGCCGGCGCGCGGAGCCGCCCGCACCTCGGGCAGCCGGCCTCGTCGGTCAGCTGCACCGTCGCCACCACCGCACGCCCGGTCGACTCCGCCTCGGCGACCTGCGCCCCGTCCAGGTCGGTGAGCATCAGCTTGGCGCGGCGGAACATCTGCCAGCTCCCGTCCGTACCGACGTCGCCCCAGGTCAGGTAGAGGAACCGCTCCCCGCGACGGCCGTGCACCGCCGGGCCACGAAAGTCGCCGTCGACGACGCGGACCTCGGTCTCCCAGCTGGCGGCGGGCGCGTCCCCGGGCACCGGCTTCTCGGGATCGGCGCGCACCTGGAGCGCGACGTGCACATCGCCCTGCCCGCCCCAGCTGCGCCCGGGCAGGTTCTCGCCGACCACGACCACCCGCATCGCCCCATCCTGCACCCGCACGCACCCGCACCCACCAGACCAAGGCCCGCCGAGCCGGCGCGGTCGTTGCCAGTGGAGCCGGGGAACCGCAAGGCTGGGGTCGCCTGGATCGGGTCTGGAGTGGGGAGGGGGTCCCGATGGCGCAGGAGCCTGCACGTGAGGACAGGTCTCGCAAGGTCACCAGCCTGGCCGCGGGCCGGCCCGGCCGGGTCGCACACCGGACCGGTGCCGCCGCGGATGGGCTCGACTCCGTGGCCGGTGCCCGCCAGGAGCGGCTCGCCGCCGAGGACGAGGCCCGTCGAGCGCTGCGGCTCGGAGTGGTGGCCGTACCGCCGGTGCTCGCGATCGCGGCGATGGCGCTGGGCAACTCCCGAGGGTGGCTGGAGGCGACCGTCGTCCTGGGGGAGCCCCGGGCGGTCCAGCTGAGCCTGCTCAGCATCGTCCTGGTCCTCGTCTCCGGCCAGCTGGTCGTGGCGACGCTGGCGTTGGAGCATCTGGCCAGCGGGCCCGGCAGCGACAGTGACGACGCCGACCCGGTGATGCTGGTCTGGCTGGCTCGGGGGCTGGTCGTCCTCGCGGTGGTCGCGGCGGTCCTGGTGCCGTACACCGAGGTACGTCGCTGGGGGACCGTCGGCTGGAGCGCGCTCGCCGTGGAGTCCGTGGCGGTGGGGGTGCTGCTGCTGGTCACCTGGCTGTCCTCTCGTCGAGCCGGACCGGGCGAGCCCCCCGGAGCCACCGGCCCGCAGGCCGGCGATGGCACCGGAGCGGCGCTGCTCGGGGACGTCGACGAACCCGGATGGCAGGACGGTGGCGACCAGATCCTGGCGATCGGCGCCTCCGGTGGCGGCATCCGCGCCGCCGCGTTCGTGCTCGGAGGACACCAGGCGGTCCAGGACGCCGCGACCGCTCGGGACCGTGACCCGGCGGGGTCCGGTGTCGCGGACGCGGCTCAGGACGTGGACCCCGAGGACCGGCACGAACCGCACGTCTTCGCGGTCAGCGGCGGCAGCTACGCCGCCGCGGCGTTGGCACTGCGGCGTACCTACGACATCGACGGACGACGTCGCGAGCAGCCGACGCCGTGGCGGACGGCGTACGCCAGCGGCTCACCGGAGGTGGAGCGGCTGCGGCGGCACACCCGCTACCTGTTCGAACCGCCCGGTCGCACCCGCGACGGGGTGGTCTCGCTGGTGATGGGCGCCGTCGTGCACCTGGCCATCGTGGGGGCGGCGCTGCGCTTCGTGACCTGGGCCAGCAGCCAGCTGGCCCTCACCCTCGGCATCGTCGAGCTGGACCGGGTGCCGACCGGCGACGGGTGGGAGGCACGGTCGTTGCGCCTGGCCCAGAGCTGGGACTGGTCCGTCCAGGTGGCCGTCCTGCTGGTCCCCGCGGTCTGCCTGGCAGTCGTGGTGCAGCTGACCGCCTCGGGGTGGCGGGGCACCTCGGCCTTCGACAGCGACGAGGCCAGCCAGGACACCACCGAGGGTGCCCGATCCTCGGCCACCAGGGGGCTGGACAAGCTGGCCAAGCTGCGCCCGGCGCTGTTGACGATCGCGGCCGGCTGGCTGCTGCTGCTGGTGGGGCTGCCGGCGGCCTCCGTCGGCATCGTCGACCTCACCACCAGCAACCGACCCACCGCCACCACCTCCACGGCGTTGCGGGCGCTCGGCTTCGCGAACCCGACGATGTGCACCGAGTCGTTCGTGCAGCGGGTCGAGGCGACCGTGGACCGGCTGAACATCGAGGGCCGGATCAGCCCCGACGTCGCCCACGCGGGCGACGCCGGCGCCTGCGGTGTCGAGACGACGGTGGTGCGCACGGTGGTCTCCAACGGTGACGCGGACCCCGGCAACGACGTGGTGGTCCCCGCCGACACCGAGGCGGCCAGGCTGCTCGCCTCCGACAACCTGCTGGCCTGGCAGGTGGCGGGTCTGGGCGCCCTCTTCCTCGGGGTGATCGCGCTGCTGCGGCACGGTCCGTCGCCCGAGCAGAGCGTCGCCGCCGGCTGGCTGGCCCGGTTCAAGCGGGTGCTGCTGACCTGGCTGCCGCTGCTGATCGTCGGCCTGGTCGGGCTCTACCTCACGCTGTGGTGGACCTACGGCTTCCTCACCGAGCTGGGGACCTCCTACACGGCGGCGGCGGCGCTGACCACCGCCGCGGCCTGTGCGCTGGCCTACGCCGTCGACGCGAACGCCACCTCGATGCACGGGTTCTACCGGTCCCGGCTCTCCGATGCGTTCGCGGTGGGGATCGACGAGGCCACCGGGCGGACCGCCGAGCTGCCGGTGCAGAACGTGTACCGGTTCTCCGAGATGGCCGGGACCGGCCCCCACCCCCGGCTGCACGTGGTCGCGACCCTGAACTCCCAGGCCTGCAACGAGGCGCCGACGATGCGCGGCGGATTCCCGATGATCTTCGGCGCCGACGAGGTGAGCGTGCACCGGGAGGAGCGGCGCAGCTGGCGGATCCCCACCGCGGCGTACGAACGCTTCGCTGGTCCGGGACGGGTCTCGGTGATGGCCTCGGTCGCGGTCAGCGGTGCCGCCATCTCCCCGCTGATGGGCCGCTACGCCACGCAGATGGCGCCGTACCGGTTGCTGCTGGCCCTGTTCAACCTGCGGTTGGGCACCTGGGTGCGCAACCCGCTGCACACCCACGACACCTCCACGGAGCGGCAGCTGCGCGCCGGGGGGCTCTGGATGACCTGGAAGCCGGGGCTGGTGCAGGTGCTGGGGGAGGCGATCGGCCGGACGTCGGCGGACCGGCGGTGGATCTACCTCAGCGACGGCGGGCACCTCGACAACACCGGCCTGGTCGAGTGCGTCCGGTACTGCCGGGACCGACGGGTGCGGGGACGGATCCTGGTCCTCGACGCCAGCAACGACCCGGTGGACTCGTGGTCGGCGGTCGGCGACGCGATCGGGGTGGTCCGGGCGGACCTGGGGCTGGACCTGCGCCGGGAGACACCGGTCGACGAGCCACCCTGGATGCGGCGGTACGCCGACGAGAACCTCACCGTCATCGTGGTCAAGGCGGTCCGCACCGACCCCCCGCCGGCGGACGGCCCCACTGCCGGGCGCACCGACTGGTACGCCAAGCTGCCGCCGAACGTGCACTCGTTCCAGATGGTCCGCAAGGACTTCCCGCGCGCGTCGACCGCACGCCAGAAGTTCGGCGACCTGGAGTTCGAGGCCTACCGCTCGCTGGGGTACGCCGCGACGGCGGCGGCGCTGGCGTGCGTCGAGGGAGCGGGCGACTGCTGAGCCGGGCGGGTGTCGCGAGCGCCCTGTCGGTGCTGCGTGATGGAGTAGCGACATGAGCATCGGGACCGTCCGGCAGCCGCCGGCCTACCACCTCGTCCGCCCCGCCGCGGCCGGGCCCGGTCCGCAGCTCGACGAGCACCAGCGTCGGGTGGTGGAGCACCCGGGCGGCCCGCTCCTGGTGCTGGCCGGGCCGGGCACCGGCAAGACGACGACGCTGGTCGAGGCCATCGCCCGGCGGATCGAGGAGGGAGCCCGCCCCGACGAGGTGCTGGCGCTGACCTTCTCCCGCAAGGCGGCCGAGCAGCTGCGCGACCGGGTCACCGCCCGAGTCGGCCGGACCATGGCGACCACCCTGAGCTCGACCTTCCACTCCTTCGCCTACGCGCTGGTCCGACGGTTCGCACCGGCCGAGCTGTACGCCGCCCCGCTGCGTCTGCTCTCGGCGCCCGAGCAGGACGTGGTGCTCACCGAGCTGCTCACCGACGCGCCCGAGTCGGTCCGTTGGCCGGCCTCGCTGCGGGCCGCCGTCGGCACCCGCGGGTTCGCCCGCGAGGTGCACGCCGTGCTGGCCCGGGCCCGGGAGCGGGGGCTCGACCCGGACGACCTGCTGGCGCTGGGGCGCGCCGAGGGAGCCGCGGAGATCGAGGCGGCGGGACTGTTCCTCCGGCAGTACCTCGACGTCCTCGGTGACCAGTCCGCGGTCGACTACCCGGACCTCATCGCCCGCGGCGTCATCGAGGCCGAGCGGCACCGCGACGAGCTGCGGTCCCAGCTGCGGCACGTCTTCGTCGACGAGTACCAGGACACCGACCCCAGCCAGGTGGCGCTGCTGCGGGCGCTGGCCGGCGACGGCCGTGACCTGACCGTCGTGGGCGACCCCGACCAGTCGATCTACGGCTTCCGCGGCGCCGACGTGCGCGGCATCCTCGACTTCCCCGCCGAGTTCCGCACCCGCCAGGGGGCGCCGGCACCGGTGATCGCGCTGGGCACCACCCGCCGGTTCGGCTCCCGGCTGCTGCGCGCCTCCCGCTCGGTGGCCGCCTCGATCGGGGTGACCGGGGCCATCCCGGCCGAGGCGTACGCCGCGTTCCGGCACCCCGAGGCGGCGCCGTCGACGTACGGCCCGGGGTCGGTGCAGGTGCTCACCTTCGACACCTCCCGGGCCGAGGTCGAGCACGTCGCGGACCTGCTGCGGCGGGCGCACCTCGAGGACGGCATCGGCTGGTCGGAGATGGCGGTCCTGGTCCGCTCGGGGCGGGCCTCCATCGCGCCGCTGCGGCGCTCCCTGACCGCGGCCGGGGTCCCGGTCGAGGTGGCCAGCGACGAGACCCCGCTGGTCCAGGAGCCGGCCGTGCTGCCGCTGCTGGACGCGCTGGCCGCCGTCGTCGACCTGGAGATCACCGACCCCGCGCACCCCGACCACCTCGGCGCCGACCGGGTCTCCTCGCTGCTGACCTCGCCGCTGGCCGGCCTGGACGCCACCGACGTGCGAGCGTTGACCCGAGCGCTGCGGGCCCGACACCCCGGCGTCGCGGCCCGTGAGCTGATCCGGCAGGCGGTGACCGACCCGGCCGCGCTCGCCGACCTGGACGGCGAGCCCGCCCGTCGGGCTCGGCGGATCGCGGAGCTGCTCGCCGCCGCCCGGGAGGACCTGGCGGAGGCCTCCACGGTCGAGGAGGTGCTGTGGCGGCTCTGGGAGGGCTCGGACTGGGGGCGTCGGCTGCGCCGCGCCACTCAGGCGGGCGGACAGGCCGCGCGGCTGGCCCATCGCGACCTGGACGCGCTCTGCGCCCTGTTCGAGGTGGCCGCCCGGACCGAGGAGCAGAAGGGGCGGACCAGCGTCCGGGAGTTCCTCGCCACCCTGCGGGCCCAGCAGATCCCGGCGGACACCCTGGCCGACCGCGGGGTCCGCGGGGAGGCGGTGCGGCTGCTCACCGCGCACCGCTCCAAGGGCCTGGAGTGGCGGCTGGTGGTGGTCAGCCGGGTCCAGGAAGGGGCCTGGCCCGACCTGCGACGCCGTGACTCGCTGCTCGGAGCGGACCGGATCAGCCGCGACGGGTTGCTGCCGCCGGTCACCCGGGCGGCGCTGCTGGCCGAGGAACGCCGGCTGTTCTACGTCGCCGGCACCCGGGCCCGGCAGCGACTGGTGGTCACCGCGGTGAAGTCCCCCGACGAGGACGGGGAGCAGCCGTCCCGGTTCGTGGGGGAGCTGGGCGTCGTCCCGGAGCACCGGATCGGTCGGCCGCGGCGGCCGCTCTCGATGGCCGGACTGGTCGCGGAGCTGCGCCGTACCCTCGCCGACCCGGCGCAGCCGGAGCCGCTGCGCGCGGCGGCGGCCCGGCGGCTGCGCCGGCTCGCCGGGACCGACGTGCACGGCCGGCTCCTCGCGCCGGGAGCCGACCCGGCCACCTGGTGGGGGTTGCGTGCCCCGACCCGGGCGGACCGGCCGGTCCGTTCGGCGGAGGAGCCGCTGGTCATCTCGGCCAGCACCCTGGAGGGGCTGCTGACCTGCCCGGCGCAGTGGTTCCTGCAGCGCGAGGCCGGTGGCGAGGTGGTGAGCTCCACGGGGCAGGGCTTCGGCAAGGTGGTGCACGCGATCGCTGAGCGGATCGCCCGCGGTGAGCTCGACGTCGATCCTGACGGTGCCCCCGGGGACTCCTCCGGCATCGGGGCGCTGGTGGACGCGACGCTGATGCCGCTGGTCGACGAGGTCTGGGGCCGGATGGAGTTCCGCACCCCGTGGAGCCGGACCCGGGAGCGCGAGGCCGTGCGCGCGGCGCTGGCCCGGTTCGTGGCCTGGCACCGCCGCCCCGGCGCCCGCACCGTGCTCGCCGTCGAACCACGCCTGCAGGCCGAGGTGACCCTGCCCGACGGCCAGGTGGTCCGGCTGCACGGGTACGCCGACCGGCTGGAGCTCGACGAGGACGGCCGGGTCGTGGTGGTCGACCTCAAGACCGGCAAGTACGCCCCCAGCGGGCCGGAGGTGCAGCGGCACTCCCAGCTGGGGCTCTACCAGCTCGCGGTGGACGCCGGGGCCGCGGACACGGCGGCCGGACGCCCGGCCCGGGCCGGGGGCGCCGAGCTGGTCCAGCTGCGCCACGGCGACGACCAGCCCAAGGTGCAGGCCCAGACCGCCCACCCGGACGACGGCTCCTCGCCGCTGGTCACCGACCAGCTCGCTCAGGCTGCCCGAACGCTCCGGTCCGAGGAGTTCGCGGCCCGACCGGGCGCGCACTGCGATCGCTGCGCGTTCACCGCCATCTGCCCCGACAAGGCCTCCGGGTCGGTGCTGTCGTGACCGGGCAGCGGATCGAGACCCCCGGACAGCTGCGGGAGCTGCTCGGCGTGGACTGGAGCTTCAGCGACCAGCAGTTCGCCGCGATCACCGCCCCGCTCGAGCCGGCCGTCGTCATCGCCGGTGCCGGATCGGGCAAGACCAGCGTGATGGCGGCCCGGGTGGTCTGGCTGGTCGCCACCGGCGCCGTCTCGCCCGGCGAGATCCTGGGGCTGACCTTCACCACCAAGGCGACCGCCGAGCTCCAGCAGCGGATCCGCGAGAGCCTGCGCACCGCCGGGCTGCTCCCCGACCGGGGCCTGCGCCCGGTCCCGTCGGTCGACGTCGAGGGCGAGGTCGAGGAGGAGCCGGAGGAGCCGACGGTCGCGACGTACCACTCCTATGCCTCGGCGCTGCTCTCCGAGCACGGGCTGCGGATCGGGCACGAGCCGGACACCCGGTTGATCGCCGACGCCAGCCGCTACCAGCTCGCCACCCGCGCGGTGCAGCGCTACACCCGTCCGGTCGAGCAGCTCACCGACTCACCGAAGCACGTGGTGCAGTACCTCCTCGCCCTGGACGGCGAGCTGGCCGAGCACCTGGTGACCCCGGACGCGGTGCGCGAGCACGACCGGGCCCAACGGGTGCTGCTCGAGGCCGGGATGGCGACCGAGCACCGCAAGACCTATCGGGAGCGCAACCAGAAGGCGATCGCGGCGATCGACAAGCGCGCCGAGCTGCTCGGCCTCGTCGAGGCCTACCGGGAGCTCAAGCGGCACCTGGGGCTGATGGACTTCTCCGACCAGATCGCGCTGGCCGCGCGGCTGGCCGAGGACTGCCCCGAGGTCGGCGCAGCCGAGCGCGGCAAGTTCCGGATCGTGCTCCTCGACGAGTACCAGGACACCTCGGTGGCGCAGGCGCTGATGCTGCGGCGGCTGTTCTCGGGTCCGACCCCGGAGGCCGGCCGGGGCCACCCGGTCACCGCGGTCGGCGACCCCAACCAGGCGATCTACGGGTGGCGCGGTGCCTCGGTGTCCAACATCCTCGACTTCGGCCACGACTTCCCCACCCCCCGCGGTGTGGGGCGGACCTACCCGTTGACGGTGAACCGCCGCTCCGACGAACGCATCCTGACGGTGGCCAACCACCTGGCGGCGGACCTCTACGCCAGCCGGCCCGACCTGCTGCCGCTGGAGGCGAAGCCGGACGCCGCGCCCGGCGAGGTCCGCGCGGTGGTGCACGAGACCTGGGGCGAGGAGCTCGACTGGCTGGCCGGGGAGGTGGTCGCGGCCCACGCCGACCTCGCAGCCCGGACCGACGGTCCCTGCTGGAAGGAGATCGGGGTGCTCACCCGGGACAACTCGCACGCCGCCGCGGTCTTCGACGCGCTCAGCGACCGGGAGGTCCCGGTCGAGATCGTCGGGCTCAAGGGGCTGCTGCGGCTTCCCGAGGTCTCCGAGGTTGTCGCGACCCTGTCGCTGGTGCAGGACGTCACCGACAACGCCGCGCTGCTCACCCTGCTGGCCGGCCCACGCTGGGCGATCGGCCCCCGCGACCTGGCCCTGCTCGGCCGGCGGGCCCGGGAGCTCGCGGGGACCGCCGCCGGCCCGGGGTTCGACCGGCCGGCGGAGGTGCGGGCGCAGCTGCAGGCCGCCGTCGAGGGGGCCGACCCGACCGAGATCCCGTCCCTCAGCGACGCCCTGGAGGACCCCGGCGACCTCGACTACTCCGAACCGGCCCGGGACCGGTTCGGGTTGCTGGCGGCCGAGCTGCGCCGGCTGCGGTCCGCCATCGGCGAGCCGATCCTCGACCTGGTGCGCCGGATCGTGGACACCACCGGCATCGACGTCGAGCTGGCCTCCTCGGTCAGCCCCGCGGCGGCCGCCCGGCGGGAGAACCTCGACCTGTTCGTCCAGGCGGTCGCCGACTTCCAGGCCGTCGACGGCCAGGTCACCCTGGCCGCCCTGCTGGCCTGGTTGGAGGCCGAGGACGACTTCGGGCAGGGTCTCGACGTGGCGACGCCCTCGGAGGCCGACTCGGTCAAGCTGCTGACCGTGCACCGCGCCAAGGGGCTGGAGTGGGACGTGGTCTTCCTGGTCGGGGTGACCGAGCGGAAGTTCCCCACCAACCGGGCCCGGTCGAGCTGGTTGACGGTGCCCTCGGTGATGCCGACCGCGCTGCGCGGCGACGCCCGCGACCTGCCGCAGCTCGCCGGGCACACGCCCGACGACCTCAAGGCGCTGGCGGAGGCCGCGAAGGCGCACGAGGCGATGGAGGAGCTGCGCCTGGGGTACGTCGCGTGGACCCGGGCGCGGCACCGGCTGCTGGTCTCGGCGTGGCGCTGGGCGCCGCACCTCAAGAGCGGCCTGGGCCCCTCGGCGTACCTGCACCGGACCCGGGAGGCGATGGCGGGCTGGGGCGCGGAGCCGGACCGCTGGGCCGAGTGCGTGGTCAAGGGCGAGATCAACCCGTACGCCGAGCAGCCGACCGACCAGCCGTGGCCGATCTCGCACCACACCGTGGAGGTGGAGCGCCGACTGGAGGCGGCCACCCGGTGGGCGGAGGTCGACGTGGACGCCGAGGACGACCTCGAGGACGTCCTGCTCGGCTCCCAGGTCCAGCAGTGGGACGAGGAGATCGACCGGCTGGTGGAGGAGGCCACCAGGGAGCGGTCCCCGCTGGTCGAGGTGCCGCTGCCGACCAGCCTGTCCGCGACCGCGCTGGCCCGGCTCCGCGAGGACCCGGACGGCTTCGCCCGCGACCTGGCCCGTCCGATGCCGCGACCCCCGTCGGCGGCCGCCCGGTTCGGCACCCGGTTCCATGCCTGGGTGGAGGCCCGGTTCGGCCAGCAGCTGCTGCTGGACCCTGACGAGCTGCCCGGTCGCGCCGACACCGGCGTCGCCGACGAGGCCGACCTCGCCGAGCTGGTGAAGCGGTTCGAGGCGGGACCGTTCGCCGACCGGGTGCCGTACGCCGTGGAGGCGCCGTTCGCGCTGGTGCTCGACGGGCAGGTGGTGCGGGGCCGGATCGACGCGGTCTACCGCGAGGGCGACGGCTACCTGCTCATCGACTGGAAGACGAACCGGGCGCCGGACGCCGACCCGCTCCAGCTGGGCATCTACCGGACCGCCTGGGCCGAGCTGCACGGCGTGGCGCCGGAGCGGGTCCGGGCCGCGTTCTACTACGTGCGCTCCGGCGACCTCGTCGAGCCTGCCGACCTGCCCGGCCGGGCGGAGCTGGAGCGGCTGCTCGTCGGCGCCTAGCTCCATCCGGGCGGTCGGGGGAGCCGCGGTCAGGTCGGGGCGAGACCTGCCTCGAGGGCCACCCGGACCATCGCGCCGAACGTCTGCTCCCGCTCGAGCGCCGAGGTCTGCTCACCGGTGACGATGTGGTCGGACACGGTGCAGACCGCGAGAGCCCGGCGGCCCCGGGCGGCGGCCAGCGTGTACAGCGCGCTGGCCTCCATCTCCACGGCGAGCACGCCGTGGGCCACCATCGGGGCGGTCAGCTCGGGGCGCGGGCTGTAGAACGAGTCCGAGCTGAGCACCAGGCCGACGTGGACGTCGGCGCCCTCGGCATGCCGCCCGGCGGCGTCGTAGGCCGAGCGAAGCAGGCCGAAGTCGGCGACCGGCGCGTAGTCCAGTCCGTGGAAGCGCAGCCGGTTCATCGAGGAGTCGGTGCACGCCCCGGAGGCCAGCACCAGGTCGCGCAGCGCCAGGTCGTCGCTGAGCGCACCGCAGGAGCCGACCCGGATGATCGTCCGCACGTCGTAGGAGTCGAAGAGCTCGGTGACGTAGATCGCCGTCGACGGCTGGCCCATCCCCGAGCCCTGGACCGAGACCGGTTGCCCCTGCCAGGTGCCGGTCCAGCCGTCCATGCCGCGCACTTGGCTGTAGCAGTGCGGGTCGTCCAGGAAGGTCTGCGCGATCCAGCGAGCCCGCAGCGGGTCGCCGGGCAGCAGGACCAGCGGGGCGATCTCGCCGGGGGCGGCGCCGAGGTGGGTGCTCATCCGGGCAGCCTAGGTCCGGGCAGGCCAGGAGAGCCGAGGGACGGCGCCGACTAGCCTGCGTGCGGTGACCTTCCCGCACCAGCACCTGGCCCTCCACGCCCACGACCGTGCCGCACCGCGGCGCAAGGACGAGGCGTGGCTGGAGCGGGCCTGGGCCGACCCGACCAGCCGGGTGGTGGTCGTCTCCGGCACCCGGATCCGGCCTCACGAGGGGCGGATCGACTGGCTGCCCACCGCGCAGGCGCCGGACGGGTTGCGGGTGCTGCTCGGCGAGCACGACGGCGCCGCCTGGTTCGCGGTGATCACCGACACCGAGGCGTCGCGCTCGCAGGACGGCTGGCTGCCGCTGCGGGGGTTGCTGCCGGTGCTCTCCGACGACCTGCTCGCCAGCGCGCCGCTGGTCTTCCACGCCCTCGGCCTGGCCGAGTGGCTCTTCGTCACCCGGTTCTGTCCCCGGTGCGGGGGCGAGCTGGTGCCGCGGGCGGCCGGTCACGAGCTGGTCTGCACGCAGTGCGGCAAGCCCCAGTTCCCGCGGACCGACCCGGCGGTGATCATGGTGGTGACCTCCGGGGAGCCCGGATCAGCCGAGGAGCGGTGCCTGCTCGGCCGGCAGGCCATCTGGCCTGCCGGACGGTTCAGCACCCTGGCGGGGTTCTGCGAGCCGGGGGAGACCCTGGAGGACGCCGTACGCCGAGAGGTCGCCGAGGAGGTCGGCGTCACCGTCGGTGAGGTCGAGTACTTCGGGAACCAGCCCTGGCCGCTGCCGGCCAGCCTGATGATCGGGTTCGTGGCGCGCGCGGAGACCACCGAGATCGTCGTCGACGCCGACGAGATCGAGGATGCCCGCTGGTTCACCCGGGAGGAGATGCGCGAGCAGGCCGAGAGCGGTGCCCTGGGGCTGCCCAGCGGGGTCTCGATCAGCCGTTCCCTGGTCGAGCACTGGTACGGCGGGCCGCTGCCGGGCTCCTGGTAGCCCGGCCGGTCAGGCCAGGGCGGCGAGCTTCTGCTTGACCTGCGTCAGGGACGGGTTGGTCTGGGCGCTGCCGTCGGCGAAGACCAGGGTCGGCACCGTCTGGTTGCCGTTGTTGGCCTCCTCGACGATCTGCACGGCGTGGGGTGCCTGCTCGATGTCGACGATCTCGAAGGGGATGCCCTCGCGGTGCAGCTGGCTCTTCAGGCGGTGGCAGTAGCCGCACCAGGGCGTCGTGTACATGGTGAACTGGGGGCTCATCGGGGTTGTCGTCTCCGGCGTCTAGGGTGCTGGCGTTCAGTCGATACAACCCTCTGTTCCCCGGAAGTGTTCCCTCGATGCCACCCGCCGCAGACCTGCTCGACGCGCTGGACCCCGAGCAGCGCCAGGTCGCCGAGGCCCTGCGGGGGCCGGTCCGGGTGCTGGCCGGCGCCGGCACCGGCAAGACCCGCGCCATCACGCACCGGATCGCGCACGGCGTCGCCACCGGTGTCTACGCCCCCACCGAGGTGCTGGCGGTCACCTTCACCACCCGCGCGGCCGGCGAGATGCGTCAGCGGCTGCGGCTGCTGGGAGCCGCCGGTGTCCAGGCGCGCACCTTCCACTCCGCGGCGCTGCGCCAGCTGCGGTACTTCTGGCCTCGCACCCATGGCACCGAGCTGCCCACCCTGACCGAGTCCAAGCTCGGGCTGATGGCCGCGGCTGCCCGCCGCCAGCGGGTGGCGGCCGACCAGGCGTTGCTGCGGGACCTGGCCTCCGAGGTGGAGTGGGCCAAGGTGAGCAACGTCCACCCCGACGACTACCCGCGGATCGCCGCCGCCCGGGGCCGGTCGGTGACCGGGCAGGCCCCCGAGGTGGTGGGCCGGATCTTCGCGGCGTACGAGGAGGTCAAGCGCGGCCAGGGCCGGATGGACATGGAGGACGTCCTGCTGCTGGCCGCGGGGCTGCTGGCCGAGGACGAGCGGGTGGCCGCGCAGGTGCGTCGCCAGTACAAGTGGTTCGTCGTCGACGAGTTCCAGGACGTCTCCCCGCTGCAGTCGGCGTTGCTCGACCTGTGGCTCGGCGGACGCGACGAGCTCTGCGTGGTCGGCGACCCGGCCCAGACCATCTACTCCTTCGCCGGCGCCAACGCCGACTACCTGCGCGACTTCCCCACCCGGCACCCGGGGACCACCTCGGTCGAGCTGGTCCGCAACTACCGGTCCACCCCCGAGATCGTGACGGCGGCGAACACCCTGCTGGCCGGGTCCGGCAGCCGGGGGGTCGAGCTGAGGGCGCAGCGTCCCTCCGGGCCGCCGGTCAGCACCGGGGCCCATTCCGACGAGGTGGCCGAGGCCGAGGCGGTGGCCGCCCGGATCCGCGAGCTGCGCGACAGCGGCCGACCGCTCTCGGAGGTGGCGGTGCTGTACCGGATCAACGCCCAGTCCGAGGCCTTCGAGGACGCCCTGGCCGCCCGCGGCGTGTCCTACGTGATCCGGGGCGCCGCCCGGTTCTTCGACCGCGCCGAGGTCCGCGAGGCGGTCACCCGGATCCGCGGCGCGGCCCGCGGCGGGGAGGGCGCCGGCCGCGGTGAGGAGCTGGTGGAGACGGTGCGGGCCACCCTGGCGGCGATGGGGTGGGCCACCGAGCCGCCCAGCGGTCGCGGCCAGACCCGGGACCGCTGGGAGTCGTGGCAGGCGCTGGTCGACCAGTCGGTGGAGTTCGCGGCTGCCGGAGGGGATCTCGACGCCTTCGTCGACGACCTGGACCGCCGCGCAGCCGAGCAGCACGCCCCGGTGGCCGACGGGGTCACCCTGGCCACCTTCCACGCCGCCAAGGGCCTGGAGTGGGACTCGGTCTTCTGCTGCGGTCTCCAGGACGGCACCCTGCCGATCACCTACGCCGACACCCCGGCCGCGGTCGAGGAGGAGCGGCGGCTGCTGTACGTCGGGATGACCCGCGCCCGGGTGGACCTCGAGCTGTCCTGGGCGCTGGCCCGCAACCCCGGCGGCCGGGCCGGTCGCAAGCCGTCCCGTTTCCTGGACCCGCTGCTGCCGACCGACCGGGGCATCGCGGAGCCACGGTCGCGGTCACGGCGGGCGGTCACCTGCCGCGAGTGCGGCCGTCCGCTCGCCACCGGCCCGGAGAAGAAGCGCGGTCGGTGCGCCGACTGCCCGGCCTCCTACGACGAGGCGCTGTTCGAGCGGCTCCGTGAGTGGCGCCGCGAACGGGCCGCGGAGGAGTCGGTGCCCGCGTTCGTGGTCTTCACCGACGCCACCCTGCAGCTGATCGCCGAGCACCGACCGAGCACCGAGCAGGACCTGCTGAAGATCAGTGGTATAGGCCGGTCCAAGCTGGAACGGTACGGCGAGGACGTGCTCGAGCTGCTCGGCTGAGGTCGCCCGACCGCGGGCCGGCGACGGAGTCCCGGACGTTTCCGCAGGTCGCGAGGGGCGCCGTCAGGCGACCGAGAAAGTCCGGAAGACCGGGGTGCCGGCGTACGCCGGGAGCGGTGTCGGGGTTGCAGGGGACCGGCAGAAAAAAGTTCCGCGAAATTGGTCAAAAAATGGTTTGCCCATGACAACGGGACCGCGGTACTTTCTTTGCCAGACATCAGCACCGCGCACCAGGGCCCTGGCAAGGCCCGCGCATGGATCCTCGGAGGAGGTGGCCCCCATGGTCAACATCGTTCTTGCTCGCACCGCCCGCACGGCGACCTGCCTCGGCATCTCTGACCGGGGCCACGCCGTCGGCGCGTGCCCGCGCACCAGCGCCGTCCAGGGGACCACTGTGCCCGTTGCCGTGCGTGAGCGCGCCGGCGTCACCGGAGCCGTGTTCGCCGGCGACGCCTCGATCCAGGGGACCAGTGTCTGGAGACCTCCGATCTGTTGATCTGACAGCATCGGCAGCCTCCAGGCCGCGGAACCCGAACCGGGATCCGCGGCCTTTGTGTATCTCCGGCCAACGCGGACCCACCTCCCACCAGCCGTCGAGACCTCAGAAGGAGGTGAGACAACGATGTCGATCAACGTTCTCGAGCGACCCAGCACCGAGCAGATGCCCTGTCGGGTCAGCAACCCCGAGCTGTGGTTCGCCGAGTCGCCTGCAGACGTGGAGAACGCCAAGGCCCTGTGCTTGGAGTGCCCGATCCGGACCCAGTGCCTGGAAGGGGCACTCGAGCGCCGGGAGCCCTGGGGGGTCTGGGGAGGACAGCTCTTCCTGCAGGGCGCCGTGATCCCGCGCAAGCGGCCCCGCGGCCGGCCCCGCAAGAACCAGGTGGCCGCCTGACCCGCCCGTCCAGCACAGCACAGCCCGCACAGCACAGCACAGCCCGCACAGCACAGCCAGCACCGCACCTACCGAGCACCACCACCCGAAAGAAAGAATCGACAAGGACATCGCCATGAACACCTGGAACATCGACCTGGTCCGCGTGCACGTCGCTGACCGCCTCGACGAGGCCGAGCGCCAGCGTCGCGGCAACCGGCTGGTCCGGGCGCGTCGACTGCGCCGCCGGGCCGAGCACGCGGCCCGCGAGGCCCGCATCGCTGCGCTCTGAGCGAGCCCGACCCATCCCACGACCCACCGAGACGAGGACCACCATGACCCAGATCGACAACCTCACCCTGGACCTGCAACTTCTCCACGAACGCCTGGCACGCGCACAAGCGCCCGGGCGCCTGGGAGAGGCGCAGACCCTGACCCCCGCCCGCCGAGTCGGCCGTCGTGCCGAACGAGCCGCCCTGAGGGCGCGCCGGGCGGTGGCCCGGAACCTGTGAGCACGAGTCGGCGACGAGCCGGTCACGACACCGTCGTGACCGGCTCGTCGCCGTTCCGCTGACCGCAGCGTCGTGAGCCACCCCGGGGAACAGGGGACCGCACTACAGTGGCCGGGTGGCCACCTGCGACTTCTGCGGCAAGCAGGAGGAGGACCCGGCGAAGCGGCTGACCTGGAGCACCGCGACGGAGAACGGACGCCCCCGGACCTTCTGCGACCGCTGCTCGCGCGAGCACCTGCGCGCGATGGAGAGCAAGCTCGACAGCGAGTGGTGGTGACGCCCCGGCCCGCGGGCCGGCGCCCGCCTCGGATGCCGGGCCTCGCGGCTCAGCCGACGAGTGCCTCGCCCCAGGCACAGCCGCAGTGCGGATGGCGCTGCCACCGGGTGAGGCCGGGAAGCTCGTTGCCCGCCCAGTCCAGGGTCGCCGACCAGGTGAGCGGCTGCTCCCCGTCGATGTAGGCGAGCAGCTGGGAGACCGCGTAGCCGAGGGCGACCGACGCGAGCAGGGGATCCCGGGGCGGAGTCGGGAAGCGCCCCTCGAACAGGTGCTGTCCGCGGCCGAGCTGTTCGACGACGGCCAAGCGGCCCGGGTCGCCCGTGGCTCGGTGGGCGTCGATGCAGCGCACGCACGCGGTGGCTCCCGGCACCACGAACGGTCCGATCCGCATCCCGAACGCCTCGAAGCCGACCACCAGGTGCGGCACGTCGGCCCGGACGAACCGGTCGAGCCGGCCACGGTGGGCTTCACCATCGGTGACCACCAGCGCCACGGTGAGAGCCTGCCCGCCCGGCTGGCTCGGGCTGGCCTCCGCGAGCGCGGCGGACTCGAGGGGCCGCGGACAGCCACCGGCGACCAGCAGTGCCCCGCTGGGCTCGACCAGCTCCTGCGGTACGGCGAGGCCGACCCGCGCCGCGCGCCGCCGGGCGAGCCGCTGCTCCACCCCGGGAGCACCAGACCGGGCGACCAGCGACGCCAGGGCGGCCGTCGCCACCGGGCCGACGCGTTCCCCCGGTGCCCGATCGACGAGCGGAGCGCCGTCGACCACCAGGCCGGCGGCGACCAGCCGGTCCAGCAGCTCGACCCCGGCCATGCTGCTCGGGGCCGGTGGCCGGGCGTCGAGCAGCGCGGTGAGCACCGGCCGTACCCCCGGGTCGTCGCGCACCAACACCCGGTCGGGGAGGTCGAGACCGACCTGCAGGTGCCGGTCGTCGCGGCGCACGACCTGGACCCCAGGACGCAGCAGGGGGTGCGGGGGTAGCGGCGGCAGCGGCGGGAGGCGGGGCTCGGCGTCGGCGGGGGGCTCGGTCACGCGCTGAGCCTCACATGTCCGGGCGGGAGGGGGCCGGGCCTCTCCACAGGGGCGCGGCAACGGCGGCACCCCCACGGTCTCGAGGACCGGGTGGCGCCGCCGTCGACGTCAGCTGAGCGCTGGTGGTACCAGGGCTCGGTTCAGCAGAGGCTCACGCCTTGCCGAGGATGCGGTTCAGGTTGGTGCTGCACACGGGGCAGACGGCCTTGGCCATCCGGGTGCCCTTGTCGTTCACCTTGACCTCGCCCTCCGCCTCGCGCTTCTCCTTGCACTTCACGCAGTAGAACTCGCCGCTCCAGGTCTCCGCCATGACGGCCTCCTTGCCTAGTCTGATCTGGTCCTCGTCGACGGGGATGTGGGGAAGCCCGCCGGAAGTCCGGCGACGGGTGTCGCCGAGCCGGACCGACCCTACGGCACGCCGCGGCGGGGGTGTGACAGGCGCACCGCCGCCTGGGACGCCCGGGCGCCGCGGCGGAACGGGGCCGGAGGCGTCCGTGACGGACCCGGAGCCGGCCGGAGGCCACCGGGGACCGCGCGGGCGGAGCGGCGTACTCCTCGCTAGATTGCCGCCATGCCCGCAGCCGACGACACCCTGGACCTCACCCACCTGCGCCTGGAGCGCCCCAGCGACGGTGTCGCGGTGCTCCGTCTGGACAACCCCGAGATGCGCAACGCCATGTCGGACGAGATGACCGAGTCCTGGGTCCGTGCGGTCGACCATCTGGCCGCCGACGCCGACGTCCGGGTCGTGGTGGTCATCGGAGAGGGCTCGGCGTTCTGCTCCGGCGGCAACACCGGCTGGATCGCCAGCGAACCGGACGCCACCGTCGACCACCTGCGCACCCGGATGATGGCCTTCTACCGGGCCTGGCTGTCGATCCGGAGGCTCGAGGTGCCGACGATCGCGGCGATCAACGGGCCGGCGATCGGCGCCGGACTGTGCCTCGCGCTGGCCTGCGACATCCGGTACTCCGCCCGGGGCGCCCGGATGGGTCTGCCGTTCGTCAAGCTGGGGATGCACTCCGGGATGGCCGGCACCTACCTGCTGCCGAACGCGGTCGGGCCGGCCGCCGCGCGGGACCTGCTGCTCACCGGTCGGCTGGTCGCCGACGAGGAGGCGCTCGGGCTCGGCCTGGTCTCGCGGGTGATCGAGGCCGACGCCTTCGAGGAGGGGGTGCTGGACACCGCGGCCGGCATCGCGTCGACCGCCCCGATCGCCAGCAAGCTGACGAAGCTCGCCCTGCGCGAGGGCGGACACCGCGACGTCGAGGCGTGCCTGCAGTGGGAGGCCCTGGCCCAGCCGGTGACCCTGGCCACCGAGGACCTGCAGGAGGGCATCCGGGCCCGGAACGAGAAGCGGGCCCCGGTCTTCACCGGACGCTGAGCGCCTCCCGCCGGGCGTGGGGGCATGAGAGGAGGCCCCCGCTCCGTGTCACCAGATCCGCCTTCCCCTTGCGGGTCTGGATCGACGGCCCGAGGGCCTCTCCTGTTCCTCACGCTAGGGACCGACCCGGTGCCGGTCAACGCCGCGTCGTCCACCCCTGTGGACAAACCTGTGGAGAACCGGCGAGAAGGTGTGCACGGACCGTGGAGAGAGGCCCCGAGCCTGCGGAGAGGCCTGTGGAGGAGCGAGGGCCGCGGCCGTCGTACGCTGCCCTGACCAGCAACGATCCCCCTCCACCGGGTGTGGAGGAAAAATAGTCGACAGGGAGTTCGGCGTGGCCGGTGCGGAGGAGCGACAGCGGTACGACGCGGGGGCGGTCGCGGCGCTGCGACGGATCGCGTTCCTGCTGGAGCGCGCCCGCGAGGACACCTACAAGGTCAAGGCGTTCCGGAACGCGGCCGCCACGATCCTGCCGCTGGACGACGCCGAGCTGCTCCGACGTGTCGAGGACGGCACCCTCACCGACCTGCCCGGCGTCGGCGCCAGCTCGGGGCGGGTGATCAGCGACGCGGTCCGCGGGGTGCTGCCGGAGCGCCTGGCGCGGGCCGAGGAGGAGCACGCGGGGCCGCTGACCTCGGGCGGCCAGGAGCTGCGCGCGAGGCTGCGCGGGGACCTGCACTCGCACTCGGACTGGTCCGACGGCGGCTCCCCGATCGAGGAGATGGCGTTCACCGCGATCGAGCTCGGGCACGAGTACCTCGTGCTCACCGACCACTCGCCACGGCTCACCGTCGCGCACGGGCTGAGCGCCGAGCGGCTGACCCGCCAGCTGGGGGTGGTGGAGGCGGTGAACTCCCACCTGGGGGGCGGCTTCCGCCTGCTCACCGGGATCGAGGTCGACATCCTCGACGACGGTGGCCTGGACCAGGACGACGAGCTGCTCGGGCGCCTGGACGTGCGGGTGGCCAGCGTCCACTCCAAGCTGAAGATGGACTCGGCGGCGATGACCCGGCGGATGGTGACCGCGGTCGCGAACCCGCGCACCAACGTGCTCGGGCACTGCACAGGTCGACTGGTCACCGGCGGCCGCGGCACCCGTGCGCAGTCGCAGTTCGACGCCCGCGCGGTCTTCGAGGCCTGCGCCGAGCACGACACGGCGGTCGAGATCAACTCCCGCCCCGAGCGACGCGACCCGCCGACCCGGCTGCTCGAGCTGGCCCGGGACACCGGCTGCCTCTTCTCGATCGACTCCGACGCCCATGCCCCGGGCCAGCTGGACTTCCTGGTCTACGGCGCCGAGCGGGCCGAGGAGGCCGGGATAGAGCCGGACCGGATCGTCAACACGTGGCCGCAGGAACGGCTGCTGGCCTGGGCGAACCGCTAGCGTCGAGGCATGGAGAGGGCGGCCCCGCAGCCTCAGGTGGAGGTACGCCGTTCCGCGCGCCGTCGCCGCACGGTCTCGGCGTACCGCGACGGGGACCGGATCGTCGTCCTGGTGCCGGCCACCCTCACCGAGGCCGAGGAGGCCGAGTGGGTCGAGACGATGGTCGACCGGCTGGAGCGGGCCGAGCGGCGGCGACCGGCCACCGACGCCGAGCTGCTGGCCCGGGCCCGCACGCTGAGCGACCGCTACCTGGGCGGGCTCGCCGTCCCCGGCACGGTGCGCTGGGTGGAGAACCAGCGGACCCGGTGGGGGTCCTGCACCCCGAGCGAGGCGAGCATCCGGCTCTCGGTCCGGCTCCAGTCGATGCCCTCGTGGGTGGTCGACTACGTGCTCGTCCACGAGCTGGCCCACCTCATCGAGCCCGGGCACACGCCGGAGTTCTGGGCCTGGGTCGAGCGCTACCACCAGTCCGAACGCGCTCGGGGCTACCTGCTCGGGTGGTCGGCGGCCGCGCAGCTGGACCTGCCGCCGGGGTATGACGGCGACGACGAGGACGTCGACTGATCGTCGGGTCGGCGCCAGCGCGCCGACGCAGCCCGCCTCGCCGGGTCAGGCGAACCGACGCCGGGCGATCGAGATCAGCTCGTGCATCTCCGGCTCCAACCCGTCCGGCAGCGCGTCGACCGGCCACCAGCGCACGTCCAGGGACTCCGCGCTGGCCGCGTGGGAGGCACCCCGGGGTGCCTGAGCCACGTACCGGACGTCGAGGTGCCGGACCTGGCCGCGGGGGTCGCAGAAGTCCACGACGTGCTCGTCGAGGTGGGCCGGCGTCGGGTCGAGCCGGACCTCGGCCAGGCCGGACTCCTCGGTGGCCTCCCGCCGGGCCGCACCGGCCAGGGTGGTGTCACCTGGCTCGCAGTGCCCGCCGAACGCGAACCACCGGCGTGCCTTGCGGTGCAGGTTGAGCAGCACCTGGTCCCCGGTCTCGTCGACGACGAGGACCCCGGCCGTCACGTGGTCGGGGAAGCAGGAGCGCCGCATCCCGTCGGCGTGGGCACGCAGGTGGTCGACGTACCGTCGGCGCAACGCCTCCTGCTGCGGGCTCGGCGCCGCCCAGCCCTCGAGGGTCTCGAGGGCGTCGGCGTACAGGCTCACTCGTCGGCTGGCCCGACCGGCCCGTCCGGCCCGCCCCGCTCCGGTGATCCGGTCGGCCCCTCGCCGCCGAGCAGCTTCGCCAGCTCGGCGTCGAAGTCGTCCTCGCTCAGGGCCTCGGGTGTCGTCGCGCCCTCCCGGAAGCCGAGCGGGTCGTCCAGGTCGGCGTCGGTGGGCAGCAGGTCGGGGTGCATCCAGACGCCGTCGCGGGCCTCGGTGCCCTGCCGGGTCCGCAGCGAGCCCCACAGGGTGGAGGCGTCGCGCAGCCGGCGGGGTCGCAGCTCGAGCCCCACCAGCGAGGCGAAGGTCTGCTCGGCCGGCCCCCCGGCGGCGCGCCGGCGACGGAACGCCTCCTGGAGCTTGCCGGCGTTCGGCATCCGCTCATCGGTGGCCTGGCTGACGACCTCGTCCACCCAGCCCTCGACCAGCGCCAGCGCCACCTCGAGCCGCTGGAGCGCGGCCTTCTGGGTGGGCGACTCGGGCAGCTCGAACATGCCGCCCTCCAGCAGCTGCTGCATGGACTCGGGGTTCATCGGGTCCAGGCCACGCATCTGCTCCTCGACCCGCTGCTGGATGCTCTCGACGTTGATCTCGATGCCGCAGGCGTAGTCGGTGACGGCGCCGAGCAGGTGCTCGCGCAACCACGGGACCCCCGCGAAGAGCCGCTGGTGGGCCGCCTCCCGCAGCGCCAGGTAGAGGAGCACGTCGGCCTCGGTGACGTCGAGCCCGGCGGCGAAGGCAGCCACGTTGGTGGGCAGCAGCGCGGCCTGGCCGGGCCGGGAGAGCGGCAGCCCGATGTCGGAGACGCTGAGCACCTCACCGGCGAGCCCGCCGAGGGCCTGACCGGTCTGGGTGGCGAGGATCGCGCCGACCGCCTTGCCGAGCAGGCCGAGGATCGGACCGGACTGGGCGCGCGCCTCCTCGGGGATCGCCCCGCCCATCGCCTGCACCGACTGGGCGGCGATCGGCTCCACCAGGCCCTTCCAGACCTCGGTGGTGTTGACCACCCACTCGGCGCGGCTCCAGGCCGCGGTGGTGGTGATCCCGGAGCTGAACTCGGTGGTGCCGTCGAGCCACAGGTCGGCCAGCCGGATCGCGGCGTCGATCGCCTCGCGCTGACCGGCGGTGGGGGTCGGGTCGGACTCCTGGGCCACCTGCTTGCGGGCCAGGTCCAGGGCGAGGTCCCAGTTCAGTGGGCCGTCGTACGGCTTCATCAACGACTGGAGCTGACCGAAGATCTGGTTCAGGTCGGGCATTCCGGCCATGCCGCCACCGGAGAAGAACTGCTCGAACGGAGTGCCCTTGAAGGGGTTCTGGCTGTCGTCGGGGCCGTCGGGGGACGGGTCGCCGGGGTTGCTGCTCATGGCTCCACCGTACGCCGATCCGGCAAGGGTTAGGGTCGGCGGAGTGAGCACGCGAGACGACCCGACCGAGCCCACCCCAGCGGTGCGGCTGGTCGCCATCCGGGAGACCCCGCTGGAGGTGGCCGAGGTGCTCGAGGCGCTCGGTGACGACGCCGCCGGAGGCCTCACCCTCTTCGTCGGCCGGGTCCGCGACCACGACGGCGGGCGGTCGGTCGACGGGCTGGAGTACTCCGCCCACCCCAGCGCCACCGACAGGCTCCGGTCGGTGTGCGAGCGGGTCGCCCAGCAGTACGACGTGCACGGGGTCGCCGCGGTGCACCGCACCGGGACGCTGGCGATCGGCGACATCGCGGTGGTGGTGGCCACCTCGGCCAGCCACCGGGGGCAGGCCTTCGACGCCTCGCGGGCGCTGATCGACACGCTCAAGGACGAGGTGCCGATCTGGAAGCACCAGCGTTTCGGCGACGGCACGCAGGAGTGGGTCGGCTCACCCTGATCCGTCCCGCGTGGCTGCCACATCCCGCGAGCCCACGTCCCTACTCTCAGGGGTGTGGAGATCCTGCTCTGGTTGGTGCCGGCCGCCCTGGTCACGGTGCTGACCATGGGGTGGGTGGCCTGGTGGGGGCGCGAGGGCCGCGGAGAGATCGACCGGGAGGTCGCCGTCCGCCGCCTCGCCGAGGCCCTGGGCCGCGAGTCGACGGCCCGGTACGCCGCCCCGGCACCGCCGAGGGACCGGTCCACCGGGCTGGCGGTGCGCCCGTCGCGGCGGAGCGTCGACGAGCCGCCGCGGCGCCGCGCCGGCTGATCGCCGTACGCCCGCAGGCCCTGTGCCGCCTGCTGTGCCGCCACGGTGACTCCTGCCGCGGGCCCGTTGTGGCCCCGCTGTGATCGGGTCGTGACGGGCCTGTGACCAGCCCGACACCGTGTGTCACCGGTGTTGGCGCGACGTGCGAGGCTTTGCCGCATGACGCAGCGCCTGACCGCCGCCTTCGTGGCGGTGCCGATGGTGCTGGCGCTGCTCGTGACCGCGTGGTGGAAGCCGCTGCCGTACGTCACCTACCAGCCCGGCCCGACCGTCGACGTCCTCGCCGAGACCGACGGCCAGGAGATCGTCCAGGTCCAGGGTGCCAAGACCTACCGCGATGACGGTCAGCTCCGGATGACCACGGTGTCGGTGTCCCGGCCCCGGAGCCGGATCAACCTCTACACGCTGATGGCGAACTGGTTCGACGGCGAGGACGCCGTCTACCCCTACGACGCTGTCTACCCCGACGACGAGACCCCGGAGCAGAACGAGGCCCAGGACGCGGTCGCGATGGTCTCCTCCCAGGACACCGCGATCGCCGTGGCGCTCGCCGAGCTGGACTACGCGGTCGAGCCGGCGGTGAAGGTGCTCTACATCGAGCCGTCCTCGCCGGCCGACGGCGAGCTCAAGGTGCGTGACATCTTCCTCTCCGCCAACGGCGAGCCGGTCACGTCCTCGGCGGACCTCGTCGAGGCGGTCAAGCAGACGCCGGCCGGCGAGAAGGTGACGTTCGTCGTCCAGCGCTCGGGCACCGAGGTGACGGTGCGGGTCGAGCCCCGCGAGGAGGACGGTGAGCCGCGGATCGGGATCCGGCTCGGCGGCGGGTATGTCTTCCCGATCGACGTGGCGGTCAACATCGACCCCGAGATCGGCGGTCCCAGCGCGGGCCTGATGTTCTCGCTGGCCATCTACGACACCCTCACCCCGGGGTCGCTGACCGGCGGGAAGGCGGTGGCCGGCACCGGCACGATCGACGGGGAGGGACGGGTGGGCCCGATCGGTGGGATCCAGCAGAAGATCGTCGGGGCCTCCGGCGACGGTGCCGAGCTGTTCCTGGTGCCGCCGGACAACTGCGAGGAGGCGCTGGGTGCCCAGAACGGCGACATGCGCCTGGTGAAGGCCGAGACCATGCACGACGCGGTGACGGCGCTGGAGGACTGGGCCGAGGACCCCGACGCTCCGCTGCCGACCTGCGGGACGAGTGCCCTGAAGGGAGCATCGAGATGACCAGCGCGCCCGACGACCTCAGCGACTTCGACGTCGACCCGGCCCTGGCGGCCGCGGTGCTCGAGATCGAGTCCCACGTCGCCGCCGACGGCTGGGACCGCCCGGCGCGGCTCTACGCGCTGGTGGAGACCGCCCGTCTGGTCAGTCACGAGCCGGCGCTGGCCGCGGCGATGGGGCTCGACGACGCCTCGGAGCAGGGATCGCTCACCGCGATCGAGCAGGACCAGCTGCGCCCGGACCAGCCGTTGGAGCGGGTCCTGGAGACGATCGTCTGGCCCGACGGCGTGACCGGATGTGCCGCGGTGGTCGAACGGCTGGTGCTGCCGCCCGACGTGGACGACCAGATCCCCGAGGACCCGGCGCAGGCCGAGGAGTTCGCTCGCGAGCACCCGGACCGCCAGGAGGTACGGATCGTCGCGGGGGTCACCCGCGCCGGTTCGGCGTACTGCGCGCTGCGGTTGCGCGCCCACGACGACGACCAGTCCGTGGTCGGCGGTGCCGACCTGGTCCCAGGTCTGCTCGCGCTGCTGACCGCGACGCTGGAGGAGGACCCCGAGGCCGGCTCCGCCGCCCGGGGAACGGGACCGCTCGACGGTCCGGACACGGAGGAAGACCCCGCATGAGTGAGCTGTTCGACGACGACCCGCGTACGACGCCCCCGGCCGGGCAGCCGCCGTCGCGGCGGTCCCGGGCCGTGATCACCACCGCGATGGTGCTGGTCTTCGGCTTCTTCGCGCTGACCACGTTCTCGTCGTTCTACACCGACCGGCTCTGGTACCAGTCGCTCGGGTTCGGCAGCGTCTTCACGACGATGTTCCTGACCCGGCTGACGCTGTTCCTGGTCTTCGGCGCGGTGATGGCGTTGGTGGTCGGGGTGAACATCGTGCTCGCCTACCGGCTGCGGCCGGTGTTCCGACCGAACTCGCCGGAGCAGACCGGGCTGGAGCGCTACCGCGAGGCGATCGGCCCGATCCGCACCTGGCTGCTGATCGGCATCGGGGGCGTGCTCGGCGTCTTCGCCGGCACCTCGGGCGCGGGGGAGTGGCGCAGCTGGATGATGTGGCGCAACGGCGGGGACTTCGACCGCACCGACGCCTACTTCAACCGCGACATCGGCTGGTACGTCTTCGACCTGCCGTTCTGGCACTACCTCGCCGACTTCACGATGGCGATGCTGGTGATCTCGATCGTGGCGGCCGGAGTGGTGCACTACCTGTACGGCGGCATCCGGCTGCAGACCCCACGGGACAAGATGTCCGGGGCCGCGCAGGCGCAGCTGTCGCTGCTGCTGGGGCTGTTCGTGCTGGCCAAGGCCGCCGACTACTGGCTGGACCGCTACGACCTGGTCAACGACACCGGGTCGCTGATCACCGGCATGACGTTCACCGACGAGAACGCGGTGCTGCCGGCCAAGAACATCCTGATGGGCGTCGCGGTCATCTGTGCGGTGCTGTTCTTCCTCAACGTGTGGCGCCGCACCTGGCTGCTGCCGTCGGTGGGGCTGGCACTGCTGGCGCTGTCCGCGGTGCTGCTGGGGGCGATCTGGCCCGGGATCGTGCAGCAGTTCCAGGTCAAGCCGTCGGAGGCCGACAAGGAGGAGTCCTACATCGCGGCCAACATCGAGGCCACGCGATCGGCGTACGACGTGCAGGACGTCGAACCGGTGAGCTACGCCAGCAACGCCAACATCGACGAGGTGAGGCCGTCGGCGCTGCTGAACCAGGTCTCCTCGGTGCCGCTGGTGGACCCGCAGCTGGTTCGCGAGACGTTCGACCAGCAGCAGCAGGCGCGTGCCTACTACTCGGTCGCGGACGTGCTCGACGTCGACCGCTACGAGATCGACGGCAAGGATCGGGCCCTGGTGCTCGGGGTGCGTGAGCTCGACCAGGAGGGCATCAACGCCAGCGACCGCAACTGGTCGAACCTGCACACCGTCTACACCCACGGCAACGGCGTGATCGCCGCGTTCGCGAACCAGCGGGGTGTGCAGAACGGGCCGGAGGCCACCGAGATCAAGTGGGCCGAGGTGGGTCGCTCCGACGGCGGGGTCAGCAACGAGCTGGCCAAGCTGTCCCCGGACGGCACCTACGAGGACCGGGTCTACTTCGGCGAGAAGAGCCCGGACTACTCGGTGGTCGGGCGGCCCGAGGGGTCCGCCGCGGTCGAGCTGGACCTCGGCGGCACCGACGAGGACGGCGAGGTCAACGAGCGGACCACGACGTACGACGGCAAGGGTGGCGTCGAGGTCGGCTCCAGCTTCCGTCAGCTGCTGTACGCGATCCGCTTCGGCGAGCCGAACTTCATCCTGTCCGGCCGGGTGAACGACTCGAGCTCGGTGCTCTACAACCGGACCCCGCGGGAGCGGGTGGAGAAGGTCGCCCCGTGGCTGACCATGGACTCCGACCCGTACCCGGTGCTGGTGGACGGCAAGATCACCTGGGTGCTGGACGGTTACACCACCACCGACCGGTACCCGCTGGCCGAGCGGGAGTCGTTCCGGACGATGACCGACGACGCGCTGCAGGACAACACCGGGCTGAGGACGCTGCCGACTGACGAGATCAACTACATGCGCAACGCGGTCAAGGCGACCGTGGACGCCTACGACGGCACCGTGACGCTGTACGCGTGGGACGAGACCGACCCGCTGCTGGCGGCGTGGCGGGCCGCGTTCCCGGGGACGGTGCAGGACCGCGAGGACATCCCCAGCGACCTGCTGGAGCACCTGCGCTACCCCGAGGACCTGTTCAAGGTGCAGCGCTACCAGTACGCGCGCTACCACGTCACCGACCCCGGTGACTGGTACCAGGGCAACAACCGGTGGGAGGTCCCGGAGGACCCGAACGCCAATGGCAGCCTGCAGCCGCCGTACCGGATCTTCCTCAACGACCCCGAGGAGCCCGGGGACGACGTCTGGTCGCTGACCTCGGTGTTCGTGCCGTACGGCCGCGGCAACCTGGCCTCGTTCGTGTCGGTGAACTCCGATGCGACGTCGCCGGACTACGGCAAGATCCAGGTGCTGGAGCTGCAGAGCTCGCAGACCCCGGGTCCGGGCCTGATCGCCAACGAGCTGAGCAACGACCAGGACGTGCGGGACCGGTTGCTGGCCTTCCAGTCCGGCCAGTCCCCGCCGGTCTTCGGCAACCTGCTCACGCTCCCGGTGGCCGACGGACTGATCTACGTCGAGCCCGTGTACGCCGTGCGCGCCGGGTCGTCGGGGGGATACCCGGAGCTGACGTTCGTGCTCGTCTCGTACGGCGACGGCGTCGGGATCGGCTCCACGCTCGGGGACGCCATCGCGATGGCACTCGGGGTGGACGAGATCGACAAGCCCACGACCGGTGGGACCGGCAACAACAACGGCAACGAGGAGCCGGGTTCGGAGACGGACGGCACGGTGAACGAACGGATCCGGGCGGCACTGGCGCGAGCGGATCGCGCGTTCGCTGCCGCTGACGAGGCTCTGTCCGCCGGTGACCTGGCCGAGTACGAGAGGCAGATCGAGGCAGCCCAGAACGCCGTCGACACCGCGGTCTCGCTGGCCAACGCTCGCGACAACGAAGCGGCGGCCGGTGGGGGAGCCGGTGCCGGCGGGGACGCGACCGCCTCCCCGGAGCCGACCCCGACCGACCCCGCCACCCAGGAGCCCACCGACGGCGGCTGAGGAGGTCGCACGCCCACGGGGGTTGAGGAGGTCGCGCAGGCCCCACGGTGGTTGAGGAGGTCGCGCAGCGCCCACGGTGGTTGAGGAGGTCGCGCAGCGCCCACGGTGGTTGAGGAGGTCGCGCAGCGACCGTCTCGAAACCACGCGCGCGCCCACGGTGGTTGAGGAGGTCGCGCAGGCGCCCACGGTGGTTGAGGAGGTCGCGCAGCGACCGTCTCGAAACCACCCCACCATGGACATGCCACTGGCCCCGCCGGGGCGGGGTGTGGGGCGGTCAGGGTCGTCGGTGCTCGGCTGGGCCGGGTTCGGTCGGCTGGTCGGGGGTGACATCGCGGGTGCCGTCGTGGTCGCGGAGGTAGGTGTAGCGCTGGGGGCTGGTCCAGTGGTAGCTGCCGCGTTCGATCACCGTGTACCGCCAGCCGCCGTGGGTCTTGAGCCGGTGGTGCCGTCGGCACAGGGGCGCGATGTTGTGCGGTGCAGGTGGCTCCGCCGGCGCCGTGGGGGACGCAGTGGTCGCAGTCGCACTTCCTGGCTGGTCGGGTGCACCAGGGGAAGACACAGGTGTGGTCGACCAGGGCTGCTGCTTCGGCGATCCGGTCGGGGACCTCGTAGGCGTCGACGTGGACGTGGTCGTTGAGGTCGATGACCGGCTTCACGGTGATCTTCGTGGTGTCGGGCACGGAGCACCAGTCGCGGATCTGGCCGGTGGTGACCGGCATCCGGGTGTTCTCACACCGCCCCACCCCGGCCTCACCGGTCAGCGCCGCCTCGGAGAGGTGGACGTAGAGCACCACCTCACGTCCGGCTTCCGGCCGTTCGTCGTCGGGGCGCTTGTCCCGACTCTGCCCCGGCGTCGGTGTCGGTGCCGGTGAGGTCGAGGGTCCCTTGTCGGCGGGCGATGACGCCGAGGGCGGCGGCGCGGCGCACGTCGAGGGACTCGGTCGAGCCGAGGTCCTTGAGTGCGGCGGCGCCGGCGGTGACGGCGGCGTCGAGGTCGAGGGCGTCCGCGACGTCCAGGGTGCCCCACACCTGCGTGGTCCCCGACAGGCCGGACAGGTCGGCCTGGTTGCGGGCGACCTCGAAACAGCGGGACTCCGCGGCCGGCTGCGCCGGCGGCGTTCGGCCTCGGCGGGCATGAACCAGCCGACCGCGTCCAGGACCAGCCGGTCCAGCTGGGCGGGACCGATCCGGTGCGCGACTCCGGCGACGTGGCGGTCCACGAACGCCGCCGCCTCCAGGGAGAGGGTCATGGTGGTCTTGGCGATCCGGCGGGCCTTCCACGCCACCAGGTCCCCGGCCACCACCCGCGCCCACGTCCGCGGCAGCCGGTAGCGCAGCTCGACGGCCTCGCCGAGGTAGCAGCGCCCCGCGTCGGTGGACTGCCCGACCGCGGCGGCGAACTCGGCCACCGAGAACTCCGCGATCAGCGGCGCACCCTCCCCGGCGATCGGGACCCCGTGCTCCCCGCAGGAGGGGTGCCAGATCGCGGCGGCGTCATCGATCGAGTCGGTCGAGTGCATCGCCGCCCACTCCACCGCCGCCTGCAACAGCGTGGCCTCGGCCTCGTCAGCGGCCCGTCGGTCGCTCCCGCGCCACCGCCAGCACCCCCGCAGCGGTGTCCGCTGCGGCGGTGGTGGTGATCGCTTCGGCCATAGGACAAGTCAAGCCGTGACCACCGACAACGACCGGCGGATTCGATCGGTTGTTGCAACTCCATGAATGATCCGCGTGGAGGTAATGCAGATGCCAGGTGCACGGTTGACGGTGGAGCAGCGTCGGACGATTGAGCGGTCGTATCGGATCGGGCTTTCACAGCAGCAGATCGCCTCGATCATCGGCAAGGACAAGTCGACGGTGAGTCGGGAGCTGGCGCGGAGCTTCTCAGCGCCCGGGTCGCGTTCGCCGCTGGCTCGTGCGGCTCGTGGGGGCGGGGCTGGGTATCGCCGGGCCTACGACGCCGAGCGGGCTCATCGGCTCGCCCAGGTCCATGCCAGGCGGCCCAAGCCACGGCGGCTGGACTCGGCCCGGCTGCGCAACCAGGTGTGGCAGCTGTTGCGGGCAGACTGGTCCCCGCAGCAGATCTCCAGGTCGCTGCCGGTCCTGTTCCCCAACAGCTCGGTGATGCGTGTGAGCCACGAGACGATCTACCAGTCGCTGTTCGTGCAGACCAAGGGCACGCTCAAGGCAGAGCTGACCGCGCACCTGCGCACCCAGCGAACCCGACGCAAGACCCAGACCGGTGGGGCCAAGCGGATCACCTTGGGGATCACCGACGACATCCGCATCTCCGCACGCCCCGCCGAGGCCACCGACCGGGCAGTGCCAGGCCACTGGGAGGGCGACCTGCTCCTGGGCGGGACCGGCAAGGGCGCGGTGATCACCCTGGTCGAGCGCTCCAGCCGGTTCGTGCTGCTCGCCCCGCTCCCGGGGCGACACACCGCCGAACTGGCCCGGATGAGCCTGACCGAGATGATCGCCACGCTGCCGCTGAGCCTGCGCAAGTCCATCACCTGGGACCGCGGCTCCGAGATGGCCCAGCACGCGACCTTCAAGATCGAGACCGGCATCCCGATCTACTTCTGTGACCCGCAATCGCCCTGGCAGCGCGGCACCAACGAGAACACCAACGGCCTGCTGCGCCAGTACTGGCCCAAAGGCGCCGACCTCAGATCACTGACCCAAACCGAGTGCGACAACGTCGCCCTGCGGCTGAACACCCGACCCCGCATGACCCTGGACTGGCAGACTCCCGGACAGGTCCTCAACACCAGACTCGTTGCAACAACCGGTTGAATCCAAGACCCCCCGAAACGGGCCCCGTATCCCACGATGTGAACACCTCGGCGAAAAAGTTCCATGCCGTTGCCCCGTCGTCCGGATCACCCCCACCCGGATTTGGTCGCCTCCCGCTCATCAAGTAACGTTCCTTTCAGCGACGCGGGGTGGAGCAGTTCGGTAGCTCGCTGGGCTCATAACCCAGAGGTCGCAGGTTCAAATCCTGCCCCCGCTACGAAGAAAGGCCCTCTGACCAGCGGAAACGCCGGTCAGAGGGCCTTTCAGGTTTCTGACCAGATGCGATAAGTGGGCGGAAATTGGGCTCTTTGTGTGGGCACTTAGAGCGCGTCCCCACGGGCGCGAACACGCAAGTGCCCTCGCCGTGAAGACAGGGAGGGCACTCTCGACTGGGCGGGCGCCGAGTGGGCCCGTTACGTCGTTGGCGTGATGGGCGGCCGGAACCGTTCGAGGTAGTCGGTCAGGTCAGGCGCGACCTTGGCCTTGTGGATGTAGTGCTCCAGCGTGATGTCCTCGTTGGCGTGACCCAACTGGGCTTGCGCGGCCTTCGAGTCGACCGTCTGGTCAATCAGGGTCGCGACCGACTTGCGGAAGGTATGGAAGGTGACCCAGTCGTAGGCGGTGCCATCGACTACCCGATTCCACAATCGTTCCCAATTGGAAACCTGACGCCACGTTCCATTTCGGGTCGTAAACACGGCGCCGTTCCTATTGGCCGGACTCGCTATCATTCGGCGCATCAGGATGTCGACGGCGAATGGTGGGAGAAACAGGGTCCGGTAGCCGGCGTCCGACTTCGTCCACGGCTGGCGGAACGTCCCCTTACCGGTCTCGGTGACGATCGTGCCCGACACTGTGAGGGTCGGCGTCTCGGACGAGAGGTCAATCTCGGGGTAGATGAACCCGGCTGCTTCGCCAATGCGACACCCGGTGGCGAGCATCAGGTCGACGATGTCGCGGAGGTCGGCCGTCATCCGCGGCCCGGGTCGCTTGCGCTTCATCTCGGTGTCGATGAGCGCACGGACCTGGTTGACCTGCTCGAGGTTGAGGTAGGTGATCTCCTTCCGCGGCCGTGAGATCCGAGCGACCTCCTTGACCGGGTTCGCCGGGATGGCGTCATGCCGCACCGCGACGCCGAACATCTGGTGCAGCGCGTTCCGCAACTTCGCTACGTCCGCTCCAGTCGCGGCGCGCTCCTTGATGACTCGGTCGACGACACTCGTGCGGCAGTCGGCGATTCTCCGTTGCCCGATTGCCGGGAGCACCTGGTTGTTCACCACGCTCCGATAGGCGCGCAGCGAATTGGTGCTGACGTTGTTGTCCACCTCCTTCTCCCTCAGCCAGAAGGCGGCCAACTCGGCGATCGACCTCTGTGGCGTCAGTTCGCCATCCCCCACATCTGAGCCCTGCAAGGCCTGCAGCTTCTGGATGAGGGCAGTTCGGGCGGCCGACTCGCTGTGAGCCCGAGCGCGCTGCTTGGCTACGCGGCCACTGAAGAGGGCATAGCGAGCCTCGGCCTGGTAGGTCCCGGTCTTGGTCCGCGCGACGCTGATCTTCCCCCAAGTCCCGGGGGGCATCGGCGGCCGACCGCTCACCGGCCGGCCTCACACGAACGCAACGAACTGGCTCCCAGGGCATTTGGGTTTCGAGACATGGCGACTTCTCCGTGGCGGTGGTAGATCGCGAATCGTATCCAGATCAGGCCGGGCGCGCGTCGGTGTGGAGGTCAAGGTAGTTCTCGATCTCACTGCGCCGGTACCGGATGCCGTTGCCGACCTTGATCGCGCGCGGTCCTCGGCTCCGGCTCCGCCATTGGTACAGCGTGCCTTTGGGGACGCCTAGCCAGTCCGACACCTGGTCGACGGTCAGGAGCGGGTCGTAGGCGGGACCATTCGTCGACGGAGACGCTGACCGGCCGGGCGCGCCGGTCGGTGCCGAGAGTTCTACTGACTGGGCCTGCTTCGCCCTCTCTGTGGCTAACCCTCGCGCATCGTGTTCCGCTCGTGCCTGCCTCTGTGCCGCAGTTGGTCGTGCCATCGTGATTCAGTCCCTCATCCCAAGGCCAGCCAGGCTGTCGGTACGTGTTCCCGGTTGGTCTTCGGCCGGCACAAGCCACGGGGCAACTTGATCCGCTGCCAGCAACGCGTCGAACCGGGCAACTCCGTCGGAATCGCCCGGCATGGCGACCGGCTGCGCGGGCGCACTGGTCCGTGAGGGGATCTGCGCGTCGGAGGTATGGAGTGGGCGCAGGAACCGAGCAAGTCGCCAACGGTCGGGGTGAGTCATGACCGGCGGGGCGACCAGGTCGCGGTCCTTCAGGTTCTGAAAGCCCTTCGACTTGGCCCATCCGCAGGGGCGCATCGCGTCGCGCGCGATCACGGCTACATGGCGAGGATCATGCAAGGGCGGTAAGTCGTCGTGCATGCCGTGGGCTAGTTCGTCGCTCATGGTGACATCCCCTCAACGTCCCGCGGTGGGAGGTCGGGTCGGTGTGGTCGGGTCCGAAGGACTTCGCGTACCAACCTTCGATCACATCGCTAGCCGGCTTCGTACTACGTTGCTGACAGTCACCTAAGGGCGACGAGGACCGCCGAGCGATCACGCCGAGACGATTTCTCCCAGAGTCTCGGCGTTGGCGGGTCACCCGATTCGGTACGGCCGTTTGTCCAGACTGGACGGTTACCGCCGGTGATGCGGTTTCGACAGAATCGGTGGACCGGCCATCTCGTGTGTGACCACGGTTGATTGGCGAGGCTCTGGCTGACTTGCCCGCACAGTAGGTGGGTGGTTCGCGAGCGTGATTGTCGCCGCGGACGCTGACGCAGACGAGGCCGCAACGACCGTCGCACTCGACTTCGCGAGCGCCTCTTGTGCCGGGCGCGGTATCGAGACGATCCGTCGAGCGAGGATGTCGGCGGGGGAGACCCAGACGACGTCGCCCTCGGCCGGCGGGGTGGCCAGGCCGGCCTCGACGTCGTTGTGCGCTCGGCGGGACAGGGCTCGGGCTGGGCCGGTGAGGTCGGGGGCGTCGGCCTTCTCGGCGACGACGTGCGCGAGCTCGGAGCCAGCCTCGATCGCGCGGAGCGTGGCCACGGTGGCCTGGGGGAGTCCTGGCCGGGTGGCGATGACCTCCGGTGTCGCGAGGGTGGTGGTGTCGTGGGTGATCTGGCGGTAGGCGGCGCGGACCTCCGCGGCCGCGCGCGCCAGGGGCTCCTCGAGGCGGGCACCTGGGGGAGCGAGGTCGCCCCAGCGGCTGGCCAGGTTGCTCCAGGAGCGCCCTGCTTCGGCGATCGCGGGGACCAGGCGGTCCGAGGGCTCGAGGATGCCGGCGGTGGCGGCCGCGTCGACGAGCACCATGCTGGCGCCGGCGATGAGTCCCTGGGTGCGGGTGATGAGCAGGATGTTGGACGGCGCGAGGTCGCGGGCCAGGGCGCGGTGGGACTGGATGTCCCAGTTGGCCAGCGCCTGGGCCAGACGGCCGGGGTCGTCGACGGGCCGGATCGCCTCGCCGGCGAGGGCTTGGGCGAACCGGTCGGTCAGGTAGCTGCGTGCGGTGTTCTCGCACGCGGACATCCGGTCGACCCAGACCCCGGTGGGTGCGATCGCGTAGGGGGAGTGGTGCTGGGCCAGCTGGACGCGGCGGCCTGACGCCGCGGGCGTCGTTGACGCGGTCGCGGCCGTTGCTCGTGCAGGGCGACGTTGACGGCGTGGGCGGTCAGGTAGAGCCCGTGCATGATCCTGGTCCGGGCTGCCTCGAGGTCGCGGTGGGCCTCGGGCTGCTCGTGTGGGATCTCGGCGCCGTAGCGGCGCACCAGGGCCGCGGCGTTGAGCAGGGTCTGGGTCATCTGGTCGACGCGGGGGTCGGTCGGTCCCTGACCTGGCCAGGCCGTCCGGCCGGACAGGCTGGTCTCGATGGTCGCGGCCTGCGCGGAGAGGCTGGTGATGGGCCGATCGCGCTCGTCGACGCCAGGGCGTCGACCCGGCAGGGAGGCCCACAGGTCCTCCGCGGCCGCGACCATCGTCGGCCAGCTCCGCAGCAGCGTGCCGGCGTCGTCGCCGGCGACGTCCATGAGCAGCTGGCGAGCCAGGTAGTCGACGTCGAAGAGCATCTCGCCGACGCTGCGCACGTCGCGCGAGGTCATCGGGATCTGGTCGACGTCGAAGAGCTCCTCGTCGATGTCGGCGTACGCCGGCCGCAGGTCAGTAGCCAAGGCCGCGGGCTTCCCGGATGAGGTCGCACAGGTCGACGACCAGCTGCGAGCCGTGGACCAGGTCCGGCCGGTGCAGCGGCAGCGGGCGGGTCAGCTCCTCGGCCTCGGTGAGCAGCTGCAGCGGCGTGCGCTCCTCGAGTTCGGGGAGCGGGTCGACGTCGGGCAGCTCGTAGTCGTCGGGCAGCAGGGCGCTGGCCTGGGAGTGCGCGAGGTAGACACCCAGCCCGAGGTCGTGGAGCGGGGAGTCGGGGGCGGCCTCGTCGGCGTCGCTCCACACCTGGGCAGCGGCCTGGTGCAGCAGCTGGGCGATCGAGCCGAGACGGTCCCAGGTGCCGTCAGCGTTGAGGGTGTCCACGGGTGTTCCTTTCAGTCGGAGGTCGGTCTGGCCCATGAACCCACGTCCCGGCCGCGGCCCGCTGCGCCGAGCGGCGGGCTGTGGATAACTCGGGGTGCGTGTCGGCACCTGGGCACAAACTGGTCTCGTTCGCCTATGTCGTTCGGCGGTTGCCGGACGATCACCGCGAGCGAAGTCAAGAGATCCGCACTAGTGCTGCAAGATGGAGGAGGGTCGAGATGAGGTTCCCGATGACCGTGCTGAGGGTCGTGACGCTGGCGCCGGCACTGCTGGTGAGCTTCGTCCTCACCGTGGTGGTGTGCGCTCTGCTCCCGCCGGCGCTGGGCCTGGTGGCGTTCGTGGCTGCGGGCGGCGTGCTGGTCGCGCTGGCGCTGGGACAGCTGCAGGAGCCTGCGATCGCGGCGCTGACCAGGTCGCGGCCGGCGACGGAGGCCGAGCTCCGGGTGATGGCGCCGGTGCTGGCCGAGCTGGGCGGCCGCGGCATCGACGTCGGCGCGCTGTTCGTGCGCCGGGTCCAGCGACCGAGCACCCCGGTGGCGGTGGCGATCGGCCGGTCGCACCGTGGTGGTCAGCCCTGGGCTGGTCGAGGCGACGTACCGCGGCGGTGTGACCGGTGCGGAGGCGGCCGCCGCGCTGGCTCATGCGGTCGGCCGGCGCCGGGCGATCCGGCCGCGGCTGGAGCTGGCCGTGCTCGCGGCGACGACGCCGTGGCGGCTGGTGGTGGCGACGTTCCGCGGCGTCGGCCGGGCCTTCGCCTGGCTTCCGTTCATGCGGCTGGCGTGGACGCTGCGCGGTGTCGTGGGGGTCGTCTGCGTGGTGCAGTCGGTCGTCGAGGACCGGGCCTGGGCCGGTCTGCTCGGGCGGCGCGGTCATCGCGCTGACCTACCTGGTGCCGGCGGCCGGCCGGCGGATCGAGCTCCGCGCGGAGGCCGAGGCCGACCAGTTCGTGGTCTCGCTCGGCCTCGGTCCTGTGCTGGCGGGGCTGCTGCGGCGCTACGGGCACCCGATGACGCTCGAGCGGATGCAGCGCCTGGAGACGGCCGTCGAGCAGCCTCAGCGGCCGCGGCTTGCACCTGGTGCACGGCTGAGGCTGCTCGGCGGTGCGGCGGCCGGCGGCGGGCTACTCGTCGTCCTGGAAGCCGGACGTGGAGTGGTGCACGCAGCCGCGGCCGTCGCCCTCGTGCGGCTTGTGGTTCATGCAGGGCAGCGACCCCAGCTTGTGTGAGCACTCGACCCAGCGGACGATCGATGGGCTGGGTGTTGGCACGAGTGCGGTAGCCATCGTCGCCTCCTACCGGCGCGGGCCGCGGCGGCGACCGAGCGGGGGCCGCTGGTAGGCGGTGTCGGTGTGGTCGTGCTGCCGGCCGGACCGGTGGACCTGTGCGATCTCGGCGTCGGGGGAGGGGTCGGTGTCGTCGGCCGCGGCCCGGGAGGCTGCTTCCTCGCTGGCCCTGATCTCCTCGGCGCGCTGCCGCGCCTCTTCCTCGAGCGCGGCTTCCTCGCGAGCGGCGTCACTCATGTGAACTCCAGGGACTCCGTGGACCGGCACCGGCTGCGCCGGTCCTCCTGGTCACCTAGGTGCGGATCAGAGGGCTCAGGCGATCACCTCGACCAGACTGAACTATTGGCCGTGGGGACTCTGACCGTTCAGGCCGGCCGGGCCAGCAGCGTGGCGCCCAGCATCTGTGTCGTGTGCTCGAGGACGGCGTGGGAAACGCTCTCGCCGGGGCGGTCGCAGCACGGGTGGGTGTCGAAGCCCTCGTCGACGACGATGTGGTGCAGCTGACCACCACAGGCACGACAGCGCCGGCCGGCGTGGGTGCAGCACCCCGCGACCGCGACGGCGCAAGGCAGGCACGCCGCGGACGGCGGGGGTGTCACGTGGTGGTCGCGGTCCCAGCTGCGCCGCTGGCGCAGCAGCGTGGACGTCTGTTGCCACAGCGCCTGCTCGAGGTGCGCGGGCGTTGGTCGTCCGATCGCCTGCTCGACCGCCGCCTTGAGCAGCTGCTCATCACAGTCGAGGACGCACTGGTCGACGCCCCGGTCGTAGCACCACCGGGCCAGCGTCTTCGCGGCCCCCATCAGCTGTTCGTCCATGCCCGACCGACCCCTCAGCAGGTGCCCCACAGGCCGCTGTCGGCGGCCTGGGCATCGTCGACGGCCGCGGAATACGACTCCTCGCGGGCGAGGTCTTGGGAAGCCTCGTAGCGGCGTGCGGCGCCGCGGGTCAGGAGCTCGTGGGCTACGTCGACGCCGGCGTGGTCGACATAGCGCAGCAGCCGGTTGTACCGGTCGCGGTCCGGCTGGCCGCTGTCGGTGGTCAGTTGGACGGTGCTGCCGACCGGCGCGAGCATCGTGAGCAGGTCGGTTGCCTGGTCGGCGTAGCACTCCGCTGGCGCCGGCGGGCGGGCGAGTTCGGGGGCGTCGATGCCGAGCAGGCGGACTCGGCCGAGCTGGCGACCGTTGAGGTCCTCGACGCGAAGTGTGTCCCCGTCGACCACGTCCGTGACCCGGGCCTGAGTGGCCCTGCCCTCGGAGGAACCGGGGCCGGGGGAGGCGGTGGGGAGGGCTGCCGTGATGCCGCCGGCGGTGAGCACGGCGATCGCCACCATCGCGAGGCCGCGGAAGGCCTTCACCGGACGACCCCCATTGCGGGCCCTCGCGGGCGACGCGAACCGCGCGCTCCTCCGAGACCGGGCGGGCGCGTCCCACGCCCCGACTCGACCATGACGACTGCGTCTTCGGGGTGCAGAGCGGTGTCGGTGGTCATGTCGGCTCACCGTCTCCCCGGGCGGACCGGGGTGTACTGCTCGACGGGGGCAGGACCTCGCGGGCGCGGTCGGGAGCCTCCAGGGCCACCTGCTTGAGGTGCTCGCGGTCCTCCTGATTCGGGTCGCGGTCGGCCGCGGCGGAGGGAGAGACGGTGGGCGTGCTCACGGGCAGCTCCTTGGGTGGCCAGGGTCAGGTCTCAGTCACCAAAGGAAGGTCGGCCCGCTCGGGCGATCACCGAGAGGGGACGAAGTCTCGACGGTTTCAGGCGACGCGACTCACCGAGGGCCCGACCACCGGGTCAGGGTTGGTCAGAGGGCGTCGAGCCGTGCCTGTCGTCGACACCCTGGCTGATGATGTGCGCGGTGGCGTTGTGGGCGGCGTTCAGGTGCTTGTGAAGGCCGACTGCGAGTCCGCGGGCCTCCTCCAGGTGGAGACGCGCGACGCCGATCGCCATGGCTGGGTCGGATTCGTCGGTCATCGAGTCCATGCTGAGTATTTGGTCGGTCGATGCCTGCTTCAGCGTGCTGGACAGCTGCGAGAACGCCTGGGGGAGCGCGGCCGCGAGGTCGGCGAACTCCGCGAGCTCATACGAGGTCTCGGCTGGGATCTGGTCGTGTGCCCACAGCGTGGCGCGGTTGAAGCAGTAGACGTTCTCGCGGGCCGCCGTCGCGTGCCCGCTCGCCTCGCGCTGGTCGTTGTCGTTCACCAGATTGCCCCTTCCTGTCGAGAGGTCTCGCTGTGATTGAGTCTCGCGGATCTCGCCCGCGGACGCGTGGCCGACGGCGTGGACTGTGGATAACCCCAGCGGGCTCCTCCGGGGTCACCGACCGGGGAACTGGAGCGGCCATGGACGACCACGCGGCCTCGGGTCGCGAGGCGAGTGGCACTGGCTGCCGCCGCTTGGTTCAACGCTCCGGCCGGAGTCGAGGCCTACCGTCTCCTCGCGGCCGCGGAGAGAGTGGAACGCCTACAACGCACCGCGACTGGAAGCCGGCGGCGACGTTGGCGAGCGGCTCGATGAACGGGCCGACGTGGCGCTCCCCGATGCCGTTGGGTGAGGGCGTCGCCGAGCCGGGCGGTCCTAATTCGGCAGTCCCGCCGCGAGCTCTAGTGCGGGGGCGCATCGCGGCCGCGCTCCGAGCTCGGTGGGAGTTCGCGCCGGCGCCGGCCCGTTGCGAACCGGCCCGGGGCGTGGTCGTCGTCGCGGGTTGCTCCGGTGGCCAGGGTCTCTCGGATGTAGCGGTCGAAGCCGGGCATCGTGAAGCGGACCTGGCCGCGGCCGGCGGGCTCGATGATGCCCTTGTCGATGAGTCGTTCACGTGGGACGCCCAGGGCCTGGGTGGGTCGGCCCAGGTTCGCCGCGATCTCTGCTCGCGTCACCGTGGGAGTGCCGGCCTCGGCCATCACGGCCATGATCTGCCGCTCCAGCTCGGTCGCGGCCGCCCACCGGGCGGCGTACATGGAGCTCAACTGGTCATCGGCCACCGGCAGCCCGGCCTGCACCTGGTGCAGGTCGAGCACGTCGCCGGTCTGTGTTGGTGGGGTCGCCTGCCACGTCGCATGGGCGAGGAGCTGCAGCAGGTAGGGGAATCCTTGGGCCTCGGTCGCGACCGCATGCAGCGCCGCAGCCGTCCAGGTGACACCCAGCTCGGCCGCGGGTCCGGCGACCGCGGCCGCCGCAGCGTCGGGTTCGAGCCTGGGGAGGGTCAGGAAGGCACTGCGCTCACCGAAGGTGGCGGCGTTGACCAAGACCCCTGGTGTCGATGGCAGGCCGGCGCCGATGACGGCGAAGGGGTTGTCCTCGCGTCGGCCAGCAAGGTTCTGCATCGCGTTCAGTAGGACCCCGAGGTCGTCGCGGGGGGCCGCGTGCAGCTCGTCGACGTAGACCACGAGACCAGCGCCCCCGCGTGCGCGGACCTGGGAACTGGTCTCGTGCAGGAGATCCTCCATCGCTGACATCTGGGCCCCCCGCGAAGGCTCGGACCCGGAGCGGTCGGCGGCCGCCGTCGCGCTCACCTTCACCCCACTGGGCAACCCGAACTCCAGGCCGATGCTCTCCAGGCGCAGACGCAGACGCCGGCTGCCCCGATCGCCGCGGGGGAGGATGTCCGCGCTCTCGATCGCTTTGCCGACACGGCTCACCAGGTCGGGCAGGAACGGTGCGTTGCGCCGGCAGGCCACCCAGGCGGTGATGAACCCGTGCGCCTCGGCGTCACGCTGCGCGTCGCGCAGCAGGGACGTCTTGCCAACCCCGCGCGGGCCCAGGAACACCAGGAGCGGGCCGCCCATCTCGCCGTAGGTGCCGATCCGGCTCAGATAGCCTCGGATCCTGTCCTGCTGGTGTTCCCTGCCGGCCAGGACCCGCGGCAGTTCGCCCGGGGCGTAGGGGTTGGGCAGCATCAGCGACCTGCCATACATGCTGTTACACATCGGGCTTGTGTAACGAGGTGTATGTCGTCGATCGGCATCAGCGACCGTGGCCCGGGCGGCGTGTTCCAGGCGTGTTGGCGGCGACTGGTGTGCGCGCACCGAGTCGACGACGGGCGGCCTCGTCGGGGCTCTCGTCGGTGGGAGCGACCGTGTCGACGCCGCGGCCAGGTCGATCCGCGTGCGACCGGGTCGTCTCGCTGAGGCACTCGGCCAGGTCCTCGACGTCGGCCTCCAGCACCCGCTCGAGGATGTCGGCGATGCCCCCCGGGGAGCCGTCACACTCGGCCACCAGGGCGTCGGCCAGCTGATCGAGGGTGGCGTTGCCGCGTGCGGTGAAGGTGACGACTCCGGGGACCGGGTTCTCGTGTGGGGTGAGTGCTCATGGTCCACCTCGCTTTCTGGTCACCTACGTGCGAAGGAGGTTGGTAGGCGATCAGCCCCCGCTGCGACACGAGGGGAATCCGGCGGCCGTAGCGCGGAAGACCCACAGCCCGGCGTACCCGCAGCGGGTGCCCAGACCGACCGATCACGCAGCCGACCGATCACGCAGGCCGACCGATCCCGCAGCCGATCGATGACCGCTAGTGTTCGTGCGCGATGGCCTCCGGAATCGACCCCGACGCGTTGCGGGCTGCTCGCGAGGACGCGGGGTTGACTCAGCATCAGTTGGCGCGCCTGGTCGGAGCAGCCGGGGGTGAGCGCATCTCTCGCTGGGAGCTGGGCACGTCAACTCCACGCCCCGACTTCCTGGTCAGACTCGCCAAGGCCCTGGACATCCCGACGCAACGGCTGATCCACCTCGACGGTGATGTTGCCGATCTTCGGGCGCTGCGCCTGCAGGCAGGGCTCGCCGCCCCCGACATCGCCGCGGCCGTGAACGTGGCCGTGCCGACCTACTACGCCTGGGAGCAGGGGCGCTGGACCCGACTCCCTGCACCCGAGTCGCTCGAAGCGCTCGCCCGCGCCCTCGGGGAGTCCCTCGACGAGGTGGTCGCAGCACTCCATGAGGCGCAACGGCAACGCCGCCAGCGCAGCGAACCACCCTCGGCCTGAACGAGTGTCGTCGGTGCAGGCGGCTCTGAGGAGTTGTCCACAGGGTGAAAACGCGCTCCGGAGGGCCCGGACGATTTGTGGTCCCATGGACTCCGGATCGTTCGGAGGCGTTCGCTCGGGTCCCATCGGGGGGATTGAGCCGCGCGACCCTCCGGGTCAGGACTCGGCGATGACATCTCGGAAGCGGTCACCTGTGGACAACGAGATCCCCGATAGAAACGCACTAGTGTGTCACTATCGAGTTGGGCTCGTGTTGATCGCTCCGGGCCCGTCTTGACACGTAGGTGATCGAGACACGAGAGGACTCGGGATCCATGTCGCACGAACACCGCTCACGGCCTGCCGGGCGAGGCACCGCCCACCGGCCGACCCAGCTGCCCAACCTCAACAACAGCCCGCGACCACAACCCAGGCGGCGCCGCAGACCATGGGTGTTCGCACTCTGTGCGGCCCTGGTCGCCGCCGGCGCGCTGGGGACCGCCTTCGCGTTCACCTCGGTCAACGACACCCAAGAGGTTCTCGTCGTCGCCAGCGACATCGAGCGCGGCGAGACCATCGAGGCCGGTGACCTCTCGGTGGTGCGGGTCAGCGTCGACCCGGCACTGACCCCGGTCGCCGGGAGCCAGAGGGCCGAGCTCGAGGGCAGCCGCGCCGCCGTCGACCTGTGGGCCGGCACCCTGCTCACCGAGGAGGCCGTCACCGAGAGCCTGGTGCCGGGGGAGGGGGAGTCCCTGGTGGGCGTCAGCCTCACCCCCGCGCAGATGCCGTCCGAGCCGCTCTACTCCGGTGACGCCGTCCGGATCGTCACCACGCCCGGTGACCAGGGCGAGGTCACCAACGAGGACCCGGTCACGATCGAGGCAACCGTCGTCGGTGTTACCCGCGTGCAGGAGACCGGCGAGACCGTCGTCGACGTCTCTGTCCCCGAAGGCGAGGCCGCCGACCTGGCAGCCCGCGCCGCGACCGGGCGGGTCGCACTGGTCCTGGACACGCGGGAGCGCTGAGCGATGGCGCTGATCGTCCTGGTCTCGGCCAGCGGTTCGCCCGGTGTCTCCACCACGGCGCTGGGGCTCACCCTCAACTGGCACCGTCCCGTGCTCCTGGTCGACGCCGACCCGACCGGTTCCTCCGCGGTCTTCGCCGGCTACTTCCACGGCACCCAGGAACCCACCGGCGGGCTGATCAACCTCGCCCTCGCGCTGCGCGAGGGGACACTGGCCGCCGCCCTTCCTCGCGAGACGCTGCTGCTGGACCCCGAGGCCCCGGCCGAGCGGGCGCCCTGGTTCCTGCCCGGCATCCGCGCCCACGAGCAGGCCCCGAGCCTGCTGCCGCTGTGGGAGCCGCTCGCCGAGCAGCTGCGCGCGCTGGACCGCAAGCGGCCAGGACGTCATCGTCGACGCCGGCCGGCTCGGTCTCGCGGGTTGGCCGCAGCCGCTGATCGCTGCCTGCGACCTGACCTTGCTGGTCACCCGCAGCTCACTGCCCGCGCTGGCCGGTGCACGCTCGTGGGCCAAGTCGCTGCGCGACCAGTTCGCCGCCGTCGGTGGCCTCTCGCGACTCGGCCTCCTGCTCGTCGACGAGGACCGCCGGTGGCCGGCGATGCCCACGGGCGTCCCGCGGGTGCGTCCCTACCCGCCGCGCCACATCGCCAAGGCGCTCGAGATCCCCGTCGCGGCATCGCGTGGACTGGGATCCCGAGGCCGCGGAGGTCTACTCCCACGGCGCCCGCAAGCCCCGCAAGTTCGAGTCCTCGCGACCTGGTGCGCAGCTACCGCACCGCAGCCTCCCTGATCCACTCCGTCCTCACCTCCAACCAGGCCGCCCTCGCCCACCCGACCCGATCGCAAGCGGAGGCCGCGCATGAGCACCAACGGACACCAGCCCGGAGCCAGGACCGCGAGCCGCTCCGCGCCGACGAATGGCTCGCGGCGCGACACGCCGCCAGACCGCGCAGCCCGCGCTCGCCGTTCGCCCGCGGCCGCGGCACCAACGGCAACGCGCCGGCCACGCAGCCACCTGCGCCGCCGGCACCGACCAGCGAGGACCACGACCCGACGTCGCTGCCGATCTTCGCCGGCGCCTGGACCAGCGAGGACCAGCTGCCGGGCCGCACCCGCTCGGACTTCACGCTCCGCCCGCTCGTCGCCAGCCCCGACGACCAGCCTCACGTGGTCACCGCCACCGACCACCACCACGACGACTACGACGGCGCCGACGTGGGGGAGGTCGAGCTGGACTGGGAGCTCATCGCCCAGTACCGGGCCGAGATCTCCTCCCGGCTGACCGCCCGGCTGGACAAGGAAGGCGGCCGGGTCACCGACGAGGACCGCGAGCAGATGGGCCTCGACGTCATCGAGGAGTTCATCACGTCCGAGGCCGAGACCCTCGTCTCGACCGGCCGTCCGACCGTGGAGCCGCCAGCAGGAGAACGCCCTCAAGGCCGCGCTCAAGGCCGCGCTGTTCGGTCTCGGCCGGCTGCAGCCGCTGGTCGAGCGCGAGGACGTGGAGAACATCATCGTCATCGCCCGCGGCCCCGACTGCGCCGTGTGGCTGGAGCTCGTCGACGGCACCCTGGTCGAGGCCGCCCCGATCGCCGACTCCGAGGACGAGCTGCGCGAGTTCCTCGCCGACCTCGGCTCCCGGCAGAACCGGCCCTTCACCGAAGCCCGTCCGCACCTGGACCTGCGCCTGCCCGGCGGCGCCCGGCTCGCGGCCGGCTCCTGGGTGATGGCCTACACCTCGGTGGTGATCCGCCGGCACGGGATGCGCGAGGTGTCGATGGACGAGATGGTCTACGACCGCAAGGCGTGCGGCGCGGTCCTGGCCGACTTCCTCGCCGCCTGCGTCCGCGCCGGCAAGAGCCTCGTCGTCTCCGGGGTCCAGGGCTCGGGCAAGACCACCTGGGTCCGCGCCCTGTGCTCGTGCATCCCGCCCTGGGAGATGATCGGCACCTTCGAGACCGAGTTCGAGCTGCACCTGCACGAGCTGGTCGACCGGCACAAGATCGTCCACGCCTGGGAGCACCGGCCCGGATCCGGCGAGGTCGGCATCGACGGCCGCCAGGCCGGTGAGTTCAGCCTCGAGGAGGCCATCCACCACTCCTTCCGGTTCAACCTCGCCCGCCAGATCGTCGGCGAGGTCCGCGGCCCGGAGGTCTGGAACATGCTCAAGGCCATGGAGTCCGGCCCGGGCTCGATCAGCACCACCCACGCCCGCAGCGCCGAGCACACCATCGAGAAGCTCGTCTCCTGCGCCATGGAGAAGGGCCCGCAGGTCACCCGCGAGCTCGCGATCAGCAAGCTCGCCGCCGCCATCGACATCGTGATGTACCTGCGCTCCGAGGTCGTCGCCCATCCCGACGGCACCTTCCGCAAGCAGCGCTGGGTCGAGGAGGTCCTGGTCGTCGCAGCCCAGCATCGACGCGGCCCGCGGCTATGCGACCACCCCGATCTTCGCCCCGAACCAGCTCGGCCAGGCCGTCGCCACCGGCAAGCTCGACAACTTCCTCGCCCAGGAGCTCGCCCGCCACGGGTTCGACCTCGAGGCGTACCAGGCCGAGTCCGCTGCGCATGAAGGGGCGAACCCGGGGGTGGCGACCTCATGACCGCCTTCCTGCCCGCCGTCTTCGGGGCGCTCATCGTCATCGGCCTGATCGGCATGGTCTACGCACTGATCCCCACACCCCCGAGGCCGCCGCGGCCCACCCGGACCGTCACCCGGTTCGGCCGGGCGGGTGGCTGGTTCACCCGGCTCACCCCGCGCACCCGGATGCTGGCCATCGGCGGCGCTGTCGCCGGCCTCCTGGTCGCGCTGCTGACCGGCTGGGTGATCGCGATCGTGCTCGTCCCGGCCGCGATCATCGGCATCCCGCTGCTGCTCGTCGCCTCCGCCGGCGGCCGCGAGCGTCGAGAAGCTCGAGGCGCTCGAGGAGTGGACCCGGTCGCTGTCGGGCAAGCTGACGGCCGGACAGTCGCTGCGCTCGGCTCTGATCAAGTCGCTGCAGTCGGTGCCGGCACCCATCGAGCGCGAGGTCGCCCTGATGGTCTCCCGGCTCTGGAACAACACCGCCACCACCGAGGACGTGCTGCGCGCCTTCGCCGAGGACCTCAACGACTCCACCGGCGACGTGGTGGCCAGCCAGCTGATCCTCGCCGCCGGCGGCCGCGGGCAGGCCGGCCTGGCCAAGGCGCTGGACGCCCTCGCCGAGACCGTCGCCGCCGACGTGCGCGCCCGCCGCCAGATCGCCGCCGACCAGGCCAAGCCGCGCACCACCGCCCGCACGGTCACCGTGATCACCCTCGGCGTCCTGGGCATGCTCGCCCTCACCGGCGACTACATCGAGCCCTACGGCAGCCCGCTCGGCCAGGTCCTCCTCGCCGTCCTGCTGACCGCCTACGTGGCCACGCTGCTGTGGATGCGCCGGATGGCGGTCGCCAAGCCGCTCCCGCGCTTCCTCGACCTCCCGGCCCGCACCACGCACCGAGCGGCACACGGGGAGCAGCGAGAAGGGGCACTCGCATGACCGGTCTCCAGCTCGCGCTCGCCAGCGGCACCCTCCTCGGGCTCGCTGTCGCCCTGCTCGTGTGGCGCCTGGCCCCCTCCGACCCCGACCTCACCGACGCCCTGGACCGGCTCTCACCCCGCCACGTCGTGCCCCGCCGCAGCGCCGGCCCACTCGACATCGGGACGAGCACCGAATCCGGATCGCTGGTCGACCGGATCGGGGTGTGGGCGATCAAGAACCTGCCCGGGGGAGCGTGGGCACACACGCCCGCGCAAGGACCTGGCCATCCTCGGCATCAGCGAGACCAGGTTCTACGGCGAGAAGGTCGTCTGGGCGCTGCTCGGCCTGGCCATGCCGCCGCGTGCTCGCGGCGTTCTTCGCGCTGATCGGGCTCCCGCTCCCGTTCGCGGTCCCCACCTTCGGGTCGCTCGGGCTCGCCGCCCTGTTCTGGTTCATGCCCAACTACAACGCCACCGACGAGGCCAAGAAGGCCCGCATCGAGTTCGCCCGGGCACTGGGCGCCTACATCGACATGGTCGCCACCGGAGTCCGCGACGGCTCCAGCGGCCAGCAGGCGCTGCGCTCCGCGGCCGAGGTCGGCGACACCTGGGTGTTCAAGCGGATCGAGAGCGAGCTGCGCCGCGCCCGCTACATGACCCGCGCCCCCTGGGACTCCCTGCACGGGCTCGCCGACGACCTCGGCGTCCCCGAGCTCGACGACCTCGCCGACATCATGCAGCAGTCCGGCCAGGACGGCGCCCAGATCTACCACAACCTCCGCGCCCGCGCCGCCGCACTCCGCTCGGCGATGCTCAGCGCCGAACTCGGGAAGGCCAACGCCGTCTCCGAGCGCATGTACATCCCCGCCAGCCTGCTCGGCATCGTCTTCATGGCGATCCTCGTCACCCCCTCGATGCTCCGACTCGCCACCTGACACACCGACGTCAATCCCCGGGACACCCCGAACTCCACCACCCAGAAAGGAACAAGCCGATGTTGAAGCTCTTCATCACCCTCCAGGTGACGGCACTCGCCGTGATCGCCGGCATGCAGGACCGCATCGTCAAGCACCGACGCGACGAGCGTGGCTCGGTCACGATCGAGCAGGTCATCTGGGCCGGCGCGGTCATCCTCATCGTCGGCATCGTCGTCGCCGCGATCAGGGTGTTCGTGACCAGCGAGGCCGCGAAGATCAAGTAGGCCCCGTCCATGTACTCCAGCTCTCGCCGCCGACGCCGGGACGAGCGCGGCTCAGTGACCATCCAGATGGTCTTCTTGATGCCGGCGCTCTTCGCGGCTGATGTTCGTCGGTGTCCAGGGCGCGCTGTACTACCACGCTCGCGAGGTAGCGCTCGCCGCCGCGCAGGAGGGCGCACGCGAGGCGGGCAGCGAGAACGGCACCCGCGAGTCCGGAGTGGCGACCGCGACCGGCTTCCTCCGCGACGCCGGCGGATCCGACGTGATGACGTCGACCAGCGTGTCGGGGTCACGGACCACGACAACGGCCACGATGACCGTCACCGGCAGGTCCATGAGCGTGATCCCCGGCTGGCACGTGACCGTCACGCCAGAGCGCCCGCGTCCCGGTCGAGAGGCTCACCGAATGAGGGGCCGAGCACCCGGGCACGCGCCTGCGACCGCAGCCGGGACGAGCGCGGGTCGGTGGCCATCGAGGCCGCGATCGGCGTCCCGGCCTTCGGGCTGTTCGTGGCGATGATCATCCTCGGCGGCCGCGTCGAGATCGCCCAGCAGTCCGTGGAAGCAGCCGCGTACGAGGCAGCACGGGCAGTCTCGATCGAGCGAACCCAGACACGAGGCGATCGCCGCAGGCAGGTCCTCGGCCGCCCGCAGCCTGCACGACCAGGACGTGCACTGCACCAGCACGACCATCACGGTCGACGCTGCGGCGTTCAACGCACCGATCGGGAACACCGCCCAGGCGAACGTCACGGTGACCTGCACGGTCAACCTGTCGGACCTGAGCATCCCCGGCGTACCGGGCTCCCGCACGATCACCGCAACCGCGGGCAGTCCCGTCGACGCCTACCGGGAGCGCCGATGATGCGACACCCGGTCCGACGACGGCGCGACGAGCGCGGCTCCATCAGCGTCTGGTTCGCCACCGCGTCACTGGTGATGATCATCCTGGTCGGGATGACCGTCGACCTCGGCGGCAAGGTGCACACCCAGCAGCAGGCCCGCAGTGCCGCGGCCCAGGCCGCCCGCACCGGCGCCCAGGAGGTCCAGGGCTCGACCGCCGTCCGCGGCGAGGAGCTGTCCGTCGACATCAACGCCGCCAAGTCCGCCGCGCAGGGCTACCTCAACGCCGCCGGCGTGGAGGGCACCGTCACCGTCGTCGACGGCGACACCCTGATCGTGCGCACCACCGACACCTACGACAGCAAGTTCCTCGGGATCATCGGGCTGGACTCGATGAGGACCACCGGGGAGGCGTCCGCACGGCTCGTCCGCGCCCAAGGAGGCACCGAACAGTGAATCCTGCAACGGCCACGCCCACCCGTCCTACCGCGGGCCAGCGGCTGACCGGGCTTCTCGCCACGGTCGCCGTCCTCGGCATCATCATCGGCCTGCCGGCCCTCTTCCTGGCGATCGGAGCCAGCCCGATCCCCGACCAGGCGCCGAGCTGGGGGAGCGTCAAGGACGCGCTCCTCGCACCCGACGACGGCACCCTGATCCTGGGCCTGTTCCGGTGATCGGCTGGGCCGCGTGGGCCTTCATGACCCTCAGCCTGGTGGTGGAGACCATCGCCCGGCTCCGCAGGGTCGAGGCGCCCACGCTGCCGGGTCTTGGCCGCCCGCAGGCCGCGGCCCACGGACTGATCGGACTGGCCGCGCTGCTGTTCATCGCAGCACCGATCGTCGCGCAGGCCGCCAACGCCGGCCCGGCCGCCGCGTCCGCGCCGGCGGCGGTGGGCCATGCCCGGGCCGGGACCGTCGACCAGACGCCCGCCCAGCCCGGCGTGAAGGTCGAGGCGAAGCAGGAGCGTGCGACGGTCGATCACACGGTCAAGCCGGGGGAGAGCCTGTGGTCGATCGCTGAGGACCACTTCGGTGACGGCGCGCCGCTACAAGGAGATCGTCGAGCTCAACCGCGACCTCCTCGGCACCCGTCCCAGCTTCCTCGAGCCCGGCTGGGTGCTCAAGCTGCCCGCCCCGGGCGGCGGAGCGCCGGCGCACGCCTACACCGTGCAGCCCCACGACACACTCAGCGACATCGCCCACGACGAGCTCGGCGACGCCGACCGGTGGCCGGAGATCTACCAGGCCTCCACCGGCATCACCCAGCCCGGCGGCGCCCACCTCGCCGACCCCGACGTGATCGACGTCGGCTGGAAACTCAACATCCCCGGAGCCCAGACACCTGCCGGTCACGACGACCGGCAGCAGCAGCCGCAGCCACGCGACGACAAGCCCGAGACCCCCGCCGAGCCCAAGACCGAGCAGCAGCCGATCGACCCGCCGGCCGAGGAGACACCGTCGGTCCCCGAGACCGAGGCCCCGGAGACCGCCGCACCCGAGGTCCCGCAGGCCGAGGAGCCGACGGCGCCGGCCGCCGACGTCGACCAGGTCGACGACGCCGACGACTCGATCCTCGAGGCGCCCTGGGTCCTCGCCGGTCTCACCGGCGGGGGCGTGCTGCTGTCCGGTGCCCTGCTGATGGCGCTGCGGTCCCGTCGGCGCTCCGCCTACCGGAACCGGCCGCCGGGTCGAGCGATCGCCGCCCCGCCGCCCGAGCTGGCGCCGGTGGAGATGACCCTGAACGCGACCGGTGCCGCCGCGGCCGCCACCGTGGAGTTCGCCGACGAGGCCCTGCGCCGCCTCGCGGCCGCGGTCGGAGCCCAGGGCACCACGATGCCGCCGCTGGCGGCCGTCGAGCTCGCCGCCGGCAAGCTGACGCTGCACCTGAGCGCCCCGACCGCCGTCCCGGCTCCCTGGGTGGGCAGCCCCGACCAGACCCACTGGCACGTCAGCACGGACACCGTCATGGAGGACCTCGGCCCCGACACCGACCACGTCGAGCCGCCCTACCCGCTGCTGGCCACCATCGGCATGAGCGACACCGGCGAGACCTGGCTGCTGAACTGCGAGGAGCTCGCCACGCTGACCATCAGCGGCGACCCCACCTACGGCCGCGACTTCGCCCGCCATCTCGCCGCGCAGCTGGCCGTCAACCCGTGGTCGCGCCGCGTCCAGGTCGACTGCATCGGCGTGGCCGAGGAGACCGTCGCCATGGACGAGCGGATCACCTACTACCCGACCGGCGCGGCCGGGACGCCCGCGACCACGCAGATCCTCGCCGCCGCGGTGACCACGCGTCGACCGGGCGAAGCGACACGACACCGACGTGTCCACGGCCCGCACCGGCAGCGTCGACGACGACACCTGGCCCGCCAGGATGCTGCTCCTCGACGCCGCAGCCGGAGACCCCGACGACCTCGAGCAGCTGCTGCAGCTGGTCAACGACCACGTCGGCCAGTCAGCGACCTCCATCGTCGTCGCCGGCGAACGCCCGAACACGCCCGGCGCGGTGCTGCACATGACCAACACCGGTCGCGTCGTCCTCGAGCACGCCGGCCTCAACCTCGTCGCCGTCGGCCTCACCAGCGACGAGGCCCGCGGCTGCGCTCTGGTCTACGCCCAGAGCGAGACCCCGGAGTACGTCGACACGCCCGTGGACGAGACCGCCACCGACGGCTGGGAGGCCTACACCGACTCCTCCGGAGCCCTGCGCCGCGAGTACACCCTGCCCCGCAACACCCCCGAGGGAGCCGTCGACGAGCCGCTGTCCTCCCTGCTCGAGGGCGAGGACGAGGAGTACATCCGCGAGAGCGCGATCGTGCAGGAGGACCTCGAGGCGCTGGCGCCGAAGGTGCCCGCCCACGTCCGCGCCGAGGTCGAGGAGAAGGACCCCACCCTCGACCAGGACATCGCCGACTGGTTCTCGCACCGACTGCGACCGCCCGCGCCTCACCCTGCTCGGACCGGTCACCGCACGCAGTCACGGCAAGGCACTCGCCAAGCGCAAGCCCTACTTCACCGAGCTCCTGGCGTTCCTTGCCCTGCACCGCAAGCACGGCGCCACCCGCGAGCAGATCCGCGAGGCCTTCTCCATCTCCGACGGCAAGGTGCGCGACTACACCAACATCGTCCGCGACTGGCTCGGTCACCAACCCCCGCACCGGCGAGGACCACCTGCCCTACGCGGACAAGGCGCCGGCCGCCAAGCTCACCGGGGTCAACGTCTACCAGGTCGACGACGGCCTGCTCGTCGACCTGGACCTCTTCATCCGCCTCCGCAAGCGCGGGCAGAGTCGAGGCGGCGCCGAGGGTGTCGCCGACCTCTGCACTGCGCTCGAGCTCGTCGGGGAGGCCCAGCCGTTCAGCCAGCTGCGCGAGGAAGGGTGGGCATGGCTCGCCAACGAGCCTGACCGCGTCGACCTCATGGCGGGCGGGTGGATCGCCGACGTCGCCCTCATCGTCGTCACCGAGGCGCTCGCGGCCGGCGACCTGATCAAGGCCCGCTCCGCCGCCTACGTCGCCAACCGCGCCGACCCCGACGGCGAGAGCACCCGACTGTGCCTTGCCCACGTCATGAAGGCCGAGGGCGACCAGCTCGAGGCCGACCGGATCCTGCGCGAAGAGATCTGCAACCGGTCCGACGACGGCGACGCACCCATGGAATTGTCGGAGCGCACGAAGACCATCATCCGTACACACGGCTGGCTCGCGAGCTGACTCGGGAAGGGAGCACCAGCACATGACAACGTTCGACCAGGAACTCACCGGCCGATACGTCGCGGCCGGCGGCGACCGCCCCGACCTCGACGCCCGCCGCGTCGCGCGGGCCGTGTTCGTGCGCGACACCATCCGCACGCTCTACAACGCCGACAAGAAGTTCGGGATCGACCCCGCCGACAACGGCTCGCTGGCCGAGCTCGTCGACGCAGCCGAAGAACACCTCGAGCACATCGCCAACGACGTCAGCCAGCGGTCAGTCATGGCGTCGCCCACCACAGGAGGAGACACCGCATGAGGAAGCACCACTCCGCACTCGGGGGAGTGGCCCTCGCCCTCGCCCTGACTCTCACGGGCTGCGGCGGCGACGACACCGAGCCCAAGAGCCTCCAGGACACCCCGAGCCAGTCCGCCCTCGCCGACACCCACCAGCACGCCGACTCCGAAGACACCGGAGGAGAAGGCGGCGGACCAGCTGACGAAGTACCTCGACGTGCGCGACCTGGCGTACCGAAAGCGCGACATCAACTTCAAGACGCCTCAACCCCGTCGCCACGGGGGACGAGTTCCTGCAGCTGCAGCACGCCGTCGCCGAGCATGATGAACGAGAACGTCACGGTCACCGGTCAGTACGGGCACACACTCGCGGAACCACGGAACCGCGGGGCCTCGATCCTGATCATCGATTGCGAGGACCGCGTCGAACGTGACATGGAAGAACGACGGGACTGTCCGTCAGCCAGATTTCACCGACCCCAACGGCGACCCGCTACGGAACCCTGCGCCGGTCGAGTACACCCTGGTCAAGGACAAGGGTGCGTGGAAGGTCTCTGACTCCGACCTCCTGTGGGACGAGCCATGCTGAGGCGAGCTATTGGCCTTCATCGTGGCCTTGGCGGGGTCGCTCGTAATCGTGATGGTCACCGCCTCAGCAGCGAGCGCCGACTGCGTGGCGGACCCAGTCACGGGAGAAGTCCACTGTCGAGGACGACCGGACGACGGCGACGACGGAGGCGACGACGCGAGGCGACGACGGAGGCTCGTCGACGTGCTCGACCTCGTCCGGCACCGAGATCCCGTGCACTGGCCCAGGCGGTGCGAGTGTGGAGCAGCAGCCACCAATGCTGGGTCGGCGATGTCTGGGACCCGGGTGGCGAGGGCGCTCAGCCGCCGCCCGGTCAGACGAGACCAGGACGGTGCGTGGCACATCTGCTATTCGGCCGCCTCCGGGATCCTCGGGTGAACCAGCCCGTGTGGATCAGGAACGGCGAAGTCACCATCGACCCTGTGGTCCTCGCTCAGCGCGCGATCGCCTCGATGGACCTGGATCCCATCCAGATCGGCATCGTCCCCGAATCGGGTCCGAACCGGGTTGGCCTTGTCGGGCTGCCGGTGTGGATGTGGGTCGACAGCCCGACGGACGACACGTTCGGCCCGATCACTGCATCGGCCAGCGAGGGGTCGGTGTCGGTCAGTGCCACCGCCAGCGTCTCCAACATCGTCTGGGACATGGGCGACGGGACCACGGTGACCTGCACAGGCGAGGGCACCCCGTACGCCGACCACTACGGCAAGCAGGACTCGCCGACGTGTGGGCACCGCTACGAGAAGATGTCGACGGACCAGCCCGATGGGGCCTACCAGGTCACCGCCACGAGCCACTGGGTCGTCGAGTGGACCGGCGGCGGGCAGTCCGGAACCATCGAGTTCGACCTGACCACCGACGCGCTTCCGATCCGCATCGGTGAGGCCCAGGTGCTGACCCAGTGAGCGGTCGACGATGTAGCCGCCAGCTATCGCCAGCGGCGCCGAAAGGGATCTACGTGCTCGTGCCGAGTTGTGGTCGAGATCGCCGAACCCCCGCCTCCGCGCGAATCGGGCGGAGGAAGGGGCGCGCAGTACCGGATGAGACACCGGCACCGTGAACCCATTCCGGGCTGGGCATCCACGACGCCAGAAAAACGTCCAAGCACCCGACGGGGGGAGTCTCCGTAAGAGGTCCCTCGATCGGGACCAATGCCGGCTCGATGCGCCCTTTTCGCCCACTGAGACGCAGGGCTTGTCGGAGAGCGTTGCTGGCCCCGCGCCGGTGGGAAAGGTGTCAGATCTTCTCTGTACGGATCGGTCCAGATGAAGATGGATCTCGTGACCGATGAATCTGAGGGCGTCCGGTCCGGCCGCGACGCCGTGGAGGAGTTGAAGGCGCGCGGACGTCGGACGCGCTGTTCGCCGAGATCGATTTCGGCAACGGGAGTGATCATCCGAGGCCGCGGCGAAGCCGAGCAAGCAAGTAGCGGGGCAGCCCTTCTCGCGGACCGCGACGCAGTCAAGGAATAAGTGCAGTCAGGTGGTCAGGCAGATCCGGCAGTGCCCTCAGGTCTGGGAGTCGCTTCTTGCGAGGGTCGCGATTGCTGCGAAGGTAAACGTTCCCATCGCGGTGAACGGCGTGAACGCGTCCGGCGGAGGCGAGGCACAGACTTGTTCCACCCCACGCCAGTTGGGCCAGCGTAGGTACGTCCCACATCGCGTGGCGTCCGGTGTCGAGGTCGGTGCCGAAGAACCATCGAGGTTTGCCGGCGCTGTCGCGATACACGGCGTCAAGTTGCAGTTGTGCGTTAAGCAGGACTGGCTTCCCAGAGTTGGCGTCGATCCGTTGCCGGCAGCATTTCTGCATGTGATCACGTCAGCGAGGCCCACGCCGATGACCGCGACTGCGAACAGTGCACCGATTATGAGACCGACACCTAGGGTTACCACGCCGAGCTTGATGACAGCGACCGTGGCGGCCCCAAGCGCTCCGACAGCGCCGCCGTACTTGTAGACCTTTTCCTCGCAACAGTCCAGGCAAGCAACGTAAGTGTCCTTGCGGCACGCGCCGAACTTCGGCGAGCCAAAAACGGGGATCACTACGGGCGGCAGAGGCGGTGGAGGCACCTGAGTCTCAATGCCGATCGGCCCTGCAGCAAAGACCAGATCTCGATAAGTTCGAGCCGGCCACAGGCTCTTTACCGCGGGGTAATAGCGGGCGCCATAGGCAATCTGAAAGGTCTGATCCTCGGGAGCGGGCCCGAGGTCGATCAGGCGCTGCGTGCTGTCGACGGACAGCCGCTCATGCGACAGCGCGGCCACGAGGCCGTTCCCGACCGAAACGCCAAGCTTCGCCTGACTGCGAGATCGGATAGGTACCCCAAGCATCCGGCGGTCCTTAATCGCCACCAGGTGTTCGAGATCGGCGTCGTACCGGACCTTGGCGGCGCCCAACTTGCGGTCCAGGGCGGAGCTAAGGCGTGTTAGGTCACCATTGCCGTCAGCAGATCCCAGGAGTCGTGCGGTCCCGTTGATATCGATAACAACCGCGTACATGTGTCCATTGACAGGGTGCATAGAGGTGAGCAAAACGCCGGCGCAAACACTCGTCGCGAGGCGACCGAGTTGACGGGTAGCTGCGGCGTCAAGGAATCGGTGCACGAAGAAGACCCCGGCGGTTTGCTTTGGCGCCGGCTGCCATCCCCACGCGGATCTCGCCTCAGCAAGTATGGGAGAGCCAGACGCCAATGAGGCGATCTCGCGTGCAATGACAAAACTGTTTGGTGTAGGTGCGCCGAGATCGTGTGTTGTTGTCCCGGTCGAGAATTGCACAGGCGCCGGGTTAGAACGGATCCGGAAGGTGCCCGCCACCTGCTCCAGATATCTCGCGGCGTCAGCCGACGCGGCCCGAGTTACGACTGCCTGCGTGTTCTTCCCAAAGCTTTTGTGCACAGCCTCGGCAATCTTTTGCTCGCGGACAACTTCTGGGTTTGGCATCGCATCCACCTCCTTGGAGTGCGCCCACAAGTGCTGCAGCAAGCCGGCAGCGAGTACCGAAACCCGCAACCACGTTGACGGTCTTGTGCAAGCCTGTCACCGTTCTCTCAATGATGTCCCAGGCTTCGCAGTGGCGCTAGTCCGAGCCAACGCAGTTCCGGCCGAAGGAACTGTTGGTGTCGAGGACTCAATCGTCACCGACCTCTTGACGTGCGGCGCCACAGCGCGTCCGCGAGCCCAGCATCCATGCATATGGGTACACGGCGGTAGGCGTTCGCAGCCGCAAGCACACTGAAGGTCCTTCCGCCGCGAGTCGCGCTGGTCAGCGGCCTACCGTCAGGCAACATGCGTCTCTGTTCATGCTGTGGGTTGCGGCGGGGTAGATCATGAACCCCTTTGGGCGCTGCTCGACAGCATCCGCGCCGTACGCTCGGTGGATGCCGACAGCTTCGAGCTGCTCGACCGGATGGTCACGGCCTTGGTGCCCTCGCTGTCGAGGAGCCTGGCTGAGCAGTTCAACGTTTTCCGGGTCATGCACCACGGCACTCACGAGAAGCAGCTGTCCAACGTGTTCGCTTGGCTCCTGCGGGTGGATGGGACTCACGGGTTTGGAGATGCGTTCCAACGGCTCTTTGTGGAGCACGTGAATCGGGGCCTTCCGTTGGGCTCCGAACCGCCGACTTCCGGTTATCGGGTCCTCCAGGAGGTAGACACCTCAGGGCACGATGCGCTCGCGCCGAGCAGGGACATTGCCGACATCGTGCTCACTAGCGCGCAGGCGAGCGTCGTCGTGGAGAACTTCGAGTCGTCGGACGGTCACGGCCACGACTATCACGGGTATCTGGCGTATGGCGCCGAGGGCGGGAGAAGCAGAGTGTCGTCGTGCTGCTGTGCGCCAGGCGCGAAAGTGATCGCCAGACAGATGGCTGGGAGGAAGCCGTTGTTGTGACGTATGCCGAGTTGCTGGAGGGCCTGAGGACGCGTGTGGATGACTATGCGGCCTGGCGCCGTGTCGTACCCCCAGCAGCACTGCTTCGTCGAAGAAATGTTTAGCACTCTCTGGAGGGGCTCTCGGCTATGAGTAATGAGGATCGGATTGCGTTCATCAAGACAATGTGCGAGACCGGGAGAAGGGGCGCGCTACGGACACCGGCCGCAGGGCGTGGCCGCACAGGAGTTCGCCGAGCTGCTGCGCAGCATGCCAAGCGGCAATTTGAGGACGGACGTGGGACGCTCGCCGAGGTGAAGCGGGCCCTCAAACGTTTTGCCGAGCAGACATTGGTGGACCAGG
>CAVWMP010000015.1:0-59988 GCA_963756135.1 uncultured Actinomycetota bacterium
GACTAGATCGGGTAAGGCCCCCAGCAGAACACTGGGTTGATAGGCCGGAGGTGTACAGCAGCAATGCCCAGCCGACCGGTACTAATAGGCCGAGGGCTTGTCCCACAACCACTCAGCCAAGACAACAACACGTCGAGGCCAACGGTTCTCAGGCAAGCACACACCACAGCGCAACGAGTCAACAAGACACTCGCGTCCACATCCACACACGACACCATCGTGTGAACCCACACCTGTGCAACTGAATACCAGAGCTTGGCACACCAGCCCCCACCCCCACGGTGGACGCGGACGGTGTACCGCAAGAGTTACGGCGGCCATAGCGAAAGGGAAACACCCGGTCCCATCCCGAACCCGGAAGTTAAGCCTTTCAGCGCCGATGGTACTGCAACCGAGAGGTTGTGGGAGAGTAGGACGCCGCCGGACCTACTTCACGTAGGGGCCACCGTCACCGGTGGCCCCTACGGTCATTTGGTCAAAGAAGGACGCCCGTGCGTCGGGCAGGAAGAGCAGGGTGCAGCCGTGGCCGACGATCGTCGCAGCAAGCGGCCGGGCGAGCGTGGAACCGGCGGCAAGCCGACCGGCAGGTCGTCCGCCGGCGGGTCGGCCCCCGGCGGCAGGTCGGCTCCCGGCGAGTCCCGTTCGCCTCGGAGCCGGGAACGGTCGGAGAAGTTCGACCCCCGTGACTCCCGCGGCGGCAGTGGTCGTCCGGCGCGCAGCGGCGGCTCTGACTCCCGCCGGGCTCCCGGCAGTCGAGACGGCCGTGGCGGCGACCAGCGGGGCGGCGACCACCGTGGCGCCCGGACCGCCGACCAGGCCGCCTACGACGGTCCGGACCTGCCTGAGGAGATCACCGGTCGCGAGCTGGACCGCGCGATCTCCGCCCAGCTCAAGGGCCTGCCCGAGAAGCTCGCCGCGCGGGTGGCGCGACACCTCGCAGCGGCAGGTGCCCTGCTCGAGGAGGACGCCGAGACGGCGTACCAGCACACGTTGGCCGCCCGTCAGCGGGCGCCGCGGATCGCCGTGGTCCGCGAGGCCCATGGCGAGGCGGCGTACACCGCCGGGCACTACGCCGAGGCGCTCGCCGAGCTGCGGGCCGCGAAGCGGATGAACGGCGCCACGGCGTACCTGCCCATGATGGCGGACTGCCACCGCGCGCTGGGTCACCCGGAGCAGGCGGTCAAGCTGGCGAAGAGCCCCTCGGTGGCGAACTTCTCGCCGGAGGCCAAGGCGGAGATGACCATCGTCGAGGCCGGCGCCCGACGCGACATGGGGCAGCTGGACGCGGCCCTGCGGACGCTCGAGCTGGCACCGCTGAACTCCAAGAACCGCGCTCCCTGGGTGGTCCGGCTGCGCTACGCGTACGCCGACACCCTGGTGGCCGCGGGTCGCGAGACCGACGCGCTGACCTGGTTCCACCGCACCCACGCCATCGATGCCGAACAGCTCACCGATGCCGCGGAGCGGGCCGAGGAGCTCGAGCAGCGCGTCGACGAGTCCTGACCCCCGGCCCTCTCAGCGAGCGAGGATCTCGACACTGATCGGGGCGCCCGCCTCCTGGGTGGCCCACTGGAGCCCGTCCCGGTAGGCGATCCGGATCCGGTCGATCTCCGCGGTGCCGGCAGCGTCGGTGTCGATCCGGAGCACGATCCCCGAGCCTGCCCCGAGCTGTTCGTCCTCGGGGTCCACCAGCTCGGTGCAGAAGGGCTCCGGCGTGGTCGTCACCCCGATGGTGCCCCCCCGGCACAGCAGCGGGGTGACCGTCACCTCGACGTCCGCGGTGGTGTGCACCTTGACCCCGGCGACGTGCAACGTGCGGGCGTCCCCGGCAGGCGGGGTGTAGACACCGACATAGACCGACGAGCCCGCTGCGGCCGTCGTGCTGATCGGCTCCGTTCGGGTGGCCAGCGGCTCCGGGTTGGTGATGAACCACCACAGCAGCACCACGCCGACCCCGAACAGCAGCACCCACCCGACGCGGGCCGCCCCGCGGCGCAGCGCGACCTGCAGCGGAGGCTGTGACTCGGGGTGCGACGGGGGATGCTGGGCCGTCGCCGGGGTGACCATGCGCCGAGCGTAGGGCATCTGGTCGGCCCCGGTGCGGCAACCTCGGGGGTTCGACTGGTGCTCAGCCGTCCCATGCGTCACAATGGGTGTCACAACTACAGACCTGTGATTCACCGCTCCACTTCTATCTGGACGAGACCGCTGGGGAAGGCGTATCTCGCGCCGCAGATGAAGGAGGTTCCGGTGAGCGCTCGACCCACCCCCCGATCCACCGGCCGTGCCGCGTCGAGGGGAGTCCTCTACGTCCACTCCACGCCCTCAGCGCTGTGCCCGCACATCGAGTGGGCGGTGGGGGGCGTGCTCGGTGCTGCCGTCAGCGCCGAGTGGACCCCTCAGCCTGCCCAGTCCGGCAGCTACCGCACGGAGTTCTCCTGGACCGGCGAGGCCGGCTCCGCGGCCGCGATCGTCTCGGCCCTGCGCGGCTGGAACCACCTGCGCTTCGAGATCACCGAGGAGCCCACCTCCGCCACCGAGGGGGCCCGGTACTCCTACACCCCGGACCTCGGCGTCTTCCACGCCGTCACCGGCCTGCACGGCGACATCATGATCCCCGAGGACCGGCTGAAGGCCGCCGTGGTGAAGGCTGCCGTCGGAGACACGACGCTGCTGGTCGAGATCGACAAGCTGCTCGGCAAGCCGTGGGACGACGAGCTGGAGACCTTCCGGCACGCCGGGGACGGTGCGCCGGTCCGGTGGCTGCACCAGGTCGTGTGAGCCCAGTCGTGTGGAGCCCAGTCGTGTGAGCCCTGTCGTGATGCCCGCGCTCAGCGCTTGCTGAGCCGGAAACGCGACGGCTCGATCCAGCCCTTCGTGACCTCTTCGCCGCGGTGGACGGTGACCTTGCCCTTGATCGTGAAGGTCCCGGGGCGGGTGTTGGGCTTGCAGATCCGGAAGATGCCGGTGCCCTTGGTGGGGTCGGTCCCCTTGAGGAACCCGCCGTGCGCGATCTTCTCCCCGGTCGGGTCGACCAGGAACGTCTCCAGGACCCAGTCGCCTGGCGGCGGGTCGAGGTGGTAGCGATAGGTGTAGTCGTGGCACCGCGGCTTCAGGGTCCGGTCCATCGCCCAGGTGTGGCCCCAGTCGCGGTGCTGGTAGGCGAACGCCGGGGTGCTGAGCACCCCGGCGAGCAACCCGAGGACGACCGGGACGACGGCCGCCGCCCGGGTCAGTGCACGACGAGACATCTGGCCCTCCCTGGTCGGACGTGGGTCACGGTCGGTGTGACCCACGTCATGACCAACGCGGAGGAGGGTGAGGAGTTACGTGCGGTGCTGCCCCGTGGTCGGCACCGAACGTCGCGGCATCAGCCGCTGGGTCAGACGCTGGCGAAGGCCACCGCGACGTTGGCGCCACCGAAGCCGAACGAGTTGTTCAGCGCCGCGATGTCGCCGAGCGGGAGGTCGCGGACCTTGGTCGCGATGTCCAGCTCCACCTGGGGGTCCAGGTTGTCGAGGTTGATCGTCGGCGGCACCACCCGGTGGTGGATGGCCAGGATGGTCGCGATCGACTCCACGGCGCCGGCGGCACCGAGAAGGTGGCCGGTCATCGACTTGGTGCTGGTCACCACGACGTTCGTGGCGTGGTCGCCCAGCGTGGCGTGGATCATCAGACCCTCGGCCACGTCCCCTTGCGGGGTGGAGGTCGCGTGCGCGTTGATGTGGACGATGTCCGAGGGGCTGATCTCGGACTCCATCAGGGCGCGCTGGATGGCACGGGTGCCGCCGCGGCCGACCGGGTCGGGCTGAGCGATGTCGTGCGCGTCGGCAGTGATGCCGGCGCCGAGCACCTCGGCGTAGATCCGGGCCCCGCGTGCCTTCGCGTGCTCCATCGACTCGAGCACCAGGATGCCGGCGCCCTCACCGAGGACGAAGCCGTCGCGGCCGGTGTCCCACGGACGGGACACCGTGGTGGGGTCGCCCGGGTTCTTCGACAGCGCCATCATCTGGGCGAAGGCGGCCATCGGCAGCGGGTGCACCGCGGCCTCGGTGCCACCGGCCAGGATGACGTCGGCGCGACCGAGGCGGATCTGGTCCACGGCGAGGGCGATGCCCTCGTTGCCCGACGCGCAGGCGGAGACCGGGGTGTTCACCGCGGCCCGGGCGCCGACGTACAGGCTGACGTTCGCGGCCGGAGCGTTCGGCATCAGCATCGGCACCGACAGGGGAGAGACCCGGCGCGGGCCCTTCTCCTTGAGCACGTCGTACTGGTCCAGCAGCGTCTGCACGCCGCCGATCCCGGAGGCGACGGCGACACCGAGCCGGTCATGGTCGAGGTCGGCGCCCTCGAGGCCGGCGTCGGCCCAGGCCTCCATGGCCGCGACCATCGCGAGCTGCGAGGTCCGGTCGAGGCGACGGGCCTTGACCCGCTCGAGCACCTCGGTGGGCTCGACGGCGACGCGGCCGGCGATCTTCACCGGAAGGTCCTGGGCCCAGTCCTCGGTCAGCGCTCGGACGCCGGAGCGTCCGCTGACCAGGGCGTCCCAGGTGCTGGCGACATCGCCACCGACGGGGCTGGTGGTGCCGAGTCCGGTCACCACGACTCTTGTGCGACTCATCTCTTCCCTCACCTCGACCGGATCTGACGGTCTCGATCTCACGGTTCCATCGTCAGGGCGCCGGCTCCAGTGCCGCCGGCCGCCCACCTGCTAGGTCTTGCTGGGCAGTGAACTGCCGAGGCGGTCAGGCCTGGGCGCGCTCGATGAACGCTACGGCGTCACCGACGGTCTTGAGGTTCTTGACCTCTTCGTCGGGGATCGTGACGCCGAACTTCTCCTCGGCGGCGACGACAACCTCGACCATCGACAGCGAGTCGACGTCCAGGTCGTCGACGAAGGACTTGTCCATCTGCACGTCGTCGGCGTCGACGCCCGCGACCTCGTTGACGATCTCGGCGAGGTCGGCGCGGATCTCTTCGGTGGTGGCCATGTGGCTATCTCCTTGTTCGGTTTCTCGGGTGGGTTGTGCTGGTGGGTACTGCTCGTGCTGGTGGTGCTGGCTCGTGCTGGGTGGTGCTGGTGGTGCTGGTTCAGGGGAGGGTGACGACCTGCGCGGCGTACGCGAGGCCGGCGCCGAAGGCGATGAGCAGGGCGGTGTCGCCGGACTTGGCCTCACCGTCGGCGATCATCCGGTCCAGGGCGAGCGGGATCGAGGCGGCCGAGGAGTTGCCCTGCTCGGCGATGTCGCGAGCGATCGCGACCGTGTCCGGCAGCTTCATCGCTCGGGCCTGGGCGTCGATGATCCGCATGTTGGCCTGGTGCGGGATGAAGCAGTCGAGCTCGTCGGCGGTGATCCCGGCCCGGTCGAGCGCCTGCTGACCGACCTTGGCCATCGCGTACGACGCCCACCGGAACACCGGGTTGCCCTGCATCACCAGGTGCGGCATCACCGGGTCGGTGGAGGCCACGACGTCGCGCCAGTCCTCGCGCTGCCGGATCAGGTCGAACTGCTCACCGTCGGAGCCCCAGACCACCGGGCCGATGCCCGGGGTCTCGCTCGGACCGACCACCACGGCGCCCGCGCCGTCGGCGAAGATGAAGGCGGTGCCGCGGTCGCCGACGTCGGTGAGGTCGGAGAGCCGCTCCACGCCGATCACCAGGACGTGCCCGGCGCTGCCGGAGCGGACGAAGTCGTTGGCCATCGCGACGCCGTGGCAGAAGCCGGCACAGGCGGCGCTGATGTCGAACGCCGCGGCCTGGTCGGTGCCCAGCTCGTGTGCGATCAGGGTCGCCACGGCGGGGGTCTGCAGCATGTGGCTGACGGTGGCGACCACGACGCAGTCGATCTGTCGCGCGTCGATGCCGGCGTGCTCGAGTGCCTTGCGGGAGGCCCCGACCGCCATCATCTGGACGGTCTCCTCGGGGGTGGCCCAGCGACGCTGCTTGATACCGGAGCGCTGCTGGATCCACTCGTCGCTGGAGTCGATCGCCTCGATCACCTCGGCGTTGGGGATCACCCGGGAGGCGCGGTAGGCGCCGACGCCGAGGATGGCGGCGTGCGGGGCGCCGCTGGGGGCGTTCAGGGTGGTCATCAGTTTCCACTTTCGGGGTGGGAGGGGTCGACAGGCTGCGGGGACTGGTCCGTGGTGACGGACTCGCCGTGCTTGGCGCAGAAGGCGCGGGCGTCGTCGAGCTGGTCGGGCGTCTTGAGGGCGAACGTCTCGACGCCCTTGAGGGCACGCTTGGCGATCCCGGTCAGGGTGCCGGCGGGCGGGAGCTCCAGGATGCCGGTGACCCCGAGGTCGGTCATCGTCTCCAGGCACAGGTCCCAGCGGACCGGGTTGGCGATCTGCCCGACGATGCGGGAGAGCACCTCGGCGCCGTCGGGGACGACCTGGCCGTCCTTGTTCGAGATCACCCGGGTCCGCGGCTCGCCCACCGACATCGAGCCGGACAGCTCGGCGAGGTGACTCACCGCGGGCTGCATGTGCTCGGTGTGGAACGCGCCGGCGACGCTGAGCGGGATCAGCCGGGCCTTGGCCGGCGGTGCCGCGGCGAACGCCTCGAGCTGCTCGGTGGTCCCGGCCGCGACGATCTGGCCGGGGCCGTTGTCGTTGGCCGCGGTCAGTCCCGCGGTCGCGATGGCGGCGAGCACCTCGTCCCGGTCGCCGCCGAGGACGGCGGTCATCCCGGTCGGCGTGGCGGCGGCCGCCTCGGCCATCGCCTTGCCGCGCTCGCGGACCAGCACCATCGCCTGCTCGTGGGTGAGCACCCCGTCGCCGGCGGCCGCGGTCAGCTCACCGACGCTGTGGCCGGAGACGGCGCCCACGGTGCCGAGCGCGTCGTCGGCCTCCGGGAACAGGGCGAGCGAGGCGACCAGTCCGGTGGCCACCAGCAGCGGCTGGGCGACCTGGGTCTCACGGATCGCGTCCGCGTCGGCCTCGGTGCCGTAGTGCACCAGGTCGAGGTCCGCCACGGCGGCGAGCGCCTCGAAGCGGGATCGGAACGTGGCGTCCTCGAGCCAGGGCACGAGGAAGCCGGGGGTCTGGGCCCCTTGGCCGGGGGCGACGATGACGAGCACATGACTACTGTCCCAACCACGCCGGGGTCCGGTCGCCTCGGGTGAGCACGAAGTTCAGGGGCCAGTCTTTGTCGGGTCCCCACAAATTCAGCCGATCAGTGAGACGGCTCAGGCGCGGCCCGACTGCCGCCCGAGGACCAGCGCGATCTCCAGCGTGAGCCGCTCCCGCGGATCGGTCGGCGCCAGCCCGGTGACGTCCGCGACCTGGCGCAGGCGGTACCGCACGGTGTTGGGGTGCACGTAGAGCAGCCGAGCGGTGGCCTCGATCGACCCGCCGGCCGAGAAGTACGCCGACAGCGTCTCGGTCAGCGTCCCGCGGGCGTGCGCGAGCGGGAGGTAGATCTCCTCGACGAGGTACCGCCGGGCGTGGCCGTCGCCGCCGAGCACCCGCTCGGGCAGCAGCTCGCTGCTCAGCACCGGGCGCGGCGCCTGGGGCCAGCCGGTGGCCGCCCGGTGGGCCGCCACCGCCGCCCGCGCCGAGAGGTGCGCGTGATCGAGGCCGTCGGCCAACGGCCCCACCACCACCGGCCCGTCGCCGAACAGGTCCGCCACCGCCTGTCCCGCCTGTCGCGAGTGCCGGGCGCCGCCGAGCAGCACCACCAGCCGTTCGCCCTGGACGGCGCAGAGGGCCTCCATCTCGTCGGCGTGGGCGAGGCGGCGTACCTCCTCGAAGAGGTCGGTCTCGGTGCGGCGGGCCGGGACCTGGCCGAGCACCACGGCGACCTTCCCCCGGTCGGCCCAGCCCAGCGCGCTGGCCCGGGAGTGCACCGAGTCGTCGGTCTCCGAGCGCAGCACCGCGTCGATGACCAGCGCCTCGAGCCGGGCGTCCCAGGCGCCCCGGACCTCCGCGGCGCGGGCGTAGACCTCGGCGGTGGCGAAGGCCACCTCACGTGCGTACCGGGCCACCGCCTCGCGCACCTCGGGGACGTCCTCGGGGTCGATCAGCGACTCGACGTTGCTCTCCACCACGTCGATCGAGAGCCGCACCAGGTCGACGGTCTGCTGCAGGTTGATGATGCCCGCCAGGGTTCGCGGCGCCGCGCCGAAGATCGACGAGGCCAGCAGCGACCCGCCTGCCCGCTCGGCCTCGATGCCCGCGGCGTACCAGTCGACGAACCCACGGATACCGGCCTGCACGATGAGGCCGACCCAGGACCGGTCCTCGGCGCTGAGGTCGTCGAACCAGGGGAGTGCGCTCTCCATCCTCGCGGTGGCCGCGGTGCTCAGCGCGCCGGTGGAGCGCTGCAGCACGTCGGCCGCGCGGGAGCGGGGTTCGCTGCTGGCGGCGCTCACACTCCTGAACCTACTCCCGGAAGCCCCCGAGGGGCCCGGCGAACGCGCATCCTACGGCGGAAACCCAACCCTGCAAGGCGAAAGTAGGTGAACTCCGCGGGGTAGTCCTGCGGCGCGGCGCCGTCGTCTGGTTGAATCCTGGACAGACCAGCCGTCTCGAGAACAGGTGGCCTGATGGCCCACGAGGTGCAGTACCTCACGCTTCACGGGCACCGCCGAGCCTTTGTGAAGTCCGGGACAGGTCCGGCCCTGCTGCTGCTGCACGGCCTGGGCTGTGACCACACCACCTGGGAACCGGTGATCGAGACGCTGTCGCGGCGCTACACCGTGATCGCACCGGACCTGCTGGGTCACGGGCTCTCCGCCAAGCCGCGCGCGGACTACTCGGTCGGTGGGTATGCCAACGGGATGCGCGACCTGATCACCGTGCTCGGCATCGACAAGGTCACGGTGGTCGGCCACAGCTTCGGGGGCGGGGTGGCGATGCAGTTCGCCTACCAGTTCCCCGAGCGCACCGAACGGCTGATGCTGGTGGCCTCCGGAGGTCTCGGGCCCGAGGTGAGCCCGGCGATCCGGGCGATCACCACCCCCGGGTTCCACCAGGCGATGAGCCTGCTGACGCTGCCGGGCGTCCGGCACGTCGGCACCGCCGGGCTGCGCGCCCTGGCCCGTACGCCGCTGCGGCTCACCCACGACCTCGACGAGGTCGCCGGGATCTACGACTCGTTCCGCGACCCGCACGCCCGCGCTGCCATCCGGCACGTGGTCCGGGCGGTGGTCGACTGGCGCGGCCAGATCGTCACGATGTCCGATCGCGCCTACCTGACCGAGGCGATGCCGATGGCGGTCGTCTGGGGCCGCGACGACCGGGTCATCCCGGTCCGGCACGCCAGCAACTGCGCGGCCCTGGCGCCGCGTGCCAGGATCGAGATCATCCCCAACGCCGGTCACTTCCCGCACAAGGACCACCCGCAGCGGTTCGCCCGGATCGTGCACGAGTTCATCCGGAGCACCCAGCCCGCGTCGTACAGCAGGGCACGTTTCCGGGCCCTGCTCAAGGCCGGTCAGTCGGCGCCGGCGCCGCTGGCGTCGGTCAAGGACATCAGCACCGCCTGACCGCGACACCCGACCCGCAGACGAGAAACGACCCCCGGCCGGAGCCGGGGGTCGTTCTCGTACTCTCGGAGCTCAGGCGTCGCCGCCCTCCTGCTCGACGCCGGCCACCGCGGTGGGGTCGTCGATCCGGTAGGTGGCGAACGCCTTCTCGAACTGCTCCCGCGGCACCTCACCGGCGTCCGCGAGCGCCTGCAGCGCCTGGACCACGACCGACTGGGCGTCGATGTGGAAGAACCGCCGCGCTGCCGGTCGGGTGTCGGCGAAGCCGAAGCCGTCGGCGCCCAGCACCCGGTAGTCACCGGGCACCCACGGCGCGATCTGCAGCGGCACCGCCCGCATGTAGTCCGAGACGGCCACCACGGGACCGCGCTCGTCGGCCAGGCGGGTCGCCACGAACGGCGACTTCGGGGCCTCGTCGGGGTACATCAGGTTCCAGTCGTCGGCGGCGATCGCCTCGCGGGACAGCTCGTTCCACGAGGTGACCGACCAGGTGTCGGCCTGGACGCCCCACTCCTCGGAGAGCAGCCGGGCCGCCTCGGCGATCCACGGGTAGGCCACGCCGGAGGCCATCAGCTGGACCCGCGGCCCGTCACCGGTGCCGGTGGTGACCTTGTGCATCCCCTGGAGGATGCCCGCGGTGTCCACGTCCTCGGGCTCCGGCGGCTGCGGGGTCGGCTCGTTGTAGACCGTGACGTAGAAGATCACGTCCTCGGCGTTCTCGCCGTACATCCGCTCCAGGCCGTTCTGCATGATGTGCGCGACCTCGTAGGCGAACGCGGGGTCGTAGTGCACGACCGCCGGGTTGGTCGCCGCCAGCAGCGGCGAGTGACCGTCCGCGTGCTGCAGCCCCTCGCCGGTCAGCGTGGTCCGGCCGGCGGTGGCGCCGATGAGGAACCCCCGGGCCAGCTGGTCGGCCATCGCCCAGATCGAGTCGCCGGTGCGCTGGAACCCGAACATCGAGTAGAAGATGTAGAACGGGATCATGTGCTCGCCGTGCGTGGAGTACGTCGATCCCGCCGCCGTCGCGGACGCCATCGCGCCGGCCTCGGAGATGCCCTCGTGGAGCATCTGCCCCTGGGCGGACTCCTTGTAGGCCAGCAGCATGTTGCGGTCCACCGACTCGTACTGCTGGCCGGCGTGGTTGTAGACCTTCGCGGTCGGGAACATGCCGTCCATGCCGAACGTGCGGTACTCGTCGGGGGCGATCGGGACCAGCCGGTTGCCGATCTCCGGGTCCTTCATCCAGTCCTTGAGGAGCCGGACGACGGCCATCGTGGTGGCGATCTTGTTCTTGCCGCCGCCCTTCTTCAAGGTGCTGTAGAGCTTGTCGCCGGGCAGCGTGAGGTTCTTGGCCCGCACCACCCGTCGCGGCAACGAGCCGCCGAGCGCCTCGCGGCGTTCCCGCATGTACTGCATCTCGTCCGAGTCCCGACCGGGGTGGAAGAACGGCGCCGCCCCGGTGTCCTCGAAGGACTTCTCCATGTCGCGGTCGGAGATCGGCAGGTAGAGCCGGTCCCGGAACTTCTTCAGGTCGTCCGGCGTCAGCTTCTTCATCTGGTGGGTGGCGTTCTTGCCCTCGAGGGCGTCGATCGTCCAGCCCTTGACGGTCTTGGCCAGGATCACCGTCGGCTGCCCGACGTGCTTGGTGGCAGCGTCGAAGGCGGCGTACACCTTGCGGTAGTCGTGACCACCGCGCGGCAGCTTGGCGATCCCCTCGTCGTCCAGGTGCTCGACCATGCTCCGCAGCCGCGGGTCGGCGCCGAAGAAGTGGTCGCGGATGTAGCCGCCCTCCTCGGTGGAGTAGGTCTGGAACTGGCCGTCCGGGGTGGTGTTCATCCGGTTCACCAGCACGCCGTCGACGTCGCGGGCCAGCAGCGGGTCCCACTCGCGACCCCAGACGACCTTGATGACGTTCCAGCCGGCACCGCGGAAGGTGGACTCCAGCTCCTGGATGATCTTGCCGTTGCCGCGCACCGGGCCGTCCAGCTGCTGCAGGTTGCAGTTGATCACCCAGGTGAGGTTGTCGAGCTCCTCGCGGGCGGCGACCCCGATCGCGCCGAGCGACTCCGGCTCGCCCATCTCGCCGTCGCCGAGGAAGGCCCACACCCGCTGGTCGCTGGTGTCCTTGATGCCGCGGTTGTGCAGGTACCGGTTGAACCGGGCCTGGTAGATCGAGTTGATCCCGGTCAGGCCCATGGAGACGGTCGGGAACTCCCAGAACTCCGGCATCAGCCGCGGGTGCGGGTAGGACGACAGGCCCTTGCCCGGTCCGTGCTGCACCTCCTGGCGGAAGCGGTACAGCTGCTCCTCGTTGAGCCGGCCCTCGAGGTAGGCGCGGGCGTAGATGCCGGGGCTGGCGTGGCCCTGGATGTAGATCTGGTCGCCACCGCCGGGGTGGTCCTTGCCGCGGAAGAAGTGGTTGAAGCCCACCTCGTAGAGGCTCGCCGAGGACTGGTACGTCGCGATGTGGCCGCCGACCTCCAGCCCCTTGCGGTTGGCGCTGGAGACCATCACCGCGGCGTTCCACCGGATGAAGGCCCGGATCCGTCGCTCGGCGTGCTCGTCCCCGGGGAACCAGGGCTCGCGCTCGGGCGGGATCGTGTTGATGTAGTCGGTGCTGCGCAGCGCAGGCACCCCGACGTGGGTCTGCCGGGCCCGCTCGAGCAGCCGCAGCATGACGTAGCGAGCGCGGTCGCGCCCACGCTCGTCCACCATGGCGTCGAAGGATTCCAGCCAGTCCTGCGTCTCGTCGGGATCGATGTCCGGCAGCTGTGTCGGCAGTCCCTCGTGGATCACGGAGGGGACCGAGCCGGTGCGCGTGGCGGAGGAGGTCTCGTCAGTCACGCGCCCATCGTTGCACGGTCCGGGGACCCGCGAAATTTACTGACGCGTAGGGTTGTGCCCGTCGGGCAGGGCACTTCCGGCCGTGGTCCGTGGGTTGCGCCACCGCGACAACTCCGCTGGACTACTGCCGATCCGGCCCGGTGCCGACCGGCCCCGCGACCGGACAGGGGATCGGGCAGGGGATCGGGCAGGGAATCAGGCAGGGCATCGGGCACCAACCGGGCACGAGACGACGTCGACTGGAGGAACGAGTGAGCGCGACCGCGGGTGGCGGGTCCACCCAGACAGGTTCGGACACAGGACCGGCGGCCCGGCTGGGCTTCAAGCCGGGCATGGTCGTCCAGGAGCTGGGCTGGGACGACGACACCGACGACGACCTGCGCGTCGCCATCGAGGACGCCATCGACGCCGACATGGTGGACGGGGACTACGGCAACGTGGTGGACGCCGTCGTGCTCTGGTGGCGCAGTGAGGACGGCGACCTCGTCGACGGGCTCGTCGACTCGCTCACCGACCTGGTCGGCGGCGGCAGCATCTGGCTGCTGACCCCGAAGGTCGGACGCCCCAACGCCGTGGAGCCCGCCGACATCGCCGAGGCGGCGCCGATCGCGGGACTGTCCCAGACCTCGTCCGTGGTGGTGGGCAAGGACTGGTCGGCGACCCGGCTGGTCGCCCCCAAGACCGTGGCGTGAGCTGCTGACGCAGCCCCGGTGACCATCCCGCGTCCACGTCGTTGACCCGACGTACTCCCCCCACAGACGAGGACACCGCCTTGCTCCAGACGCTCATCGCTCGGACCACCTCGATCGGAACCGTGCTGCGGGTGATCGCCGCCTCGGGTCTGGTCAGGCCGTACTCCCCGCTGGTGGTGGTGCGGCTGCTGAAGACCCTCAAGGACTGGGGGACCGGCCCGGCCGGCGGGTTCGCCTCGCTGGCCGTCCGGATGCCGGACCGGCTGGGTCTCATCGACGAGCTGGGGTCCCTGACCTTCGGTGAGCTGCACCGGCGGTCGAACGCGTTGGCCCGGGCCCTCGCCGAACGAGGCGTGCGGGAGGGCGACAGCGTGGCGATCATGTGCCGCAACCACCGCGGCTTCGTCGACGCCAGCGTCGCGGCCGCCAAGCTCGGCGCCGACGTCCTGTACCTGAACACCGCGTTCGCCGGCCCTCAGCTGGTCGAGGTGCTGGACCGGGAGGACCCGGCCGTCGTCGTGCACGACGCGGAGTTCACCGGCCTGCTGGAGAAGGCCGAGACCCGGCAGCGAGTCCTCGCCTGGACCGACGACCAGGACGACGGGGGACCGGAGACGCTCGAGAGCCTGATCGCGAGCCGCAGCGGTGAGGACCTCGCTCCGCCGGACCGGCACGGCCGCGTCGTCATCCTCACCTCGGGCACCACCGGGACCCCGAAGGGGGCACCGCGCAACGAGGCCGGCGTCGACGCCGCGATCTCGCTGCTGTCCCGGATGCCGTTGCGTTACGGCTGGCGCACCCACATCGCGGCCCCGCTGTTCCACACCTGGGGCTTCGCGCACCTGGCCCTGTCGATGCTGCTCGGCAGCACCGTGGTGCTGCGCCGCTCGTTCGACCCCGAGTCGGCACTGGCCGCCTGCCAGGACGAGCAGTGCGACTCGGTGGTGGTGATCCCGGTGATGCTGCAGCGGATGATGGCGCTGCCGGCGGCGACGCTGGACCGCTACGACCTCTCCGGTCTCCGGGTGGTCGCCGCCTCCGGCTCCGCGCTGCCCGGGGACCTGGCGTTGGAGTGGATGGACCGGTTCGGTGACAACCTCTACAACATCTACGGCTCCACCGAGGTCGCCTGGGTCTCCATCGCCACCCCTGCGGACCTGCGCGAGGCCCCCGCGTCGGCGGGGCGGCCACCGTGGGCGACGGTCGTGAAGATCTACGACCAGGACGGCCAGGAGGTCGCCGCGGGCGAGTCCGGGCGGATCTTCGTGGGGAACAACCTGCTCTTCGAGGGCTACACCGGCGGCGGGGGCAAGGAGACCATCGACGGCCTGATGTCGACCGGTGACGTGGGCCGGCTCGGCGAGGACGGACGGCTGTACGTCGAGGGTCGTGACGACGACATGATCGTCAGCGGCGGCGAGAACGTCTTCCCGCAGGAGGTCGAGGACTGCCTGGCCCGGCACGAGTCGGTCCTGGAGGCCTCCGCGGTCGGGGTCGACGACGACGACTTCGGCAAGCGGCTGCGGGCGTTCGTGGTGCTGGCCGACGACTCGGTCAGCGAGGACGACCTCAAGGGCTGGGTCAAGCAGAACCTGGCCCGGTACAAGGTGCCCCGCGAGATCGTCCTGCTCGACGAGCTGCCGCGCAACGCCACCGGCAAGGTCCTCAAGCGCGAGCTCGCCCACTGGGACGAGAGGGACGCGTGAGCGAGCTACCGGTCGGCGCAGCGGCACCCGACTTCACCCTCCGTGACCAGTTCGGTCAGCAGGTCACCCTGTCGTCCTACCGCGGCCGGAAGGCGGTCGCTCTGGTCTTCTACCCCGCGGCCTTCTCCGGAATCTGCACCGGCGAGATGGCCGACATCCGGGACCGGCTCGCGGAGCTGATGACGTTCGAGACCGAGGTGCTCGCGATCTCCTGCGACCCGAAGTACGCGCTGCGCGCCTTCGCCGACTCCGACGGGCTGAACTTCCCGCTGCTCTCGGACTTCTGGCCGCACGGGGACGTCACCCGGGCCTACGGCGTGTTCGACGAGCGCTCCGGCCAGCCCACCCGGTCCTCGTACGTCGTGGACAAGCAGGGCCTCGTGCGATGGTCGGTGCACCACGGGTCACCCCACTCGCGCGACATCGACGAGCACGTCCGCCAGCTCGCAGCCGCCGTGTGAGAGCGGCCTGTCTGGACAATTGCGACGATCGGGAAAAAGTACGGCCGGAGTACTTGAAACGGCATCTAGTTCGGCTACAGTTTCTCTTGTTGGACCGCTGGTGACCCGAGACGCCAGCGGTCCAACTCTCATTTCCGAGTACGTCGGGCGACTCCGGCAGGCCCGTCGAGGCCCCTCGCCGCCCGGCTCGTCTAGTCTGTGGCCGCTCCAGTGGAGCCCGGGGCGTATAGCTCAGCGGTAGAGCACCTCGCTTACAACGAGGTGGTCGGGGGTTCGATCCCCTCTGCGCCCACCGCTTCTGCTCCGGGCGCGTCGTGGCCAGGATGTCGGCCGACCGCTAGCGTGAACTGTGACGACGGGGGTACCAGAGGCCATGGCTGACGGAGAACGCGGGACCGACGAACCGACCATGCCCGGCACGGTGCGGAAGACGTCCTCGCCACCGCAGACCGCCTCGCCGGGAGAGTCCCCCGACCAGGACCCCGCCCAGACCTCCGCCAGGAACTCTTCCTCGGACACCGGGTCGAAGAGCGCCGGGCCCGGCGACTCCGGGTCCAAGGACGCCCGGTCGAGGGACTCCGGATCGACGGGGGACTCCTCGCCGACGCGGCCCGCCCCGGCGACCGACGGCTCCGGCGACGCGCACGAGCCGCCGGACCCGCTCCGGGGCTCGCGGGTCAGCGGCATCTGGATCGGTCTGATCGCGCTCGGCGTCCTGTTGGTGCTGCTGGTCATCTTCATCACCCAGAACACCCAGGAGGCCCAGGTCAAGTTCCTCGGCTGGGAAGGTGCCGCCCCGCAGGCGGCGCTGTTGCTCGCCGCCGCCGTGGCGGGGCTGTTCCTCACCGTGATCGCCGGCAGCCTGCGGATCCTGCAGCTGCGTCGGCGGGTCAAGAAGGTCAAGCGGCAGCAGCAGAAGGAGGCCAAGCGGCAGCGGAAGCTGGCCCAGTAGCAGCGCCGCAGCCCCCGGGCCGAAAGTCGCCCGAAAGTGTGCACATCTCGAGCCATCCTTTGGGGTGAGGTCTCCGAATACCCTGTGGTGCGCCTCACAACGAGGCGCCGGTAGACGGGGAGGTATCGCCCATGAGCGACACCAGCAGAAGGACTTTCATGGCCGCCGCAGGTGCGACCGCGGCCACAGGGGCGGTGGTCGCGATCGGCGCGGCCTCGGCCTCTGCGGCGACACGCAGCGCGGATGCGGCCCAGGAGTCGGTGGTGGTGCTCATCGAGGACCACACCTCCGACGAGCTCCAGATCATGGTCGGCGAGGACGAGGTCGTGGTGCACGACCGAGACCTGGTGACCCGCATCCTCAACGCGGCAGGGGGTCGCTGAGATGTCCTCTCACCGCGAAGCACCCGAGGTCTCCAAGGACCCGGTCGCCGACAGCACCGACGTCTACGCGTTCGTCAGCCCGGACAAGCCGGACACCGTGACGCTGATCGCCAACTTCATCCCGCTCCAGCAGCCGAACGGCGGTCCGAACTTCTTCGAGTTCGGCGATGACGTCCTGTACGAGATCCACATCTCGAACCGCGGCAAGAGCGAGGCGGACATCACCTACCAGTTCCGGTTCAGCACCGCGATCCGGAACCCCAAGACGTTCCTCTACAACACCGGCCCGATCACCTCGATCGACTCGGTCAACTGGAACCGGCCGCAGGTGTACAACGTTCGGCGGATCTCCCGCGGCAGGGCCGAGAGCATGGGCACCCTGCTGGCAGTCCCCCCGGTGAACGTCGGCGTGCGCAGCACCCCGGACTATGCCTCGCTGGCCGGCCAGGCGGTGCACCGGTCGAAGAACCACATGTTCTTCGCCGGCCAGCGGGCCGACGCCTTCCACGTCGACCTCGGCAGCATCTTCGACCTCGGCGCGCTGCGGCCCCTCAACGAGGCCCACGTGATCAGCATGCCCCCGATGGGTGGCGTCAACGCGGTCCAGGCGTACAACGTCCACACGATCGCCATCCAGGTGCCGATCAACGAGGTCACCCGTCGCCGCAACAGGCCGTCCAATCCCGAGAAGCCGTCCTCGGTGATCGGCGTCTGGGCGACCGCGAGTCGCCGGAAGTCGCGGATGTGGAACCAGATGCGCGGCCAGTTCGTCGGTCGGGGACCGTGGAAGCAGGTGTCCCGGTTGGGCAACCCGCTGGTCAACGAGGTCATCATCCCGATGGCGGACAAGGACAACTGGAACGCCCGGCCGGTGCGCAAGGACCGCAAGTTCGACACGTACGTCTACCAGCCCGAGCTGGCCAAGCTGCTGCCGAACCTGTACCCCGGCGCCTTCCCGAACCTGGCGGCGTACACCGCGGACCGGGCGGACCTGCACGCGATCCTGCACACCGGGATCCCGAAGGGCATCGTGCCGGACTTCTCCACCTACACCGGGCCGGTCTCCAGCGACATGCTCCGGCTCAACGTGGCGATCCCGCCCTCCGAGAGCCCGAACGACCTGGGGGTGATCGGCGGGGACCTCGCCGGGTTCCCCAACGGTCGTCGGATCGACGACGACGTGGTGACCATCGAGCTGCGGGCCGTGGCCGGGGCGACCATCCCGTTGGTCGACCCCTCCTACACCGTGGACGGGGCGGTGGCGGCGGTCGAGGACGGCACCACCAACACCAACGCCCCGCTGCTCGAGGAGTTCCCGTACCTCGGCCTCCCCGGGGGTGGATACCAGACGATGCCCGGCACCACCGACGCGTCATGACCACGGCGGTGAACGAGAATCCGTACGCCGGTCAGGGTGCGGTGCTGCTGGACATCGGCGGCGACGTCGGTGCGCTGGTCGTCCTGATGCCGGCCGAGCTGACCGGCGAGGAGGTCGAGATCCGGCCTGCCCACGGTCACGACGACGACGGGCACGACCACGACCACGAGCCATGACCACGGCCACGACCACGGGCATGACCATGAGCACGGACACGGCCACGTGCCGCACGTGGCCGTGGTGGACCGCCCGGTCGGCGACCGGGTGGTGCCGTCGCTGGTCTTCCCCGAGCTGGTCGAGGGGGAGTACGCGCTGAGCATGAAGGGGACGACCGAGGTCCGCCTGGTCGCCCGGGTCGCCGGCGGCGAGGTCACCGAGGTGGACTGGCCGCGTTGACGGCGCGGTGGTGGACGCCCCCTCGCGTCCACCACCGTTCCCCGGCACAATCCCCCCGGAAGGCGATCGCGACTGCTCGGGGGAGGGCGCATGGAGGATCCGGCATCGGTGGCGGCACGGCTCGACGGCCGTCACGTCCTGGTGACAGGGGTGACCGGATTCGTCGGTGAGGCGTTGCTGCACCTGCTGCTCACCGAGGTCCCAGGGGTGCGACTCAGCGTGCTGGTCCGCCCCAAGGGGTCCACCTCGGGCCGGGCCCGGATCGCCGCCCTGCTCGGCAAGCCGATCTTCGCCCCCGCGGTGGAAGCCGCCGGTGGCGTCGAGAGCCTGCTGGACGCCCGGCTCGACGTCGTCGAGGGTGACCTCGACGCTCCACCGTCGCTGCCCCCGGGTCTCGACGCGGTGGTGCACTGCGCCGGCGACGTCTCCTTCGACCCGCCGGTGGACGAGGGCTTCCGGACCAACGTCGTCGGCACCCGCGAGCTGCTCGCTCGGGTCCGCGAGGCCGGTCCGGAGGTGCACTACGTGCACATCTCCACCGCCTACGTGGCCGGCCGACGCAGCGGCAGCATCCTCGAGGGTCCCGTGGACCACGACGTCGACCTCGACGCGGAGACCATCTGGGGGCTGGGACAGCGGGCCGCGGTCGAGGCCCGTTCCCGGACCACCGAGGTGCTCGTGCCCCAGCGCAAGAAGGCCGAGCGCGCGCACAGCCGCGCCGGCCTCCTGACCGCCGCCACCGCGACCGAGGCCGAGCGTCGCAGCTGGGTCAAGCGCCAGCTGGTGACGATCGGCACCGAGCGGGCCCGCAGTCTCGGCTGGACCGACTGCTACACCTTCACCAAGGCGCTCGGCGAGCGGCTGGTCGAGGAGCACGCCCGCGAGCACCGGGTCTCGATCGTCCGGCCGAGCATCATCGAGTCCGCCCTGGCGCGGCCCTACCCGGGGTGGATCGAGGGCTTCAAGATGGCCGAGCCGCTGATCCTGGCCTACGGCCGCGGTGAGCTGCCCGAGTTCCCGGCGGCGGCCGACACCACCGTCGACATCGTCCCGGTCGACCAGGTGGTCGCCGCGATCGTCGCGGTGGTGGCCCACCCACCCGAGGTCGGCTCCCCGGCGTACTTCCACGTCGCCTCCGGCGACCGCAACCCGCTGACCTTCCGGGCGCTCTACCGCAGCGTGCGCGGCTACTTCGACCGACACCCCTTCGTCACCGGGGACCGCGGCGCCGCCCGGCTGCCCGACTGGCGCTTCCCCGGCGCGATGAGCGTGGAACGGCTGCTCACCACCAGCGAGCGTGCGCACCGGGTGGCCGACTACGTGATCGGCCGGGCGCCGCGCGGCGACCGCGCTCGCGACCTGGCCCGCAAGCTCGACCAGCAGGGCCGACGGCTGGAGTTCCTGCGCCGCTACCTGGACCTCTACCGGGAGTACGCCTCGGCCGAGCTGACCTTCTCGGACCGGCGTACCCGCGCCCTGTTCGAGTCCCTCTCCGAGGCCGACCGCGAGGTGTTCGCCTTCGACACCGCCGTCATCGACTGGGCCGAGTACCTCGAGGACATCCACTGCCCGGCCGTCACCGCCCCGATCCGCGATCTCGACGAGCTGCGTCGCAAGCGCCCCAAGCGCGCCCCCGGAGGCGGCCTGAGGTCGCTGAGCCCCGACGCGAGCAACGAGGGCAGCCGCACCGCCGCGTTCTTCGACATGGACGGCACCCTGCTCTCCTCCAACGTCATCGAGACCTACCTGTGGATGCGGCTGCGGGAGCTGGGTCCGGGGGAGCGGTTCGCCGAGCTCGGTCGGATCGCGGCCAAGGTGCCGTCGCTGGTGCAGGCCGAGCGTCGCGAGCGCAGCTCGTTCCTGCGCAGCATCTACAAGGAGTACGCCGGGGCGCGGCTGGCCGACCTCGACGAGATCGCCGACGCCCACCTCACCGACCACGTGCTGTCCCGGCTGGCGCCCGCCGCGGTCCGGCGGCTGCGCGAGCACCGCGCCGCCGGCCACCCCACGGTGCTGATCACCGGGGCGATCCGTCCGCTGACCCGCCCGCTGCGACCGCTCTTCGACCACATCGAGGCCGCCGAGCTGGCCGTCGACGAGAACGGGGTCTGCACCGGCCACCTGGCGAGCTCGCCGCTGGTGGGGGAGTCGCGGGCCGCGTGGATGCGGTCCTGGGCCGACGAGCGCGGCGTCGACCTGGCGGCGTCGTACGGCTATGCCGACTCGCACTCCGACCTGCCGCTGCTGGCGACGGTCGGTCACCCGGTCGCGGTCCGCCCGGACGTCTCGTTGTACCGGCACGCCCGGCGCTCGCACTGGACGATCGTGGACTGGGCCTCCTCGGGGTCCTCGCTGCGCAGCCTCAACCCCGCCGGGAGCGCCCGATGATGCTCGCCCTGGAGATGTTCCGCTCGGTGCCGCGCACCGTGGCCGGCAAGGCCATCGGCGGCCGGATGCCGATGCTGCTCTCCGGCTTCGCGGCACCGCTGCGGCTGGTGACGAAGGAGCCGCCGCGGGTCGACCGCCCGGGCTGGGCGCGGCTGCGCACCCGGCTGGCCGGCATCTGCGGGTCCGACCTCGGTGCCCTGTCCGGGCGGACCAGCTTCTACTTCTCCTCGGTCGTCTCGCTGCCGTTCGTCCCCGGGCACGAGGTCGTCGCCGAGCTCCTCGAGGACTGCGAGGACCTGCCGCGGGGGACCCGGGTGGTGCTCGACCCGGTGCTGACCTGCGCGACCCGGGGGGTCGAGGCCTGCGAGTCCTGCGCCGCCGGCGCGACCAACCGGTGCAGCAGGGTCACCGTCGGCCACCTCTCCGCGGGCCTGCAGACCGGCTTCTGCCACGACACCGGCGGCGGCTGGGGCCAGCAGCTCGTCGCGCACCGCAGCCAGCTGCACCCGGTGCCCGAGGGGTACTCCGACGAGCAGGCGGTGCTGATCGAGCCGCTCGCGTGCGCGGTGCACACCGCCCTGCGCGCCGGGATCGCCGCCAACGACCGGGTCCTGGTCAGCGGGGCGGGCTCGGTCGGGCTCTTCGCCACGCTCGCGCTGCGCCACCTCACGCCGGCCGGCGAGGTGATCGTGGTGGCCAAGCACCAGCACCAGCGGGAGCTCGCCGCCGAGTTCGGCGCCACCGAGGTGGTCGCGCCCGGCGAGGTGCTGCGACGGGTACGCCGCCTCACCGGGGCGTTCCAGCTCCAGCCCGAGTACTCCTCGCCGTACCTGCTCGGCGGCGTCGACGTCGCGATCGACGCCGTCGGCAGCAGGACCGTCCCTGGAGACCGCCCTGCAGGCCACCCGGGCCGGCGGCCGGGTGGTGCTGTCCGGGATGCCCGCCCACGCCGACCTGTCGGCCGCCTGGTTCCGCGAGCTCGACGTCGTCGGCAGCTACGCCTCCGCCCGTCTCGAGCCGCTCGCCGGGGGACGCAGCAGCTTCGAGATCGCCACCGAGCTGGCCGCCCACGACGCGGTGGCCCAGCTCGCCAAGTCCGTGGCGCCCTACCCGCTGCACCGCTGGCGCGAAGCCCTGGACCACGCCCACTCCGCCGGCCGTCTCGGTACGGTCAAGGTGGCTTTCGACCCGAGGAGCAGCTAGCTGATGTCGCGCCCAGGATTCGTGCTCGAGGTGGACGACCGCACCCCACCGCTGGTGGTCCACGAGGGCCTGGGGTTCCGGCTGGAGAACTTCCCGCTGGGCACCCGGGTCGTCTACCCGCCGGAGTCGATCCCCACCGTCCCCGATGTCGAGGAGGCGATCCGGGACGCCCTGCTGCACCCCGTCGGCGCCGACCCGCTGCCGACGCTGCTGCGGCCGGGGATGAAGCTCACCATCGCCTTCGACGACCTGTCGCTGCCGCTGCCGACGATGCGCAAGCCCGACATCCGGCAGCGGATCATCGAGCAGGTGCTCACGATGGCCGCCGAGGCCGGGGTCGACGACGTCGAGCTGGTCGCCGCGAACGCGCTGCACCGGCGGATGACCCCCGACGAGCTGCGTCACATCGTCGGCGAGCGGGTCTTCCGCTCCTTCCACCCCCAGGGCCTGCTGACCAACCACGACGCGGAGGACCGGGACAACCTGGCCCACCTGGGGCTCACCGACCAGGGCGAGGACGTCGAGATCAACCGGCGCGCGGCCGAGTCCGACCTGCTGGTCTACGTCAACGTGAACCTGGTCGCGATGGACGGCGGACACAAGTCCGTGCCGATCGGGCTGGCGTCGTACAAGTCGCTGCGGCACCACCACAACGCCCGGACGATGGTGCACTCGCGCTCGTTCATGGACCACACCAAGTCGGCCATGCACGCCTCCGCCTGGCGGATGGGCGCGCTGGTCAAGGAGCACGTCCAGGTGTTCCAGATCGAGACCACGCTGGACAACAACGTGTTCCCGGCTCCCTACGACTTCCTGATGAAGCGGGAGTGGGAGTGGTCGGTCCGTGACCAGGCCACGATGCTGGGGATGCGGCGAGGGCTGGCGCTGGCGCCGCAGAAGATGCGGCACCGGCTGTTCCACGACCTGCGCGCGCCGTACGGGCTGACCGGGATCGCCGCCGGCGAGGTGGAGGCGGTCCACGACCGCACCCTGGAGCGGGTGCACCGCCAACAGCTCGTCGAGGTGCAGGGCCCCTCCGACGTGCTGGTGCTGGGGGTCCCCTACCTCGGGCCGTACAACGTGTCCTCCTCGATGAACCCGATCCTGGCGACCTGCATGGGGCTGGGCTACTACTTCAACTCCTACCGCAACCACCCGCTGGTACGCCGGCACGGAGCGGTGATCCTCTACCACCCGCTGAACGAGGGCTTCAACCAGCTGCACCACCCCTCCTACGTGGACTTCTACGAGGAGGTGCTGGCCGAGACCACCGACCCGGCGGTGGTGGGGGAGAAGTACGAGCGGCAGTTCGCCGAGGACCCCTGGTACATCCACCTGTACCGGACCTCGCACGCCTACCACGGGGTGCACCCGTTCTACATGTGGTACTGGGCAGCGCACGCGATGGACCACGTCGACGACATCATCTGGGTCGGCGCGGACCGGAAGGTGGCCTCGCGGCTGGGGTTCCGCGCCGCCTCGACCCTGGCCGACGCGCTGGAGATGGCCTCGGGCACCGTCGGCACCAGCCCGTCGATCACCTACCTGCGCAACCCGCCGCACCTGATCGCGGACGTGCGATGAGGGGCGGACATGAGGGGCCGGGGATGAGGGGCCGGCGATGAGCTTCGTCAAGGAGAGCGTGGCCGACGTCCGGCTGGTGGCCCGCGGCTGGCGCTGGGGGCGCCGATCGCAGGTGCCGCGCTCGGCCGAGCAGTTCGTGCCGCCGGCCCAGAGCACCGTGTTCCCCTCCGACTGGTCGCGCCGTCGCCCGGCGATGGCGGCCCGCGAGGTGGCCCAGAAGGGCGGCCTGGAGCCGTTGTTCCGCTCCCAGGTCCGCACCCGGGTCGAGGGCCTGGACGTGCTCGAGCGGACCACCGGGCCGGTGATCTTCGTGGCCAACCACGCCTCGCACCTGGACACCCCGCTGATCCTGCTGTCGCTGCCCGACGCGTGGCGGCGCCGGACCGCGGTCGCGGCGGCGGCCGACTACTTCTTCGACACCTGGTGGCGAGCGGTCGGCTCGGTGCTGCTGTTCAACACCTTCCCGATCGACCGGCGTGGCGGCAGCATGTCCGCCACCCCCGCCGAGGTGCTCGCCGACGGCTGGAGCCTGGTGATCTTCCCGGAGGGGACCCGCTCGACCGACGGCTGGATGGGCAGCTTCCGCCACGGCGCGGCGTACCTCGCCGTCGAGCAGGGCGTCGCGGTGGTCCCGGTCGCGCACCGCGGCACCTACGCCGCGATGCCTCGCGGGCAGGGGTGGCCCAGCCGGGGTCGGCGTCAGCTCACGGTGCGCTTCGGGGAGCCGCTGACCGCGGCGGCGGGTGAGTCCGTGCGTGACTTCGCCGAGCGGATCCGGGCCGGGGTCGCCCAGCTGCTCGACGAGGACGCCTCGACCTGGTGGGAGTCCCGTCGTCGCGCGGCCACCGGCACGACGCCGGACCCGGCGGGCCCTGCGGTGGCGCGCTGGCGGCGGGTGTGGGAGCAGAGCGCCTCACCGGACCCGGATGCTCCCGGGCGTCGGCTGACCGCCTGGCGCCGCTGAGCGTCGCGGCTGACTCGCTCGGTCCGGGAGAGGGCCGACCGCAGCCGGTCCCGGGTTCGCGACCGTTCGTCGCGGAGGGCGCACCGCTCACCGAGCCTCTGTCGCGGACAGCCGCCGGACAACCTGATCCTGACTACAGTGGCGGGCGTCACAGAGCGTCAGGAGGAGCCATGTTCGTCCCGTTCAGCGTCTCGGACTTCATCGACCGGGCGGTCCAGGTCTACGGCGACCGGGTGGGCGCCGTCGACGAGCCTCAGCAGCCCGCCACCCCGCTCGGCAACGACGCCGGCGAGCTCACCTACGCCGAGATGGGCCGGCTGGCCCGTCGACAGGCGGCACGGCTGGACGAGCTCGGGATCGGCTTCGGGGACCGGGTGGCGGTGGTCAGCCACAACAGCGCGCGGCTGCTGACCTCGTTCTACGGCGTCGCCGGGTTCGGCCGGGTGCTGGTGCCGGTCAACTTCCGGCTCCGTCCCGACGAGGTCCGCTACATCGTCGAGCACTCCGGGGCGCGGGTGCTCATCGTCGACCCGGAGCTGGACGAGACGCTCCGGGACGTCACGGCCGAGCACCGCTTCGTCATCGGCCACGACGAGGACCTGTACGCCGCCGAGGGCGCCGAGCCGAAGCCGTGGGAGCACGACGAGAACGCCACCGCCTGCATCAACTACACCTCCGGCACGACCGCCCGCCCGAAGGGTGTGCAGATCACCCACCGCAACGTCTGGACCAACGCGGTCACCTTCGCCATGCACGCCGCGGTCACCGACCGCGACGTCTACCTGCACACGCTGCCGATGTTCCACGCCAACGGGTGGGGGATGCCGTTCGCCACCACCGGGCTCGGGGTCAAGCAGGTGGTGATCCGCAAGATCGACGGCGCGGAGATCCTGCGCCGGGTCGAGGAGCACGGGGTGACGCTGATGTGCGCCGCCCCCGCAGTGGCGGCCGCCGTCCTCGAGGCCGCACAGTCCTGGGAGGGCGAGATCCCGGGTCGTGACAAGGTCCGGATCATCATGGCCGGGGCGCCGCCGCCCACGAAGACCGTGGCCCGGGTCGAGGAGGAGCTCGGCTGGGAGTTCATCCAGATCTACGGGCTCACCGAGACCTCGCCGCTGCTGACCATCAACCGGACCCGCGCCGAGTGGGACCACCTGCCGACCGAGGAACGGGCCGGACTGCTGACCCGGGCCGGGGCGCCGGCGTTGGGGGTCACGCTGGACATCGATCCGAGCGGGGAGGTGCTGGCCCGCTCCAACGTCGTGCTCGAGGGGTACTGGGAGCAGCCGGAGGAGTCCGCGGCCGCCCTCGCCGACGGCTGGTTCCACACCGGGGACGGCGGCACCATCGGCGACGACGGCTACCTGACGATCAGCGACCGGAAGAAGGACGTCATCATCACCGGCGGGGAGAACGTCTCCTCGATCGAGGTGGAGGACGTGCTCTTCTCGCACCCGGCGGTGGCCGAGGTGGCGGTGATCGGGGTCCCGGACGAGAAGTGGGGCGAGACGATCAAGGCGCTCGTCGTGCTGGCCGAGGACGCCGAGGTGACCGAGGCCGAGCTGATCGCCTGGTGCAAGGACAAGGCCGCCGGCTACAAGGCGCCGACCTCGATCGAGTTCCGCGAGGAGCTGGCCCGGACCGCGACCGGCAAGCTGCAGAAGTTCAAGCTGCGCCAGCAGTACTGGGAGGGCCGGGACCGCCAGGTGAACTAGCCGGGTCGGCGGGGTCAGCTGGGACGGACGTCCAGGACGACGTCGAACTCCAGCAGGTCGGCGCCGGTGCCCACCGGCTTGGCGCGCTCCCCGGCGTGCGCCTCCCGCGCGGACCCGTCACGCCAGGCGGCGAAGGACTCCTCGTCGGCCCACTGGGTGACCACGAAGTACCGGTCCTCGCCCCGGACCGGGCGGAGCAGCTGGAAGCCCAGGAACCCCGGGCTCTCCTCGACGGTGTGGGCGCGGGCGGCGAACCGCCGCTCGAGCTCCTCGTGCGCCTGCGGCGGCACCGAGATCGCATTGATCTTCACGACCGGCTGGGATGGGGGCTGGGACGGGTCCGACATGCGCCCAGGCTAGGCCGCCTCGAGGCGGCTACCCTCACCGGCATGCCAGCACTGCGCGAGGTCGTCGACCTGCTGCACCGGTGGTACCCGCCCGCCACCGCCGAGTCCTGGGACGCCGTCGGGCTCGTGCTCGGGGACCCCGCGGCGGCGGTCCGCCGGGTGCTGTTCGCCGTCGACCCGGCGCCCGAGGTCGCCGCCGAGGCGGTGGCCTGGGGAGCCGACCTGCTGGTCGTCCACCATCCCCTCTTCCTCAAGCCGGTGCACGGCTTCGCGGCCACCACCGCGAAGGGCCGGACGGCGACGATGCTGGCCACCGCCGGCTGCGCGCTGCTCACCGCGCACACCAACGCCGACCAGGCCGTCGGCGGGGTCTCCGAGGCGATGGCGCAGGCCCTGGGCCTGCAGGACCCGGTCCCGCTGCTGCCGTCGCCTGCGGCAGGCACCGACAAGCTCACCGTCTTCGTGCCCCCGGCGGATGCCGACGCCCTCCGGGCGGCGCTGGCCGAGGCCGGTGCGGGCCGGATCGGGGACTACGACCAGGCCTCGTTCACCGGATCCGGGCTCGGCCGGTTCCGGCCGCTGCCCGGCGCCGACCCCACGATCGGCACGGTCGGCACGGCCGAGACCGTCGAGGAGGAGCGGGTCGAGGTGGTGCTGCCGCGCGCGCGGCGTACCGCCGTGGTGCAGGCGCTGATGGCCGCGCACCCCTACGAGGAACCGGCCTACGACGTGGTCGAGCTCGCCGACCCCGGCACTCCCGCCACGGGTCCCCGCACCGGGACCGGCCGGATCGGTGACGTCGCGCCGACGACGCTGCGCGGCTTCGCCGCCACGGTCGCCGCCGCGCTGCCGACCACCGCCCACGGGGTCCGGGTCGCCGGCGACCCCGACCGGCCGGTGAGCCGAGTGGCGCTCTGCGGGGGCGCGGGTGACTTCCTGCTGGACACCGTGCTCGCCGGCGACGCCGACGTCTACGTCACCAGCGACCTGCGGCACCACCCGGCGGCAGAGTTCCTGGAGAAGGCCGGGCCGGCGCTGATCGACGTCGCCCACTGGGCAGCGGAGTCGACCTGGCTGCCCGTCGTCGAGGAGCGACTGCGGGCCGTGTCGCGCGCCGAGTGGGGCGATACGGTGGAGACCCGGGTCAGCACCACCTGCACCGACCCCTGGACGTTCCGCGCCTGACCAGGCGCCCACCCACCCGCACCCACCCTCGTCACCGCCAGGAGAACCCGCTGAAAGCCGACCCGTTCCTCCAGCTCCGTCTGCTCGACGTGCAGCAGCTCGACGCCCGCGCCGACCAGCTGCGGCACCAGCGCACCCACCTTCCGGAGCTTGCCGACATCGCGGCTCGCGAGACCGGTCGCGAGGCGCTCGTCAACCGGTCCCGGGACCTCGCGATCGTCGTCGACGACCTCGGCGCCGAGCAGGCCAAGGTCGACGCCGACGTCGAGCAGGTCCGCGCCCGGCGCACCCGCGACCGCGACCGGATGGACCAGGGGCTGATCACCAACCCCAAGGACCTCGAGCGGATGCAGCACGAGCTCGAGTCGCTGGAGCGCCGGGTGCGCTCCCTGGAGGACGACGAGCTCGAGGTGATGGAGCGGCTCGAGGAGGCACAGACCTCGCTGACCGAGGTGCAGACCGAGATCGCGGCGGCCGACCTGGAGCTGCGGGTGCTGCTCAGCTCCCGCGACGACAAGCTCGCCGAGATCGACCGCGAGCTGGCCGACATCGTCGAGCGGCGGGGCCCGCTGCTGGACGGGATGCCGGAGGACCTGATGGCCCTCTACGAGCGGCTGCGGGCGCACAAGAACGGGGTGGGCGCCGCCGCGCTGCGGGCCCGCCAGTGCGGCGGCTGCCAGCTGAGCCTGGACAACGCCGAGCTCGGCAAGATCGCCGGCCTGCCCAGCGACGAGGTGGTCCGCTGCGAGGAGTGCACCCGGATCCTGGTGCGCACCTCGGAGTCAGGGCTGTGAGCATGCCGGCACCGGGGACGGGGCCGCGGCGGGTCGTCGTCGAGGCCGACGGGGGGTCACGGGGCAACCCCGGCCCCTCGGCGTACGGCGCGCTGCTCCGCGACGCCGAGACCGGCGACCTCCTCGCCGAGGACGCTCGCAGCCTCGGCCGGGCGACCAACAACGTGGCCGAGTACTCGGGCCTGATCGCGGGCCTCCGGCTGGCGGCCGAGCACGCCCCCGGGGCGGCGGTCGAGGTCCGGATGGACTCCAAGCTGGTCGTGGAGCAGATGTCGGGTCGGTGGCGGATCAAGCACCCGGACATGCGCCCGCTGGCCGCGGAGGCCGCCGCGCTGGCCCCGCCCGGCACCAGGTACACCTGGATCCCGCGCGAGCAGAACAAGCATGCGGACCGACTGGCCAACGAGGCGCTGGACGGGAAGTGGGACGGCCTCCCTGACCAGCCCGGCCCGCCGGACCAGTCCGACCCGCCGGACGAGGACTCGCTGATCGAGGAGATCGAGAGCCCGGCTGCCGCCGCCCAGGGCGACACTCCGGCCCGGGCCAGCCGGGCCCGCGGCTGGTCCCCGGAGGCGGTCGAGACGACGACCCTGGTCCTGGTCCGGCACGGCGTCACCGCGCACACCGTCGACAAGAAGTTCTCCGGCGGCCTGGGCAGCGCGAACCCGGCGCTCAGCGAGGAGGGCCGACAGCAGGCCCGGGAGACCGGGGCCTGGCTCCGCGAGATCGCCGACCGGGTCGACGTGGTGGTCACCAGCCCGGTCCGCCGGACCCGCGAGTCCGCGGAGATCCTCGCCGAGATCCTCGACTGCAAGCTGGAGGAGGAGCCGGGCATCGCCGAGATGGAGTTCGGCGAGTGGGACGGCTTCACCTTCGCCGAGATCGCCGAGCGTGACCGCCCGTCGCTGGAGGCGTGGCTCGGGTCGCTGGACACCGCACCCCCGGGTGGCGAGTCGTTCCGCGAGGTCGAGGCCCGGGTGCTCGCCGGGCTCGAGCGGATCCTCGCCGCGCACCACGGCCGGACCGTCGTCGTGGTCAGTCACGTGACGCCGATCAAGACGCTGGTCGCGCACGTGCTCGACGCCCCGCTGCAGTCGCTGTTCCGGATGGAGCTGTCCCCGGCCGGCGTCACCGTGCTGTCGTTCTACGAGGGCGTGCCCGAGGGCGCGCCCCGGTCGTCGCTGCGGCTGTTCAACGCCACGCCTCCGGAGCGGGATCTCTACCCAGGGCTGTGACCACCACGTCCAGCCGAGTGCCGTGCGGAGTGCGCGGGCCCGAGCTCGACCTGCCAGCCGAGGTCGCCGAGCAGCGCGGCGAGGTCGACCGGGGTCCGCGGCGAGCCGCCGTCGGCCAGCAGCGCCCGGACGATCCGACCCTTGGTGGCCTTGTTGAAGTGGCTGACGACCTTGCGGGTGCCGTCCGCCTCGTGCAGCACCCGCACCGTCGCCACCCGTGGCGCCAGCTCGGCGCCGGGCCGGGCGAACGCGGCGTACGTGCTGCTGCGCAGGTCCACCAGCAGCCCGCGACCGAGCGCCTCGCCGACCGCCGGGCCGAGGTGCTCGCGCCACACGCCGGCGACGCTGCCCAGCCCGGGCAGGCCGGCGTCCCCGGACAGGCGGTACGCCGGGATCCGGTCGCCCGGGCGGAGCAGGCCGAACAGCGCCGAGGTGATCGCCACTCGGCCGGCCGCCCGTCGCCGGGCCGCGGCGTCGAGCCCCGGCAGGTCCAGCGAGTCGTAGAGCACCCCGGTGTAGACCCGGTCGGCTCGCGCCGTCGGGGCACCGAGCAGGTCTCGGTTCCTGGCCACCAGCTCCAGCTGGGACGGACCGAGGCCGAGGGTGGTGGCCGCGACCTCGGGGTCGGCCCGGCACAGGGACACCAGGGCGGTCAGCACCCGCTCACGGGGCTCGGTCAACGAGGGGAACGACAGGCCCGCCGGGTCGAGGGCCCGGCCGCGCCGCGGGGAGGTCTTTCCCTCGCTCGGGGGGAGAAGGATGAGCACCGGGCCGAGACTAGGGTGCAGCCCATGCCGAGCAACCGCGTGGTCCATGTCCGCTCGATCGACGACGGGGTCGCCGCCCGGTCGTTGCGCGAGGGCATCGCCGCGATCCAGGCCGAGCTCGAGGTGACGCCCGACTTCCCGGCCGAGGTCGAGGAGGCTGCCGCAGCCGCCGCAAGGTCCCCGCGGCTGCCGGAGCTGGACCGCACCGACCTGCCGTTCGTCACCCTCGACCCCGAGGGCGCCCAGGACCTCGACCAGGCGCTGCACCTCGAGCGCGACGGCGACGGGTACGTCGTGCACTACGCGATCGCCGACGTCGCCGCCTTCGTCACCGCCGGGGACCCGGTCGACGTCGAGTCGCATCGCCGCGGTGAGACCTTGTACGGCGCGGACTCCCGGGTGCCGCTGCACCCGCCGGCGCTGTCCGAGGACGCCGCGTCGCTGTTCCCCGACGTCGACCGGCCGGCGCTGCTGTGGACGATCCGGATCGACGGCGAGGGCCATCGCACCGAGGTGCGGGTGGAGCGGGCGATGGTGCGCTCACGGGCCCGTCTCGACTACGTCGGCGTGCAGCGGAGGTTCGACGAGGGCACCGTCGACCCGATGCTCGCGCTGCTGAAGGACGTCGGTGAGCTGCGACTGGCCCGGGAGGCGGAGCGCGGCGGGCTGTCCCTGCCGCTGCCGGAGCAGGAGATCGACATCCAGGGCGACCGGTGGCACCTGGAGTTCCGCCAGCAGCTGCCGGTGGAGACGTGGAACGCCCAGCTCTCGCTGCTCACCGGCTTCGCCGCCGCCTCGCTGATGATCGAGGGCCGGGTCGGGCTGCTGCGGACGCTGCCGCCCGCGGACCCGCGCGACCTGGCGCGGCTGCGGCGTACCGCGCAGGCGCTGCACATCGCGTGGCCGGCGGAGCTGGACTACGCCGAGTTCATCCGCACCCTCGACCCGGCCGTCCCGGCCCACGCCGCGATGCTGCTGGCCTCGACCCGGGTGCTCCGCGGAGCGGGGTACGTCGGCTTCGACGGCGAGGTGCCCGAGGACCCCCGCCACCACGCGCTGGCCGCGGAGTACGCGCACGTCACCGCCCCGCTCCGCCGGCTCGGCGACCGGTACGCCGGGGAGATCTGCCTCGCCCTGTGCGCCGGCGAGCAGGTGCCCGCATGGGTGCTCGCCGAGCTGGACGACCTGCCGGGCGTGCTCCAGGCCTCGGGGCGGCTCTCGAGCCGCTACGAGCGTGCGGTGCTCGACCTGGTCGAGGCCGGGGTGCTGGCGCCGCACGTGGGGGAGAGCTTCACCGGCGTCGTCGTCGACGTCGACGAGGAGAAGCCCACCCGCGGCGTCGTCTCGATCCCGGACCCCGCCGTCGAGGACCGGGTGATCTCCGGGTCCGGGTCGCCGCTGCCGCTGGGCACCGAGACGCAGGTCCGGCTCACCACCGCCGACGTCGGGTCGCGGCAGGTCGAGTTCACCCTGGACTGAGGTCGGCACCTTCGGGGTACCGCCGTGCGATGAGCCTCAACAAGGGTGACCGCGTCTCGTGGGGGACCTCCCAGGGCCCCACCCACGGGCACACGGTCGAGAAGAAGACCAAGCCCTTCCAGCACGACAAGCAGCAGTTCAACGCCAGCTCCGACGACCCCTACTGGATCGTCGAGTCGGAGAAGACCGGCGCGACCGCTGCGCACAAGGAATCGTCACTGACCAAGGCCTGAGTCGTCCCGACCAGCGCCGCACCGGAGGGAACCAGCATGCCCAGCGTCGAACGCACCTTGACCGTCGACAAGCCCATCGAGCAGGTGTGGGAGTACCTCTCGGACTTCCGCACCAGCGAGGAGTGGGACCCACCCACCGTGAGCACCGAGCGCACCAGCGGCGACGGGGGAGTCGGGACGACGTACCGCAACGTCTCGAAGTTCCTCGGCAACGAGACCGAGGTGGCCTACGAGGTGACCGAGTACGTCGAGCGCGAGCGCTACCAGCTGCGGGGGACGCTGGCTCGCTGAAGCTGCTCGACACGATCACCTTCGAGTCGACCGACGGCGGGACCGCCGTCACCTACCACGCCGACTTCGACCTGCAGGGTGCCGCGAAGCTCGCCGAGCCGCTGATGCCCCTCGCGCTGAAGCTGCTGGCCGACAAGGTGGCGGCCAGCATGGAGGAGAAGCTCCAGCAGCTCTGAGAGGTTGAGCACATGGCCGACGACCGCCCCGCCACCGTCGCTGACGTCCATGCCTTCGCCGAGGCGATGCCGCACGTGACGGTGACCCCGGGCGGCCGGGGCAACCAGGTCTACCAGGTGGGCAGCAAGTCGTTCGTCTTCTTCCGGACCGCGCGACCCGACGCGGTCGACCCGGACACTGGTGAGCGGTACCAGGACGTCATCGTGATCTGGGTCCCCTCCGAGGCGGAGAAGCAGGCGCTGGTCCAGGACCCGTCGACGCCCTTCTTCACCACGCCGCACTTCGACGGCCACCCGTCGGTCCTGGTCCGCGCCTCGCGGTTGGCCGAGGTCGGCCGCCAGGAGCTCCGCGAGATCGTCGAGGACGCCTGGCTCTCCCAGGCGTCCCGGCGGCGTGCCGACCAGTGGCGCGTCCAGCACCCTACGACCTGACCCGTCGTCCTCGCGACCGGGAGAGCCACCTTCCGACTACCACGCCTCGCGATCTGAGCACGCGTGCGGATGCCGGTGTACGCCGGGCCGACAAGACTCGGGCCATGGGGAATCTGCGTGGAGCGACCGGCATCGTCCTGCTCTCACTGGCGATCGGGGTATGCCTGCTGCTCGGCACGCTCGGGTGGTTCGCGGTGGGCTTCGGCATCATGACGGACTGCACCAACAACTACAGCTGCTCCACGACCGGTTGCCCGCCGTGCGCGACGACGGGCCGCTGGATCAACGCGGGTGCCTTCAGCCAGTGGGTGCTGGCCGCCACGGGAGTCGTGCTGCTGGTGCACGGGCTGCGCAGCCGGCACCGCGTTCCACTGGCCCTCTGCGCTGCCGGTCTGCTGGGTATCTCAGCGCTGACCCTCGTCGGCACGACGTGGCGGGCGCAGGAGTCGTACTGCCAGCCGGGCTCGCCGGGGTACGCCCGCAGCTACTGCGCTGTCGCGGCCTGAGACGAGGGTGCGGACGGGCTGGCCTGTAGGCCGGGTTCTGTGCCCGGGCCCCTCGCGGGGCGCCGGGTGGCGACCATCCATCTACGACTGCCGTTGCCGACAGCCTCCAGCGATCTACCCGTGCACTCGGGCGGGCCGCCCTCGAACACGCACGCACCGCGGGCGGACCCGCGGCTTCTTGATCTTGCTCCAGGTGGGGTTTACCGAGCCGACCCGGTCGCCCGGGTCGCTGGTGGTCTCTTGCACCACCGTTTCACCCTTGCCGCCCGACCGGAGTCGGGAGGCGGTCTGTTCTCTGTGGCACTGTCCCGCGGGTCACCCCGGGTGGGTGTTACCCACCACCTTGCCCTGTGGAGCCCGGACCTTCCTCGGCGTACCCCTTGCGGGGAACGACGCGGTCGCCCGGCCAGCCCGTCCGCACTGTCGAGGATAGGGCAAGCCGGCGCGACAGGAGTCGGTGGAGTCTCAGGGGAGCCGGGTCAGGTCGACCGTCACCGTCATCTCGGTGGTCGCAGCCCCGGAGTAGATGCCGCTGACCGGCTTGACGTCGTGGTAGTCGCGCCCGGCGGCGATCATCACGTACCGGTCCGAGGGCTCCAGGTTCACCTGCGGGTCGAACGGGTGCCACACCTCGTCGAACCACTCCACCCAGGCGTGCGACGCGCCCCGCCGCGTCTCGCCCACCACCGGGTCCGCGTCGGGGTGGACGTAGCCGGAGACGTACCGGGCCGGGATGCCGACCGAGCGCAGTCCGCCGATCACCAGGTGCACCATGTCCTGGCAGGCGCCGGCGCGCTGCTGCCAGGCCAGCGCCGCCGCCGACTGGACGTCGGTGGCCCCGGCGATGGCCTCGACCTCGTCGTTGACCAGCGCACACACGGCGCGGGCCGCCTCGCCCGGGAGCGCCGCGTCGGCGGCGAGCTGCTTGACCCGCTGCGCGAAGTCGGTCGGCGGCGCCACCGACTCGGGCAGCACCAGGTACTCGGTCCACCGGTCACTGACCTCGCGAGTCGCCAGGTCCTCCCAGGACAGCGCCGGCTGCGGCGCGGGTGGCCGGTTCACGACCACGTTGGACGTCGCGGTGACCGTCATCTGCTCGTGCGGGTCGACCACCTCGAAGGCCGTCACGTGCGTGCCGAAGTAGTCCCGATACTCGTAGACCCACGGCTTGGGGGACACCTCGACCCTGCTGTGCACCACGATCTGCTCGGGGGTGGTCAGCGGGGTCAGTCGCGCCTGGTTGTAGGACGCCACCGCCTTGCCGTCGTAGGCGAACTCGGTGCTGTGGACGATCTTCATGTGCATGCTCACAACCGGACCCCCTGCCAGGTCAGTGCCTCGGAACCGGCGAAGTAGCGCCGGGTGACCGCCTCGGTGGCCATCGCGCAGGTGCGCTGCAGCCGCTCCATCTCGTGCGGGAGGTCGGTCATCACGTCGCTCAACGAGCGGTACTCCAGCTCGGCCCGGGTGCGCCCGAGCAGCCGCTGGGCCTCGTTCTGGAAGCCGACCCGGTTGCCGCCCGACTCGAGGTTCTCCACGCACTGCTCAGCACGCGCCAGCGCGAAGACCACCGAACGGGGGAACAACCGGTCCAGCAGCAGGAACTCGGCCGCGGCCCGTTCGGTCTCCATCCCGCGGTAGGTGCGCAGGAACGCCTCGTAGGCCCCGCAGGCACGCAGGGTGGTGGTCCACGGCGCGCTGGAGGCGCCCGACTGAGCCGCGGTCGCGACCAGCCGCGAGGTCATGTCGGCGCGTTCCACGCAGCGGCCGAGCATCAGGAAGTGCCAGCCCTCGTCCCGGGTCATCGTGGCGTCGGCGGTGCCGTTGATGGCCGCCGCCCGCTCCCGGACCCACTGGAAGATCGCCGGTGGCCGCTGGCTGTGGAACCGGCCGCCGGGGATCGCCCGGTAGGTGGTGTTGATGGCCTGCCACAACGGCACCGACAGCGTCTCCCTGGCCCGGCGGGCGCTCTCCCGCGCCGCGCCGAGCGCCGAGGCGATCGAGGTGGGGGACGCCGAGTCGTAGCAGAGCAGGTCGAGCAGCATCGTGGTGTCGACCTTCGACTCCGGCACCTCCTCCACGCCCATCACCGACAGCAGACCCCGACAGGTCGACTCCTCGTCGATCGAGGCGTCCTCCAGCAGCAGCTGGGTCTGGACGTCGAGGATCCGTGCGGTGTCCTCGGCGCGCTCGACGTACCGTCCGATCCAGAACATCGACTCCGCGATCCGGCTCAGCACCGGCGCTCACCTCCCCAGGATCGCTGCTGCTGCTGCTGCTGTTGCTGTTGCTGTTCGGGTGGCCCCGGTTCGGCGACCGGCGCGAACTGCGACTGCGCCGTCGACACCGGCTCCGGGGGCGCCTGGGACTGCGCCTTCTTCTTCTCCGCCTTGACCCGAGCCGCCTCCGCCTCGATGTCGGCGAGCGAGAGCGACTGGGTCGCCGCGGTCGGCCCGGCCAGCACCCAGGTGTCCTTGGAGCCGCCCCCGCGGGAGGAGTTCACGATCAGCTCGCCCTCGGCAAGCGCGACCCGGGTCAGCCCACCCGGGAGCACCCAGACCCGGCTGCCGTCGTTGACCGCGAACGGCCGGAGGTCGACGTGCCGCGGGCCGAGCCTGCCGTCGACGAACGTGGGCACGGTGGACAGCTGCACCACCGGCTGCGCGATCCAGGCGCGGGGGTCGGCCAGGACCTTGCCGCGCAGCTCCTCCAGCTCGGCAGGGGTGGCGGCCGGTCCGATGACGATGCCCTTGCCGCCGGACCCGTCGACCGGCTTGAGCACCAGCTCGTGCAGCCGGTCCATCACCTCCTCCCGGGCGTCGGCGTCGCCCAACCGCCAGGTGTCGACGTTGGCGAGGATCGGGTCCTCGTGGAGGTAGTAGCGGATGATGTCGGGCATGTAGGTGTAGACGAGCTTGTCGTCCGCGACGCCGTTGCCGACCGCGTTGGCCAGCGTCACGTTGCCGGCCCGGGCAGCGTCGATCATCCCCGGGCAGCCGAGCATCGAGTCGGCGCGGAAGTGCACCGGGTCGAGGAACTCGTCGTCGATCCGCCGGTAGATCACGTGCACCGGCTCCAGTCCGGTGGTGGTGCGCATCATCACCCGGCCGCGGCGACACTCCAGGTCGCGGCCCTCGACCAGCTGGACGCCCATGGTGCGGGCCAGCAGCGCGTGCTCGAAGTAGGCGCCGTTGTAGACCCCCGGCGTCAGCACCACCACCGTGGGATCGGTGACACCGGCCGGGGCCGCTGCCCGCAGCGCCGCGAGCAGCCGCTGGGGGTAGCCCGCGACCGGCCGGATCCGGTGCGCCGCGATGGTCTCCGGCAGCGCCGCCGAGATGGCCCGGCGGTTGGTCATCACGTAGGAGACCCCGGACGGCACCCGGGCGTTGTCCTCCAGCACCCGGAACTCACCGGCGTTGTCGCGGATCAGGTCGATGCCCGAGACGTGCACCCGCACCCCGTTCGCGGGCCGGACGTTGGCCGCCTCGCGGTGGTAGTGCGCGGAGGTGGTGATCACCCCGCGAGGGATCACCCCTTCCTCGAAGACGTCGCCGGCGCCGTACACGTCGGCCAGGAACATCTCCAGCGCCTTGACCCGCTGCTGGACGCCCTGGTCGATCGTCGTCCAGGTGTCCATCTCGATGACCCGCGGCAGGATGTCGAGGGGGAACGCGCGTTCCTCGCCGCCGATGTCGAAGGTGACGCCCTGGTCCAGGTAGCTGGCCTGGAGCGCCTCCACCCTGCTCACCAGGTCCGGCGTGGTCATGTCCGCCAGGGAGTTGCGCAACCGTTGGTACGGCGGTCGCAACGTGTCGCCGTCGAACATCTCGTCATAGGCAGGCCCCCGCGAGCCATACCCCTCGAACATCGCGGTCATGGCGAGACCCTACCGAGACCGGACCCCCGATCGGCTACGGCAGTGTCAACACTTCCGCCCCGGTCGCGGTCACCAGCAGCGTGTGCTCGAACTGGGCGCTGCGACGCAGGTCGGCGGTCGCCACCGTCCAGTCGTCGTCCCACATCGTCCAGGCCGGCGTGCCGAGGTTGAGCATCGGCTCGATCGTGAACGTCATCCCCACCTCGATCACCGTGTCGGCGCCGGGGTCGTCGAAGTGCGGCACGACCAGACCGCTGTGGAACGCGGCCCCGATGCCGTGGCCGGTGAACTCGCGGACCACGCCGTACCCGAACCGACGGGCGTAGGACTCGATCACCCGGCCGATGACGTTGATCCGCCGGCCGGGCCGCACCGCCCGGATCGCCCGGTCCAGCGCCTCGCGGGTCCGCTCGACCAGCAGCCGGGACTCCTCGTCGACGTCACCGGCGAGGAACGTGGCGTTGGTGTCGCCGTGCACCCCGTCCAGGTAGGCGGTGATGTCGATGTTGACGATGTCGCCGTCCTCGACCGGTCGGCTGTCCGGGATGCCGTGGCAGACCACCTCGTTGACGCTGGTGCACAGCGACTTGGGGAAGCCGCGGTACCCCAGGGTCGAGGGGTAGGCGCCGTGGTCGCAGAGGAACTCGTGGCCGATCCGGTCCAGCTCGTCGGTGGTCACCCCGGGCCGCACCGCGGCGCCGACGAGGTCGCGCGCCTGGGCGGCCAGCCGAGCCGCCACCCGCATCCGGGCGATGGTCTCCTCGTCCTGCACGTGGCTGCCCGTGTACGGCGTGGGAGCCGGCCGGTCGACGTACTCGGGCCGGGCGATGTGGTCGGGCACCGCACGCCGGGGGGACAGGGTCGCGGGAGCCAGGGGAGTCACGGCCGCTGAGTGTAGTTTCTCCGCCATGAGCGAGTTCTGGTACTGCGTGAAGCACCACCGCGTCGAGGGCACCGAGGGGTGCCCCAACAAGGACCGGCTCGGACCGTACGAGACCGAGGCCGAGGCGTCGCGAGCGCTGGAGAAGGTCGAGGAACGCAACGAGGCGTGGGACCACGACCCGCGCTGGAACGACGACGTCGTCGAGGACTGAGCGGCCCCGGAGTCACCCGCCGATGAGCGCGCGCCGCAGCCGGCGGTCACGCCGGCGCAGCAGCCGTCACAACCCCAACGCCACCTCCCCGTGGCCGTTCGTGGGCATGGCTGGCATCGCCGCGGACTTCTTCCTGTACGCCGCCAGCGGTCTGGTCGCGCCCTGGTGGGCCACCACGCTGCTGATCCTGCTGTGGCTGGTCCTCTTCGTCACCGCCTGCCGCTGGTGGACGCCGCACCCGCGTCGGCTGGTGTGGCTGGCCGGGAGTGCGGCGGTCTTCTGGTTCGGTGTGCTGGTCGCGGGTGGGCGGTGGCTGGGATGGGGCTCGTGATGCATCTCACGCGAGATTGTTACCCAATTGAGGAGAAGGCGTTGCCCCCGTGGGCTTGGAGCGTTGCGGGAGGCCTCGTAACGTCTCTGTTGTCAGCGAGGAAGCGGTCGGGGGACCCGGACCCCGCTGGCACAGGGCCCGAGGTGCTTCGGGGGAAGCGCAGCTCCGGGGGGAGCGACGGGCCCGGCTAACAGATGGGCCCGCTCAGCGTTCTTGGGGGATCGCGGAGCGGGCCCGCTGTCGTTTGCGGGGCTGCTTCCGCAGATCCGCGCTCAGAACGTGTGCTCGGGGCCGGGGAAGGTGCCGGCCCGCACGTCGTCGGCGTACTCCCGGGCGGCCTGGAGCAGGACCCCGTGCACGTCGGCGTACTGCTTGACGAACTTCGCCATCCGGCCGGTGCGCAGGCCGAAGGCGTCCTGCCAGACCAGCACCTGGCCGTCGCACGCGACCCCGGCGCCGATCCCGATGGTGGGGATGCCCACCGCGGCGGTGACCTCGGCGGCCACGTCGCCGGGCACCATCTCCATCACCACCGCGAACGCGCCGGCCTCCTCGAGCGCCCGGGCCTCGCTCGACGACCAGCTCGGCGGCCGTCGCCGCGGCCCTGGACCCGGTAGCCGCCCAGGTTGTGCTCGGACTGCGGGGTGAACCCGATGTGCGCCATCACCGGGATGCCGCCCTCGGTCATCTTCCGCACCTGCGGCACCATCGCGAGCCCGCCCTCGAGCTTGACCGCGTGCGCGCCGGCCTCCTTCATGAACCGGACCGCCGTCAGGTACGCCTGCTCCGGCGAGGCCTGGTAGGAGCCGAACGGCAGGTCGGCCACGACCAGGGCCCGGCTGACGCTGCGGCTGACCGCCCGGGTCAGCGGGATCAGCTCGTCGACCGTGACCGGCAGCGAGGTCTCGTTGCCGTAGACGTTGTTCGAGGCGCTGTCCCCGACGAGCAGCACCTCGATGCCGGCCTCGTCGAAGGTCTGGGCGGCGTACTGCTCGTAGGCGGTGAGCATCGTGAACCGCTCGCCGCGCTGCTTCATCTCCCGCAGGTGGTGGGTGCGGACCCGCTTCACCGGGGTGCGGGCGGGGGCGGGGCCGCTGCCGTACGGCGCGGTCTCCTCGGGGGTGCTGCTCATCGGGGCTCCTGTCGTCGTCGTCTCGGGGCTCCGCGTGGAGTCCCCGGACGAGCGTCAGGCTAGACCCGCGCCGGCTGCCGCGTCAGCGGCGGCCTCGAGCTCGGCGACCACGATCTTGCGCATCCCGAGCATCGCCTGCTGCGCGGCCGATCCCCGGGACGGGTCCGGGTCCGAGAGCAGCTCGAAGAGCCGGGTGGGGACGACCTGCCAGGAGAGCCCGAACCGGTCCTTGAGCCAGCCGCACATCGACTCCTGCCCGCCTCCGGCGAGCAGGCCCTCCCAGTAGTGGTCCACCTCGGCCTGGTCGCGGCAGTCGACGCTGAACGAGGTGGCCTCGGTGAAGCCGGCCAGCTCGGGTCCGCCGTTGATGGCCCGGAACCGCAAGCCGTCGAGGACGAACTCGCCGGCCATCACCGATCCCGGCTCGCCGGGGCCGGCGTCGCCGTACCGGGCCAGGTGCCCGATGCTGGAGTTCGGGAAGAGCGCGGTGTAGAACGCGGCCGCCTCCTCCAGCTCGTGGTCGAACCAGAGGCAGGGGCTGATCGAGGTGCCCGCGGTGGGCTGCTGGATGGTCATGCCGGGACTGACCGGCGCTGGCCGGCGTACTCATCGCGAGCGGTGATCGGCGTGCGAGACTCGCCCCGTGGACTTCACCTCGGCCTATGCCCACGGGTTCGCCCGGGTGGCGGCGTGCACGATCCCGGTGGCGATCGCCGACCCGGCGGCCAACGTCCGCTCGGTCCTCGACCAGGCCCGCGCCTGCCACGAGGACGGCGTGGTGGTGGCGGTGTTCCCCGAGCTGTGCCTCAGCGGGTACGCCATCGACGACCTGCTGCTCCAGGACACCCTGCTCGAGGCGGTCCAGGACGCGATCGCCGAGGTCGTGGCCGCCTCGGCCGACCTGCTGCCGATCCTCGTGGTGGGAGCCCCGGTGGTGCACGGAACCCGGGTGCTCAACGGCGCCGTCGTCGTGCACCGCGGCCGGGTGCTGGGGGTGGCGCCGAAGTCCTACCTGCCGACCTACCGGGAGTTCTACGAGCGGCGTCACTTCGCGCCGGGTGACGACCGCCGCGACGCGTGGGTGACGGTCGCCGGCCAGGAGGTGCCCTGCGGTCCCGACCTGCTGTTCCGGGCCGTCGACGTGCCCGGACTGGCCCTGCACGTCGAGGTGTGCGAGGACATGTGGGTGCCGATCCCGCCCAGCGCCGAGGCGGCGCTGGCCGGAGCCACGGTGCTCGCCAACCTGTCCGGCAGCCCGATCACCGTCGGCCGCGCCGAGGAGCGGCACCTGCTGGCTCGCAGCGCCAGCGCCCGGTGCAGCGCGGCCTACCTCTATGCCGCCGCGGGCCAGGGGGAGTCGACCACCGACCTGTCCTGGGACGGGCAGACGATGATCTACGAGAACGGCGAGCTGCTCGCCGAGTCCGAGCGCTTCCCCGAGCACGCCGCGGCCTCGGTCGCGGACGTGGACCTGGACCGGCTGCGCCAGGAACGGCTGCGAGCCGGCACCTTCGACGACAACCGGCGCACCCACGATGAGCGGGTACGACGGTTCCGGACCGTCGAGGTCGAGCTGGCTCCGCCGACCGGCGACCTCGGGCTGCGTCGCAAGGTCGACCGGTTCCCGTTCGTCCCCGACGAGCTGGAGCGGCTCGCACTGGACTGCTACGAGGCCTACAACATCCAGGTCTCCGGCATCGAGCAGCGACTGACCGCGATCGGCCACCCCAAGATCGTGATCGGGGTGAGCGGGGGCCTGGACTCCACCCACGCGCTGATCGTGGCGGCGAAGGCGATGGACCGGCTCGGCCGGCCGCGCAGCGACATCCTCGCGTTCACGATGCCCGGCTTCGCCACCGGCGACGACCACCAGGTCGCTGGCCACCCGGCTCTCGACGAGCCTCGGGGTGACCTTCGACGAGATCGACATCCGGCCGGCCGCCGAGCAGATGCTCGACGACCTCGACCACCCCTACTCCGAGGGCGAGGAGGACTACGACGTCACCTTCGAGAACGTCCAGGCGGGGCTGCGCTACGACTACCTGTTCCGGTTGGCCAACCATCGTGGCGGCATCGTGCTCGGCACCGGCGACCTCTCCGAGCTGGCGCTGGGCTGGTGCACCTACGGCATCGGCGACCAGATGTCGCACTACAACGTCAACGCCGGCGTACCGAAGACGTTGGTCCAGCACCTGATCCGGTGGGTCGCCGACAGCGACCAGTTCGACGCCGAGACCAACCACCTGCTCGCCGAGATCCTCGAGCAGGAGATCACCCCGGAGCTGATCCCGACCCGGGAGGACCACCTGCCGCAGCGCACCGAGGACACCGTCGGGCCGTACGCCCTGCAGGACTTCACGCTGTACTACACGCTGCGCCGCGGGTACCGGCCCAGCAAGATCGCGTTCCTCGCCTGGCATGCCTGGCGGGACGCCGGCGGTCGGGCAGTGGCCGCCCGGGTTCCCGCTCGAGGACCGAGCCGCCTACGACCTCGCCGACGATCCGGCGCTGGCTCGACGTGTTCATCCGGCGGTTCTTCGCCAGCCAGTTCAAGCGCTCCGCACTGCCCAACGGGCCCAAGGTCAGCGACGGCGGCACGATGTCACCGCGCGGGGACTGGCGGATGCCCTCGGACGCCGCGCCTGCGGCGTGGCTCGCCGAGCTGGAGGCGAACGTCCCGCAGGGCTGAGCGATCAGCGTCCCCGGCGCAGCGCCGACTTCGCCTTCTCCGCGGCGGTGATCGCCGACGACTTGGCCTTGTCGACGGCGTGCCGGCTCCCGGGCGGCGTGGGGGAGACCCCGGCCCTGCGCAGGTAGGAGTTGGCGCGCAGCACCCGCGCCTCGTCGGCCAGCTCCCGGCTGCGCCACGTCACCGACAACGAGATCGACAGCGCGGGGCCGTTGATCACCTTGTGCTGGGTGTACGGCGGCACGTAGACGCCGTCGCCCGGCTTCAGGTGGTGCTCGGTCGGGTCCTGGACGTCGTCGGCGAGGTTGCGGTGCCCGCCGGTGACGAGGCGCTCGGCCTCGGCCGCCCGGGCCGCCGCGGAACCCCACCGGCCGGTGATCATCGTCTTCGTGCCCTGGACCTGGAGCAGCACGTTGTGCTCGGGGTCGATGTGGGACGGGGTCATCGACCCCGGGGCGGAGAGGAAGATGAAGCCCTCCCGCTTGTAGGCCTGTCCCGGCCCGGAGACCAGGTCTTCGATCTCGTCCAGGCAGGCGTCCAGCAGGGCGCTGTACCGCGGGTCCTGCTCGATGTTCTTGAGCACGCACCAGGCGCCGTTGGTCTCCAGACCCAGGATCATCTCGCGCAGCTCCAGGTCGAGGCGCGGAGCGTTGCCGTCGGCGACCACGTCGGGCAGGGCGCCGATGTTGTGCTCGACGCTGTCCTCGGGCAGGGAGGCACCGAAGTCGGCCAGCGCGTCCAGGGTCAGCAGCTCGTGGCTGCGCAGCATGTGGGACACCTCCTGCGGCTCGCCGGTCTCGCCGGCGGTGCGCAGGGCTCGGGTGGACGCCTCGTCGAGGCGCAGCAGGGTGCTCATCGTCGTTCCTCTCGTGGGTCGGTGCTGGCCGTGCTCGGAGGGTGGTTCCAGGCGTGGCCGGCGCTGGGCTCGAACTCGGTCGGCGACCCGGCGGAGGGTGGCGGCGTACCGCACCGCCCAGTCTCCCCGGCCGGGCCGCAGCGCGACCGCGAGGGTGACCAGCTCCCGCCGATCGGGATGCAGTCGGACCGCCATCGGATGGCCGGGCTCGGCACAGGTGTCGAGCAGCTGGGCACCGGAGTCGTGGAAGCGGGAGAGCTGCTCGACGTAGAGCAGCAGTCCCGGGGAGTAGCGCACCGAACCGCTCGTCGTAGGCGATCTTGGCGGTGAACAGCGTGTCGCCGTCACGGACGTTGACCGCCATGGCGACCGGTCGCCCGTCCCGGCCGCGCAGCGCCAGGATCTCCAGGGCTTCGTGGCGGGCCAGGGATCGGCAGGCCTCGACGAAGAACGCACGCTCGTGCGGGTTCTTGTCGATGGCGCCGCCGTCGGCACCCTTCCAGCCGGCCGCCTCGAGCTGGAGGAACTCCTCGATCCCGGCCTCGAGCCGACCGGCCGCGACCAGGTCCACCAGCGCGAGACCGCCTCCGACGGCCTCCTCGAGACGCCGCCACAGTCGGCGCAGCTCCTTGCGGCGCTTGCCCGGCAGCTGCTGCTCGGCGTAGTCGTCGACGCGATGACGCTCGGGTGATGGGACGGAGCTCGGTGCGCAGTCGACGGGTGGTCCGACCGTCACGGCGGGCGGCTTCCTCGATGTCGCGGACCACGTCGACGTCGAGGTGCGGCAGCAGCAGCCAGGAGTCCTGCCGCCCGCTGGTGCGGCGAGGACGCTCCGCCACTGCTCGGGACCGAGGTCGGCCGAGACGAGGGGAGTGCCCAGGAAGTGGTGGGTGTGCTGCCAGGCGACGCTGGCCCGGACCGGGCAGTGCGCCGCGTACTGGTGTCGGGCGACCGGGATCATCAGGTCGAACCCGCACCCGTCCGATGAGGGGTGCGTCACCAGTCGTACGTCGACCGACCCGGCGAGGTGCTCGAGCGCCGGGCAACAGCAGGTCGGGGCCGTGGAAGGGATTGGCGTGCCGGGCCCGCGCGGCGAGTCCACGCCAGGCCTGGGCGGCCGGGGGGAGGGCATCGTCGCGACGTCGCTGAGTGCGGGGCCGACGGGGCGGTGTTGCCGACGGTGGTACTCACCAGCCTCCGATCTGCTGCCAGGACGTGCGCCCACGGGCCGCTTCTGGCCCGCCGGGAGCCTATCCCGACGGAGTCGACGGGGCGTCGGCTTCGCGAAGCGCGAGCGGATAGCTCTCAGCCGGCGACCTCGAGGCGCAGGTCGAGGTCGGGTCGATGGTGGATCTCGACGCTGGACGGTTGCCGGGTCGGGGAGTGCACCGGTGCTGGCAGCGCTGGCGCTCGGGATCGGTACCGGTGCCCGCTGGGGGCGGTGACCTCCACGACGTGCGCGCCGGGCCTCGAGCGGCGGAACTGCCGTGGCCAGCCAGTCGGGGGCCTCCTTGGCCTGGTTGCAGGCCTCGCAGAGGCCTTGCGCCGTTCGCCTCGCTGGTGGGGCCACCGTCGGCCGCAGGGACGACGTGGTCGTGGTGTCGCACCGGGGCGTCGCACCACGGCGTCCGGCAGGTCTGGTCGCGCAGGTCGATGAAGCAGGGCGAGCGCCGGCGGGAAGGCGCGGGCCCGGGAGTCCATGGGCCAGGGCACCCGCCGTCGGTGACGTACAGCCGTCGCAGGGTCGCGTGGGCCCCTCGATCGCGGTGGCGGCCAGGTCGCGGGCGAGTCCCGGCCGGGACAGGTCCGTAGCCGGTGATCCAGGCGGGCTCGTGGCCTCCACCGAGCAGGGTGGCGTCGGAGACCGTCAGGTTGATCGCGACCGGGACGGCCGGTGGGGCGGCTGCCTCGGCGGTGGCACCGGTCAGCCGGGCGACCAGGGTGTCTGCCATCAGCTGTCCGCGACCGCGGGTGTCGCCGGTGGATCGCAGTCGGTCAGCCTCACGCTGGAGGGAGGCGTAGCAGGCGACGCCCTGGGCGACGGGGAGCAGGGCGCTGAGGTAGGTCATGGTGTCCGGGGCCGGACGGACGCTGACGTGGCGCTCCTCGACGGCGCGACGGGCGCGGGCGACCACCGCGTGCGGGTCCAGCCGGTACGCCGCTTTGCGCGCCTCCGCCGCCAGTCGGCGGTCGCCCCACCCGTCGCAGCGGTCGGGGTCGGCCATCAGGTCGGCGTCCACGGCACGCCGGTCGGCCGCGCTGAGGCAGGCGGTCTCGCGGACCAGCAGGGTGGCCCGCCACTCGCTGCACCGGCCCTGCCGCGAGGGCACGAAGGGTGTGCGGCATCTCGTGCACCAGCGCCTTGGCCAGCCCGAGGTGCTGCGCGCCGCGGACCGGGGACTCGCGGCGGGCCAACCCGACCTGGGCGGCCACGCCGGCTCCCTGGCGCTCGCGCGGCAGCCCCCGCTGGGCGTGTCGGTGCCGGACGGCACGATCGAGCGCGCACGGTGGCGCGGGCCTGCTCCGCCGCGCACCGGGCCTTCAGCTCCTCCAGCTCACGGAGCCGGTCGATCAGCTGCTGCTCGGTGAGCTGGCCGGCCTCGTCCGGAGCGGTCACCGAGTGGGCGCCGTCGACGGTGTGGGGAGGCAGATCCATGCTGGTACTCTATCCGAACAGGACGTTCGATCGACAAGAGGGTCTCGTGGGCGATGTGCGGACGCGACGCGTGGAACAGGGAGGCGGGCGTCGGGGCGGGAGCGAAGCGGCACCGGACGAACTCGAGCCAGGCTCGCAGCATGCCGGAGGGTCACCACTAGGCTGCCGGGCATGGGCAAGCAGGAAGACTTCGTTCTCCGCGCTCTCGAGGAGCGGGACGTCCGGTTCGTGCGGCTGTGGTTCACCGACGTGCTCGGGTTCCTCAAGTCGGTGGCGGTCGCGCCCGCTGAGCTGGAGGGCGCCTTCTCCGAGGGGATCGGCTTCGACGGCTCGGCGATCGAGGGCTTCGCGCGGGTCTTCGAGGCCGACATGCTGGCCCGGCCGGACGCCTCGACCTTCCAGATCCTGCCGTGGCGCGGCGAGGGGCCGGCCACCGCCCGGATGTTCTGCGACATCGTGATGCCGGACGGCTCCCCGTCGTACGCGGATCCGCGCTTCGTGCTCAAGCGGACGCTCGCCAAGGCCTCCGAGCAGGGGTTCACCTTCTACACCCACCCCGAGATCGAGTTCTACCTCTTCAAGGACGCCCCCGAGGCGGGCGTCGACCCGGTGCCCGCCGACCGCAGCGGCTACTTCGACCACACTGCCCAGTCGATGGGCGCGGACTTCCGCCGCGAGGCGATCACGATGCTGGAGTCGATGGGCATCTCGGTCGAGTTCAGCCACCACGAGGCCGGGCCGGGGCAGCAGGAGATCGACCTGCGGTACGCCGACGCGCTCTCCACCGCCGACAACGTGATGACGTTCCGCACCGTGATCCGGGAGGTGGCGCTGAGCCAGGGCATCTGGGCCACGTTCATGCCGAAGCCGTTCACCACCCACCCGGGGTCGGGGATGCACACCCACGTGTCGCTGTTCGAGGGCGACCAGAACGCCTTCTACGAGCCCGGTGCGGAGTACCAGCTGTCCCGCACCGGCCGGCAGTTCATCGCCGGGGTGCTTCGGCACGCCCGCGAGATCAGCGTGGTCACCAACCAGTGGGTCAACAGCTACAAGCGGACTGATGTTCGGCGGCGAGGCGCCGTCGTACATCTGCTGGGGCCACAACAACCGCTCGGCGATGGTCCGGGTGCCGATGTACAAGCCGCTCAAGGGCAACTCGACCCGGATGGAGCTGCGGACCCTGGACGCCGCGGCCAACCCGTACCTGTCCTTCGCGGTGATCCTGGCCGCCGGGCTGAAGGGGATCGAGCACGACTACGAGCTGCCGCGTGAGGCGGAGGACGACGTCTGGTCGCTGACCGAGCGGGAGCGGACCAGCCTCGGCATCGACCCACTGCCCAAGAGCCTGCACGACGCGATCGCGATCGCCGAGGGCTCCGAGCTGCTGGCCGAGACCCTCGGCGAGCACGTCTTCGACTTCTTCCTGCGCAACAAGCACGCCGAGTGGAACGAGTACCGCGGCCAGGTCTCGGCGTTCGAGCGGGACCGGATGCTCTCGGTGCTGTGACCGGGCACGCGCAGATGAGCGGGACGAGGCGGGGCGCCGCGGGGGCGGTGCCGGGACCGGTGTTCAGCGAGGACCGGGTCCGGCGGCTGCGGACGGTGCTGTGGGTGGTGGTGGGCTTCGCCGTCGTGCTGGTGCTGCTCGACGTCGCGACCGTCGCCTCCGTCGGCCTGGACGAGGACGGTGCCGGAGCGTTCGCGGCGCTGCTGGCCGGCGTGGCCGCCGTCCTCCTGGCCGCGGGGGGCCTGGCGCTCCGGCTGCTGCCCCGACGGGACCGGGTCGCCAAGCGGGCGGCGGTCGGCACGGGCGTCGCCGTGCTGGCCCTGGCACTGCCGATGGCGGTCACCTGGGTCGGGTTCGTGATGGTGCCGATCGGACTGGTCGTGCTCTTCCTGGCGCTGCTGGCCGATCCCGAGCGACCCCGACGCCGTCCGACGCAGGCCCCGCTCGGAGGCGAGGATGACCCGGCTGCTGGTCGTCGAGCACGACGCGATCTGTCCGCCGGCCCTGCTCGGCGAGTGGCTGGAGGCCGGCGGTGCCGACCTGCACGTGTGGCGGCCGTACGCCGGGGAGCCGGTGCCGACGCTCGACGGGTACGACGGGCTGCTGGTGCTGGGCGGTCCGATGGGAGCCGACGACGAGGACCGGCACGCCTGGCTGGCACCCACCAAACAGCTGATCCGGGAGGCGCTCGCCACCGGGCTGCCCACCCTCGGGGTGTGCCTGGGGCACCAGCTGATGGCCTCCGCGCTCGGCGGCTCGGTGGCGAGGAACGGCACCGGCCAGCAGCTCGGCCTGCTGGACGTCGGCTGGACTCCGGAGGCCGAGGACGACCTGTTGGTGGGCGGGCTGAGCACCCCGCGACGCGGGGTGCACTTCAACGACGACATCGTGACCGAGCTTCCGGCCGGCGCGGTGGTCCTCGCTCGTGCCCCTGAGGGGCAGCTCCAGGTGGTGCGGTTCGGGCCCGGCAGCCTGGGGCGTGCAGCTGCACCCGGAGGTGGACGCCGCGGTCGTGTCGAGCTGGACGATCTCGGACTGGGGCTCGCACGCGGGACCGAGGGTCGAGCAGGCTGAGGTGCTGCGGCTGATCGCCGAGGCCCGCGAGGAGCTCGACGAGGCGTGGCGGCCGCTGGCGGCGGCGTACCTGCGGGTGGCCGGCATCCCGGACGGGTCCCGACGGCGATGACCTCCGACGGCCGCACCAGGTCCGGGTCCGGGACGCTTGCGCGTCTCGGGTTCGGCGACCCGGAGACCGCGGTCGAGACCCTGCTCGAGCTGGGGCCGGGTGGCGACGACCTGCCTCCCTACCTGTCCCGCACCGCCGACCCGGACGCGGCTCTGGCCGGGCTGCTCCGGATCGCCCGCGCGCTGGACGACCCCGCCGTGATGGTCCGGGAGGTGGCCGAGGACGAGGGCACCGCGATGCGGCTGCTCAGCGTCCTGGGCGCGAGCGACGCGCTCGGCGACCACCTGGCCCGGCACCCCGAGCACTGGCGCGAGCTGTGCGACCCGACGATGGGCTCCACCCGCCCCGCGGCGTACGCCGTGCGCGAGGGGCTGCTGCGGGCCGTCGGCGCCGACCCCGACGACCCCGAGCCGACCGCCACCGTGCCCGACGCCGAGGCCGTGGACGCCCTGCGAGTCGAGTACCGCCGGGTGCTGCTGCGACTGGCCGCCCGGGACCTGGCCCACCACCTCGGGGTCGACGACGCGGCGGCCGAGCTCTCCGACCTGGCCGCGGGCACCCTGGAGGCCGCGCTGGCGATCGCCCGGCAACGGGTCGGGGAGGACTCGGGACTCGCCCGCCTGGCGGTGATCGCGATGGGCAAGTGCGGTGGCCACGAGCTCAACTACGTCTCCGACGTCGACGTCATCTTCGTCTACGAGCCCACCGACGGCGCGCCGGACGACAGGGCGGCCCGGGCCGCCACCCAGCTGGCCAGCCACCTGATGCGGGTCTGCTCCGACCACACCGCGGAGGGCACGATCTGGCCGGTGGACGCGGCGCTGCGTCCCGAGGGCAAGGCGGGACTGCTGGTGCGCACGGTCGCCAGCCATCGCGGCTACTACGAGCGCTGGGCGAAGACCTGGGAGTTCCAGGCGCTGCTCAAGGCGCGCCCGGTGGCCGGCGACCTCGCCGTGGCGGAGCAGTACATGGCGATGGTGACGCCGCTGGTGTGGAGCTGCTCGGAGCGCGAGGGATTCGTCACCCAGACCCAGGCGATGCGACGCCGGGTGATCGAGCACATCCCGGCGCGGGACGCCGACCGTCAGCTCAAGCTCGGTGCCGGCGGACTGCGCGACGTCGAGTTCGCCGTCCAGCTGCTCCAGCTGGTGCACGGCAAGAACGACGAGCGGATCCGGCTGCCCACCACGCTGAGCGCCCTGGCTGAGCTCAGCCGGCGCGGGTACGTCGGTCGCGAGGACGGCGAGGCGCTGCACGACGCGTACGCGTTCCTGCGCACCCTCGAGCACCGGATCCAGCTGAACCGGCTGCAGCGGATCCACGTCGTCCCCGAGGAGGAGGACGCGCTGCGTCGCCTCGGCCGGAGCATGGGTTTCCTCAAGGACCCGGCGGCAATGCTGGACAAGACGTGGCGCTTCCACCGGCGCGAGGTGCGTCGGCTGCACGAGAAGCTCTTCTACCGACCGCTGCTCTCCGCGGTCGCGCGGATGCCGGGCTTCCCGGTGGCTCTGTCCACCGACGCCGCCGGCGAACGGCTCGCGGCCCTGGGGTACCGCGACCCCAAGGGCGCACTTCGGCACCTCGAGGCGCTGACCAGCGGGGTGACCCGCACCGCGAACGTGCACCGGGCACTGCTGCCGGTGCTGCTCCAGTGGTTCGCCGACGGCTCCGACCCGGACGCCGGGTTGTTCGGCTTCCGACGGCTCAGTGATTCGCTGGGCAGCACGCCGTGGTTCCTGCAGACGCTGCGCGACGAGGGGCAGGTGGCCGAGCGGCTCGCCCGGGTGCTGTCCACCTCGCGCTACGCGACCGGGCTGCTGGAACGTGAGCCGCAGGGGGTGCGGTTGCTGACCGGCGACCTGGAGCCGCTGCCCTCGACGTCCCTGGTCGAGGAGATGCTGGCGGCCTCGAAGCGGCAGCAGGACGCCGAGAAGGCGGCGCGAGCGGTCCGCGCCGTACGCCGCCGGGAACTGTTCCGGATCGCCGCCGGCGACCTGCTGGGGCTCGTCGACGTGGCCGACGTCGGGGCCGGGCTGTCCCGGCTCACCGACGCGACGCTCGAGGCCACCCTGGACGTGGCCGGCGCGGCGGTCCGTCGAGCCAAGGACCTCGATGCCGCGCCGACCCGGATCGCGGTCGTCGCGATGGGTCGGTACGGCGGCTTCGAGCTCTCCTACGGCAGCGACGCCGACGTGCTGTTCGTCCACGAGCCGGAGGACGGCGTCGACCAGCACGAGGCGACGACGTACGCCCAGGCGGTCGCCAACGAGCTGCGCCGGCTGCTGGCCCTGCCGGGGCCCGACCCTGCCCTCCAGGTCGACGCGGACCTGCGACCCGAGGGGAAGCAGGGTCCGCTGGTGCGCACCCTCGACTCCTATGCCGCCTACTACGCCAAGTGGTCGAAGGTCTGGGAGGCGCAGGCGTTGCTGCGCGCCGATGCGGTGGTCGGCGACGAGGACCTGCGCCGCCGGTTCACCGAGCTGATCGACCCGCTGAGGTTTCCCGAGGGCGGGCTCTCCGACGACGACACCTTCGAGGTACGCCGGATCAAGGCGCGGGTGGACGACGAGCGGCTCCCGCGTGGGGTCTCCCCGCAGATGCACCTCAAGCTCGGTCGTGGCGGACTCGCCGACATCGAGTGGACCGTGCAGCTGCTCCAGCTCCAGCACGCCTACCGGGTGCCGGGGCTGCGCACCTCGCGCACCCTGGACGCGCTGACCGCCGCGCAGGAGGCCGGCCTGGTCGCGGAGCGGGACGCCCAGCAGCTGGCCGAGGCCTGGCGCACGGTCAGCCGGATCCGCAACGCGGTCACCCTGGTCCGTGGCAAGCCCGGCGACGAGTTCCCCAGCGACATCACCGAGCGGGCCGGCGTGGCCAGCATTCTCGGCTACCGACAGGGCGACACCGAGGCGATGGTCAACGACTACCTGCGTGCTGCGCGGGTCGCGCGGCAGGTCGTGGACCGGGTCTTCTGGGGCTGACCGGGTCGCCATCCCTGTTCGGCACGGCTGGCTACCGTTGCAGCCATGATCGTGGCCTTCAGCATCAGCCCCACCGCCGCCGATGAGACCGGAGGCGTGTCCGCGGCAGTGGCGGCCGCCGTCCGGGTCGTCCGGGAGTCCGGGCTGCCTCACGAGACCAACGCGATGTTCACCAACATCGAGGGGGAGTGGGACGAGGTGATGGCGGTGGTGAAGCGGGCCGTCGAGGTGGTTGCCGAGGTCTCGCCGCGGGTGGGCCTGGTCCTCAAGGCCGACATCCGGCCGGGGTACGACGGCCAGCTGACCGCCAAGGTCGACCGGATCGAGCAAGCCCTGGGCGAGGCGTGAGCGAGGCTCCGGACGACGACTCTCCGCCGGCTCCCCCGGAGCAGGAGCCGGTGCCGCAGGCGCCTCGCCAGGACCGGACGGCGATCGTCGTGCTCGCCGGCCTGGTCGCAGCGGCGGTGGTCATCCTCGCGGTCGCCGTTCCGATAGCGGTCGGCCAGATCCGGGCACAACCGCCCACCCTCGACGAGGTGCGCACCTTCGAGGACCTGCGCACCGACCACCGCGACGGCGAGATCGACTACCCGCAGACCCCGCCCGCCGGTGGTCCGCACGCCCCGCAGTGGCTGGACTGCGGCGCCTACGACGAGCCGATCCCGAACGAGAACCTGGTGCACGACCTGGAGCACGGCACCGTCTTCATCGCCCACGACCCGGAGCTCGACGCCGCCGAGGTCGCGGCGCTGCGCGACCAGCTGCCCCGCGAACGGGATCATGGCGCCGTACCCCGGGCTGGACGCGCCGGTGGTCGTCACGGTCTGGGGGCGCCAGCTCAGCCTGGACGGGGCCGACGACCCGCGGCTGGGGCTGTTCATCGAGGCCTTCGGAGCCGGCGAGACCGCCCCCGAGCCGACCGCGTCGTGCGCCGGAGGTCTCAGTCTCGAGGAGATCGAGGAGATCGATCAGGCGGGTGGCACGATCGGCGTCATGGAGTCGCAGACGAAGAGCTATCGCACCGGTGACCGCGACGTGGTCCTCGACCTGACCTCGGACGCCCAGGACTTCGTGTCCGGTCGCGGGGACGGGCTGCTGCACGTGTTCGTGCCGCACGCCACCGCCGGCATCGCCATCCTGGAGACCGGCGCGGGCAGTGACGACGACCTGCTGGCCGCGCTCGGCGACCTGCTGCCGGCCGACGACCGCTGGCGGCACCGGCACGGCACACCGGGACACGGCCGCTCGCACGTGATGCCGGCGCTGGTCCCGCCGTACGCCAGCGTTCCGGTGCTCGAGGGACGGCTCACCCTGGGCACCTGGCAGAGCATCTGCCTGGTCGACCTCAACGTCGACAACCCGGACCGGAGCGTGCGGTTCAGCTTCCTGGCGGGATGAGCGGCCGCCGGCAGGAGGGCCCGGCGCAGGTACGGCCGGCCACTCCTGGTGACGGTGAGGCCGTGCGCCGGGTCGTGGGGGAGGCGTTCGGGGACGAGGGGTCGCTGGTGGCGAGGCTGTGCGCGGTCCTCGACGAGGCGGACCACACCCGGGCCTCGCTGGTGGCCGAGGTGGGGGCCGAGGTGGGGGCCGAGGATGGGGCCGAGGATGGGGGCGGCGTGGTCGGCCACGTCCAGCTGAGCCGTTGCTGGGTCGACGCCCGGCATGCCCTCGTGGAGGTGTTGGTGCTGAGTCCGCTGTCGGTGCTGCCGTCACACCAGCGCACCGGCATCGGCGGTCAGCTCGTCGAGGCCGCCTTGACCCTGGCGTCCCAGGGCCCCTGGCCTGCGCGGCGTTCCAGGTGGCCCTGCAGCCGTCGGACGAACCGTGGATGCGGGGCCGACTGGTCTACTGCGACCCGTTCTGGGCGCTGGACTGCGTCGGGCTGCGTGATCCCCTGCTGGCGGAGATGGAGGAGCGGTACGAAGCATAGAATCGACACTGTGTTCGAGTAGACTGGCCGGCATGTCTCCCCTCGTCGTGCCACCCGGTTGGCCCCGGGAGGTCAGGCCGCCCGACGCCCCCGACTGGGAGCGCACCGCCGGCAACTGGCTGCTCGACATCTGCCCCCCGGAGTACCGCTCCTACCCGACGTTGCGGCGGCACATCGTGGTGCTGGCCCGGTTCGCGGTGCTGCACGTCGAGGCCTCGCAGGCGGCCGCGCGACGCGGCCTGAGCGAGGCGCGCGCCGAGCTGCGCGAGGTGGCCGAGCTGGATGTCGTGGACGCCGCCGTGCAGACGTGGATGGCCGAGGACGCCCGGCTGTCCGGGGTACGCCGCGCGGTCGGCCTGGTCGAGGAGGCGCTGCGCGGGCGGCGGTACGTCGCCCGGCTCTGACCGGTCACAGCCCTGACACCGCACCGGCCAGGTCGACATCCGGGACACGAGACGGAGAGGCTGGCTGACCCTCGGAGTGCGCCCGCACGTCTGGGGCCGACCCCTGGGACCCCGCCGGGGTTGCGGCCGGGACCGGTGGCATGGCGTTGCCTGGCGGTCTCTCGCTCGGCCCGGCGGGCGAGCTGTCCCTGGTTCCTCTCGGTCGATCCGCTCGACCCGGTCCCCGGCGCCCGCCGCACGCAGCGGAACCACCGGCGCAGCCACCGACACCGAGTCTTCAGCCGTCGCACGTTTCCACAGACGCAGCGACTCCAGCACCTCCCCGTGGTCGGCATAGGTGACGGCGGCGCCTACTCGATCGCCGCCGACTTCGATCGCCTCTGGCAGGCACTGCAGTCCGGACGGATCGTCGCCCCGGATACCTCCGCACGGATGATGATGACGCCGCTCAGCGACTGGCCCGAGGAATCACGACCTGCCCGGTCGTCGCGCAACGATCACCTCGGTCTGTGAGATCGCTCGGCGGTGGGGACCGCGAGCACGGTCACCCCCGGCGGGGGAGGTACTGACAGTCGGACGTCACTGCACCAGGGCCGCTTCCCACGGCGCGAGGCGAACCCCGGTGGCCGCTTGGGCGTCGGCCAGTAGTCGGGCGTGGGGGCGCCGCGCCCCCGCTGTGCGGGCCAGCAAGACGCGCTCCACCAGGACTATCACTCTCTCCGGAGGCAGCTGGTCGATGGACAGAACGGCCTCGACGGCGTCGAGTCGCGTCGCGGCGGCGTCTAGTCGTCCGGCCAGCCGGTCCAACCGCGCTCGCCGTACTTCGACGCATGCCGAGGCCACCAGATCGTCGAGCGCGCCGGGCACCTGCGCGAGCCGGTTGAGGACTTCTTGTGCCTCGTCCGGGCGCCCGACCGTGGTGAGTAGGTCAGTGAGCAACAAGGACCCGAGGCGCGCGTGCAGCGGCCGCCCTCCCGCGACAGCGCGATGGACCAGCACGACCAATTCGTGCTCTGCTTCATTGAGACGTCCGACGTGGAACGCCAGTTCCGCCTCGGCGAACGCCACGATGTCCTCCCAGCGTGCCGTGACGTGGGTGGAGACCAGCTTCCGAGCCCGGTCGACCAGCGTCTCGGCTGCCTCCTGGTCAGCTCCAAGCAGATGCAGACGCGCGAGACGGGCGGCGTTCACCGCAGTGATCCGCCGGTCACCTTCGACCTCTGCGAGGCGCAAGGCGTCGCGCTGCCAGGTGAGCGCCTGGCCCAGTGACCGGTGCGCCCAAGCAGCAGCGATGCTGGCGCTTGCCCCGCAGCGGACCGCGTCCGGTGCGGTGGGGCCGTAGCGGACAGATCGCCCCTCTGACCGCTCCGCCGCCTCGAACACGGCATGGCTGGCGGCCAGCGCCGCGCCACCGTCGAGCGTGTCACCCAACGTCTGTTGCGCGAACGCCTCCACGAGCGGGTCCCCGGCGGACCGGGCGAGGGTGAGGGCTTCCTGCGCTGCGGCCGCGGCGCCTGCCCTGTCACGGGTGGCCCGCAACCAGGCCCAGTAGGTGAGCCCGATTGCACGGGCCGGGGCCACCGGTCCAGCGGCGAGTGCCGCGTGCAGACGTCGCTCGCCCTCGTCCTCGTGGCCGGCCTCGAACCAGATGACCATCGCGTCGACCGCCAGCTGCAGCAGCGCCTCGTGGTCGCCGCGGTCCTCGAGCAGCTGCAGCGCCGACCGCAGGTTGTCCGCCTCGGCAACCGCGAGCGCCAGCCATCGACCGGATCCCGGGCCCTCACTTCGGGCGGCGAGTTCGGCCGCCCAGCGCGAAAAGAAGGTGAGATGCCGGTCCCGGACGTCTTCGCGGCTTGGGTCCACCGCCAGCTGTTCGCTCGCGAACTCGCGCACGGTCTCGAGCAGCCGGAACCGCCGCGGCCCCTCAAAGGTCCCTATCGGCTGGACCAGGTGGCGGTCCACAAGCGCCAGTAGGTGCTCGGCCACCGCGTCCGATTCGGCATCCTTGTCGGCGCACACCTCCTCTGCAGCCTCGATCGAGAAGCTGCCCACGAAGACGGCGAGCCGGCGGAACACCGCCCGCTCCGCCGCGGACAACAAGTCATGACTCCAGCCGATGGTGCTCCGCAGAGTGCGTTGACGTTCGGGAAGGTCGCTGCGCGGGCCCGCGAGGTCGAGGCCCGAATCCGAGACACGGGCGAGCAACGCAGTGGGCGAGAGCATCCGAAGCCACGGCGCCGCGATCTCGATCGCGAGCGGCAGCCCGTCGAGTTGCCGTACCAGCTCGGCCACGGCGTCCGCGTTGTCCTCAGTCACCTGGAACGACGGGTCCGCGGCGGTGGCCCGGTCGACCAGGAGGCGGACACCGTCTACGGCCATGAGCGCACGAGAGCCGCCAGCCCGGACGGCATGCTCGTCAGGGACGGCCAGCAACGAAACCGGGTACTGCCGCTCGCCTGCGATGCCCAGCCCATTGCGGGAGGTGAGCAGAAGCCGGATTCCTGGGCAGGCGGCTCGGAGCCGGGCGACGAACCCCGCCACCGCGACGAGGTGCTCGAGATTGTCGAGAACGAGCAGACCCTCGACGGCGACCAGCCGGGCAACGAGAGCAACCTCCGGGTCCGTGCCCGCGGAGGCTTGGGCCCCGAATGAGGCGGCTACGGTCGAGGCCGTCAGCGCCTCGTCCCGGACCGGCGCCAAGTCAACGAACCACCCTGCGCCACCCCTCGCTGCGTACCGGTGCAGAACCTCGACGGCCAGCCGGGTCTTGCCCGCGCCGCCAGGCCCGGTGAGGGTCACAAGCCTGCGCTCCTCGAGGAGCTCGCCCACGTGGATGACGTCCTCGTCCCGCCCGAAGAGCGGGTCAGCCCTGGCCACGCTGGTCACCGGCAATTCGACCACGGCCTCGGCCGTTGCCGGATCGAGCGCCGGATCGGCACGCACAACACGCCCATGCATCTCGCGCAGGACCGCGGAGGGATTCACGCCCAGCTCGTCGCGGAGGGCGCGTCGCGTGTCTTCGTAGGTTCTCAGCGCCTCTGAAGGTCTGCCTGCGGCCGCCTGCGCCCACATCGTCAGCGCGGCAGCGCTCTCCCGCAGCGGGTCCGACTCCACCAAAGCCGCGAGACGCTCGAGCACCACCGCGGGTTCCCGCCCAACTCGGAGCGCGACCTCGGCCCACGCCTCGACGGCGCTCGCCCGCTCGGCCTCAAGAACCTGGGCCACGCGGACGTGAAAGGGCTCTCCCGCCAGGTCCGCCAGCACCGGTCCCCGCCACAGGCCGACTGCCTCGTCCAAGGCACGCTCGGCAGCCTCAGGCTGGGACAGTCGAGCGGACTGCACCATCGCCCGAAACCGGTTCAGATCGCACCGTTGCTCGTCGACTTCCAACCGGTAACCGGCACCCACAGTCACCAACGGACCTCCACGCCCACCCAGCACAGAGCGCCACGTGGAGACATAGGTCTGAACGACGTTCGTCGCGGTTGCCGGCGGGTCCTCACCCCACAGGCGATCGACGAGAGTCTCGACCGCGACCACCCGGCCAGCCTCCAGCGCCAGAAGGGCCAGCAATCCGCGCCTCTTGGGACCCGCCGGTCCTACCAGTCGGCCCTCGACCCGCACCTCGAAGGCGCCCAGGACAGCGACCTGGAGGTCCAAGCCCTCCGGCGCGGTAGCAACTGACATCTCCTGCCCTCGCTCGACGCGGCGATCGGGATGGCCTGAGTTTGCACCAGACGAGCGCCCACCGCACGACCCAAACACGTTTCAGTGGGTGCTCGACCTCCTTAGAGCAGCGTTCCAGCGCGGTGAAATCGCCGAGTCCGATGCTCCTAGCACCGATCCGAACCACACGGGTCACCGACCAGGAGGTCCATCATGTATACGAATCGCTCGCACACGATCGCGGCGGCCTGCGTCGTCCTGGTCGCGCTCGGGGTCAACGACGCCAGCGTCGCATCCGCACAGCAAAGCGGCTCTGTCTCAGCACCCGTCCGATGCCAGTGGACCGTCGCCGAGCTCCCGCGCACTCCGGACGCCGTCGAGGGCTGGTACCGCGGTTGTCCGCGCTCGGATGTGCTGCGCAGCCCAACCGGCGTCGAGGGGTGGACCCGATGACACGCGCCGAACCGCCTGACTTGAGGTGGGACCGCGGGGGGCGACGGAGAAAGTGAGGTCCCCGTTGGGCTTGGCTTAACGGGGCTGGGTTCAGCAAGTCCTCCGACATCGTCTACATGACGATGGACGACACCGACCTTCTCGTGGATGTCTCCACACCAGACGGGGAGGGGCCGTGGACGGTCGTGGTCGCCTTCCACGAAACGGATCCGACGGCAAGGATGCGCGGGGGATGGCCGCGGCTCTCGAGGCAGCGGCGGCCGAAGGGATGGTCATCTTCGCGCCGTCGTGGATGGTTTGGAACCCGTCCCCGTTCCCACTCAGTTCGCGGAGCTTCGCCGGATGGAAGCAGGCGGCGAGTTGTGCGGTCGCTTTCGCTCAACAGAATGCGGCCGACTACGGCGGCGACGCCGCACGAACCGTGGTGTACGGACTCTCGGCGGGCGCAGGCGTCGGGATGCTCGCCACCCTGCAACCAAGCACTGATCCGGTTGCTGGATGCCAAGCCGACGCTGTGCCGCTGCCCATCACGGGTGCAGTGCTGGGCGATGGCGAGTACTTCCTGCACTCCGACAACTTCAACGACACCTTCAAGGCCGAGCCCGCGAGGATGGCGGCGGAAATGGCCGGGTTGACCGAGCCCAAGAAGTGGCCCGCGGATCCGAGCACGCGGTTCTTACTGTGGGTCGCCGACGACGGCACCGCGCCGCGGCGGATCGACGATCCAGCCGACCAGGGATGGTTTGATCAGCGCAACCCAGACGGGTCCATCCGAGCGGACCTCGAGCGCCTCGGACGTCTCGAGGACGTACGCGTCACCATCATCGACGCGGGCGAGCTCATGAAGCTTGGACTCTCCGAGGCTGGCCTCGATGTGACGCTGGACAACTACCCGGGCGGCCACACCACCAGCGACAAGATTCCCGAACTCGTGGGCTATCTAACCTGAAGGCTGCCAGCGCGTAGAAGCGCGAGCCGACGGCACTGCGAGCGTCGGCGAGCCCACAGCCGTCGCGACCGACAGTGCATGATTCGCGTGTGTGCGGTGCTCCGCAGACGCGCGTCCTTCCGCCCATTGTGGGCTTGTGCCCGAGGGCGCGTCATTGCGCCCAGATAGGGCTACCTCCTTCTAGGTCAACTCCGTGACCCAATGGGACGATTCGGCCAGGTGCCTGTAGGGACGGCCAATCGTTGGCCGTGCTCGAGGAGCACTGATCGGTCGCAGCTGCCCACCGGCCGTTATCCGCTGCCAGCCCCGTCGCAGGCGCGCCGACTCTGGAACCGGATGCTCGCTGTGAGAGCAACCAAGTCTGTGATCGTCCCACCAGTTTGGGCCATCTTCGCCACAACGGTTAGCGACCTGGACCAGCTCGACGAGGTTCCGCTTGTTGGAGCGCGCGTGCTCTCCGCGCTCGCCGCTCGACTGGACCCTGGGTTCGCGGTGGGGCTTCTGGACCACGTTTTTGGCCCTCGCCAGGCGGTTTCGCTGTCAGCCCTCGCGGTTACGGTGCGGGACAGTGCACTATGAACACCATGGTCAGGACCGCCCGCAGAAGTCACGTGAGGAACAGCAGACCGCACTGCGCGAACGGCACCGCGGGAGCCTCCGTGCTTTCGT
>CAVWMP010000016.1:0-490430 GCA_963756135.1 uncultured Actinomycetota bacterium
TTGACCTGGTCCACCAATGTCTGCTCGGCAAAACGTTTCTTTGAGGGCCCGCTTCACCTCGGCGACGTCCCACGTCCGTCCTCAAATTGCCACTTGGCATGCTCGCCACCAGCTCGGCAAACTCCTGTGCGGCCACGCCCTGCGGCCGGTGTCCGTAGCGCGCCGATTCCCGGCCTCGCACATCGCCTTGATCGACGCAATCCGATCCTCATTACTCATAGCCGAGAGCCCCTCCAGAAAGTGCGAGAACATTTCTTCGATGAAGAAGCGCTGCTGGGGTTCGCACGGCACGAAGCCGCACGTCGGCGGTACGCGTCTTCAGGTCCTCCAGCAACTCGACATACGTCACGACTACGGCTTGCTCCCAGCCATCTGTGGCGATTACTTTCGCGCCTGGAGCACAGCAGCACGACGACACTCTGCTTCGTCCCGCCCTCGGCGCCAAACGCCAGATACCCGTGATAGTCGTGGCCGTGACCTTCCGACGTTCCGAAGTTCTCCACGACGACGCTCGCCTGCGCGCTAGTGAGCACGATGTCAGCGAATGCCCTGCTCGGCGCTGAGGCATCGTGCCCTGAGGTGTCTACCTCCTGGAGGACCCGATAACCGGAAGTCGGCAGTTGCGGCCCAACGGTAAGGCCCCGGTTCACGTGCTCTACAAAGAGCCGTTGGAACGCATGTCCCAACTCGTGTGTGCCATCCACCCGCAGGAGCCAAGCGAACACATTGGACAACTGCTTCTCATGAGTGCCGTGGTGCATGACCCGGAAAACGTTGAACTGCTCAGCCAGGCTCCTCGACAGCGAGGGCACCAAGGCCGTGACCATCCGGTCGAGCGCGCTGGAAGCTTATCGGCATGCACCGAGCGTACGGCGCGGATGCTGTCGAGCGGCGCCAAAGGGGTTCATGATCTACCCCGCCGCAACCCACAGCATGAACAGAGACGCATGTTGCCTGACGGTAGGCCGCTGACCAGCGCGACTCGCGGCGGAAGGACCTTCAGTGTGCTTGCGGCTGCGAACGCCTACCGCCGTGTACCCATATGCATGGATGCTGGGCTCGCGGACGCGCTGTGGCGCCGCACGTCAAGAGGTCGGTGACGATTGAGTCCTCGACACCAACAGTTCCTTCGGCCGGAACTGCGTTGGCTCGGACTAGCGCCACTGCGAAGCCTGGGACATCATTGAGAGAACGGTGACAGGCTTGCACAAGACCGTCAACGTGGTTGCGGGTTTCGGTACTCGCTGCCGGCTTGCTGCAGCATTGTGGGCGCCTCCAAGGAGGTGGATGCGATGCCAAACCCAGAAGTTGTCCGCGAGCAAAAGATTGCCGAGGCTGTGCACAAAAGCTTTGGGAAGAACACGCAGGCAGTCGTAACTCGGGCCGCGTCGGCTGACGCCGCGAGATATCTGGAGCAGGTGGCGGGCACCTTCCGGATCCGTTCTAACCCGGCGCCTGTGCAATTCTCGACCGGGACAACAACACACGATCTCGGCGCACCTACACCAAACAGTTTTGTCATTGCACGCGAGATCGCCTCATTGGCGTCTGGCTCTCCCATACTTGCTGAGGCGAGATCCGCGTGGGGATGGCAGCCGGCGCCAAAGCAAACCGCCGGGGTCTTCTTCGTGCACCGATTCCTTGACGCCGCGGCACCCGTCAACTCGGTCGCCTCGCGACGAGTGTTTGCGCCGGCGTTTGGCCCTCTATGCACCCTGTCAATGGACACATGTACGCGGTTGTTATCGATATCAACGGGACCGCACGACTCCTGGGATCTGCTGACGGCGATGGTGGCCTGACACGCCTTCACCTCCGCCCTGGACCGCAAGTTGGGCGCCGCCAAGGTCCGGTACGACGCCGATCTCGAACACCTGGTGGCGATTAAGGACCGCCGGATGCTTGGGGTACCTATCCGATCTCGCAGTCAGGCGAAGCTTGGCGTTTCGGTCGGGAACGGCCTCGTGGCCGCGCTGTCGCATGAGCGGCTGTCCGTGACAAGCGCGCGGCGCCTGATCGACCTCGGGCCCGCTCCCGAGGATCAGACCTTTCAGTTTGCCTATGGCGCCCGCTATTACCCCGCGGTAAAGAGCCTGTGGCCGGCTCGAACTTATCGAGATCTGGTCTTTGCTGCAGGGCCGATCGGCATTGAGACTCAGGTGCCTCCACCGCCTCTGCCGCCCGTAGTGATCCCCGTTTGGCTCGCCGAAGTTCGGCGCGTGCCGCAAGGACACTTACGTTGCTTGCCTGGACTGTTGCGAGGAAAAGGTCTACAAGTACGGCGGCGCTGTCGGAGCGCTTGGGGCCGCCACGGTCGCTGTCATCAAGCTTCGGCGTGGTAACCCTAGGTGTCGGTCTCATAATCGGTGCACTGTTCGCAGTCGCGGTCATCGGCGTGGGCCTCGCTGACGTGATCACATGCAGAAATGCTTGCCGGCAACGGATCGACGCCAACTCTGGGAAGCCAGTCCTGCTTAACGCACAACTGCAACTTGACGCCGTGTATCGCGACAGCGCCGGCAAACCTCGATGGTTCTTCGGCACCGACCTCGACACCGGACGCCACGCGATGTGGGACGTACCTACGCTGGCCCAACTGGCGTGGGGTGGAACAAGTCTGTGCCTCGCCTCCGCCGGACGCGTTCACGCCGTTCACCGCGATGGGAACGTTTACCTTCGCAGCAATCGCGACCCTCGCAAGAAGCGACTCCGACCACCGAGGGCACTGCCGGATCTGCCTGACCACCTGACTGCACTTATTCCTTGACTGCGTCGCGGTCCGCGAGAAGGGCTGCCCCGCTACTTGCTTGCTCGGCTTCGCCGCGGCCTCGGATGATCACTCCCGTTGCCGAAATCGATCTCGGCGAACAGCGCGTCCGACGTCCGCGCGCCTTCAACTCCTCCACGGCGTCGCGGCCGGACCGGACGCCCTGAGATTCATCGGTCACGAGATCCATCTTCATCTGGACCGATCCGTACAGAGAAGATCTGACACCTTTCCCACCGGCGCGGGGCCAGCGACGCTCTCCGACAAGCCCTGCGTCATAGTGGGCGGAATGACGCGCCACATGGCACACGCCCATAGTTGGCTATGACATGTCCGCCACGTGCTACTGATCGTCGTCTGCCGGCATGTTCTTGACCGAGTTGGACGTCCTGCGGGAGGCTGGCGTGACCGTGTCCCACGAGAACTGTGGCGCCGCGCTGAGGCTGATCCGCAGACACGGGTGAGTTCAACCCACTGTCGGCGAAGGCGCGTGAGCCGGGAGATGATGCGATGCGGACACTTCTGGCGGTTCTGGCACTGGGTCTCGTTGGCGCCCTTCCTGCAAGTGCGCCGGAGGGATCGATCGAGGACTTCATCGATAGCGAGATGCCTGCGTCCGGCGTACCCGGTCTGGCTTACGCCGTCGTGGCCGAGGATGGCATCACCACGGCGGGTGCGCGGGGCGTCGTGAGGCTCGGGGGCGATGTGTCGGTCACGCCGGACACCCCGTTCGTGATCGGCTCGATCTCCAAGAGCTTCACGGCCCTGTCCGTCATGCAGCTGGTCGAGGCGGGCACGATCGACCTGGACAGCGAGGTCTCTGGTTATCTCGACGCGTTCTCGGGCCAGCCGGCCGGGGTCACCACCATCCGGCAGCTCCTCAGCCACACGAGCGGCTTCTCCACGAGGCAGGGCAACGCCGCGCAGCCGGACCCGACCGGCGAGGGGGATCAGCTGGCGCGCGCGGGTGGAACAGCTGGCAGGGATTGCGCCCGCGGGTGAACCGGGCGCGCAGTGGGACTACTCGAACGCGAACTACGAGATCCTTGGTCGCGTCGTCGAGGTCGTGAGCGGGCAGGAGTTCCAGGCCTACGTCACCGAGCACATCCTCGAGCCGGTCGGCATGGAGCACAGCTTCGTGGCCGACGGCGAGGTCCATGCGGCCATGGCGACCGGGCACCGACCATGGTTCGGCACCAAGCAACCGCTGCGCGACAACACGACCGACCGGGCAACGGCCCCGCAGGGGGGAATCGTCGCCAGCGCCAGCGATCTGGCGAGCTACCTCCAGACGATGATGAACGGCGAGGACGACGTGCTGAGCGCCGAGGGCAAGGCCCTGATGATGCGCCCGGCCGGCGACATCTCGCCGTACTACGGCTTCGGCTGGAAGCTCGATCCCAGCAGCGGGGCGGTGTGGCATGACGGGGTCAGCCCCGGCGTCGAAACCCTCGCGACGATGGTCCCCGTCCAGAAGCAGGCGGCTGTCGTGCTGGTCAACGGCGGCAGTGGATTCGGCTTCGCTGAGACGGGCCACCTCCGCGCCGGCATCGCTGACCGGGCGCTCGGCCGCGACGGCGACTACGGATCCGGATGGTCCCGCAAGGTCCTGTTCATCGGACTGGTGGCCCTGCCGTTCATCTACCTCCTCAGCATGGTGTGGGCCTGGCTTCGCCGCACCAAGGTTCGCGCCAAGGTCAGGTCGGGCCTTCCCGGCCTGTTCAGCCTGTGGTTCCCGCTGCTCACCACACTCGTCGCGGCGGGGGTCCTTCTCGGACTGATGCCACACCTGTTCGGCACCCCGCTCGGCACGCTGTACCTGTTCTCGCCCGACCTCGTCGTGACCCTGATCGTGACCGCGGTGACCGGCGTGCTGTGGGCCGCGTTCAGGCTGGCAGTGGCCTACACCGACAGATCCGGTCCTCCGCTGCCAGCGCGTCCCACCGGGGAAGTCCGGACGTAGTCCTCCCTGGGCGATGTGAGGCACGTTCCGCGGACTGTCCCCGGTGGCTGGGATGGGGCGGAGACGCGTGGACGCGCTTCTTGGGTGACGGCACCTCTGACAACGCGCTCGGGGCGCGGGTCAACGAGACGGACACGCGCCTCGACCGTCCCGTGAGGGCAGTCCCAGAGCTTCCTCGGCGTGGTCGTCGGCCGCACCTGCATCCACTGCCGCATCCAGGAGCGCCGTACGCTCTCGGTCCCGAGCAGTCGAGCGCCCTCCCAGCCGTTAGGCCAGTCGGGATCACCCGTGGATCCCGATGCGGCACCGCTCACCGCGGCTCCGCGGTGAGGTCCTCCTCGACGCCGTGGCCGTCGAAGTACGACGCGATCTGCTCCGCCTCCGCCTCCACGGTCGAGGCGTCCACCAGGTCGGTGGCGTCCCCGGTCAGCACGGTGCTCCAGGAGTCGAGGACCCCCTGCGCGGTGCCGTCGTCGAACAGGTCGGACGTCAGCTGGTCCACCGCGGCGTCGTACAGCTCGACGAACTCCGCGGTGGCGAGGAACCGCTCGGACAGCACGTTCGACCCACCAGGACCGCCCCTGCCTGGGCTCCTTCGGGACGCTCACCGTCAACGGCGCCCTCCCCGGGGACGACGCCCTCGGGGAGCTCGCCCCGCTCGGGGCGCTCGGCGCCGTCCGGCGGCGCGGCCCCGTCGCCGGGACCCCCGCCCTCACCCGGGACGCCGCCTTCGCCGCCACCACCGTTGGTGATGCCGAACGCGAGGTTGTGGTCCCAGGCGACGACGGTCATCTGCTGGGTCTCCTCGTCCCAGCGGAGGAAGGAGTTGTTGCCGGGGCCGTCGATGTCGTCGAAGTTCCCGACCAGGTCCTCGAAGGCCAGGTAGGTGGCGAAGGCCTCGACGTCCAGACGGTCGGACAGGCCGTCGGCGAACTCCTCGTCGGAGGCCTCCTCGAGCCACTGCAGGAAGTCGGTCAGCGGCTCGTAGTCATCGGTGCCCGCCTCGATGTCGAAGACGTCCTCATAGGCGTCGGCGTCGTCCCCGCGGTACGACCAGTCCCCGCCCGACTCGGACTTGTACAGGGTGCCGTCGGTGCCGAACGTGGCCTCGTCCCATGTGTTGTCGAGGTCCTGGACCATCAGCCGCAGGGTGGCGTCGCTGTCGTTGGCGGTGAAGCTGATCGCGACCGCCTCCTCGCTGGCCAGTCCGGCCTCGGCCAGCAGCTCGAGCGCGACGGCCTCGTTGAGGGAGGTCTCGGTGTTGTTGGAGCGGATGACGAAGCTCTCCCACCCGTCGAGGCTCTGGTCGTCGACGAACTGGTCGAGGTCGATGAGCCACGGCAGGTCGGCGGGGTCGGCGTCGGCCTGCACTCCCCGCAGCGAGCTGTTGCCCTTGAGCCGGATCCCGGCATCGCTGATGGTCTGCCCGTCGATGGTGACGTCGGCGGTGAGCCACTCCTTCTCGCCGGTCTCCTGGTAGGTCTCGAGCATCGAGGCGAACTCGTCCTCGTCGACGTCGATCGACACCTCGTGCACCGAGTCGGCGTCCCAGACGGTGCCCTCGACGCTCGAGGTGGCCGTGGAGGTGGCGGCCTGGGAGTCGAGGCTGCACCCGCTGAGGACGCCGGCGGTCAGCGCCATGGCGGCCAGGGTCGCCGCGCCGCGGTGCCGGACGCGCTTGAGGAACGGGATGGTCGAGGTCATGCGGACTCCTGGGTCTGGCTGTAGGTGAGGTGCTGCTGGAGGTGGCGGGTGCGGACGCGGTGCCACCGGTGGGCGGGGAGGTCAGGCAGCATCAGCGCCAGTCCGGTGGCGTACTTCGAGATCCGGATCGGGCGGTGCCCCTGTGCCCACAGCGCCCGGTCGACGCCGGTGCTGGCCCCGGCTGTCTTGGTCTCGACGATCGCCAGCCCGGGCACCCGTCCGATGGTGGTCTCCCAGGGCAGGGACCAGGAGAGGTCGACGTCCAGGGTGACCCGAGCGCCGCTGCCGGGGAGCCAGAGCGTGCTGCGCAGGTAGGAGGTGCGCAGCATCGGCACGAGCGCGGCCACGTCGACGTGCGGCAGACCGGCGTGGGCCAGCTGGCTCCCCACGAAGCCGTCGTCGTGCTCCGACAGCAGCCGCGATCGTGGCACCGGTCCGACCGGCTCCGCGGGGGGATCGTGTCTTGACTGTCGATCCCCGCGGTCCGCGGGTCTTCACCTCGGTGAACGCCAGGTCGGTGTCGACGTAGTGGCGGGTGCGGACCTTGAACCGGTGCCGGCGGCTCCGGGCCGCCCTCCAGTAGGCCTCCAGCTCGGGCGTGTCGAGGTACGTCGAGTCGTAGCGGTGGCGTCGCCGTCCCTCGATCTCGAGCACCTTCAGGTCCGGGTCGAGCAACTGGAGGGCGTCCACCAGCGCGGGCAGATCGCCGGTCGGGACGACGTACTTGCGGTCCGTGCGGGTCATCAGGGCCGCATCCTCGGTGAGCTCGGCCAGGGACGTGGTCCTCAGGCGGTCGAGCCGGTCGAGGACGAGGGTCTGCGGGTCGGTCGGGGCGGTCATGCGCTGACCGACGCGCTGACCGCGGGCGACAGGTCGCGCACGTCCTGGACGCGCGGCGTCGCGGCACTGCTGCGCCAGCGCACGTCGACCAGGGTGGTGTCGTTGACCAGGTCGATCTTGTGCACGAGCACCTTGTTCACCTCGCCACCGACGACACTCTCGAGCGCCGCGACCAGCGCGGGCTCGTGCGGGTAGGCGCCGTCGAGGAGCAGCAGCTGCTGGTGGTCCCGGCCGAAGAGGTGGGGGCTGTCCGCGACGGCGATGACCAGCACGAGGACCGCCATCAGCAGCGTGGTGAGCGGGAGGTTCAGGGAGCCCAGGCCGCCGAGGAGCCCCAGCGCGAGCGCGGTGAAGTAGTAGGCGACCTCGTGCTGGCCCAGCTCGAAGGAGCGCAGCCGGATGATCGACAGCACGCCGAACAGACCCAGACCCAGGCCCAGGGTGGCGTCGCTGGACACCAGCGCCGTGGTCACGGCCAGCACCCCGACGTTCACGCCGAGGAAGGCGACGAGCAGCTCCCGACGCCGGTGCCGGGGGTAGTAGACGGCGAAGCAGAGCACACTGATCGCGAGGAGATCGGCCAGGGCGACGTAGAGCGAGTTCACGAGGAGTCCTTAGGGAGTTCACGGGGCTGTGGTGAACACGAGGTTGTCCTCGCCACCCATCAGGCGCCTGCCAACAACCTGTGCGTCGGTTGTGAAGCCGTGAAAGTGGGCGGGATCACGGACAACCCCGCGCCGGCCGACCTCGCGCCGGACGGCGGAGGTCAGCGACCCGGCTGAGGAGCGGTGCACGCGGTCGAGTCGACCGCGACGCCGGGCAGGGTCACGGTGACGGTGGTGCCGACGCCGACCTCGCTGTCGATGTGGATGGTCCCGTCCTGTTGCGCGAGCAACGCACGCACGCTGGCCAGGCCGAGGCCCGTCCCCCCGTCGTCGCCGGCGAGTCGACCCCGTTGGAAGGCGTCGAAGATGCTGTCCAGGTCACCGGGATCGATGCCGCGTCCCTGGTCGGACACGGTGATCAGCACCTCGCCGGTGCGTGCCTCCCGCACGGCCAGGAGCACCGCACTGTCGGCCGGGGAGTACTTCAGTGCGTTGACGACGAGGTTGGCGACGATGCGTTGTACGGCGATCGCGTTGGCGCGCGCCAGGACCGCGTCCCCGGTCGGGAACTGCACTCGCCCGCCGAGACCGGGCGGCAGGCTGTCGAGTGCGCTGCGGACGACGACTGGGACATCGATCTGGTCGATCCGGGCCGAGGAGAGCTCGGCGCGATGGCGGGCGATCGTGATGAGCTCGTCCACCATCTCGAACAGACGCTGGGCGTTGGCCTCGGCCCGGGTGAGCAGGTGGTCACGGGCCTCCTCCGGGGCGTCGCGGAGGCTGTCCAGGTAGCCCAGCATCGCGGTGACGGGTGTCTTGAAGTCGTGGCTGAACGCGGAGTAGAAGGCGTCCTGGGCCTGCTCCCGACGCTTGATGTCGCTGCGGTCGCGGGTGACCTTGATGAATCCGGTGTGCCGGCCCTCCTCGTCGTGCACCGCCGTGATGACGACATCGCCCCAGAACCGGTCGCCGTCCTTGCGGACCCGCCAGCCCGTGTGCTGGACGCGACCGTGGGTCCTCGCCTCCTGCAGCAGCCGCCAGGGAAGGCCGGCTCGGCGGTCCTCCTCGGGGTAGAACATGGCGAAGTGGCAGCCGATCGCCTCGGCGGCCGTGTAGCCCTTGACGCGCTGCGCCCCGACGTTCCAGGTCTCGATGACGCCGTCGAGGTTCAACGCGATGATCGCGTAGTCGGCGATCTGCTCGACGAACCGGTCGAGGTGCACGTCGAACGAGCGCCCCCGAACGGGGGTCCTCCCCTCCCCAGGTTCGGCCACGGGTCCCAGTGTGTCGGCTCGAGCGCGCCGCGGACAGGGCTGTCGCACAGTGATCTGCAGCAGCCCCGAGGATCCCACTCGCGGGCCGCTCCTAGGGTGGGCGCCATGACCGTCGCCTCGGACGTCCGGCTCACCCAGTACGCCGCCGGGGGCGGCTGCGCGTGCAAGGTGCCGCCCGCGGAGCTGGAGCGGGTGCTCGCCGGGTTGCCGGGCTCTCTCGGCGGGCTCGGTGGGGACCTGCTGGTCGGGGTCGAGCACGGCGATGACGCCGCGGTGGTCCGGATCGACGGCGACCGGGCGCTGGTGAGCACCGCGGACTTCTTCACTCCGGTCGTCGACGACCCGTTCGACTGGGGGCGGATCGCCGCGGCCAACGCCTTCTCCGACGTCTACGCGATGGGCGCGACCCCGGTGCTCGGGGTGAACCTGTTGGCCTGGCCTCGGGACCGGGTGCCGTTCGAGCTGGCGGCGCGGGTCCTGGCCGGTGGCGCGGCCGTCGCCGCCGAGGCCGGAGCGTTCCTCGCCGGCGGCCACTCCATCGACGGGCCGGAGCCGACGTACGGCGTCGCGGTCACCGGGCTCGCCGACCCGGCCCGGCTGCTGCGCAACGACGCCGGGGTGGCCGGCGTACCGCTGACCCTGACCAAGCCGCTGGGGGTCGGCGTGCTCAACAACCGGCACAAGGCGACCGGGGACGTCTTCGCGCACGCGGTGGCCTCGATGACCGCCCTCAACGCCGACGCCTCGGTCGCGGCCCTGGCCGCCGGCGCCCGCTGCGCCACCGACGTGACCGGCTTCGGGCTGCTCGGCCACCTGTGGAAGCTGGCCCGGGCCAGCGGGGTCTCCGCGGTCGTCGACGCCGCCGCGGTGCCCTATCTCGAGGGTGCCCGCGCCTCCCTGGCCGCCGGGTACGTGCCCGGGGGCTCCCGCCGGAACCTGGACTGGGTGCGTCCCCACCTCGACGTCGACCCGGGCATCGACGAGGACGAGCTGCTGCTGCTGGCGGACGCGCAGACCTCGGGCGGCCTGCTGATCGCCGGGGAGGTGCCCGGCTACCCGGTGATCGGGGAGCTGGTCGTCGCCGACGGTGGCCCGCGGGTGCGGGTGCGATGAGTCCCCGGGTCGCTCGCCGGTCGGTCGACCACCCGAGGAAGTACGCCTGACCCCCCTGACCGGGGCCGTTGGCTCGATCGGGTCATGGCGGCCGCTGGAGTGACGGCGAGATCATGAGGGCATGGCATGGGGCGCCGCTGTCGGTGGGGTGGTCGTGGTCGCCGCCCTGGTGCTGACCGGCCAGAGCTCGGGCGTGCGGCTCTCCGACGATGCGACCGAGCAGCTGTCCGTGGCGATGCGGACCGCCAGCGTGACGGTGCGCGCGAGCGGCGACGACGTGACCCAGCTGGCGCAGCAGGCGGGCACCGACGAGTCGGTGGTGCGAGCGGTCGCGACCACCCTGGACGACCAGGAGTGGTGGAGCCGCACGGTGCGTGAGGTGGGCGGGTTGCGCGGCAGGGTCCCGGCGGACATCCGGGTGGCCATGATCGGTACGGCGTGCCAGGCGCTGCGCGGTCGGATCACCAGCGAGGTGGAGCTGGTGGTCGCGGTGGCCGAGGGCGTCCCGGCCGACCACTCCCAGCAGCGGATGGCGGTCACCTCGGACGTCCGTGTGCTGTGGCAGCTGATGTACGACGTCTGGGACCGCGGAGACGAGGCGGACCGCGCGACGATGGCGCTGGCCTGCTTCGCCGTTCGGCAGCTGGGCTAACCCGATCGTCGGCCACTCGCACCCCGAATGACTACCAAGGATAGTCCGATCGGACTATGGCGCCGCCCTGGGGTGGGCACGATGACCTATGGGCAACAGAGCGCCGCCGCGCCTACTGTCGCACCAGATGCCTCTCGGGCAGGCGTCAAGACAGAACGGTGTGGCCACATGCCGACACAACGTGCACGGATCGTCGTCCTCCTCGCAGTCCTGATCGAACGCCTCTCGCGCGTCCGCCGCATTCCACCCGCACCACCACCGGCACCGTCCGGGGCGACACGCCCCTCGGGTGCGCGGACCGGCTGACCGGAGTCAGTCGGTGCGACGCACAGGTGCACCGGTCCACGGAGAGCATGCGGGGGGTTCGTCCCGGCGAGCCTCGTCGCGCTTCTGGGGCGGTCGACGTGCCGGGTATGCCGCCGGGACCGCGGCCCTGGCGACCGCGGAGCGCGTCGCCGGCCTGGTCCCGCCGGATGCGGTCTACGTGACGGCCAGCGCGGTGATGCCGCTGGACGACGCGCAGCACTTCCAGGGGGGAGCACCCGGTGACCACGGCTACGGGGATGACCTGGACTACATCCCGGTGCACCACGGCGTCCGTCAGGAGCGGGCGCTGCTGGTGCTGGCCCGCGGCCGACTCCTCGTCATCAGTGCGGACGGCGAACGCTGGTCCCGCCGGGTCGCGGCGCTGACCGACCTGGACGGACACCGCCGATCCGGGTTCGTGCTGATCGCCGCGGACGGCAGCGGCATCGCCGCGGCCACGCCGACCCCGGTGCAGGTGCCCGCCGGGGCGCGGTTCCGCACCGTCCCGCCCGTCTCGAGCGCCTTCGGCGGGTGGAACGCCGTGCTGGCCGAGCACGGCGTCCGCGTCCACTGGTGACGAGGTCGGATGCTCAGCCCAGAGCGGCCGAGACCACCTCACGCGCCTCGGCCTGCACCAGCGCCAGGTGGTCGGGCCCCTTGAACGACTCGGCGTAGATCTTGTAGACGTCCTCGGTTCCCGAGGGACGCGCCGCGAACCAGGCGTGCTCGGTGGTCACCTTCAGCCCGCCGATCGCGGCACCGTTGCCGGGCGCGGAGGTGAGCTTCGCGGTGATCTCGTCCCCGGCCAGGGAGGTGGCGCTGACGTCCTCGGGCGCGAGCGCCCCCAGCTTCGCCTTCTGCTCCCGATTCGCCGGGGCGTCCACCCGGGCGTACGCCGGGTCCCCGTGCTGGGAGACGAGCTCGGCGTAGTGCTCCGAGGGGGTCTTGCCGGTGGTGGCGGTGATCTCCGAGGCCAGCAGCGCCAACAGCAGGCCGTCCTTGTCGGTGGTCCAGGTGGTGCCGTCCTTGCGCAGGAACGACGCCCCCGCGGACTCCTCACCACCGAACCCGAACGACCCGTCCACCAGACCCGGCACGAACCACTTGAACCCGACCGGCACCTCGACCATCGGCTTGCCCAGCGACGCCGCGACCCGGTCGATCATCGAGGACGAGACCAGCGTCTTGCCGATCCGGGCGGTCTCCGGCCAGCCCGGCCGGGCGCCGCCGAACAGGTAGCCGATGGCCACCGCCAGGTAGTGGTTCGGGTTCATCAGCCCGGCGTCCGGGGTGACGATGCCGTGCCGGTCGGCGTCGGCGTCGTTGCCGGTGGCGATGTCGTACGCCGCCCCCGAGCCGCTGTCCGCCATGATCCGGATCAGCGAGGCCATCGCCGAGGGCGAGGAGCAGTCCATCCGGATCTTCTCGTCCCAGTCCAGGGTCATGAACCGCCAGGTCGGGTCGACCAGCGGGTTCACCACGGTCAGGTCGATCTTGTGCCGGTCGGCGATCTCGCCCCAGTAGGCGACCGACGCGCCCCCGAGCGGGTCCGCGCCGATCCGCACCCCGGCCTCCCGGATCGCGTCCATGTCCAGCACCGCGGGCAGGTCGTCGACGTACGTGCCGAGGAAGTCGTAGGAGCCGACCGCGCGCCGCGCCGCGGTGAACGGGGTGCGGCGTACCTCCGCCAGGCCACCGATGATCAGCTCGTTGGCGCGCTTCGCGATCACCGAGGTGGCGTCGCTGTCGGCGGGGCCGCCGTGCGGCGGGTTGTACTTGAACCCGCCGTCGCCCGGCGGGTTGTGCGAGGGGGTCACCACGATCCCGTCGGCCAGCCCGGACCCGGTGGTCCGGCCGGCGTTGGCGCGCAGGATCGCGTGCGAGACCGCGGGGGTGGGCGTGTAGCCGTCCCGGTCGTCGACCAGCACCGTCACGTCGTTCGCGACCAGCACCTCCAGCGCCGTGGCCCACGACGGCTCGGAGAGACCGTGGGTGTCCCGGCCGATGAAGAGCGGGCCGTCGTACCCCTGGTCGCGGCGGTACTCGCAGATCGCCTGGGTGGTGGCCAGGATGTGGTTCTCGTTGAAGGACGTCTTCAGCGACGACCCCCGGTGGCCGCTGGTGCCGAAGGCGACCTGCTGGTCGACCCAGTCGTCGGCGTCGGGGTCGGGGACCCCGGTGTAGTACGCCGTCACCAGGTGGGCGACGTCGACGAGGTCCGAAGGCTCGGCGGTCTGTCCTGCGCGGGAGTCGGGCATGAGCCCATCATGGTGGGATCGGGGGCGCTGGGGCCACCCGTCCGCCCCGCGGACCGGCGAAAATGAGGCGACAGCCGCCGGTGACCGGCTCCACTGACGACGGGGGAGTGCCAGGGTGCTGCAGTGACCAACGGCTGTAGCCGACAGGGAGGTTACCCGCCCGGCTCGGTTTCATGCCTGGAGATGCGGAGAGAAATCGGGGCGGGATACTGGACCCATGTCCCACGTCACCTGCACCGTCCAGGACGGCATCGCGCACGTCCGGCTGGACCGCCCCGAGAAGCTGAACGCCCTCACGCTGCAGATCCTCGACGACCTGGTGTCGACCGCGCGGATGCTCGGCAAGGACCGACACCTGCGCGCGGTGATCCTCGCCGGGGAGGGTGACGCGTTCTGTGCCGGCCTGGACTTCGGGTCCGTGCTCAAGCAGCCCCGCGGCCTCGTCGCCGCCTTCCTGCCCCGGCCCTGGCGGGGCACCAACACCTTCCAGGAGGCCTGCTGGGCCTGGCGGCGGCTCGGCGTCCCGGTCATCGCCGCGGTGCACGGGCACTGCCTCGGCGGCGGCCTCCAGATCGCGCTGGGCGCGGACTTCCGGTTCGCCACCCCCGACTCGGAGTGGTCGGTGCTGGAGGGCAAGTGGGGGATCATCCCGGACATGTCGGGCATCCACAGCCTGGCCCAGCTGGTCGGCATCGACACCGCCAAGCGGTTGACGATGACCGCGGAGGTGATCTCGGGCAAGGAGGCGCACGACCTCGGCCTGGTCACCGAGCTGGTGCCGGACCCGGTGCGGGCCGCCGTCGACCTGGCCGAGCAGCTGAAGCTGCGCTCACCGGACCAGCTGGCCGCGACCAAGCGGCTCTTCGACGGCACCTGGCACGCCGGCCCGCGCCGTACCTTCCTCGCCGAGCGCCTCGAGCAGGCCTGGCTGCTGGCCGTCCGCAACACCACGGTGGCCCGCGAGGCCGCGCTGTCGAAGGTGCCGCCGGTCTTCGGTCCCCGTAGCCGGTGAGGTACGCCGGCGGCGTCGCCCTGGCCGGGGTGGACGTGGTCGACGGCGCCTGCACGGTCCGCTGGACCGCCGACGTGGCTGCTCCGGCGACCACCCCGGTGGTCGCCGGCGCCGACGGGCTGGTGCAGGTGGTCAGCAAGCGACCCAGCCGGTGGGGTGTCGACGCGTGGTACCTCACCGCGCTGGACGCGCGCACCGGCCGGACCGCGTTCGCGGTGCGCACCGGCACCGGGGTCCTCGGCGCGGCCGCCGGCGCCGCGGTCACGCTCGGCCCGGACCGGGCGGCGTACCTGGCCACCCGGGGTGGGGTGGTCCGGGTGCGGGACCGGGTCAGGGGTAGCGGATCCCCGTCGTCTCCTCGCTGAGCTCCCACAGCCGGCGCTGCGCGGTCTCGTCCTGGGACAGGGCACTGCCGGTGGTCACCTGGGGGGCGCCGCGCTGCTCGCCGAGCCCGCCCGGCCCGCAGTAGGTGCCGCCGGGCAGGTCGGCGGTGGCCGCCATCAGGGTCGGCCAGGCTCCGGCGTGCGCGGTCTGGGAGACCGCCTTGACGGCGGCGTCGAGGATGGTCGCGATGCCGCCGCTGGCGCGGCCGAACTGCCCGTTCGCGGCCAGGTGGGTGCCGGCCAGGCCGGGGTGCGCCGCCAGCGCCTTCACCGGCAGCTCGGCTGCCCGGGCGCGACGGTCCAGCTCGTGGGTGAACAGCAGGTTCGCCAGCTTGGTCCGGCCGTAGACGGGCCAGCGGGAGTAGCGACCCCGCTGCTCGCGCGGGTCCTCCAGCGGTGCCCGGCGCGCCACCCGGTGCATCTGGGAGGAGACGGTGACGACGGTGGCCGCCTTGCTCGCCACCAGCTGCGGCAGCAGCAGGCCGGTGAGCAGGAAGGGCCCGAAGTGGTTGGTCGCCAGCTGCAGCTCGAGCCCGTCGACGGTCCGGGAGTACGGCGTCCCCATCACCCCGGCGTTGTTGACCAGCACGTCGATCGGCCCGAAGGTCGCCGCCTCGGCCGCCGCCCGGCGTACCGAGGCCAGGTCGGCCAGGTCGATGACCAGCTCCTCGAGCTCGGCCTCGGGGACCTCGTCCCGGATCGCCCCGAGACTGTCGCCGATCTTGGCCGGGGTGCGCCCGGCCAGCACCACCCGGGCGCCGCGGCGAGCCAGCTCCAGGGCGGTGTGGAAGCCGATGCCGCCACGCGACGGGCCGGTGACCAGGATGGTGCGGCCGGCCTGGTCGCCGATGTCGGCGAGCTGCCAGGCGTCGGTGGCGGTGGGCAACGGGTCGGCGCTCACCGGGGGAGTCCGGGGGTCACGGGGTGGTCGCCAGGCCGGCGAGGACCCGCTCGGCCAGGTCGGCGTCGCCGTGGACCGCGACCGCGTCGGGCGGCGCCGGCCGCCGGCCACCGGAGAGGCAGATGAAGGTCTCCCGGTCCATCCGCAGGGTCACGGTGGGGTCGGCGGGGGGCTCGGCCAGCGGGGTGCCGCGGCCGTTCTCGTCGACGGTGAACGCGTGGGTCTCGCTCGGGGCCGGCGAGCCGAGCTCGAGCACCAGCGTGGTGCCGCCGGGGGCACCGACCCGCTTGCCCAGGACGAAGCCGAGGCTCTCGGCCAGGTAGGTGGCGGTGTGCCGGGCGCCGCGGCTGTCCAGGCCGCCGGGGCGGCCGGTGGCGCGGCGTACGTCCTGCTCGTGCATCCAGATGTCCAGCGGCCGGTTCCGCAGCAGCTTCTCCCACGACCAGGGCACCCCGCCGAACCCGGTCTCCGCCTGCGCGGCGGGATCCGTGGGCGGGTCGGCGAGCAGCTGGGTGTGGCGCTGGGTGGCGGCGGAGCGGATCTCGTTGATGATCGCGTCCGGGTCGTGCCGGCGACGGTTGACGACGCCGATCTCGGTGTAGAGGCCCATCAGCCCGGTCACGTGGGGCGGTTCGCCGACGTCGGCGGTCTCCTCGGGCGCCCCGGCCAGGATCCCCTCCAGGTGCGCCACGTGCGAGGCGACGGCGCGGACGTCCCAGCCCGGCAGGTCGGTCGGTGTGGCCCACTCCGGCTCGTCCAGCGACTCCAGCAGGTCGGTGAAGTCGTTGACGGTCTGCCACCACGCCTCGACGTACCCGGCGAGACGGTCCTGATCACTCATGGGCAGGCAGCGTACTGCCGGGCACGGAGGTGGTCGCGGGCGCGGGTACGTCGAACCGGACGGCCAGCACGGCGACGTCGTCCCCGGGCTCGCGGGGGATCAGGTCGCCGAGGATCCGGTCGAGGAACGCGCTGACCGGGAGCGCGTGGTGCGAGGCGGCGGAGGCCGCCAGCCGGTCCAGGCCGACGTTCAGGTCCTCGTGGCGGCGCTCGACGAGCCCGTCGGTGTAGAGCAGCAGGGTGGAGCCTGGCTCCATCGTGGTGCGGTTGTCCGAGCGGTTGCTGTCCGGACTGACCCCGAGCATCAGGTCGGCCCGCGGCGTCTCCAGCCAGCGGGTGCTGCCGTCGGCCTCGACCACCAGCGGCGGCGGGTGCCCGGCGTTGGTCCACCGCAGCACCCGGCGCCCGGACGCCGGGTCCACCGCGTCCTCCTCGATCCGGGCGTAGACGAGACTGGCCATCCCGTCCACGTCGAGCTCGTCGATGGCCCGGTCCAGCCTCGCCACGTTGGAGGACGGGGCGTCGTCGAGGGCCCAGGCCAGGGCGCGGAGCATGTTGCGCAGCTGTCCCATCGCGGCCGCGGCCTTCATGTCGTGGCCGACCACGTCGCCGATCATCAGCGCGGTGGCCCCCGACGGCATGATCACCGCGTCGTACCAGTCACCGCCGACCTGGTCGCGCAGCGCCGCGGGCCGGTAGCGGGCGGCCAGGTCCAGGTGCTCGGGCTCCGGGAGCCGGGGGAGCAGCGAGCTCTGCAGGATGACCAGCGCGTCCAGCCGCTCCTGGAGCAGCTGTGCCCTGCTGACCGCCTGGGCGACGTACAACGCCAGCGCGGCGAAGGTGGCCCGGTCGGCGTCGGTGAACCGGCGCACGTCCTCCCAGACCAGGGCGACGGTGCCGTAGACGTGTCCGCGGGCGCGCAGCGGCAGGAACGCCCGGGCCTCCCCCACCTGGACCTCGGTGGCCAGGTGCGGGTAGATCCGGTTCTGCTCGGCGACCTCGCCGAACTCCAGGGTGGTGTTGCGCAGCAGCGCCTCACCGACCGGGTTGGAGTGGTCCAGCATCAGCACGTGGTGCCGGGTGGCCGACTCCCAGTCCATCTGGTGGGGCGGCACCAGGGTGAGCGGTTCGACCGCGGCCGTCGGCCGGGGCGCGGGCAGGTCGGCCGAGAGCGCCGGTACGGCGGAGCCGCGCAGCCAGAACCCGGCGCGCAGGCAGCCCAGCTGACCGATCGCGATGTCCTGGAGGGCGGTCGCCACGTCGCGCAGGGTCTCGGTCCGGGACAGGCCCTCGCTCAGCTGGAGCAGCACCCGGCTGCGCTGGTTGAGGTGGTAGGTCTCGCGGGCGCGGTCGGCCTCCAGGTCGCGCAGGAACCGCTGGGACAGCTCGGCGGAGCAGGCGGCGGCGAGGTCCTCGAGCGCCGCGATGTCCTCGCGGGCCCACGACCCGGGGGCGGAAGTCGATCGCGCACAGCGAGCCGATCAGCCGGCCGTCGTGACCGGTCAGCGGCCAGCCGGCGTACGCCACCACCCCGAGGTCGGGGATGGCGAGGTTGGCGCACAAGCGCTCCACCTCGCGGGCGTCGGTGATGATCAGTGGCGCGCCGTCGGCGACGACGTGCTGGCAGAACGAGTGCGACAGCGGGGTCTCGCGAGCCGCCTGCACGTCCGCGGGAAGCGGACCATCGGTGCCGGCGAAGACCTGGCGGTCCGGCTCGACGAGGGAGACCAGCGCGACGTCACAGTCGACGATGCGACGGACCAGCCGGGCGTAGCGGTCGAAGGACGCATCCACGGCCGTCCTGGTGCCGGTCATGGGTGATCCTGTCTTCTCGAGTGTTCGCCAGAACCCTAACCGCCACCCGGCGACGGCGCGGCCGGGATCCACAGGTCCACGAGCGGGCCCAGGCAGCTGCTGTGGTCGGGCTCTCCCCAGTAGCGGGCATGGGTGCGGCCGCTCACGAACACCTGGAACAGCCCGATCCGCTCGTCGAGGTAGCGCACCGACTCCGGGGGCGGGTCGGCGTACTCCAGCGCCGAGGTGATCGTTCCGGCGTCCACGTCGGACCCGTCGGTCAGCGTGGAGGCGTACAGGTCCGCGGGGTTGAACAGGTTGATCCACCTCAACCCCGGCTGCCGCGCGACCCGGCCGGCGACGTACGGCGGGTGGTAGAGCCGGACCAGGTCGAGCGGGCAGCCGACGGTGGTCAGGCTGGCGGCGCCGCCCGGGGGGAGCGGCGCCCGCAGCGCACCGGCACGCGGGAAGAAGGTCTCGAAGGCGACCAGGGTGCCGAAGCTGAAGCCGAGCACGTGGATCGGACCGGTGTAGCCGTGGTCGCGCAGCCCGTCCAGGGCGTCGTCCAGCGAGAGGGCCGCGGTGTCGGCGGCGGCCCCGGTGTTGGTGACGAACCGGATCAGCCTCTGGATGGAGCCTGCGAAGGCCAGCAACCGCCGGCGCAACGAGGTCCAGGTCAGGACCAGCCCGAGTGCCGAGACGCCGAACGTCCACTTGGCGGTCCGGTCCGAGAAGAGGCCACCGAGCCGGTCCCCGTCGATCGGGACGCCCATCGCGGCCAGCGCGGCGTACACGCTGACCAGGGTCGCGGCCACCAGCGCCAGCAGGGCCACCAGGCCCAACGCCAGCTGCACCTTCGTGACCGCCGTCTTGGCGGGCCGGCCCAACGCGCGCAGCAGCTTCCAGCCGCCGAGGACGGCGTACGACGCGGAGCGCGCCAGCCCCGGGACCACCGCCGGCCCGGCGACCCCGGTGGTCGGCTCCAGCAGCCGCGGGTAGTCCAGCTCGAAGAGCTGGAGGAGGGCGGTGCCGTCCTCGTCGGTGACGGTCTTGGCCACCGTGAGCCCGCGCGGAGCGAGCAGGGCGGCGTTCTTGGAGGTGCCGACGTGCCCGGGCCGCTGCCGGTCCGCGCACCGGGCGATCACGTCGGCGACCGCGTCGGCGGAGTTCGCCGGGAACCGGCCCAGGCCGGGTGCGTAGATCAGCACCGGGAGGTCGCGGGCGTGGTCCGTCACCTGCCGAGGCTAGGGCGGCCTCGCGCGGCCCGGCAAGGCTCTCACTCGCCCGCCGGGGCAGGTCGCCAGGCCGGGTCGCGGCCCTCCCACCCGACCAGCTACCAGCGCATCGACCTCGTCGGCCGGCCGGGCGACCGACCCGCGATCCAGCCGAGGACGGCGCCGTAGATCACGTGGCCGCCCACCGCCATCACGACGGTGGGGGCGCTGAGCGGGAACAGCATCTCCTGGCCGTACGGGGCGGCCACCAGGACGAAGAGCAGACCGCTGCAGACGAACAGGCCGTAGGCGATGCCGGTCCGGATGCCACGGAACCCGAGCGCGAAGAACGCGATCGCGATCCCGCCGCCGTTGCCGAGGTAGCGCCACAGGTAGCCGAACACCCAGTCGGGGTCGAGGCCCAGCGCGACACCGATGTGCGGGATCGGGTCACTGTGCATGAGGTCCAGTGCGAGGAAGGAGCCCCGGTACAGGTCGTAGAGCGCGGTGGCGACGATGCCGGCTGCGAGCGCCGCCAGCGCCGTGGCCGCCCACTGCGGGCGCCACAGCAGGACGCCGGCGGCTGCCGCGAGGGCCGGCACCAGCAGGACCAGCGCGAGGTCGCGGAGGCCGGCCACCCCGAACGCGGTGACGGCGATCAGCGTGACCGGCAGGAACCCGACCGGGATGAGGACGAGCCGGGCCGGAGCCTCCGCGCGATCGGCGAGCCACGGGAACGCCTGCAGCAGGAGGTCCCGGAGCCGCCGACCGGGGGTGGAGGTGACCGGGTCGGTGGGGTGGGGCGGCAGGGCGGTGGTGACCGGCATGTCCCATCAGGAGCACCACCGGGCTGGGGAGATACGTGGCCGCGGGGACGGTCTCGCCCCCGCGGCGTCGCGGCTCAGGACCGTCGGGCGGTGAGCAGCAGGTACTCCCAGTCCATCGCTCCGCCACCGACATCGTGCCGGCGCGCCAGGTCCAGCAACGCCTCGTCCAGCTCCGCCACCCGCTCCGGCTGGTCGGCGATCGCCCGGTAGACCGCGATCGTCGGGCCGTAGTGCTCCTTGAAGAAGTCGCGGAACGTCGTCGCGTCGGCGAACGCATCCGCCCGGTGCTGGTGGCGCTGGGCGGTCACGTCGGTGACCCGGTCGCCGAACAGCGCCCGGACGTGCTGCTCGTCGCCCCACAGCGGAGGCGGTTGCGCACCCGGGGGAGGCGGCGGCGCGTACGGCTTCATCGCGGCGAACATCTGGCCGATGAAGCCCTGGGGCGTCCAGCAGATCAGGCCGATGGTGCCGCCTGGGCGGGTCACCCGGACCAGCTCGTCGGCGCTCTCCTGGTGGTGCGGGGCGAACATCACGCCGACGCACGACAGGGTCACGTCGAACTCGCCGTCGGCGAAGGGGAGCTGCTCGGCGTCGGCCTCCCGCCACTCCAGCTGGAGGCCGAGGTCCTCGGCGGTGGCTCGACCCTTCCGCAGCAGCTCGGGGGTGAGGTCGGAGGCGACGACGCTCGCGCCGGTCAGGGCCGCCGGGATCGAGGCGTTCCCGGTGCCGGCCGCGACGTCGAGGACGCGGTCCCCGGCGTGGAGGCCGCAGGCCTCGACCAGGGTTGCTCCGAGGGTCGGGATCGCCGTGTCCGAGACGGCGGCGTAGTCGCCGGAGGCCCACATGGCCCGGAGTCGGGCCTGGAGGTCGGACGCGGGTGCGGTGGTGCTCATGAGGTGTCTCCTGGGTTGTCGTTGCGCGTACCTCCAGGCTGCTCTCGCCTCCGGTGGTGGGTCGAGTGCGGGATCTGTACCGGCGGCGGTTCTGGATCTGTACTGGTCAGCAGCGCGCCACGGGGGTCTACTGGACGGGGGCGGTCGGGTGCACCGGAGCACCCGAGGTGCCCGGGAAGGAGGCGCGATGTCGTCGTACGGACAGTTCTGTCCGGTGGCCAAGGCCATGGAGCTGCTGGACGAGCGCTGGACCATGCTGATCGTGCGGGAGCTGCTGGCGGGCAGCACGCACTTCAACGAGCTGCGCCGCGGCAACCCGAAGATGTCCCCGGCGCTGCTGTCGAAGCGGCTGCGGACCCTGGAGCGGGCGGGCGTGGTCACCCGTGAGGTGGCGGACGGGCGGAGCAGCTACCGGCTCACCCCGGCCGGGGTCGAGCTGAAGCCCGCCATCGACGCGCTGGGCGCCTGGGGGACCCGGTGGATCGGGGAGCTCGGCGAGGAGGACCTCGACCCGCACCTGCTGATGTGGGACATCCGGCGGACGGTGCCGGTGGACCGGTGGCCACGGCGCCGGACCGTGCTGGCCTTCGAGCTGAGCGACGTACCCACGCCGCACGCCCACTGGTGGCTGTGCGTCAGCGGGGGCGAGGCCGACGCCTGCGACACCGACCCGGGATTCGAGGTGACGGCGCGGCTGCGCACCACCCTCCGCGCGCTGACCGAGATCTGGCGCGGGGACCGGTCCTGGGCGGACTCGCTGCGCACCGGGCTGGTGGAGATCTCCGGGCCGCGGACCCTGGTCCGCGAGGTGCCGGTGTGGCTCGGCCAGGGCGCGCTGGCGCAGGTGCCGCGCCCGGCCTGACCCCTGGCTGCCGCGCTCGGAATGAACCCAGGTCGCGATCGCGTTGAGCAGGCCCGTGAGCCCCCACCACCCCGACGCCCGTCGCCCCCGGGTCCGCGCCCCCGAGCTGCGTGGCCGCGGCTGGCTGAACACCGGCGGTCGTGACCTGAGACTGGCCGACTTCCGAGGCCGGTTCCTGCTGCTCGACTTCTGGACCTTCTGCTGTGTGAACTGCCTGCACGTCCTCGACGAGCTGCGGCCGCTGGAGGAGACCTACGCCGGCGAGCTCGTGGTGGTCGGGGTGCACTCGCCGAAGTTCGTGCACGAGGCGGACCCGGAGGCGTTGGCCGCGGCGGTGGAGCGGTACTCGGTGCACCACCCGGTGCTGGACGACCCCGACCTCGTCACCTGGCAGGCCTACACCGCCCGGGCCTGGCCGACGCTGGTGCTGGTCGACCCGGAGGGCTACGTGGTGGCGCAGTACGCCGGCGAGGGGCACGCTCACGCGATCGACGCTCTGCTGTCCCAGCTGTCGGCCGAGCACTCGGCCAGGGGCACGCTGCAACCGGGGGACTCGCCCTACGTACCGCCGCCGGTGGCGCCGAGCGACCTCCGGTTCCCGGCGAAGGCCGTGCCGCTGCCGGATGGTCGGGTGCTGGTCGCCGACGCCGGTCACGACGAGGTGGTCGAGCTGGACGCCGACGGGGCGGTGCTGCGTCGGTTCGGCGGGTTCCGGGAGCCGAACGGGCTCTGTCTGCTGCCCGACGAGGTGGCCCAGCGGGTCGGGTACGACGTGGTGGTCGCCGACACCGTGCACCACCAGCTGCGCGGGCTGGCGTTGGCCACCGGGCAGGTCACGGTGCTCGCCGGCGACGGCCATCAGTGGTTCGTCGGCAGCGGCACCGAGCGGCTCTCCTCACCCTGGGACGTGGTGTGGTGGCGCGACCGGGTCTGGGTGGCGATGGCCGGCATCCACCAGCTGTGGACGTTCGACCCGATCACGCGTGACGTCGAGGTCGCTGCCGGTACCGCGAACGAGGGCCTGCTGGACGGTGTGCCGGCGCAGGCGTGGTTCGCCCAGACCTCCGGGCTGGCCGTCGACCTGACAGGCGGGGGCGGCGACCGGCTCTGGCTCGTCGACGCCGAGACCTCGGCGCTGCGATCGCTCGCGGTCGGTCCGCAGGGACTCGTGGTGGAGACCGTCATCGGCCGCGGGCTCTTCGACTTCGGCTTCCGCGACGGACCGGCGGACGAGGCGCTGCTGCAGCACCCGCTCGGGGTCGGCGTACTGCCCGACGGATCCGTCGCTGTCTGCGACACCTACAACGGCGCGGTCCGTCGCTACGACCCGGCGACCGGCGACGGTCAGCACCCTGGCCACCGGGCTCGCCGAGCCGTCCGGGGCGTACGTCGACGGGACCGAGCTGGTGGTCGTGGAGTCGGCCGCACACCGGCTGACCCGGGTGCCGCTCGGCACGGCCGGCGTGCGCACCGACGGCTTCGCGCACAGCACCCAGCGCCCCGTCACCGACGTCCCCGCCGTCGTCGAGCTGGTGGTGGAGTTCAGCCCGCCGCCCGGCCAGAAGGTGGATGACCGGTTCGGCCCGGCCGCCCAGCTGCTGGTCGAGGCGACGCCGCCGGCGCTGCTCCGCTCCGGCGGTGGCCGGGACACCTCGCTGACCCGCGTGCTCGAGCTCGACCCCCAGGTGGGTGAGGGCGTGCTGCACGTCGCCGCCCGGGCCGCCTCCTGCGATGTCGACGGCGGCGAAGGCGCCGCCTGCCGGATGCACCAGCAGGACTGGGGTGTGCCGGTGCGGGTCGCGGCCGTCGGCTCCGCCGATGCGCGCCTGGTGCTGCCGCTGGGCGGTGTCGCCTGAGACGGGCGAGGGACGTCCCGGCTCGGCGCCGACCCTGCCGGAACGCTCAGGCGGAGAGGTCGAGCACCAGACCGACCAGGTAGATCAGGGCGAACACGAGAGGGACCACCGTCTCCACGCTCCCGAGCTCGCGGTAGCCGGCGAACCGGTGCCATCGCCGGCTCCGGCCGGAGGCGCCGCGCTGCAGACGCTGCCACTCGTCGGTGAACACGCGCACCGGCAGCCGTTCCTCGAGCTCGAGGATGACCTCGAACTTGGCCGCGTTCAGCTCACGGTAGCTCTTCAACAGTGACCACCACACGGTGCACACCAGGACTCCCGCGACGGCCAGGGTCCAGGGGGCCCCGCTGCTCGCCAGCACCGCCACGACGACCGTGTTCACGCTGAGGAAGAAGCTGTTCGCCAGCCCGCGTCGTGCCGAGACACGATCTGCCATCTCCACCGTGAGCTCGTAGAAGGGCAGCAGCTGGTCGGGTGGTGTCGCGGCGTACCGGCTGGTCGGCCCCCCTTCGTCCTCCTGCTCAGCCGCCGGGTGGTCCATCCTTGGTAGCCCTTCCGAGGGGATCTCCTGTGCGTGACGATTGCGGGTGAACACCGCAGCCTCGAGTCTCGCGTGGATCCACGGCCGTGGCCAGCGGATCCGACGGGCTTCGGGGCCGCTCTGGTCACCGCCGCCGACGTGGTCGCCTGAGCGCGAGGCGCTCGACGGCGCGCCGGGCGACGCCCTTGCACGCGCTGCCCCGTCCTTCGATACTGGTCAGGTGGTGGACGCCTGACGCGGCCACTCGCAGCCTCGCATCGGCGAGGATGACGCCGCGGCAGGATCTCGGGTACGGCGGGTTCCGGGTGTGAACGTCGCACCGCCGTGAGGTCGTGCTCATGGCCATCAGGTGGAGCCGAGAGCCCGATGCCGACCGAGGTCCCGTCCCCACGCCGCATCCGGTCGCGACCCTGTTCGGCCCCCCGACGGGGGTGCGCGATGGGCCCTAGGTCGGGGCCCCCGGCAGCGGGGCTCGACGCGTTCATCTCGTACAGCCACCAGGACCGTCGCCAGGCCATGGGTGTCCAGAAGGGTCTGCAGAACATCGGGCGGCGGGCCGGGCGCCGGCGCGCGCTGCGAGTGTTCCGGGATGCGACCGACCTGACCGCCAGCCCGGACGTGTGGGGCAAGGTGACCGAGGCGATGGACGCCTCCCGTCACCTCGTGGTGCTGCTGTCTCCCGCTGCTGCACGATCGGTGTGGGTCGATCGCGAGATCCGCTACTGGCTGGCGACCAAGGGGCCGGAGCGGCTGTTCCTGGTCGTGGCGGCGGGCACGTTGGTGTGGGACGACTCGGCCGGCCGGTTCGACCCCGCTCTGTCCACCGCGGCGCCGGACCTGCTCCTGCAGTCGGGGACACTCCCCACGCAGCCGTTCTACGTGGATGTGAGTGGAGACTCCCCCTGGGATCCCGCGGATGTCGTGTTCCGGGAACGGGTGACGGACCTGGCGGCGCCGATGCACGGCAAGCCGAAGTCGGAGCTGGCAGGGGACGACGTGCGCGAGCAGCGCCGCTTCCGCCGGCTGCGCACCACCGCGCTGGGCGCGCTGGCGCTGCTCACCGTCGCGCTGATCATCGCCACGATCGCCGCGCTCCAACAGACAGCAGAAGCCGAGCGGCAGACCATCGCAGCCGAAGAGCAACGCGACCGCGCTTTCGCACTCCTCCTGGCGTCGGAGTCCGACGGCGCCCTGTCGGACAATCCGGCGTTGGCGTTGGCCTTGGCGTTCGAGGCGGCACAGATCGTGCCCGAGCCGATCCCTCAGGTCACCGACGCTCTGTGGACCGCCGGACAGAGGGCTGCACTCACGATGGGGCAGCGGGTCGGGGACCCCCTCAGGGGTCACACGAGCAGCGTCGAGGCCGTCGCGTTCAGCCCCACCGGGGACCTGCTCGCCTCCGCCGGTGAGGACGGCACGGTGCGGCTGTGGGATACGAACTCCGGAGACCCGATCGGAGACCCGCTCGACTCCCACACGAAAGGCGTGACGGCACTGGCGTTCAGCCCCGACGGGGGCCTGCTGGCCACCGCCGGCTGGGGACGCAACGTGCGCCTCTGGGATCCCCGCTCCGGCGACCCTTTCGGTGACCCCCTGACCGGCCACACCGACGTCGTGAACGGCGTGGCGTTCAGCCCCGACGGGGACCTGCTCGCGAGCGCCAGCCAGGACGGCACGGTGCGGTTGTGGGATCCGCGCTCCGGCGACCAGGTGGGTGACCCCCTCACCGGCCACACCGACGGCGTGGAGGCGGTGGCGTTCAGCCCCGACGGGGACCTGCTGGCCACCGGCGGCGGCAACGTCGGCACGGTGCGGTTGTGGGATCCGCGCTCCGGCGACCCGGTGGGTGACCCCCTCACCGGCCACACCGACGCCGTGACCGAGATGGCGTTCAGCCCCGATGGGGAGCTGCTGGCCACGGCGAGCTGGGACGGCACGGTGCGGTGGTGGGATCCCCGCTCCGGCGACCCGGCCGGCGACCCCCTCACCGGCCACACCGATCCCGTGGAGGGGGTGGCGTTCAGCCCCGATGGGGAGCTGCTCGCCACGGCGAGCTGGGACGGCACGGTGCGATTGTGGGACCCGCGCTCCGGCGACCAGCGCGGCGAACTCCTCACCGGCTACACCAACCCGATGCATGGGGTGGCGTTCAGCCCCGACGGAGATCTGCTCGCCACCGCCGGCGGCGACGGCTCGGTGGGGTTGTGGGATCCGCACTCCGGCGACCCGGCCGGTGACCTGCTCGCCGGCCACGAGCGGGGCGTCAATGCGGTGGCGTTCAGCCCCGACGGAGACCTGCTCGCCACGGCGAGCTCGGACGGCACGGTGCGGTGGTGGGATCCCGGATCCGCCGACCAGGTGGGCCACCCGCTTGCTCCCCACGCCAAGGGCGTCCATGCGGTGGCGTTCAGCCCCGACGGAGACCTGCTGGCCACCGGCGATTGGGGCCGCAAGGTGCGGTTGTGGGACCCGCGCTCCGGCGGCCAGGTCGGCGGCCCCCTCACCGGCCACGCCAGAACTGTCTATGGGGTGGCGTTCAGTCCCGACGGGGGCCTGCTCGCCAGCGCGAGCCTGGACGGCACGGTGCGGTTGTGGGATCCCGGCTCCGGCGACCCGGTCGGCGACCCGCTCACCGGTCACTCCGACGGCGTGAACGGGGTCGCGTTCAGTCCCGATGGTGACCTGCTCGCCAGCGCGAGCCTGGACGGCACGGTGCGGTTGTGGGATCCCGGCTCCGGCGACCCGGTCGGCAACCCCCTCACCGGCCACACCGACTTCGTGTACGGCGTGGCCTTCAGTCCCGACGGAGACCTGCTCGCCAGCGCCAGCCAGGACGGCACGGTGCGGTTGTGGGATCCCGGCTCCGGCGACCCGGTCGGTGACGCCCTCACCGGCCACACCGACGGCGTGAACGCGGTCGCGTTCAGTCCCGATGGAGACCTGCTCGCCACGGCGAGCTGGGACGGCACGGTGCGGTTGTGGAATCCCAGTTCCGGCGACCCGGTCGGCGATCCCCTCACCGGCCACACCGCCGTGGCGTTCAGCCCCGACGGAGACCTGCTCGCCACCGGCAGCGAAGACGGCACGGTCAGCCTGGTGTCGACCCGCTGGACCTCGGCACTGGTGTGCTCTCACGTCGAGCGGTACATCACCGCTGCCAGGATGGAGCGGCTGTTCATCGTGGCAACGGTGCCGACGTGTGACTACCGGAAGTAGCCCGGGCGGCGCCTGTGATCGCGATCGAGACGACGTCGAGTGCGACGACAGCGGTGAGGCGCCCGCCGGGGATGTCCCGACGGGCGCCTCATCCTGCCTCGTGACGCCTCACGACCCGATGCCCTCGCTGTCAGCGGGGCCCCGCGCCGCTCCTCCCGGTCAGCGCACCACCACCGTCAGCCTCCGCGAGGTCCCGCGCTTCAGCACCTCGGTCGAGGAGCCGCGCGGCTTGAAGACGACCCGCACGTGCTTCTTGCCGGACCGGCCCTTGGGCAGGGTCAGCACGCGGACGCCCTCGTCGCTGCCACGCATCAGCCGGTGGAACGTCCTGCCGGCGTAGCGCACCTTCAGGTGACCGACGGGCCGGTCGGTCGCCGGCGTCGCGATCCGCACCTCGAGGGCGAGCCGGGACCGGCCCGCGGAGCCCGGGGCGGTCCGGTGGATCAGCACCCGCGGCGTGTCCTTGCGCACCTTCCTGGTGGTCTCCGAGTCCGCCGAGCCGGTCTGGTCACCGGCGGTGGCCGTCTCCCGGACGGCGATCCGGCTGCCGACGTCCGCGGCCCCGAGCCGGTAGCGGCGACCGGTCGCGCCGGGCACCTCCTCGCCGTCCCGCAGCCACTGCCAGGAGGACTCGACGTCATCGACGGACCAGGTCGCCCGCTTGGCCCGCAGCACCTGGCCGGCCTCGGGGGTCCCGGCGACCCGGGGGTCGGCCGTCGCCTCGAGCTCCTGACCCGCTTCCTCGACACCGGCGATGGTGCCCAGCAGCTGCGCCGCGGTCTCGGGGTCTCCGGACCAGGCAGCGTGCTCGGCGTCCGCGAGCAGCGCGGCTGCCCCGTCGGGAGCGCTGCCGGCGACCATCGCGTCCTGGGCCGCGTCGCGGGCCAGCGAGACGGCCTCGGTCGCGAGCGGCAGGACGTCCTCGTCGGTGCCGGTGAGCAGGCCGAGCAGGTCGCCGAGCAGCGGCCACGCGGTGTCGAGGTCGGCGATCGTGCCGTCCTCGGCCCACACCGCCGCGTCGAGCAGCTCCTGCGCCGCCTCGGCGGCCGCTCCGTCCAGCGATCCGGCGAGAGCGGTCAGCCGCTCGCGGGGCTGGTCGGTGCGCAGGCCCCAGCCGTACGCGTAGGCCGGGTCGTACGACGCGTCGCCCACGTTGATCGGCACCTGGTCGGCGGAGGCCGGCCACGTCAGCGGCAGCTGCCCGGTGAACGGGGTGCGTCCGAGCAGCACGTCGGCCACGCCCTCACCCTGGCTGCCGGGCAGGAAGCCCGCCACCACGGCGTCGGCGGAGGCCGCCGGCGCCGTCGATGAGCTGCGGCCGACCGGAGATCACCAGCACGGTGCACTCCATCGCGCCGCACACGGTGTCGATCGCGGCCTGGTCGGCGGCCGAGAGCGAGAGCGACTTGCCGTTGTTGCCGACGTCGCCCAGGCCCTCGGCGTACGGGCTCTCGCCGACGACCACCAGGCCGGCGTCGAAGCCGTCGGTCGGTTCGCTGGCGTCGCGGGAGTAGGTGACGTCGAGGTCCGGCGCCCCTGCCTGCAGCCCCTCGAGCACGGTGGTGCCGGTGGTGGTGTCACCGGTGCCGCCCTGCCACGAGATCGTCCAGCCACCCATCTGGTGGCCGAGGTCGTCGGCGTTGGAGCCGGCGACGTACAGGCTGCCGGTGTCGGCCAGCGGCAGGGCGCCGTCGTTGCTCAGCAGCACCTGCGAGTCGGCAGCGGCCTGGCGGGCCAGGGCACGGTGGGCCTCGCCACCGAACTCGTCACGCAGGCTGTCGTCGGTGAACGGCGACTCGAACAGGCCGAGGTCCATCTTCTCGGTGAGGATCCGGCTGACCGCGTCGTCGACGCGGGCGGCGTCGATGTCGCCGCCCTCGACCCCGGCCACCACGGCGTCGATGAACGCCGAGAAGTTGAACGGCGCCATCCCCATGTCGATGCCGGCGTTGACGGCCCGCACCACCTTGGCCGGGTAGGAGCCGTCCGGCAGCTTGTCGATGGCCTCCCAGTCACTGATCAGGAACCCGTCGAAGCCCATCTCGCCCTTGAGCAGCTCGTTGTTGAGCTCGCCGTGCTCGGTCATCCGCACGACCGGTCCACCGTCGATCGAGACGCCGGAGTAGGACGGCATCATCGTGCCGACACCGGCCTCGATCGCGGGCTCGTACGGCTCGACGTGCAGCCGCTTCAGCTCCTCCATCGACGCCACGTCGGTGACGCCCTGGTCGATGGGGTAGCCGTTGCCGGCCTTCGAGGCGTCGTACGTCGTGCCGCCGTCGCCGACCCAGTGCTTGGCCGAGGCCAGCACCTCGTCGGCACCGGTGATGTCGGACGGGTCGTCGCCCTGCAGACCGCGCACCGTCGGGCCGGCGTACGCCGTCACCAGGGCGGGGTCCTCGCCGAACACCTCGTAGGTGCGGCCCCAGCGCTCGTCGCGCCCGACGCACAGGCAGGGGGCGAAGGCCCAGGTGACACCGGTGGTCCGGGTCTCGGCCGCGGTGGCCTGGGCGATGTCGTGGCTCAGCTGCGGGTCACGCGCGGCGCCGAGCCCGATGTTGTGCGGGAAGATCGTCGCGTCCTTGAGGTTGCTGTGGCCGTGCACGGCGTCGGCGCCGTAGACCAGCGGGACCTGCCAGCGCGTCGAGAGTGCCTGACGCTGGAAGTCGTCGATCATCCGTGCCCACGCGGCCGGGGTGTTGCCGGCCGGGGTCGAGCCACCTCCGGAGAGGATCGAGCCGAGCCCCAGCTCGGCGACCTGGCCGTCGGAGGCCAGGCCCAGCCGCTCGGCCTGGGCCATCTGTCCGGCCTTCTCGCGCAGGCTCATCCGGCCGACCAGGTCGGCGACGCGCTCCTGCGTGGAGAGAGCGGGGTCGAGGTACGGCAGGCCGTGGGCGTTGAGCACCACCCGCGGCTGCTCCTCGGGCGTGGCGACACCGTCGGCGACGAGCTCGATCGGGATCGAGAGGGCCGCGCTGGCGCCGTCGCGGGCCAGGGTGGTCACCTCGACGGGCTGGGTGTCGCCCGAGGCGGTGCCCGCCGGGAACGTGAGGGTGCCGCTGCCGGCCTCGTAGTCGGTGCCGGCGACGGCGGTGCCGGCACCGGTGGCCCAGTCGACCTCGACCGGGCCGGTGGTCGGCTCGCCGTCCGTGGTCGTCAGCGCCACGTCGAGGGTGGCCACGTCGCCCGCGTCGACCAGGTAGACGTCCTGGCTCGTGCCGACGGCGACGGTGGTCGCCTCGGAACGGGTTCCGTACAGGCCCAGGTCGTCGATCGACCCAGCGCACCGGCTCGGCGGTTCCCGCCTCGAAGGTGAGCGCGGCGCCCCAGGCGCTGGTCAGGTCGAACGTGCCGTTCTTGGTCTCGTCGTCCCCGGGCTGGTAGCCCGAGAGCGAGAAGTCGGAGAACGGCAGCTCGACGAGCTTCCAGCGGCTCTCGGCGGAGCCCCAGCGGTCCTTGAAGGTGGCTCGCCACAGCTCGGAGTGCTCACCGTCGGGGCCGCCGTCCTTGACCTCGACGGCGATGTCGGCGCCGGCGGTGGGGGAGGCCGGGTTGTCGGTCTGCGAGGCGTACCACCAGAAGCGGATCCCGCGGAAGCCGCTCCAGTCCTGCGAGCCGGCCAGGTTGTTGCTGAAGCCGCCCCAGCCCCCGGACTTGATCTTGTAGGTGCCGGACAGGACGTCGTTGTCGGGCACGTCGCCCCGCTCCTGCGGCTCCTGGCCGATGGTGACGATGCTCTCGGCGCTGTCGGACCAGGTGAAGTAGCCGATCGGCTCGCCGTCGGAGATGTCGACCGGGGTCTCGTAGTCGTCGATCAGCACGGTGCGCTGGTAGACCGCGAAGTCGTCGAAGCGGTACTCGCCCTGGTCGCGGCCGGTGAGGGTGACCGCGAAGCCGCCGGCGGCCTCGGGGGTGAACCGCGCGTCGGAGTCGGGGTCGCCCTTGAGGCGCAGGTCGGCGAAGAGGACCTTGACCAGCTGCCAGCCGGCGGTGTCGTCGAGACGGGTCTCCTCGAACATCTGCCCGCCGCTCTTGAGCTCGAAGCGGAGCGGGTCACCCGAGCCGGTGCCGAGGAAGTAGAACTGGAAGCCGTCGTACTCGCTCCAGTCGGCGGGGGTGTCGTTGCTGAAGCCGAACCAGTCCTCGGCCGTCGGGGTGCCGACGACGTCGGCGACGAGCACCTTGTTGTCGGTGGCGGCGCCGGGAACCCCGTCGTCGGTGGTCGTCGACAGCTGCGGGGTGACCTCCTCGCGGGCGCCCCAGCCGAAGAAGCCGGCCGGCACGCCGTCGGAGAAGTCGTGCAGGACGTGGACGTCGTTGGTCTCGGGCAGGTCGCCGGTGGGCGTGATGGTCAGCGTCGTGGTGGTGCGGGCGCCGAGCTCGATGCCGGCGGAGGGCTCGGAGAGCGTCAGGTCGACGGTACGACGCGGCGCGAGCGGTCCGCGGCTCAGTGTCGTGACGTCGACGGACTGCTCGGTCTCGCCGGCCGGGAAGGTGACGACCTCGTCGACCGGCGCGTAGTCGGTGTCCGCCTCGGCGGTGCCGCCACCGGTGCTGACCCGGACGGTCTGCTCAGTGTCGGCGGGGTTCGACAGCCGCACCGGCACGGTCGCGGTCTGACCGGCGGGCACGGTGCCCGCGGCGCCGAGACCGACCAGCGGGGTGGCGAAGGTGCCCCGCACGGCCAGCGTGTAGAGCGAGTAGCCGTAGTAGTGCAGCGTCGGCTCGTCCCAGGTGAACGCCACCCGCTCGGTCATCGAGAGCCGCACGTACCGGGCCTGCACCGGGGTGTCGAGCACGATCGCGTCGTCGGCTCCGTCGCCCTCGGTCTCGCTGAACACGGTCGTCCAGCTGGACTCCTGGTCGGGGTCGGCGGTGGCGACCTCGACGTCGTAGGACACGGCGTACGCCGCCTCCCAGGCGAGGTCCACCTCGCTGACCGTGGCGACCTTGCCGAGGTCGGAGGTGAGGTCGACGGTGAAGACCGCGTCGGCGTCGTCGGGGCCGTTGCCGCTGGCCCAGCGGGTGGCCGGGTCGCCGTCGATGGCGTTCTCCGGTGGGAACCGGCCGTCGGAGTCGTCCTGGGACATCGAGGCGGTGATCGTGCCCAGCTGGGCGAGGTCCGGGTCGGCAGCGGCCGCGCTGCTGACCGGAAGCACGGCGGCCAACGAGGCCGCGACCGCGGTGGCCACCGAAGCGGCGAGCGTCCGTCGAGAACGGGTGAGTGACATGGGGATCTTCCTCCGGCAAGCCTGCCACCCGATGTGACAAGCATCACCGGTATTAGACACCCAGAGGATTAATACCTGTCAATGGTGCGCAGCGGCCGTCTCATCTGCCATATTAATCTCTGTGAACGGACAAAAAGCAGGTGCGGGGCGGCGGCAAGTCCTGGCAGCCCTCACCGATCACGGGCCGGCCAGCCGGGTGGAGCTGGGTCGTCGGACCGGGCTGTCGTCCTCGGCGATCTCGACGCTCGCCGCGGAGCTGATCGCCGACGGCGTCGTCGAGCAGGACCCCGGGGCCACGGTCTCCCAGGGTCGCGGCCGTCCCGCCCGCCGGCTGCGGGTGCGCCCGCCGGAGGGGGTGGTGGTGGGCGTCGACCTCGGCAACACCCATGTGCGGGTGGCGGCGGCTGACGTCGGCGGGCCGGTGCTGGCCGAGGAGGTGGAGCCGCTGCACGGGGCCGACTCGATGTCGCGCACCGTGGACCTGACGGCCGCGCTGGTACGGCGGGTGGTCGCCCTGACCGGGCGGCCGCAGCCGCAGGTCCGCCTGGTGGCGCTGGGGCTGCCCGCGCCCCTGGACCACGCCACCGGCACGGTGGCGGACAACAACATCCTCAGCGACTGGGTCGGGCGGCAACCCGGCGGCGAGCTGGCCGACCGGCTCGCGCTGGACGTGGTGGTCGAGAACGACGCGAACCTGGGCGCGCTCGGCGAGCACCGCGCCGGCGTCGGGGCGGGCAGCGACTCGCTGGTCTACGTGAAGTTCTCGACCGGCATCGGAGCCGGACTGGTGCTGGGCGGTCGACTGTTCCGGGGGGTGGGCGGCACCGCCGGCGAGGTCGGCCACGTGCAGGTCGAGCCGGCCGGGCAGCTGTGCCGCTGCGGATCGCGCGGCTGCCTGGAGACGGTCGTCTCGCTGCCCCGGCTCGTCGACGCGCTGACCCCGGTCACCGAGGACGGTCTCGACCCCGCCGGGTTGTCGTCCCTGGTCGCCGCCGGTCACCCCGGCGCCGTCCGGGTGGTCACCGACGCCGGCCGCACCGTCGGCCAAGCGCTGGCCAGCCTGGTGACCGTGCTCAACCCCGAGCTCCTGGTGATCGGTGGGCAGTGGGGCCCGGTCAATGCGCTGCTCGCCGACCGGATCGCAGTGGCGGTCGACGAGTGGAGCCAGCCCTCGGCCGCCGGTCAGGTCCGGGTCTGCGCCGGCACCCTCGGCGAGCGGGCCGAGGTGCTGGGGGCGGTGGCGCTGGCCGGCGAGCTGGTGACGCGCCGTGAGCGCGAGGCCGCCGTACGGCGCTGACATCGGCACCCCATCGAGGCGGTCTCAGCCAGGAGCGAGCAGCTGATCTCGGCAGGCGAGGAGGAACCAGCTCTCCCACTCCGCCGGTGTCCAGCCGCGCCGATCGACGAGCAGGAGCCACACGTCCGGATGGTTGAGCGTCCACAGGAGGTCGGTGGCGCGCCGGACGTCGAGCTCGGACCGCAGGGCGCCCTTGTCGGCCAGGCTCTCGACGATGGCGCGCTGGTTGGCCCAGAAGTCCGTCTGGATCAGCTCCCAGAGAGCCGCGAGGTCGTCGTCGACGGGTGCGGCGTCGCGGATCACCTGGAGGAGCGGACCGATGCGCGTCTTGACGATGCGGGAGTTCTCCGCCGTCATCGCGAGCTGCCGGTGGGGGTCCGGCTCAGCCAGGAGCGCGACGTACCAGCGTCGTTCGGCGATGGGCGCGTCGTCGAGATCGCCCTTGAGGGAGAGGTCCCAGACCGCTCTCAGCAGGCCGGCCTTGCTGCGGTGGGCGTTGTAGACCGTCTTGAGCGACACGTCTGCGCGTTTCGCGACCGCGTCCATCGTGGTGGCCGGATACCCGCGTTCGACGAAGAGCTCTCGGGCCGCCTGGGCCAGCGCCCGGCGCCGACCTGCGGCCTGCTGCGTCCGCAGTGTCGAGTCGTAGGTCCGAGATCCCTTGACTTCGGTGGCCATGGGGCTAACCTAGCAATATTCGTTACTCGTCGATTGTAACGAAATGCCGAGGAGGTCCGGAGATGTCACCAGAGACTGGTCAGCCGCCCACCGCCGAGCAGATCCGCCACCACGTGCACCGGATGTGGGGCTCGGTCGCGGAGTCCTGGGGCGAGCATGGCGATCACGTCGAGAAGCGCGCGGAGCCGGTCACCCGGGTCATGATCGACGCCGTCGCGCCCGTCCCCGGCGACGAGGTGCTCGAGCTCGCCTGCGGCGCAGGTGGCCTGGGCTTGACGATCGCCGACCGGGTCGCGCCGGCAGGGCGGGTCGTCCTGTCCGACGTGGCGCCGGAGATGGTGGCGATCGCGTCCATGCGGGTCTCGTCCCGCGACCCGGCCGCACGAGGCGCCACCCGGCTGAGCGCCCAGGTCCTCGATCTGGAGGAGATCGAGTCCCCGGACGAAGCGTTCGACATCGTCCTCTGCCGCGAAGGACTGATGTTCGCGCTCGACCCGGTCCGCGCCGCCACCGAGATCGTCCGGGTCCTGCGGCCAGGTGGCCGAGCGGTCGTCGCGGTGTGGGGTCCACGCGAACGCAACCCGTGGCTCGGTGTGCTGGCAGACGCGGTGCACCAGCACACCGGTGTGCCGGTGCCCCCGGCCGGAATGCCCGGTCCCTTCTCCCTCGGCGCCGACGGTGCCCTCGAGGCCGTGCTGCTCGCGGCCGGCCTCGAACAGGTCCGTGTGCAGCGAGTCGACGTACCCACTCACGACGCATCCTTCGACGACTACTGGCACCTGCGCATCGATCTCGCAGGTCCGCTGAAGCAGCGCCTCGCCGCCCTTCCCGCCCACGACCTGGACGCCGTCCGGGAGATGGTCCGTGCCAGGCTGACGCGGTACCAGAGCCCAGACGGGCTCAGGATCCCCGGCCTCGCCTACGTCGGCTCGGGGCGTCGGCCCGCCGCCTAGCCTGCCGACGGCCACTGGCGGCAGGTGCGCTCGTACGCCGCGTTCGGGAAGTAGGTCTCCCACTCGGCGAGGGAGAGGTTCCGGCCGGCGATCGCGCAGGCGCGGTCGTCCCACCGGTCGACACGCGTGTCCGCGGTCCAGGTCCTGCCGTCGGTGGAGGCGATCACCAGGCCGGTGCTGTCAGGGTGGTAGACGATCCAGAAGCTTCCGATCCGGCTCGGCAGGGGCAGGCTCGCCTGGTACTCCCCGGTGCGGCCGTCCCACAGCCGGATCCGGCCCTCCTCGGCGACGGCGTACTGGCTGCCGTCGGGGGCGAACGCCGGATTTCCCCACTGCCAGCCGGCGTCGGTGTCCAGGTAGGCCTGCCTCTCGACGTCGAGAAGGCGCACCCGTACGCCGGGTCCGGTCACCAGCATGCGGGTGCCGTCGGGCGACATCACGCCGTGCAGGTCCTCGGAGGACAGCAACCTCGGCGGAGCGGTGTCGATGACGGCGCGCGTGCGCGGGTCCACCCGGATGAACGAGCCGTCGTCGCGGTGGAGCACGAACACCGAGCCGTCGGGATGGGCCACCAGGTCGCTCGCGTCCGAGATCGCGGCCGTCGGCGGGTACGCCGGCCGCAGGGTCTGCCTGACCAGCAGGTGCAGCGAGGTCCCGTCGTGGACGAGGACATGCTGCGCGTCTGGGCTGAACGTGGCGTGCACGGTTCCCACGGGTGCCGCGAACCGGTCGGTGCGGATCGCGACGGCGCCGGTCGAGGCGTCCCACACCGTGACGATCGCGTGCGGACCGCGGAGGGCGCCGACGACGGAGAGCAGCCAGCGGGAGTCGGAGGACCAGGCGATCTCGGCGTCGCGACCCCCGATGCGAGCCGGGTCCGGCGTGGTCTCCCCGGTCCGGGTGTCCTCGAACCACAGCCGGCCGGACCGGACCCGTGCCACCGTGTGTCCGTCGGGTGCGGGGATGGACCGGGCGTACCCCTCGTCGGGATGGCTGGTGTCCTCGCCCAAGGTGAGCTGTCGGTTGGCACCGGTGACGTTCCAGGCCTGGACGAGCCCCTGGCCGCCGGCGGTGAACAGCCTGCGGTCGTCGTCGGAGAAGGCCAGGACCTGAGGCCCTCCCCCCGCGAACCGGTGCAGCGGGTCTCCGGTGCGGCCGTCCCAGACTGCGGTGGTGCCGTTCTCGGACGACGTCGCGAGGAGCTGGCCCCGGTGGGAGTAGGTGACCTCGGAGACCGGCGCCGTGTGACCGCTCAGGACCGCTCCTCGACGTTGGAGGGTTCTCGTGTCGTACCGGATCACCCGGTCGCCGGTGGCGACGGCCAGGCTCGTGTCGTCGGGACTGAGGGCGGTGCCGCTGACGCCGTGAACCATCACGTACGGGTCGGGTCTCGAGGCGACGAGGCGCCCGGAGCCCACGTCGTACACGCGGAGGGACGGGTCGCTCCTCGTGACCACGTAGAGCCGGTCGCCTCGGGGACTCAGCGCGACGTGGGAGAACCGCGGCAGCCAGATGCGGACGACAGGCTCTGACGGGTCCGCGGCGTCCCAGACCATCACCGCACCGAGACGTGCGAACTCATCGTTGGGCAGGAAACGGTGGAGCTGCGCGGTGAACCTCTTCCCGTCGCGGCTGAAGGTGACCTCGACGTGGTTCCACGGCGTGTACAGGACGCCCCAGTCCTCGGGGAAGCCGCCCGGCTGGCGCGGCGACGGCTCCCCGGTCGACATGTCGTAGAGCCGCAGACCTCCGTGGGAGGCTCCGGCAACGGCGAGCTGGTCGCCGACGGGCGAGAACGCCACGGAGGCGCACTCCGGCGTGTTGTCCCTGAACGGCAGGAGCTCCAGCCCGGCGGCGTCGAACAGCCGCGCACCGCCGGACCAGAGGCAGGCGACCACCGAGGACCCATCGGCGCTGGTGGCCAGGGACGACATGTGCGCCGTGCCGGTCCGCCCCAGTGCGCGGCCCAGGTCATGGACCCCCGTGAGGGCTCCCGCCCGGGTGACGGCCGCCCCGAGGCTCTCCCGGGCCTCGGCGGAGTCGTCGATCCGGACGCCCTGGACCGCGAGGAGCAGCCCGGCCGCCAGGTCCTCGTGGAGCACCCCTTGCACGCCGGCGCGACGGGCGTCGGCCACGTTGGCCACCTGCTGCGCGCGGTCCCGCTCGCGCGCGGCCACGTCGCGCTCGCCTGCTGCCCGGTCAGCGGACCGGAGGGCGGCCAGCCCAGCGACCAGCGTCAGGGTCATCAGGACGGCGACGCCGGCGAGAGAGCCACGCAGCCGCCGGTTGACGCGTCGCTGCTCGGTGAGCCTCGCGGCGGCCGCGTGGACCTCGCTCTCGGCGAGGGCGGCGGATCCCCCGAGGAAGGCCGTCTCGGTGTCGTTCAGGTCGGGGGCGGCCCGGTCGCGCCACTCCAGGGTGCGGGCGAGTCGGGCGCCTCGATAGAGCTCGCTCTCGGGTCGACCCATCGCGTCCCAGGCGTGGGCTGCCCCCGCCAGGTGTCGGAAGAGCCGCTGCCCGTCGACGTCGTCGTCGAGCCAGCCGCGCAGCCTCGGCCACACCCTGACCAACGCCTCGTGGGCGATCTGGACGGAGTCCCCGTCGATGCTCACCAGGCGGGCGCTCACCAGCTGCTCGACCAGCTGCTGGTGCTCGTCGTCGGCGGCGACCTTCGAGCGAGGGACCCGGGCACGCACCGGGTCGCCGTCCTCGGTGGACATCACCAGGCGGAGCAGCAGCGTCCGCAGGCGGCTGCGCTGGAGCGGGTCCATCGCGTCGTACAGCCGCTCCGCGGTCTGCGACACCGCGGACCTGATCCCGCCGGTCGCCCGGTAGCCGTCCACGGTGAGTGTCGGGCCCTCGCGGCGCTCCCAGGTCTCTCGCAGCACGTGGGACAGGAGGGGGAGCGCGGCCGGTTCGCCCTCGACCTCGCGGACCAGCAGGTCGACCAGGCCCGGCTCGAGTCGCAGCCCGGCCCGACGGGCAGGTCCGACGATGGCGCTGCGCAGGTCGGGCTCGCTCATCGGGCCCAGCAGGTGCAGCCCGTCCTCGAGGAGGCGAGCGACGTCGGGGTACGGCGCCAGGTCGCCCAGGTGGTCGGTGCGCAGGGAGATGACCAGCGCGCCGCCGGCGTCGACGTGGGTCGCCAGCGCGGCGAAGTAGCGCGCCCTCTCCTCGGTGTCGGCGCAGGCGGTGACGGCCTCCTCGGCCTGGTCGACGACCAGGGTCTGCCGACCGTGCGGCTTCAGGCCGAGCAGCGACGCGGTCGGCGGGTTGCCTGGTGTGGTGACGAGGACCGGCGTCCCGCCGCGGAGGAGGGACGCCACCACGCCTGCACGGACCAGGGAGGACTTCCCGACGCCGGAGGGACCCACCACCGCCAGCACCCGCGAGTCCCGCAGCTTGCGCAGGCACGCCGCCACGTCGGCCTCGCGGCCGAAGAAGGAGTCGGCATCCTCGGCGCCGTACGGCAGCAGACCGGGGTAGGGGCAGGTTCCGCTCACCTCCCGGGGGAGGACGGGGTCCAGGGCCGGGTCCTGCCGCAGCAGCTGCTCCTCGAGCTCGACGAGCTGATGCCCCGGGTCCAGGCCGAGCTCGTCGACGAGCATCGTGCGCGCCCGCTTCAGGGCGGCCAGGGCGTCGGCCTGCCGCCCGGCCTGGTGCAGCGCCACGGCCAGCAATGCCCACCGGCGTTCCCGGAACGGTGCCTGGGCCACGAGCGCGCGTGCCCGGTCGAGCACGTCGCGGGCACGGCCCGCCCGGGTGGCTGCCTCGATGCGCAGCTCGTCGGCATCCATCCGGAGCCCGTCCAGCCGCGCGGCCTCCACCCGGCCGGGCTCCCACTCCTCCAGGTCGGACAACGCCTGCCCCCGCCACAGGTCGAGGGCCTCCTGCACGAGATGGAACGTGCGCTGCGGGTCACCTCCGGCCAGGGTCTCCCGGGCGCGCTCGAAGAGCCACTGAAAACGACGGCTGTCGATCTCCGCCTCGGTCACCCTCAGCCGGTAGCCGGACACGTCCGACTCGATCGCGGCCGCACCCAGGCGCTTGCGAAGGCGGGCGATGCACCCGTGCACGACCTTCGCCCACGATGCGGGCGGGTCCTCGCCCCACAGCACGTCGGCCAGTGCCTCGGTGCTGATCGGGTCCCCGGCGCGCACCACCAGGGCCGAGAGCACCACCCGGTCTCGGGGGCTGAGGCCGCGCGACTGACCGTCGATCTCGAGGGGGCCGAGCACGGCGATACCCATGCTCCGACTGTCGACCTGGTCCGCCCCGGCGTCAACGGGGCCGATACCCGGTTGATACCTCTCCGGCGGACGTTCGATACCCGCGAGGCGCCTGCTGGAGGCGACAGGAGAGGGGCTCCTGCGGACGTGGACGTAGAGGAGAAGAGTCATGCGACAGATGAGGTACGCAGCCATCGCGGGCGCCCTGGTGGGCGCCCTCGCCGCTTGCAGTGAGGACCGAGCAGGGACCGCCCCGGTGGCAGCCGACGAGCAGACGACGAGTGCCTCGCCGGCGCCGAGGTGCCCGGCCGTGGCCATCCACCACGACGAGCTCGCCCCGGGCTGCTGGGCGATCAAGGCCCGCAGCGTCCCCGGCAGTCCCCTCGCCGAGCTGGACCTCCCCGCCGGCTTCTCCGGCAACGACGCCTGGGTCTGGGTCAACGCCGACAACCCGGACAGGTGGGGGGCGATCACCCTGGTGCCGGTCGGAGACGTGTACCTCGACCCCTGCACCAGGGCCGGGACCCCGGCGAAGGTCGGCCCCACGGTGGAGGACTTCGCGGACGCCCTCGCCGACCAGAAGGTGACCACCGCGACGGAGCCCGTCCCGGTGTCGCTGGACGGTCACGACGGGGTCTACCTCGAGATGTCCGTTCCGCCCGGCTTCGACATCGGCAGCTGCCGCGACGAGGCGGTGGTCCTCTGGCAGGGAGCCGGGACCGAGGACCCGAGTGCGGACCCGGAGCACCTGAGCCGCCACTGGGTGCTGGACGTGGACGGTCAGCGTTTCGTCCTCTCGGTCACCACCGCGGTCGACGCGGACACTCAGACCGTCGAGAGGTTCACCGACATCGTCGAAGCCGCGACGTTCGCTCAGGGCTGACGCAAGCGATCGGGCCGCGATCGGCGCACCCGAGCTCTGCCCCGACAGGTCTCGGGCTGGCCCGGGAAAGTCCCGGGCTGGCCGGGGAAACCGGAACCTGCCGGGGGGAGCACCCCCCGACCAGTGGAGGTTTGCCCCGACAGGTGCCGGGCTGGCCCGGGAAACCGGAACTTGCCGGGGGAGCGCCCCCCGACCAGTGGAGGTTTGCCCCGACAGGTGCCGGGCTGGCCCATGTCACGCCGATGGCCAGCGGCATGACCCAGCCCGCGGGACAAGTGGTGACCTGGCTCCCATGACGACGGGACACCGCGGAGGCGATGGTGGCATGCATCGGCGACTTCCGCCGAGGTAGCCGAGGGAGTGAACGATGACGATGGTGGATCGTTGCGGGGCGCTGGCCGGAGCAGCGGGCTTCCTGCTCACCACGATAGGCGGCGACGTACTGGGAACCCCGCCAGGTTCGCAGGTGGTTCACCCGAGCGGCCAGCAGAGCCTCGACAACTTGCACTGGATGGCGGACAGCACCTCGGCCCAGGTGGGCATGAGTCTGGAACTGCTCGGCTTCGCGTTCTCCATCGTGTTCGTCGCCTACCTGTGTCACCGGGTACGCGGCGCGGGATGGCTGGCCGTGGCAGCGTTGGTGGGCGGGATCGTCTGGATCGCGGTCAAGCTGGCTTCCGGCGCACCGATGTTCGCCGCGTACGGCCTTCGCGACGAGATCAGCGCCTCAACCGCGCAGATGCTTGTCGACATCAACGGGGCATCGTTCGTGATCTCGTGGATTCCGAAAGGGATCTTTGTGGCTTTCGCGGCGGCCGCCGGCATGGTCTCGGGGACCATCGGCCGCGTCCTCGGCTGGGGCGGCGTGATCGCGGGTGTGACAACGGTGGGAATCACCGCGGCCGCGGGGGCGGACGTCCTGTCGGCCAACTTCCTGCCCTTCCTGCTGTGTGTCCTCTGGGGGCTGCTGGTGAGTCTCCGTCTCGGGCTGGCTCGGACAGCCCCAGACCTTGCTGAGGACACGCCGGACTGGACTCCGGCAGGGGTGTGACCAGCAGCCGCCTTCCCAGCCGGTCCCCGGAGGGTCACGATGGCAGCATGACCATCGCGTCCAGCCCAAAGATCGGCTGGGCGGTGGCATCGCTCTCCGCTGGGCTCGTCGCCTTCTGGCTGGTCCTGGGCGGCGCCGGCGACGTCGGTCACCAAGGCTTGCGGTACTTCATCGAGAGCGCCTATGCGAACATCGTCTTCGCTCTGGCCTTTCCTGTGGTGGGCGCCCTCATCATGAGCCGGATGCCTGGACACCCTCTGGGCTGGCTGTACTGCCTCGCCGGGCTGGCGTCCTCGCTCACCCTCGTGGCGTACTCATACGCCGAGCGGGGGCTGGTCGACCATTCCCAGGCACTGCCGGGGGCACTCGCTGCCGGATGGCTGTCCTCGTGGATCTGGATGTGCGGCTTCAGCGTGCTCCTGACATTCGGCGTGATGCTCTTCCCCGACGGCCGAGTGCCGTCGTCCAGGTGGCGGCCCCTGTCCGTCTTCGCGGGTGCGACTCTGGGTGTGGGCATCGTGACGATCGCACTCCGACCGGGGCCTCTGGAGAATCACCCCCACCGCAACAACCCCATCGGGCTGCCGCTACCTCGGTCGTGGTTCGACACCTTCGGCACCGCAGGCTGGCTCGCCGCCCTGCTGCTTGCCGTACTCGGAAGCTTCGCGGCGCTGGCCGTTCGATACCGACACGGGTCGGCCGAGAACCGCGACCGCATGAGATGGTTCCTGGTCGCCGTAGGCCTCATCATGGTTGCCATCGCGATCCCGGCGAACTCACCCGTGGGTTTCGTGGGAAGTCTCCTCTCACTCCTGGCGTTGCCGCTGCTCCCGCTTTCGGTGGCAATCGCCGTGCTGCGCCACCGCCTCGGCGACATCAGAACGGCAGTCCGTCGCTCGCTGGTCTACGGCTGGCTTCTGGCAGGGGGGCTCGCGCTGTACGCGGCTACCGTGCTGTCCCTCGACACGCTGCTGCGAGGGCACGCACAACCGGTGGTCGCGCTTGTCGGCGCTGGTGCTGTCGCCGTGGCCTATCAGCCGTTGCGTCAGCGGCTGATCCATGCCACCGACCGCATGCTGTACGGCGAGCGGGGTGACCCCTATGCCGCCCTGAGGAGCCTTGGGGAACGACTCGAGGCGGCCGGTACAGCAGAGGAGTCCCTGCCCGCGGCCGTGACCGCCATCGCGGCAGCTCTGAGGCTGCCGTACGTGGCCATCGAACTGCCGGGCGACCCACGAGAACTGCCAACGGCGTGCCGCGGATCGAAACGCTTCGCCGCGGTGGTGTCGATCCCCCTGGTGCACGGCGGAGACCCTGTCGGTCGGTTGGTGGTTGGTCAGCGCGACGAGCATGAGGAGCTGACCACTGACGAGCTGCGCCTGCTCGACGACCTCGCCCGCCACGTGAGCATGGCCGCGCACGCGGTGCTGCTGGATCGCGCACTGAGACGTTCTCACGAACGGCTGGTAGTCGCCCGTGAGGAGGAGCGCAAACGTCTTCGGCGGGACCTGCACGACGGGTTGGGCCCGGCGCTTGCCGGGATCGCGCTGGGCCTGGACGCTGCACGCAACATCGTCGGCACGGGCGACCCGCCCACTGACGATCTCCTGCGCGACTTGAGGGACGAAACCCTCAGCTGCGTCACCGAGGTTCGCCGCATCGTTGATGACCTGCGCCCCCCGATCCTTCATGAGCTCGGCCTGCTGGCGGCCCTGACGACTTTCGCCGACCGCCTCTCAAGCCGTGACGACAGGTTGGTGGTAGCCGTCTGGTCGCCGGATCCCCTGCCCGAGCTCCCTCCTGCTGTCGAGGTCGCGGCGTACCGCATCGCCACCGAGGCGGTGACCAACGTGGCTCGGCACGCACGCGCGCGCACCTGCGTGATCCGTCTCCAGGCCGCCGACGTCCTGCGGCTGGAGGTGCGTGACGACGGGATCGGGATCGGCAGCAGGCGGGGCCAAGGGGTCGGACTGTCGTCGATGGCCCAGCGAGCCAACGAGCTGGGTGGCCAGTGCACCGTTGACCGAGCCGGCGACGGTGGGACACGTGTCCGCGCATGCCTGCCGCTGGCCATCCGATGACCTCGCCTCTTCGCGTGCTCCTGGCGGACGACCATCCTGTCTTCCGCAAAGGAATGCGCGCCCTGTTGACCTCCCTCGGCGGCGCCGAGGTCGTGGCCGAGGCAGCGGACGGTGAGCAGGCGATCGCGCTGTGCGCCGAGTTGGCACCGGACGTCGTGGTGATGGACCTGCAGATGCCAGGCAAGAACGGCGTCGAAGCCACGCGGGGCATTCTTGCCGCACACCCGGGCACCGGTGTGCTGGTTCTCACCATGTTCGAGGACGACGACTCTGTCTTCGATGCCATGCGGGCCGGTGCGCTCGGGTATCTGGTGAAAGGCTCGGAGACCGACGAGATCATTGCTGCCATCACAGCGGTCGGCCGGGGAGAGGCGATCTTCGGCCCCACCGTCGCGCGACGGATCCTGTCGTTCCTCACCAGGCCACTGTCGGCATACGACCAACAGCTCTTCCCCGAGCTCACCGACAGGGAACGCGAGGTGCTTGACCTCATCGCAGCCGGCATCAACAACCCTGACATGGCGAAACGGCTTCACCTCAGTCCGAAGACAATCCGCAACCACGTCTCGAGCGTCTTCAGCAAGCTGCAAGTCGCGGACCGCGCTCAAGCGATCGTTCGGGCTCGCGCCGCGGGCCTCGGTCGACAGCCCGGCGACACCCGATGAGATGGGCGACAACCGCTACCGTGACCGCCTTACCTGGGCAGTGACGATGACCGGCCGGCCACGCAGTCGTGCTCCCGCTCGTTGTCAGGTCCGTGGCCGAAGGGCCAACGAACGTGCCGTTCGGTCACGGCGAGAAGGAGTCACCATGGAGGAGCAGCCATGTGCGACCCGGTGAGACCGATCATGGTTCGCGACGCCCGAGAGATCCTGGGCCTGACCGGACGGATACTGGGACCGTCGGCCTGGCTGGAGGTCTCCCAAGGCATTGTCGACGCGTTCGGACGGTCAGTTCTTGACTGGCACTGGGCTCATAACGACCCCGAGCTCGCGGCCCGAGGTCCATTCCGAGGCCCGATCGCCCACGCCCACCTGACGTTGGGCCTCATTCCGCACCTGCGCGAAGGGCTCTTGTTGTTCGCCCGCGGGGAGTGCATGTCCTACGGCTACAACCGGGTTCGGTTCCCCACCTTCGTGCCCGTCGGCGCGCGGGTCCGGATGCACGGCACCGTGGTGGACACCTGTCGGATCGAGGGTGGCGAGCAGCTCACCCTCGACCTGCTCGTCGAGATCGAGGGCTCCGAACGCCCAGGCTGCGTCGCGCAGGCGATCTGGCGGCACTACGACCTCGACGCGCCTTCGTGACGACTCGGCTGTGCGCGCTACCCGCCGCGCAGCGGTCCTTGCTGCGTCGCCACCCGTGGTGAACAGACGCGGTCTTCGCGAGAATCAGGTGCCGACCGGCACCTCACACCGTCGCCTGGTCGACGGCTGGCCCCGCGGACTGGCGGCGTCCCACGTCGTCACCGCGGAACAATGAGGGCGTCTGACACCCCGACGTGGGACCAAGGATCAGCCGCCACCTCGGGATCGGGGCTCATCAGGAGCCACGCCGCACCGTTCTGCGCGGCGGTCCCTCCGATGTCGTGAAGCTTGGCGGCCACTGCTGTCGCGGGGTCGATGCCGAGGACCTCACGCACGTCGGTGCTGGTGTCCATGATCGGTATGTCCCGGTCCAGCACCGGACCTAACCGGTCGGGACGGATCTCTGCACCGGACATCCAGTAGAAGGTGTCCAGATACGTGAAGCCAGCGCCGTTGGGAGCCTCGCCACCACCGCCTCGCAGGGCGAACCCCGCGAGCAATCCGCCAGTGACGACGAGGGCCGCGACCGCGGAGATGACGACCCATCGACGTCCTGCCACGTGGCCAGTATGCGGGTCGCCGGCCGCCATCAGCGCGGGCCGCGGCGTCGGCTCGGGAGTGATCCGCTGATCAGTGCCACGGGTCCACTCCCCGGCGTCAGCTCGCTCAGTCGCTGCCGAAGCGTTGCTGCAGGTCGGCGTACCCGATCGCCCCGTCGAGGAAGCCGAGCGTTCCAGAGTCGAGGAGCTCTCGGCCGGCACGCTCCAGCATGCTCAGCGCGGCCCGGGCCAAGCTGCCGCCCAGGCTGATCCGCTTGACGCCGAGCGAGAAGAGCGTGGGTGCGTCGATGGTGTTCGCCAGCCCTGCCACGACGTTGAGCGGGCCCGGGATGGCGTCGGCGAGCCGTCGGATCGTGTCCTTCTCGACGACGCCGGGCACGAAGACGCAGTCGGCGCCGGCATCGACGTATCGCACCGCCCGTTCGACGGTCTGGGCGAAGACGTCCCCGTCGACGCCGGCGAAGTAGGTGTCCGTGCGGGCGTTGAGCACGAACGTGCTGCTCGGCGCCGCGGCTCGGGCGGCCCTGATGCGGTCGACCGCCTGGTCGATGCCGAACAGCCCCTCTCGTTCGGCATCCTCGATGTTGGCGCCCACCACACCGAGCGCCGCGGCCCGAGCCACCGTCTCGCCGACCTCCTCCGCGGTGCCGCCGTACCCGGCCTCGAGGTCCGCGGTCACGGGCACACTCACGGCGGTCACGATGCGGCGTACGCACTCGAGCATCGTCTCGCGGTCCAACGCGCCGCCATCGGGCACGCCGAGAGACCAGGCGATGCCGGCACTGGTGGTGGCGATGGCCGGGAAGCCGACCTGTTCCAGGATGCGGGCGGAGCCGGCATCCCAGGCGTTGGGCAGCACGAATCCGGGACCGCTGTGCAAGGCGAGCAGGGCGGCTGCTCTCTGGTTCGACGCGTCGATGGTCACGGCTTTCATCATGCCGCTGACGGGTGGGCGTCGAGGCGGTCGCTGCGCGACCTCCCCAACCTCCGGGGGTTTCGAGACGGTCGCTGCGCGACCTCCTCAACCTCCGGGGCCGCGGGCGACCTCCTCAACCTCCGGGGGTTTCGAGACGGTCGCTGCGCGACCTCCTCAACCTCCGGGGCCGCGGGCGACCTCCTCAACCTCCGGGGGTTTCGAGACGGTCGCTGCGCGACCTCCTCAACCTCCGGGGCCGCGGGCGACCTGCTCAACCTCCGGGGGTTTCGAGACGGTCGCTGCGCGACCTCCTCAACCTCCGGGGCCGCGGGCGACCTCCTCAACCTCCGGGGCCGCGCGGCGACCTCGCTCAACCTCCGGGGGTTTCGAGACGGTCGCTGCGCGACCTCCTCAACCTCCGGGGCCGCGGGCGACCTCCTCAACCTCCGGGGCCGCGGGCGACCTCCTCAACCTCCGGGGCACCATGGACGCATGGACGCCGCCGATCTGCTGCACCAGCTGGCCGAGGTCATCGACCGCCACCACTGGGAGGAGCTACCCACGCTGCTGCACCAGGAGTTCAGCTGCCACCTGGTCCACACCGGCGAGCGGTTCGACCGCGACCGCTGGGTCCGGCTCAACGCGGAGTACCCCGGCTTTCAGCGGTTCATCCTGGAGGAGTCCGTGGCCTGCGACCACCGAGCCGTCGGTCGCGCGCACGTCACCGGGATGTCCGACGGGCAGCTCCAGCACTTCGCCGTGGCGAGCTTCCTCACCATGCGCGACGACCTGATCGGCGAGATCACCGAGATCTGGACCGACATCGGTTCCGCTCCTCCCGAGGGCACCCGACCGCTCTAGGAGGTCGTCCCGCTTCCGCCGCGGGCCGTCCCGGAAGGACGTCCCCGTCCGATCCTCCGGGAGCGCCCACGCGGACAGGTCGAGCACCAGATCGACACGTGGACCGCGGTTGTGCACAGATTCGAACTGGTATCTGGTAAGTGTCGGTGGTCGCCTCTAGCCTGGTCACATGGCAACAGACCTCGATCACGGCCCAGGCGATGGCGGCGAGCACCCGCTGGTGGCCTGCGTCCGGGTCATCGAGGCTGCGCTGGACGAGGTCGCCAACGTCGACCCGGTGTTCATGTCGACGGAGGACAAGACCGCCGTGATGCCGGCTCTGGCCTCCAGCATCGAGCGCGCCAGGGGCCTGCTGCTCAGGCTGCTGGGCACCGCCGGTGATGTCGCCGACGAGGCCGGTGCCCGCTCCGCCGCGGCCTGGCTGGGGCACCACACTCACGGCACCCGTGCCGCGGCTGCTGCGGACGGCCGTCTGGCCGAGGCCCTGGAGACCCGCTATCGGCAGGTGCAGGCAGCGGTGCTCGCGGGCACCGTCTCGATCGAGCAGGCCCGGGTGATCGTGCGTGCCCTGGACGCCCTGCCCGCCGATCTCGACCCGGGGGTGCGGGAGAAGGCCGAGCTGCACCTGATCGAGCAGGCCGCCCACTTCGACGCCGAGCAGCTGCGCGTCCTGGGCCGCCGGGTGCTGGAGGTCATCGCCCCCGACGTCGCCGACGCCGAGGAACAACGCCAGCTCGAAGCCGAAGAACGCCGCGCCCGGCAGACCACCCGGCTCACCATGCGCGCCCGTGGCGACGGCACCACCGACATCGCGATCCGCCTCGCCGACGTCTCCGCCGCACCGGCTGCGCACCTACCTCGAGGCCTACGCCGCCCCCCGCCGCGGACACCTCGACCCCACCGCCGAGCACACCGACCCCGCCACCGGAGAACGGATCCCCTACCCCGTCCTGCTGGGCCACGCGTTCTGCACCATGCTCGAAGCCATCCCGACCGACAAGCTCCCCCAGCACGGCGGATCCCCGACCACGGTGCTGGTGATGATCGACGAGCAGACCCTCCTCGATCGCGTCGGTGCCGCCGAGCTCACCACCGGCGACAAGCTCTCCGCCGGCGAGGCCCTCCGACTGGCGTGCACCGCCCACCTGATGCCCATGGTCCTCGCCGGGAAACGCCACATCCTGCACCTGGGCCGCCACGCCCGCGGCTTCACCTACGCCCAACGCATCGCCATGGCCGTCCGCGACCGACACTGCCGTGCCGAGGGCTGCACCATCCCCGCCGACTGGTGCGAAGCCCACCACCTCACCCCCTGGTCAAAAGGCGGCAACACCGACCTCGACGACGGCGTCCTGCTCTGCTCCTGGCACCACCACCGAGCCCACGACCCCGACTACGAAACCGAACAACTCCCCGGCTGGCTCTTCCGCTTCCGCAAACGACAACCCCGACCCCGGCCCACGAGCAGAGCGTGACGCGGGACGGGGCCCGTCGTTGGTCCCTCGACCCGGGAGGACTCATGTTGCACCGCCGTACGCCTCGCTCATTCGCCCGCGCACAAGCTCGCCTGGTCGCGTCACTGGCGGCTGCCGCGTTGCCCGCAGCACTGCTCGCGGTAGCTCCGCTGGCACCCGCCCCCGCAGGGTCGGCGCCGGTCTCGGCCGCTGACCTCGACCGCTCGGAGCGAGCCGGTCGGATCACCCTGCGGGTGCTCTCCGGCCGTCCCGACCTCGTCTCGGGTGGTGACGCCAGGGTCGCGCTCGGCCAGCTCGGCGGGGCCAGCACGGAGGCGGTGCGAGTGCGGCTCAACGGCCGCGACGTCACCGGTCGGTTCGCCCGTCGCGCCTCCGGCAGGTACGAGGGCCGGCTCACCGGGCTCGAGGTGGGTCGCAACGTGCTCACCGCCCAGACGCCGGGCGGTCGCACCGGGCGACTGGTGATCACCAACCACCCCAACGGCGGACCGGTCTTCTCGGGCCCCCAGGCCGACCACTACCGCTGCCAGCAGGGCGCTCGGGACGCGCAGTGCAACCAGCCGGCGGCGTACTCGCTGCTCTACAAGTCGACCAACCCCACCAAGCCCGGCCTCCAGCCCTACGACCCCGACTCGCCGCCCGACGACGTCGCGTCCACGACCACCGACCAGGGCGTGACGGTCCCGTTCATCGTCCGGCGCGAGGACGGCTACCAGGACCGGGACCGGTACGCGATCCTCACCCTCTTCCAGCCCGGCAAGCCGTGGCGGCCGTGGAAGCCGCAGCGCCAGTTCAACCACAAGATCCTCATCCCGCACGGCGGCAACTGCGGGGCGTCGTACACCCCGGGCGATCCTCGGCTGGCCGACTACTCCGGCACGCTGCCCGAGGAGACCCCGGGCGTGACCCCCAGCTACGAGACCGCGCTGGGCCGCGGCTTCGCGGTGATCTCCACCGCCCTGGCGAACACCGGGCACAACTGCAGCGTCGCGATGAACGCCGAGTCGCTGATGATGGCCAAGGAGCGGTTCGTCGAGCGGTACGGCACCATCCGCTACACGATCGGGACCGGCTGCTCGGGCGGCTCCATCGCCCAGCACACGGTGGCCAACGCCTACCCCGGCATCTACCAGGGTCTGGTCACCACGTGCTCCTACCCCGACACCCTCTCGGCCGGCGCCCAGTTCGCCGACTACCACCTGCTGCGGCTCTACTTCGAGGACCCGAGCCGCTGGGGCGACGGCGTGGTCTGGTCGCCCACCCAGTTCGCTGCGGTCGAGGGGCACCTCAGCCACGTCAACGCCGTTGCCGCCGACGAGGGACTGTTCAAGGCCGCGCTCAACCCCGAGCACCCCTGCTCCGGGACCGTCGACCCCGTCGCCGGCGACCCGCGCACCCGGTACGACGACGACACCAACCCCGGCGGGGTCCGCTGCTCGGTGCTGGACACGATGATCAACCAGCTCGGCCCGCGTCCGCGGTCGGTGTGGGGGGTGGAGGAGAAGGCAGTCGGCCGCGGCTTCGGTGGTGTCCCGTTCGCCAACACCGGCATCCAGTACGGCAAGCGGGCGTGGCAGGACGGCCAGATCACCACCGCCCAGTTCCTCGACCTCAACGAGGCGGTCGGCGGGTTGGACGTCGACTCCCGCCACATCGAGGCACGGACCGCCGGCGACCCCGCGTCGGTCGCCCGCGCCTACCGCACCGGCCTGCTCAACGAGGCCGACAACCTCGACGAGGTGGCGATGCTCAACTTCGGCGGCCCCGACCCCGGGATCGCCCACGACTACGCGCACGCGTTCTGGACCGAGGAGCGGCTCGAGCGCGACCAGGGCCACACCGACAACCGGGTGATGTGGTTCGGCGTCACCCCGCTGATCGGTGACCCGCGCTGGGCGAACGAGGCCCTGCTGGAGATGGACCGGTGGCTGCGCGCGGTCGAGCGGGATCGCAGCGCGACGCCGCTGGCCCGCAAGATCGTGCAGCGCAAGCCCGCCGACCTCACCGACCGGTGCTCCAACGTGCCCGGCGTCCTGGAGGTGCCCGGCAAGGACGACGAGGTGGACTGCGTGCTCCCGGAGTCGCTCCAGCTCCGGCTGTCCACGCCGCGGGAGGTGGCCGGCGACACGGTCTTCAACGACCGGCTCTCCTGCCGGCTCCGACCACTGGACCGCGGCCGCGACGACGTCGGGCCGCTGCCGATGACCGACGACGAGTGGGCCCGGCTCCAGGCCGTCTTCCCCCGTGGTGTCTGCGACTACGACCGTCCCGGCGTCGGCCAGCAGGGCACCCAGACCTGGTTGACCTACTCCCGCGCCGACGGCCGGGCGCGGTACGGCGGCCGCAACCTGCCGCCGGCGCCGCCGCGGTCCGCGGAGGGCTGGTCGAGCACGCCGTTCCGGGAGATCCTGCGCCGGTGACGGCCGTGGCCGACGGCCTCCTCAGCCGGTGGCGAGACGCAGCGCGATCGCCAGCATCGTCAACCCGATCAGCACGTCGAGCACCTGCCACGCCCGCGGACTGGTCAGCAGGCCGTGACCCAGCCGGGCGCCGTACCCGAGCCCGGTGAACCACAGGATGCTGGCCGCGCCGGCACCGACCGCGAACCACCAGCGGCCCGGATCGCCCTCCCGGTTGGCGACCGTGCCGAGCACCAGCACCGTGTCCAGGTAGACGTGCGGGTTCAGCCAGGTGAGCGCCAACGCCCGCAGCACGGCGGTACGCCGGGACAGCGGCGCGCGGGACCCGACCCCCAGCGACGAGGCCCGGGCGGCCTGGCGCAGCGAGCTGACGCCGTACCAGACCAGGAAGGCGACGCCGAGCCAGCGCACCACCTCCAGCACCCACCCTGCCTGGGCGATCAGGGTGCCGACGCCGGCCACCCCGGCGACGATGAGCAGCAGGTCGGAGATCGCGCAGACCGCCACCACCGGCCCGACGTGCTCGCGGGTCAGCCCGCGGCCGAGCACGTAGGCGTTCTGCGCCCCGATCGCCACGATCAGCGCCAGGCCGGTCACCAGGCCGGTCAGCAGGCTCGTAGGGTCAATAGTCACCGGTCCATGATGAGGTCTGGTCCGGGAGGATCTTCTACGCCTGTCCCCGAGTAAAGACAAGTCTTGTTCTTCGGGCCGTCCTGGCGGTAGCAATGACGGTACGGCGTTCGACCGACCACTCGACAGACACGTTGCTGACTCGTGCTCCATGGGGGAGTGCTCGCGCGGTCCCGGACGACGGATGGGCGTGCATCGGGTGCGCTCATCGAAGGGAGATCCACGTGTCCACACGTTCTGTCCCCAGGTCAGCCGCTCTCGCCGCCACCGCGGCTCTCGGCTCCCTCCTGGCTCTCGGCCTGGCCCCGGCGGCAACCTCCGCCGAACCGCCGCAGCCGAAACCCGCCCAGACGGCTCGCGACGCCTCGGTCGCGCGCGCCGACCAGGGCGTCCGCACGGCCGACCGGGCGGCCGCTGTCGCCGACCGGCTCGGCGCCCGGGCCGCCGGTGTCTGGTACGACGAGGACCGCCAGCGGATGGTCGTCAACGTGACCAGCCGGTCCGCGGCGAAGCAGGTCGCCACCCGGAAGGGCACGGCTGCCACCGTGGTCGCGCGGGTGGTCGACCACAGCGACGCCGAGCTCGCCCAGGTGACCCGCCGGCTGGCCGCGCGCGTCTCGGCCCCGGGCACCGCCTGGGCTGTCGACCCCGAGGCCAACCAGGTGGTGGTCACCCTCGACTCCACCGTCTCGCCCGCTGTGGCCGCCCGGATCAACCGACTCACCACGCCGTACGGCGACCGGGTCCGGGTCGAGCGCACCACCGGCGAGCTCGCGACGCGGGTCGCCGGCGGTGAGGCGATCTACGGTGGCGGGTCCCGCTGCTCGCTCGGCTTCAACGTGCGCAGCGGCAGCACCTACTACTTCCTGACCGCCGGCCACTGCACCAACCTGTCGGTGCCCTGGTACGCCAACTCCACCCAGACCTCGAAGCTCGGCGACCGGGTCGGCACCAGCTTCCCGGGCAACGACTACGGGATCGTCCGGTACACGACCAGCCCCGGGTACGGCTACGTCTACCTCTACAACGGCTACTACCGGGACATCACCACCGCCGGCAACGCCTACGTCGGTCAGTCCGTCACCCGTAGTGGCAGCACCACCGGCGTGCACAGCGGCACCGTGCAGGCGTTGAACGCGACCGTGAACTACCCCGAGGGCCAGGTCAGTGGGCTGATCCGCACCAACGTCTGCGCCGAGGGCGGTGACAGCGGTGGGTCGCTGTTCGCCGGCAGCACCGCGCTCGGGCTCACCTCGGGGGGCAGCGGGAACTGCACGTTCGGCGGCACGACGTACTTCCAGCCGGTCACCGAGGTGCTCGGCGCGTACGGGGTCAGCGTCTACTGACCGTGACCTGCTGACGCGCGGCACCCCGCTGCAACGCGACGACCCGCCCGGCTCAGCCGGGCGGGTCGTCGTGCATGGTGCTGGTGGATCAGCACAGATCAGAACCAGAACAGATCAGAACGCGGCCTCGTCGAGGTCCATCACCGACAGGTCGGTGGCCTCGGCGATCGCCCGCTCCGCGGAGATCCGCGGCAGGTTGGTGCGGACGAAGAACTGCGCCGCGGCGACCTTGCCCTCGTAGAAGGCCTTGTCCTTGCCCGGGTCGCCGCTGAGCTTGGCCAGCGCGACCTCGGCCTGCCGCATCAGCAGCCAGCCGCAGACCACGTCGCCCAGCGCCATCAGCAGCCGGGTGGTGTTCAGCCCGACCTTGTAGATGTTGCGCAGGTCACCGTTCTCCGCCGACGCGTCGGCCGACATCAGGTCGTTGATCATGTGGCCGACGATGGCGTTGGCGTCCTCGAGGGCCTGGGCGAGCAGCTCGCGCTCCACCTTGAGCCGCCCGTTGCCGGCCTCGCTGGCCAGGAACGACTCGATCTCCTTCGCCAGGTGGCCCAGCGCCCGACCCTGGTCCTTGACGATCTTGCGGAAGAAGAAGTCCTGGCCCTGGATCGCGGTGGTGCCCTCGTAGAGGGTGTCGATCTTGGCGTCCCGGACGTACTGCTCGACCGGGTACTCCTGGAGGAACCCGGAGCCACCGAAGGTCTGCAGCGACTCGGTGCCGAGCAGCACCCAGGAACGCTCCGAGCCGTACCCCTTGACGATCGGCAGCAGCAGGTCGTTGACCGCGATGGCGAGCTCGTCGCGCTCGTCGTGGTGCTCGGCGATCATCACCTGGTCCTGCCAGCTGGCGGTGTAGAGGACCAGTGCCCGCATCGCCTCGGCGAAGGACTTCTGCACCATCAGCGAGCGGCGTACGTCGGGGTGGTGGGTGATCGTCACCCGCGGCGCGGTCTTGTCGGCGGCCTCGGTGAGGTCGGCGCCCTGGACGCGGGACTTGGCGTAGTCGAGCGCGTTGAGGTAGCCGGTCGAGAGGGTGGCGATGGCCTTGGTGCCGACCATCATCCGGGCGTTCTCGATCACCTGGAACATCTGCGCGATGCCGTCGTGCACCTCGCCGAGCAGCCAACCCTTCGCGGGCTCGCCGCCACCGACCGAGGAGTCACCGAAGGTGACCTCGCAGGTGTTGGAGACCTTGATGCCCATCTTGTGCTCGACGTTGGTGACGTAGACGCCGTTGCGCTCGCCGGTCAGCTCACCGCTCTCGTGGTCGAAGTGGATCTTCGGGACCAGGAAGAGGCTGAGCCCCTTGGTGCCCGCGCCGCCCGCGCCCTCGACGCCCACCGGACGAGCGAGCACCAGGTGCATGATGTTCTCGCTCATGTCGTGCTCGGCCGAGGTGATGAACCGCTTGACGCCCTCGATGTTCCACGAGCCGTCGTCGTTCAGGGAGGCCTTGGCGCGGCCGGCGCCGACGTCGGAGCCGGCGTCCGGCTCGGTCAGCACCATCGTGCAGCCCCACTGGCGCTCGACCATGATCTGGGCGATCCGCTTGTCGCGTTCGTTGCCGTTGCGGTCCACGACGCCCGCGAACGCGGGGCCGGCGGCGTACATCCACACCGGCGCGTTGGAGCCGAGCACCAGCTCGCCCAACGCCCAGACCAGGCTGGAGGGGGCGGGGGTGCCGCCGATGGACTCGGGGATCTGCAGGCGCCAGTACTCGGCGTCCATCCAGGCCTGGTAGCTCTTCCGGAACGACTCGGGAACGGGGGCCTCGTGGGTCGCCGGGTCGAAGACCGGCGGGTTGCGGTCGGAGTCCTCGTACGACGCGGCGAGCTCCTCGCGGGAGAGCCGGTCGACCTCGGCAAGGATCGAGCGCGCGGTCTCGCCGTCGACGTCCGCGAACGGTCCGGTGCCGAGCACCTCGTCACGGCCCAGGACCTCGAACAGGTTGAACTCGATGTCGCGGATGTTGCTCTTGTAGTGGCTCACTGCCCCACCTTCTCGTGACGTGCTCGTCGTGGAAGTCCCCGTAGGAACGGTAGTACTGGTCAGTAACTTCATGTTACTACCCACGAGTAATGGCAACAAGCGGTTCGGACCAGCTAGCTGTCACGGAGCGTCGAGTTGCGAGGTTGAGCAAGTAAATGCATTAATTCACTCGACATAGGCCACGCACTCGACTTTGATGGGGTGCGCGGCACCTCTCCTCCGTCGCTCAAGGACTCTCATGCGCAAGTTGCTCGTGCTCGGATTCGTCGGCCTGCTGGCCCAGCTCATCGACGGCTCGCTGGGGATGGCCTACGGCGTCACCTCCTCCACCCTGCTGCTGGCCGTCGGCGTGGCTCCGGCGGCCGCGTCGGCGGCCGTCCACTTCTCCGAGATCGGCACCTCCCTGGTCTCCGGCGCCTCGCACCACAAGCTCGGCAACGTCGACTGGCGGACCGTGTCGATCCTGGCGGTGCCCGGCTTCGTCGGCGCCTTCGCGGGCGCCACCTTCCTGGCCAACCTCGACGGCGCCGCCGCCAAGCCGTGGGTGGCCGGCATCCTGCTGTGCCTCGGCGGCTACGTGATCTGGCGCTTCCTGGTGCTCGGCGGTCGTCGTCCCACGTTCAAGGCCCGGCCGTCGGCGCGGATGCTGGCGCCGATGGGGCTGGTCGGAGGCGCGCTCGACGCCATCGGGGGTGGTGGCTGGGGTCCGGTCGGCACCACGACGCTGCTCTCCTCGGGTCGCCTGGAGCCCCGCAAGGTGGTCGGGTCGATCGACACCTCGGAGTTCGTGGTCGCCGTCGGCGGCTCGCTCGGCTTCATCCTGGCGCTGGGCTCGGCGGGTGTCCCGTGGGGCTACGCGCTGGCCCTGCTCGCCGGTGGCGTGGTCGCGGCGCCGATCGCCGCCTACCTGGTGCGCATCCTGGCCGCCCGGGTGCTGGGGGTGGCCGCAGGTGGGCTGATCATCCTCACCAACTCCAAGACCATCGCCGAGGCCTTCGGCGTACCGGGGCTCGGCATCGCCGCCCTGGCCTCGGTGCTGGCAGTGCTGTGGGTCACCGGCATCGCCTGGGCGGTCAAGGCCGAGCGCCGCTCCCGCGAGCTGGAGCAGCTGGAGCTCGCGTACGCCGCCTCCTGAGCTCACCGGTCCCGGCCCGCGGTCGGACCGTGCGGCAGACTGGCGCCATGCGAGTCTCCGCCCGGTCCGACTACGCGCTGCGGGCGTTGATCGAGATCGCCGCGCGGTCCGACGGGCTGGCGGTGAGCGCCGAGGAGCTCGGCAACCTCCAGGACATCCCGCACGGGTTCCTGCAGGCGATCCTCGCCGACCTGCGCAAGGCCGGGGTCGTGATCAGCCAGCGCGGTCAGTCGGGCGGGTGGCGGATGGCCCGTCCGCCGGCCGAGGTGACGGTGGCAGACGTGATCCGGGCCGTCGACGGTCCGCTGGTCTCCGTCTACGGGCTGCGGCCGGAGTCGGTCAGCTACAACGCCAGCGCCGAGGTCCTCCAGCACGTCTGGATCGCCGCCCGCAGCTCGTTGCGCGATGTCTTCGAGCAGGTCGACCTGGCCCAGCTGGCCGGGGGAGAGCTGCCCGAGGCGGTCACGTCCCGGACCGGCGACGAGGACGCCTGGCAGCCGCACTGACCAGCTGCCGGGCCCGCCGCCGGGCCCGCCGCCGGGCCCAGGTCAGGCGTGGATCACGTCGGCCAACCGCCGCTTCAGCTTGCGCCGCTTGCGCGCCAGCCTGGCGTTGCGGGCCTCGAGATCCTGCGTGTGCTCGCGGAGCCGGGTCAGCTCCGTCAGGGTCTCGGCCAGCACGGTGCTCAGCGAGGCCACCTGCGCGGGGGTCGCGCTGCCGGTCCCGGTCGGCTCCGTGGGCCTCAACGAGGTCAGGTCGCCGTGCAGGTCGTAGCCGGCCTCGGCCACCTGCTTGGACCAGGCGGTGACCCGATCGGCCAGCTCCGCCGGCCCGGCCAGCTGGCCGGCGGCCGAGACGAGCAGCCGCAGCGTGGCGACGTCCAGGTGCGGGGTCGGCGTACCGACGCCGTCGAGCGGGAACAGGTCCGCGTCGAGGCCGAGGATCCGACCGACGGCACGCCAGGCCACCTGCGGGTCGGCCGGGTCGGCGACGACGACGTGCAGCCGCTCAGGCGTACGGACGGCACTCGACCAGCGGTCGAGCACGCCGCCGAGGTCGTGCTCGTCGGGGAACAGGCAGACCCGGGGGTCCGGCTGCCCGGCGACGACGATCACGTGCACCGCGAAGCCGGGCAGTGCGTCGAGGAGCAGCGCGATCTCGTCGGGCCCGGCGCCGGCGAGCAGGTCGTGCCCGACGAGGACGTCGCCCTTCTCCCGCTGGGTACGGCGGCAGATCGCACTCCAGACACCCTCGACGTCCTTGCGCCGCAGCCCGAAGGCGCGGTGGTCGCGACGGATCTCGACCACCGCCCGGAACATCTCGTCCTCGCTGGCGGCCGGCTGGCGCAGGCCGCGCTCGGCCAGCGCGGTGGCGTGGGTGGCGATCGCGGCGGGGATGACGGCGCTGCCACTGTCGGGGAGCCCGACCAGGAGGAACGCTCTGCGGGTGGCCATGTCCCCACCGTGGCCGGGGCGTGCGGCCCGGGGTTGAACGCCAGGTGGCCGGACCGCGACGTCCAGCGGACGTCTCAGTCGACGCCGTGCCGGACGACCCACTCCACGAAGGGCCGCAACGTGCGCCAGTCGTCGCGGACCACGTCGAGCAGCTCGGGGCTGTTGATCACCGGGCCGAAGCCGATCGGGTGGGCGAGCAGCAGGGACTTGTGCCGCAGCAGCTCGATCCGCGGGTGGTCGGCGGCGTACCCGCGCGGCGAGGTCTTCACCCGGTCGCCGCCCTTCTCGAAGCCGGCGGCCCCAGCGTCGGCGACGATGCGCTCCAGCTCGGCGCCGTAGGTGTCGTGGTCGATCGCGGCGCGGACCGCGGCCAACCGGGGCGGGGAGGCGTCGTAGAAGCCGGCGCCGGTGCGGACCCCGCGCGGCGAGATCTCGACGTACCACCCGGTGGCGTCGCCGGCCCGGACGAACGCACCCTGGTGGGTCTTGAACGGCGTCTTGTCCTTGGCGAACCGGACGTCGCGGTAGGGCCGGAAGATCTTGGCCTCGCCGAACTCGGGGGCCAGCGCCGCGCACAGCGCGGTCATCGGGGCCTTGACGGCCTCCTCGTAGACGCCGCGGTGCTTGTCCCAGAACGACCGGGTGTTGTCGACCTCGAGGTCGTCGTAGAAGTCGAGGGCGGCGGTCGGGAACCCCTGGAAGGAGTCGGTCGGGGCGGCTTCGCTCATCGAGCGGATGACGAGATTCGAACTCGCGACATCGACCTTGGGAAGGTCGCGCTCTACCAGCTGAGCTACATCCGCAGGACCGGCTGACCGGTCGCGCACATGCTAATCCATCTGCGGGCGGTCCCCGACAGGGGCCACGCCGGCGGATCCCCCAGGCTGGGTAGGGTGCGGTCGTGCTGCTCAGCGACCGCGACATCCTGGCCGAGATCGACGCTGGGCGGGTCGCGCTGGAGCCGTGGGACCCGGAGATGCTGCAGCCGTCGTCGATCGACGTGCGCCTGGACAGGTTCTTCCGGGTCTTCGAGAACCACCGGTACCCGCACATCGACCCCGCCGCGGACCAGTCGGACCTGACCCGGATGGTCGAGCCGCACGGTGACGAGCCGTTCATCCTGCACCCGGGCGAGTTCGTCCTGGGCTCGACGTACGAGGTGATCTCGCTGCCCGACGACGTGGCCGCCCGCGTGGAGGGGAAGTCGTCGCTGGGCCGGCTGGGGCTGCTCACCCACGCGACCGCCGGTTTCGTCGACCCCGGATTCTCCGGGCACGTGACGCTGGAGCTGGCGAACGTGGCCACGCTGCCGATCAAGCTGTACCCAGGCATGAAGATCGGGCAGTTCTGCTTCTTCCGGCTCACCTCGCCGTCGGAGCACCCCTACGGCTCGGAGAAGTACGGCTCGCGCTACCAGGGACAGCGCGGACCGACCCCGTCGCGGTCGTTCCAGAAGTTCCACCGCACCCCGATCTGAGCCTCCCCGCGCCGCGTGGCCGGGCGGGTCGGCGCGGGGGTCACTCCGCGGAGGCGACGACCACGGCGTCGAGCCGGTCGGCGGCGTCCCGGTAGAGGTCGACGACCAGCGGGCAGGTGTCGGCGGGCCGTCGCACCGTGCTCTCGATCCGGATCCGTAGCGGTGATCGCCCGGAGAGTCGGGCCGGCGTCGTGGGTGCGCACGAGTCGTCGGCGGACACCCGTGTGTCCACCGAGAGGCGAGCCATGCCGCTGGTGGTAGGGGCGAACGCCTCACCCGTGGTGACCAGGGGTGCCAATGCGTCGTCCCACGCGCTCCGCTCCTGCGGAGCGCTTCCGGACAGGGTGAGCTCGGTACCGTCGCGGACCACGAGCACCTCCGTGGCGAGCTCCGGGGCCGGGCCGCCGCGGGCGAAGGCGACGAGCTGCCACGCGGCGACCCGCCCCTCGTACGCCGCCATGCAGAAGACATCGGCGGGAACGGCGAACCGGACCGTGACCCTGCTGCCCTCGGCGGCGACCGTGCCCACCGGAGGGTCCGTCCCCAACGCCAGGCCGCGGGGCTCGCAGGCGCGCGCGGGACGGAGCTCCACAGTGTGCCCGCGAGCTTCGAGCAGGTCCTCGGCCTGCGCCGCGTCGAGGCCGAAGAGGGAGGGGAGCGGTTCCGGGGGCGGGTCGTAGGCGAGCATCGCGGCCCCGATGACGCCGGCTCCCATCAGCCCGGCCAGGACCGCCGCCCGGCGGCGGGACGGTCGACGACCCGGGTCCGCCCAGGTGTCGTCGCGCTCGTCGGCGAGCTCCCGGTCTGCTGGTCTCATCGCCTCAGGCCTCCGGGGTCACCGTACGTCGGTCCTCCCAGCAGGCGGGGGCCGCTGGCTCGTGCGGTCGGTCGCGCCGACCGTGGCGGTCACGGGGTGGCAGGTCGCTCGGCACAGCGGGGTCGCTCGGCACGCAGCGGCTCGGCACAGCAGGGTGGCTCGGCGCAGCTGGGTGGCTCGGACTGGCGCATCTCGCGCTGGGCACGAGCGATCCACCACACTGCTGGCCGCCCCGGTGGAACCTCAGAGGTCGAAGAGCGAACCGGCCTCGTGGATGTCCACGTCCGTCTTCGGCTGGTGCGCCCCGCCCGAGCCGGCCGGCTTGGACTTCTCCTCCGGTGCCGGCTCCGTCGCCGGGGCCGTCTGTGCCGGCTCACTGGCCGTGTCGGTGCCCGACTCGGTCGTGGCCTCGGTGTTCGGTTCGGCCTTGACCTCATCCCCGGTCCCTGCCGGCGCCGGCTCGTGCTCCGGCTCCTGCTGCGTCTCGGCCACACCCTCCGGGGCGACCTCGGCGGCCGGCTCGGTCTCGGACGGGTCGTCAGGCGCGCGGCTCGCCGCCTGGGTCGCGGCGGCACTCACGGCGGCGCCAGGGCTCAGCTCCTCACCGGACTCGGTTGCCGCCTGCTTCGGTGCTGCCTCGGGCTCCTGCGTCGTCGTAGCCGGAGCCGCCGGTGTGGTACCGGCCTGGGGCTCAGGCTCGGACTCCTCCTCCGGCTCGGTGGCCGCCGCTTCGGGGTCGGGCTCGGACTCGGGCTCGGTGGCTTCCGCCTCGGCCTGGGGCTCGTCGGACTCGAGCGGCGACGACTCCTCCGCAGGTGCAGCAGCGGCCCGCTCGACCTGCACCGGCTCGGGAGCCTCGATGTCGAACAGCGAGCCCAGCGAGTCGACGTCCACGTCGGTGGTCGGCACCGCTGCCATCGCCGTCGTGGTCGTTGATGCCGCGGCGGGTGCTGCGGATGCCGCCCGTGATGCCGGGCGTCGTCCTCGCGGGGGGGCCTCCGGCTCGGTCTCGTCGTCGGAGGGGGCCTCCGACTCGGTCTCGGGCGCCGGGGTCGCAGCCTCCGTCTCCGGCTCGGGCTCGGCCTTCGCGGCGGCCGGCGGCTCGGGGGCGGCGATGTCGAACAGCGATCCGCCGGATCCCAGGTCGACGCTCGGCTCGGCCGTCTCGGTGGAGGCGGCGGCTGACCCGGAGGACTCCTCCGGCTCGGGCGCAGCCTCTGCCTCGGGGGCGGGCTCCGAGGTGGCCGTGGGCTTCTCGGCGGCGGGCGCCGGTTCGTCGGCCTTGATGTCGAAGAGGGACCCACCCGCACCCAGGTCCGGCCCCGGCTCCGGCTCGGACTTCGGCTCGGACTTCGGCTCCGGCGTCGGCTTCGCCTCGGCCTCGGCCTCCGACGTCGCCTCGGCCTCGGGCTCCGGTTCGGGGGTCACCGTCGTCTGGGCCTTCTCCTGGCCCTCGACCTCCCGCTTGCCGGACTCGGCCTCATCGGGGCCACCCAGGTCGAAGAGAGATCCCCCGTCGCCGAGCGAGTCCTCGGGACCCGACGCGGACCCCGACGTGCGCTCCGGCTCGACGAGGACTCCGGCACCGGCTCCGACGAGGACTCCGGCTCGGGCCCGTCCTCGGCGGCGGACTCCCCACCCAGGTCGAACAGCGACCCCCCGGACGACGCCGGCTTCGCGGCCTTCGCCTCGGCGGGCACCGACTTCTCCTCGCTCGCCGTCTCCGGCTCTGCGGCTGCCCGACCGGCCTCGGCAGGCTCATCGGGGGTGTCGAACAGCGAGGAGCCGCCGGACGCCTTCGCGGCGGGGCCCGCGTCCTCGGTGGCGGTGACGGTGTTCTCCGGGTCCGCGGTCTGGGTGTCGTCGCCGGCCTCGGGCTCGGCCTTGACCTCCTCCGACGGTGCGGCCTTGTCGGCAGGAGCGGCCTTGGCCGCGGGAGCGGCCGCACCGGCGGACCCGGCCCCGGGCTTGAGCTTGGTGGCGACCTCGCCCTTGACCGACGCCAGCAGCATCTGGGCGACGTCGAGGACCTCGACCTCCTCGCGAGCCTCGCCCTTGGCCTGCTGCGCGGTGAGACCGTCGGAGAGCATCACCCGGCAGAACGGGCAGCCGACCGCGATCTGGTCGGCACCGGTAGCCACCGCCTCGGCGGTGCGGTTGACGTTGATCCGCTCGCCGATGTTCTCCTCCATCCACATCCGGGCACCACCGGCACCGCAGCAGAAGGACTTCTCGGAGTTGCGCGGCATCTCCTTGACCTCGGCGCCGGGGAGCACCTGGAGCAGCTCCCGGGGCGGGGTGTAGACGCCGTTGTGTCGGCCGATGTAGCACGGGTCGTGGTAGGTGATCGAGCGCTGGTGGGCGCCGGCGCCGTCCTTGACCGGGGTCAGCTTGCCGTCGCGGACCAGCCGGTTGAGCAGCTGGGTGTGGTGGACGACCTCGAGCTCGACGCCGAACTGGGCGTACTCGTTCTTCAGGGTGTTGAAGCAGTGCGCGCAGGTCGAGACGACCTTCTTCGCCTTCGCCTCGGTGAGCACCTCGGCGTTCTGCGTGGCCAGCCCCTGGAAGACGAACTCGTTGCCCGCCCGGCGGGCCGGGTCGCCGGTGCAGGTCTCGCCGTTGCCGAGCACCCCGAAGCTGACGCCGGCGATGTCGAGCAGCTCGGCGACCGCGCGGGTGGTCTTCTTGGCCCGGTCCTCGTAGGCGCCGGCGCAGCCGACCCAGAAGAGCCAGTCGACCTCGTCGAGGGACTCGATGTCCTCGCCGACGACCTTGACCTCGAAGTCCAGGCCCTTGGTCCAGTCCAGCCGGGCCGAGGAGGACATGTTCCAGGGGTTGCCCTTGTTCTCCAGGCCCTTGAAGAGCCCGTTGAGCTCGGCCGGGAAGTTCGCCTCGACGAGCACCGCGTGCCGGCGCATGTCGATGATGTGGTCGACGTGCTCGATGTCCACCGGGCACTGCTGCACGCAGGCACCGCAGGAGGTGCAGGACCACAGCACGTCGGGGTCGATCACCGCCGAGCCGTTCTCGGGCATGTAGAACCAGTCGTCCCCGGTGTCGCCGACCAGCGGCCGCTCCACCTCGGTGGCCAGTGCCGTGTCGCCTTCCAGGAGGGCGGCCCGGTCGCCCTCGGCGGCCTGCAGGTACGGCGCCTTGGCGTAGGCGTGGTCGCGCAGCGCGGTGATCATCAGCTTCGGCGACAGCGGCTTCTCGGTGTTCCAGGCCGGGCACTGGGACTGGCAGCGGCCGCACTCGGTGCAGGTGGTGAAGTCGAGGATGCCCTTCCAGCTGAAGTCCTCGATGGCGCCGACTCCGAGGACGGTGTCCTCGTCGAGCTCCTCGATGTCGTCGAGGGAGACCGTCTTGCCGGCCGAGGTCAGCGGCTTGACCGCTCCCAGCGCCGTACGGCCGGAGGACTCGCGCTTGAACCAGATGTTGAACCACGCGGTGAACCGGTGCCAGGCCACGCCCATCGTCAGGTTGCGGGAGATGACGATCAGCCAGGTCATCGACACGATGATCTTCAGCATCGCCAGGACGTAGACGAGGTTCTCCAGCGTGGACAGCGACAGGCCGCTCCACAGCGACCCGATCCAGGCGGTGCTGGGGAAGTGCAGCAGGCCGTTGTGGTCGGCCGCCTCGGGGTGCTCGGCCAGGTAGTCGGCGTTGTTCAAGATCGCGTACTCGATGGTGCGCAGCACGGTGCCGAGCACGACCACGGCGAGGATCACGGCCTCGACGAAGTAGGCCTGCCAGAAGTTCGAGCGGAAGAAGCGGGACTGGCGGCCGAGGCTGCGCGGGTGGTTCTTCTGCCGCACGGCGATGAGGTACAGGATGCCGATCAGGGTCAGCCAGGACAGCACCTCGACCGGCCACTCGTAGAGCACCCAGGTGCCGATGATCGGGAACGCCTGGTGGGCGTCGAAGATCAGCAGGTAGGCGCCGAAGACCAGCGAGGACAGGAAGATGAACCCGGCCGCCACGAACCAGTGCATGATGCCGATCCAGGTCCACTGGAGCATCCGGGTGTGGCCGAGGGTCTCCTTGGCCATCGTCGCCCACCGCTTGCCCGGCTGGTCGGAGCGGTCCGTGGTCGGCTGGCCGATCCGGATGACGCCGAGCATCGAACGGATGGCGACGACCGCCAGGCCCACCGCGACCGCGGTGATGGCCAGCGAGACCGCGATGGCGACTGCTTGCAGCATGGAGTGGCGCTCCTCATCGTTCGGCTGCCCGGCGCGTCTCCGGGCGGGGCGAGCCTATGCCGCCCCACGGCCGCCGTCAGGGGATCGGCGGCGTGACAAGCATCCTACCGATGGGTAACCAAGTCGTCAGCCGGCCCTGCGGACCCGGGTCACCTTCCCGCCCCGGGTGAGGTCGACCTTCATCAGCACCCGGTCCTTCCCGGGGGCCTTCGCGCAGAAGCCGTACGTCGTCCCGCGGCGGGTCCACGGCTGGCCGACGGCCCGCTGCACCGCCTTGGCGGACATCCCTGGCCGCAGCAGCGACCGCACCTGCCCGACCCACCGGCGCAGCTCGGGGTTGCGACAGGAGTCCGGGGCGATGCCACGGGCCCGCTCCCACATCTGCAGGTAGGCCTCGGCACCCCGGGTCATGTCCTCGACGATCGCTCCGCCCTCGCCGGCGGCGACCATCCGCAGGTCCTCGACCCAGTCGGGGTAGAGGCCGTACTGCGCGACCCCGTCGACGTTGATGTCGTAGACCCGCTCCCCGGCGCGCTGCTGCTTCACGGTGATGCCGTTGATGCCCGTGAACGGGTAGGAGACCGGGTTCGGCACGTCGGCTCCGCGCGGGTCGCCCTGCGCGCCGAGCCCGTTCATGTCGGCGCCGAACCCGAAGCCCCAGTAGTACCGCTCGTCGGCCCAGCCCAGGTGCCGGCGCCACTTCTCCACGAAGCCGGTGGAGTCACCGGCGTACGGCGTGATGAAGCCGCCCAGCCGGTAGATCCGCGGGTAGGCGTCCGGGGTGGCCCAGGAGTGGCTGGAGATGACGCCGGGGTAGCCGAGCTCCTCGACCTGGTCGAGCGCGGTGTTGCGGGCCTTGACGCTCATGTGGTCGGGGTCGAAGACGAGCTGCCGGTCGACGATCTCGTTGATGGTCTCGGCGCCCAGCGTGGTCAGGCCCCGGCTGTTGCAGTGGTCCGGCGGCCCGTAGACCGGTGGTGCGACGGGGACGGCATCGGCGAGGCCGAGCAGGTCCCCGATCGCGCCGAACAGCGCGTCCTGCTCGTCGGGGGTGATGTCCGCGGGGCCGAGCTGGTTCCGGTCGTGCGACTCCCCGTCGGCCGGCTCACAGTGCTCCATGTCCCAGAACGAGGCGGTCTCCAGGAAGTTCGCGGAGTTCACCGCGATCCCGGTGGTGCCGGAGTCCCCGGCCACCCCGGACAGCGCGTTGTCGAACTTGTTCACCAGCTCGAGCTGCCGCACCCCGAGCTTCTCCAGCTCGTCGAGCTGTCGGCTGATCTCGGGCAGGGTGCACTGCGGCACGTCCGCCTTCATCGTGCAGCCGAACGGGATGGACGTCTCCATCCCCATGATCACCGCCATCTTGCCGGCGTTGATCACCTGGCGGGCCTGCCACGGGTTCTTCACGATCCGGTAGAAGCCCTTGCCGGGACCGCCGAACTGGGCGTCGATGTAGTCCTGGAACTCATACATCCGCTGGGCCTGCAACCGGACCGAGTCCATGTCGTCGCAGGAGTTCTTCTTCAGCGGGTAGACCTCGCAGAGCTTGTTGTTCTCCACCAGCAGGTTGACGAAGAGCCGCTGCCCGCCGCGCCAGGCCCGCTCCATCCAGCGGTAGTAGGTGCCCTCGTGGGTCAGCGACTCCGGCGCCGGCCAGTCGACGAAGGTCGGCCAGCCGACCGGGTCGTGCCGCGGCTCCCCGGACAGGAACGCCTCCAGGGCTGCGCCGAAGCCGCCGGTGTAGGTGTGGTCCTCGCAGTCGACCAGCGCGTAGGGCGCGCCGTACTCGTGCCAGGGCCGGCCGCAGTGGGCCTTGCCGCCGAGGAACTCGAAGGCCATCCCGTGGGTGTGCGCGTCGACGTACCCCCGCACCTCCTGGAACGGGCTGATGCCGGCGTGCGGGCGCCCGGAGATGTCGATCGCGGACTCCGGGTACGCCGTGCAGCCCGGAGCGCGGCGCAACCGGAACGCGGTGCCGCGGTCGTCGGTGGTGACGGTGCGGCCGCGGGCCCGCAGGGAGCCGTCCGGACTGGTCAGGGTGTAGCCCTTGCCCCGTCGGCGGGCGGTCCACTCCGCCGCCGGGCTCGGCTCGTCGGCCAGCGTCACCGCGTCGCCGTCGGCGGCGACCAGCCGGCCACCGGGCTCACCGATGAGGTAGCGGCCCAGCCCGGTGGCCTGGAAGAAGAACGGCGCGCCGGCGTTGTCGAGGATGGCGAGCCCGTCGCCGTCGACGATCACCCGGGCCCCGCCGCTGGTGGCCAAGGAGTAGCAGCCGTTCGCCATCGCGTACCGGTCCTGCGGGCGGTGGCGACGCTGCTGCACGGCGCGCACCGTGGTCAGCCTCGGGTCGGCGGTGCGGCGTTCGGCGGCGGCGTACGCCGCGTTCGCGCGGGCCTGCGCCGGCGTGGTCGGGTCCTGCGTGTGGACGGAGTCCTCGCCGCCGCGAGCCAGGGCGTTCTTGGTCGTCTCGACCTCGTGGTCGGCCCCGTGGTCGGTGGGATCGTGAGCCCGTGCCGGCGAGCCGATCGGGAGGAGGACCGCGCCGATCACGGCGGCGACGACCGCCCTCGCGACCGCCCTCGCCGTCGCCGTCCGGACGGCCGTGCGACGCGGGGACCGGGTGCGAGCCAGCTGCATGACAGAAACCTGACACGGTTTCAGGTCCGTGTCGACCGGAACCGGAGAACTCGTCTGGCCGCCTCCGGCCAGTCAGTCCGGCGGCGGGGTGCGGGCCTCGTCGTCCGGGGCAGGACGGTCATCGCTCTGGGACGGGGAGTCCACCGCGGTGGCGGCCCGTCGCTTGCCGGGACGGTACTGCTCGTTGTCGTCCTCGACGTCCGGGTCGATCCGGTCGGCCTCGCGCAGTGCGTCCTCCTGGCGGGCCTCCTCGACCTCCAGGTCGCGACGCATCCTGGCGGCCGACTCCTCCGCGGCGACGGCCACCTGCTCGGCCCGATCGGCGGCCACGCGCTTGCTGCGGGCCTCCTCCTCGGCCCGCTCGACGACACCGCGGGTCGCCCCGATCGGCTCGTCCTGGGTGCCCGCCTGCTCCCGCAGCTGCTCGGCCACGACGCGGCGCTGGTCGCTGCGGCGCCGCAGCGTCACCAGCAGCACCGCCGCCGTGAGCGCGACCACGCCGGTGAGCGCGACCAGCACCACGACGACCCACGTGAACGAGCTCATGCTGCCTCCCTGAGATGTGTCCGGCTGACTGTAGCGAGATCACTCCAACGGGCGCTCGTGGCGGGTCGGCACCAGCGGGACCGCCAGCAGCGGGAACAGCGCCGCCAGCCCGAACGCCGCGGCGTACCCCGCATGGACGACCACCAGCCCGGCCACCGGCGGCACCGCCGAGGCTGCCAGGTACTGCGCGGTGTTCTGGGCGCCCAGCGCTCGACCGGACCACGACGGGCCGGCCCGCTCGGCCACCGCGGTGAAGGCGAGGCCGTTGTCGGCGACCGTGAGCACGGTGGCCACCACCAGCAGCGGTACGGCGAGCGCCCAGCCCGCGCCCGCGGCCAGCCCGAGCGCCGCCATCGCCAGCCCGGCGGCGATCGCGACCCAGCGCAGTGGCCGGACCCGGCTCCGCACCACGTCGGAGAGGTGCCCCGAGGCGATCCGGCCCAGGGCCCCGGCGACCTGGGACGCGGCGACGAGGCTGCCCGCGGCCCCGGCCGACCAGCCGCGCTCGGAGACCAGGTAGACGAGGGCGAACGTCCACACCAGGAACTGCGGCACCACCAGCAGCACCGAGACCCCGTGGATCCGGGCCAGGTAGGAGTCGGTCCGGTACGGGTTGGGGGCCGGGACGTCGGTCGCGGGCGGTCGCGGCGGGTCGACGACCACGAGCGAGACCACCACAGCAGCGACCGCGCAGGTCAGGCTCGGCACCAGCAGGGCGGCGGCGACGCCGTACCGCTCGGCGGCCACGGCCATCGTCACCGCGGCGATGCCGACCCCGGCCGGCTGGGCCATCTGGCGCACCCCCATCGCCACCCCGCGGCGACCAGGAGCGAACCAGCCGACGACCACCCGGCCGCTGGCCGACGCGGTGCTGGCGGCCGCCGCGCCGGCGAGCACCAGGGCGAGCGAGACCAGCACCACCCCGTCGGTCAGGGCGGCCAGCAGGGCGGCGGCCGACCCGCAGACCGCCGTGGCGACCAGGCCGGTGCGCAGGGCGAACAGCTCGCCGCGCCGGTCGGTCACCAGACCCCAGAGCACCAGCGTCATGACGACGCCGGCGATCGGTGCGGCGGCGACCACCCCTGCCTCGGGCAGCGTCAGCCCGCTGTCGTTCTGCAGGGTGGGGATGAGGAACGCGGGACCGTGGATCATCACCGCCGCCGCAGCCTGGGCGAAAGTGCTGGCGCCCAGCATGGACCGCCGCCGGGCGAGGCTGACGCTCTCCGGGCCGCCGGCCGGGACCCCGGCGCCGGCGGGGCGGCCGGGGCCGCCGGGGCTGCGCTCGGCGGCTGGGCGGGACATGGGGGCCAGTCAACGGTGCCGACCGGCCGGCACCTCCCGCGGTCTCACCCAGCGACCTGTGAGAAACCCGACGCGACCCCTCGGGCGCCGACGACGACGAAGGGGGCCCCGACGGGACCCCCTCCGCGTGCTCCCGGCCCGGTGGGCGGGACGCGATGCTGCTACCTGCGGCCGCTGCTGAAGATGGACATCTTCGCCTGGCCGAGGTGGATCACGGCGCCGGAGCCGTCGAGGAGCGTGATCCGCACCGCGGTCACCTCGATCCCGGGGTACTTCTTCTTCACGATCTTGGTGTCGATCCTGGCCAGGCCGGGGATCTCGAACCCGTCGAGCTCGGGGAACGACATCTCCTCGCCGTCCGCGGTGATCGAGCCGACCGTGGTGCCGCGGGCGCTGCGCTTGGGCTTGCCCTTCGCTCCGGCGACCCGCTCGACCGCGGCCCGCGCGACCACGCCCCGGAGGATCAGCTGGCCGTCGCCGAGGTTCACGGTCGCGATGCGGCCCTCCTCGAAGCCCTTGGTCTTGGTCTTGGTCTGCTTGCCCCACTGGCGCGCCTGCAGGCCCTCGACGACGATCTGGTCACCCAGGTTGACCCCGGCCACGGCCTTCTCGCGGATCTTGCCGTAGGTGCCCTGGCACGGCATGTAGATCGCCGGCTGCGGGCCGCTCCTCACGTTGCCCTCCAGCGCCTCGGCGCGGGTGGCGTTGGACATCCCGGAGAAGACACCGGCCTTGACGCCCTCGTTGAGCTTGGCCGCCGAGTGGGCGATCCGGAACCGCGAGCTGCTCGGGAAGATCCGGATGTCGATCGCGTCGGCCGCGGCGTACGCGCCCCGCTGATAGGTCTTCTGCTTGTTCATCCCGACCGAGATGCGGAGCAGCCCCGGGATCTCGACCGGCTGGTCCGGGGTCGGGATCGCCAGCTCCTGGGTCTCACCCTCGGAGTCGGTGTAGCGGATCCCGCCGATCGAGGTGACCGTCGTGGCCTGGTAGCCGTCGGTCTGGTTGTGCCAGGCGTGCGAGAACGACTTGACCGCGTAGATCTCCAGCCGGCCGAACGAGCTCTCGGCCAGGACCAGCTGGGCGATGTCGTTGCGTGCCTTGCTGGAGACGTTCGGGCCCTTGCGCTGGGTCCAGTTGTGGCTGGTGACGCCCTCGAGGGTGCCGAGGCCGGGGATCTCCACCGAGGCCGCGTAGTTCTGGTTGTCGCGGCCGGCCTTGTTGGTGCAGCCGATCGACTGGTACGACGTGGTGCCCGACGAGACGGGGAGGTCGCCGCCGTTGACGCGGCTGCCGTAGGTGACGGACTTGAAGGCGAAGCGGGTCGGCACGGGCTTGGCGGACGGGCTGTCGAGGTCGGCGGAGGCCGGCGGAGCCGACATCACCGCCCCTGCGACGGCCACCGCGAGCGCGGTGGCGAGAGTGGTCAGGCGCGGCATCTGGGAACTCCTCAGGGGGTCGGGTCCTGGTTGTGGGCCCCTCCCCCGGGCCCGAGTCCTGCCAGTGTGCTGCACGGGTCGGGACCGTCGCGGCGGTTTGAGCGAAATGCCCGCCCGAAGGGGTGAGGTGCCCCGGCGCCCGGGGGGCAGGTGGCCGGCCGTGGGTGAGAGGCGGTGCAATGGCTGCCATGACACCGCTGCCAGACCCGTCGACCGACGCCTCCGCCCCGGTCATCGTCGACCTCGGACCGCTCACCCCCGCCCAGGTGGTGGCCGTGGCCCGGGACGGCGCCGGCGTCCGGCTCTCGGAGGAGGCCGTGGTCGCGATCGAGCGGGCCAGGGGCGTCGTCGAGACCCTGGCCGCGGCGCCGACACCGGCGTACGGCATCTCCACCGGGTTCGGGGCGCTGGCCACCCGGCACATCCCGACCGAGCTGCGCACCCGGCTGCAGCGCTCGCTGGTCCGCTCGCACGCGGCCGGCTCCGGGCCGGAGGTGGAGCGCGAGGTGACCCGAGCGCTGATGCTGCTGCGGCTCTCGACGCTCGCCACCGGGCGCACCGGGGTGCGGGTCGAGACCGCCCGGCTGCTGGCCGGGCTGCTGGACCACGGGATCACCCCGGTGGTGCACGAGTACGGCTCGCTCGGCTGCTCCGGCGACCTGGCGCCGCTGGCGCACTGCGCGCTGGCCCTGATCGGCGAGGGCGAGGTCCGGGACCGCACCGGTGCGCTGCTCCCGGCCGCCGAGGCGCTCGCCGCCGCAGGGCTGGTGCCGGTCGAGCTGGCCGCCAAGGAGGGGCTGGCGCTGATCAACGGCACCGACGGGATGCTCGGGATGCTGGTGCTGGCGCTGGCCGACCTGACCCGGCTGCTCCGGACCGCGGACGTGGCCGCGGCGATGTCGGTCGAGGCCCAGCTGGGCACCGACCGGGTGTTCGCGGCCGACCTCCAGGCGCTCCGGCCGCACCCGGGCCAGGCCCGCTCGGCGGCCAACCTGATCGCGCTGCTCGCCGACTCCGGCGTGGTCGCCTCGCACCGCGGACCGGACTGCAACCGGGTCCAGGACGCCTACTCGCTGCGCTGCTCACCGCAGGTGCACGGAGCCGCCCGGGACACCGTGGAGTACGCCGGCGTGGTCGCCGGCCGGGAGCTGGCCTCAGCCATCGACAACCCGGTGGTGGTCTCGGCCGGCGACGGAACCCCCGGGCGGGTGGAGTCGAACGGCAACTTCCACGGAGCACCGGTGGCCTACGTCCTGGACTTCCTGGCGATCGTGGCCGCCGACGTGGCCGGGATCAGCGAGCGGCGTACCGACCGGTTCCTCGACAAGTTCCGCAGCCACGGGCTGCCGCCCTTCCTCGCCGACGACCCGGGGGTGGACAGTGGCCTGATGATCGCCCAGTACACCCAGGCCGCGGTGGTCTCGGAGCTGAAACGGCTGGCCGGCCCGGCCTCGGTCGACTCGATCCCGTCCAGCGCGATGCAGGAGGACCACGTGTCGATGGGCTGGTCGGCGGCCCGCAAGCTGCGCCGATCGGTGGACGGGTTGACCCGGGTGGTGGCGATCGAGGTGATGACCGCCGCCCGGGCGCTGGACCTCCGGGCGCCGCTGGAGCCGTCGCCGGCCACCGGCGCGGTGGTGCGGCTGCTGCGCGGGCACGGTGTGCAGGGGCCGGGGCCGGACCGGCACCTGTCCCCGGAGATCGAGGCGACGGTCGGGCTGGTGCGGTCCGGCGCCGTGATCGCCGCGGCCGAGGAGCAGATCGGAGCCCTGCAGTGACGGGGGACCGTTCAGCCCGCCGCGGCGTCATGGGACACGAAGCCTTGGCACAGCCAGCAGGCGAAGAGGACCAGCCCCGGCTCCGCCTCCAGGGCCGGCGCGACGCGGAGGGCCACGGGCTGCTTGCCGAAGCTCTTCACCCGGAGCTCCAGCAGCTGCTCCTCGCCGAGGGACAGCGCGAACCGCGACTTCCAGGTGCTCGTGCTGGCGAGCTCGTAGGTCCGCGACCGCCAGACGATGCTGCCACCGTGCGACAGCTTCCTGGTGCTGCGGTACTCCGCGAGCGGCAGGTGGCTGATGCCGTCGAGGGCCTCGGCGCGCCGGCCCGTCCAGCCGCGCGGCTCGAAGACCCAGCCGTGGCCGCTGGTCGCGCCCGCCTCGGCCTTGGTTCGCGTCAGTCCCAGGCCGCGCAGCCAGCCGACACCGTCGATCTCGTAGCGGTGGCGGTCGGTCGCCGAGCGCCTCAGCTGAACCTCCCGCATGCCCAGGACTCTAGCCGCCGACGACACCAGGAGTGCGCCCGATGAATGCCAATCCCCGCCTGCCGATCCACGCCGCGACCGGCACCGAGCTGACCGCGAAGTCCTGGCAGACCGAGGCGCCGCTGCGGATGCTGATGAACAACCTCGACCCCGAGAACGCCGAGCGGCCCGAGGACCTGGTCGTCTACGGCGGCACCGGCAAGGCGGCCCGCAGCTGGGCGGCGTACGACGCCCTGGTCGCCTCGCTGACCGACCTCGCCGACGACGAGACGCTGCTGGTGCAGTCCGGCAAGCCGGTCGGGGTGATGCGGACCCACGCGTGGGCACCACGGGTGCTGATCGCCAACTCCAACCTGGTCGGTGACTGGGCGAACTGGGAGGAGTTCCGGCGGCTGGAGGATCTCGGGCTGACGATGTACGGCCAGATGACCGCCGGCTCGTGGATCTACATCGGCACCCAGGGGATCCTCCAGGGGACCTTCGAGACCTTCGCGGCGGTTGCCGAGAAGCTCACCACCGGCACCATCACCGGCGCGGGCGGGTCGCTCGCCGGCACCATCACGGTCACCGCCGGACTCGGCGGGATGGGTGGGGCCCAGCCGCTCGCGGTCACGATGAACGACGGCGTAGCGATCTGCATCGAGTGCGACCAGGCCCGGATCTCGCGACGGATCGAGCACCGCTACCTCGACGTCCAGGCCGACTCCCTCGACGAGGCGGTCGCGATGGCGATCGCCGCGCGGGACGAGCGACGGCCGCTGTCCATCGGCGTGCTCGGCAACGCCGCGGTGATGCTGCCCCGGTTGCTGGAGACCGATGCGCCGATCGACATCGTCACCGACCAGACCTCGGCCCACGACCCGCTGGCCTACCTCCCTGCGGGCACGGCGTTCGAGGACTGGGACGCGGAGCGGACCGCAGACCCGGTCGGCTTCACGAAGCGGGCCCAGGAGTCGATGGCGGCGCACGTGCGGGCGATGGTGGAGTTCCAGGACCGCGGCGCCGAGGTGTTCGACTACGGCAACTCGATCCGCGACGAGGCCCGCAAGGGCGGCTACGACCGGGCGTTCGAGTTCCCCGGCTTCGTGCCGGCCTACATCCGGCCGCTGTTCTGCGAGGGCAAGGGCCCGTTCCGCTGGGCCGCGCTGTCGGGTGACCCGGCGGACATCGCGGCCACCGACCGGGCGATCCTCGAGCTGTTCCCCGACGACGAGCGGTTGCGCAGGTGGATCACGATGGCCGGCGAGCGGGTGGCGTTCCAGGGGTTGCCGGCGCGGATCTGCTGGCTGGGTTACGGCGAGCGCCACCTCGCCGGCCTGCGGTTCAACGAGATGGTGGCGACCGGGGAGCTGAAGGCTCCGGTGGTGATCGGTCGAGACCATCTGGACTGCGGCTCGGTCGCCTCGCCGTACCGGGAGACCGAGGCGATGCTGGACGGCTCCGACGCGATCGCGGACTGGGCGCTGCTGAACGCGCTGGTCAACACCGCCTCCGGCGCCAGCTGGGTCTCGATCCATCACGGCGGTGGCGTCGGGATGGGCCGCTCCATCCACGCGGGTCAGGTCTGCGTCGCGGACGGCACCGACCTGGCGGCGGAGAAGATCGAGCGGGTGCTCACCAACGACCCGGGGATGGGGGTGATCCGGCACGTGGACGCCGGGTACGACCGGGCGGTCGACGTGGCCGCCGAGCGCGGGGTGCGGATCCCGATGCCGCGGCAGTGAGAGCGGTCGCGGGCCCGGTCAGCGGGGGCTGTCCAGGACCAGGGTGACCGGGCCGTCGTTGACCGAGGCGACCTGCATGTCGGCGCCGAAGACCCCGCGTTCCACGTGAGCGCCGAGCCGCTCCAGCTCGGCGCAGACCGCGTCGTACGCCGGCTCGCTGACCGGTCCGGGAGCGGCCGCCTGCCAGGTGGGGCGCCGGCCCTTCCGGGCCTCGCCGTACAGCGTGAACTGGCTGACCACCAGGATCGGCGCTCCGACCTCGGAGGCGGACCGCTCGTCGCGGAGCAGCCGCAGCTCCCAGATCTTGCGGGCCGTCCAGGTGATCTCCGCCGGACCGTCGTCGTGGGTGACGCCCAGGTAGACCAGCAGCCCCGGCTCGGTGGTCGCCGCGACCACCTCGCCGTCGACCGTGACGCTGGCGGACCGGGTGCGCTGGAGGACGGCTCGCATCGCGCCATCCTCGTCGACCCTCGGGTCGTGTGCCTGCCGACGCGCTCCACCGCGTCAGCGGGCACACGACCCTGGTGGGCCGGTCGGCTGGACACCCCGAGACCAGCCGGGAGAGCCTGGTGCGATGGCGCATCCCCAGATGTACGACGACGATGACCCGGTGCTGGCCCGGGTGCGGGAGCAGGCGCTGGCCCTGCCCGGTGCCGCGGAGAAGGTGTCCCACGGGCGGCCGGCGTTCTACACGACCAAGGTGTTCGCCTACTACGGCGGCTCGCTCAAGGTCGACGGGACCTGGGTGCAGCACCCGCAGAGCGTGATGGTGCTGGTCGACGAGGGCGAACGGCTGGCGCTGCTCGAGGAGCCCCAGGTGTTCATCCCCGGCTACCTCGGGGCGTCGGGGTGGGTGGGGGTCGATGTCGGCGAGGGTTCGGGCACCGACTGGGACGAGGTCGCCGAGCTTCTCGACGCCTCCTACCGACTGACCGCCGGCCCCCGCCGGGTGGCCGAGCTCGACGCCCGGGGCTGACCCTGCTCCACCCGGGTCGTGTGCCTGCCGACGCGCTCCACCGCGTCCCCAGGCACACGACCCGGTGCCAGGGGATCAGCCCTGGAGCGCCTGGATCGCCTCGTGGATGCTCAGGGTGCGCTGGGCGGACTCCACGTGCAGGTTCTCCACCATCTTGTCGCGGTAGGTGACCACGCCGGAGCCCTTGCCGTCCTCCCAGGCGGCCAGGATGCCGCGGGCGTCCTCGACCGCCTGCTCGCTCGGGGCGAACTGCTCGTTGGCCGGGCCGACCTGGCCGGGGTGGATCAGCGTCTTGCCGTCGAAGCCGAGCTGACGGCCCTGCTCGCACTCGGCCAGGAACCCCTCGGCGTTCTTCACGTCGTTGTAGACCCCGTCCAGGATCGCGATGCCCGCGGCCCGCGCGGCCAGCAGGGAGAGCGACAGCGAGGTGAGCAGCGGGGCGCGGCCCGGGACGTGCTCGGCGTACAGCTCCTTGACCAGGTCGTTGGTGCCCATCACCAGGACCGCGAGCCGGGGCGAGGCGGCGGCGATCTCGCGGACGTCGAAGACCGCCTGAGGCGTCTCGATCATCGCCCACAGCCGGGTGTGCTCCGGCGCCCCGGCCGCCTCCATCGCCGCGACCAGCGAGCGGACCTCGTCGGCGGTGTTGACCTTGGGGACCACGATCCCGTCCGGCCCGGCTGCCGCGGCGGCGGCGAGGTCGTCGTCGTGCCACTCGGTACCGATGCCGTTGACCCGGATGGTGACGCTACGTCGGCCGTACTCACCCGAGGCGGCGGCCGCGCAGGCCGCGTCCCGGGCGGCAGGCTTCGCATCCGGGGCGACCGCGTCCTCGAGGTCGAGGATCAGCGCGTCACAGGCGATCGACTTCGCCTTCTCCAGCGCCCGCTCGTTCGAGCTCGGCATGTAGAGCACCGAGCGCAGCGGCGTGAACGCCTGCCCGCCGCCCATCAGGAGGAGACCTCGATCGCGTCGTACTGCTCCTTGAGGTCGGGGTCGATCGCGGCCAGCTCCTCGGCCAGGTCCACCATCACCAGGCACTGCTTGAGGGAGGCGTCGTCCTCCATCTTGCCGTCCAGCATCACCGCGCCGGTGCCGTCGCCCATCGCGGCGACCACCCGACGGGCGTGGGCGACGTCCTCGACGCTCGGGCTGAACACCCGCTTGGCGATCGCGATCTGCTGGGGGTGCAGCGTCCAGGTGCCGACGCAGCCGAGCAGGAAGGCGTTGCGGAACTGGTCCTCGCAGGCGACCACGTCGGCGATGTCACCGAACGGGCCGTAGTAGGGGTAGATGCCGTGCATCGCGCAGGCGTCGACCATCCGGGCGATCGTGTAGTGCCACAGGTCCTGCTGATGAGTGGTACGCCGGGCCTCGATGTCGGCGACACCGAGCTCGGTGATCGGCGGGTCCTCGCGAACCAGGTAGCCGGGATGCCCGCCACCGACCCGGGTGGTCTTCATCCGCCGGTCCGCCGCGAGGTCCGCGGGTCCGAGCGACAGGCCCTGCATCCGCGGGCTGGACCCGCAGATCTCCTCGACGTTCGCGACGCCGCGGGCGGTCTCCAGGATGGCGTGCACCAGGATCGGCTTCTCCAGCCCGGCCTTGGCCTCGAGCTGGGCGAGGATCCGGTCGACGTAGTGAATGTCCTCGGCGCCCTGCACCTTCGGCACCATGATCACGTCGAGCTTGTCCCCGATCGCCGGCACCAGGGTGGTCAGGTCGTCGAGCACCCAGGGGCTGTCCAGCGCGTTGATCCGCGTCCACAGCTGGGTCGGGCTGCTCTGTCCTCCGAGCTGAGCAGTCTCCTGGGCGATCTTCACCAGGCCGTCGCGCGCGGCCTCCTTGTTGTCGGCCTTGACCGCGTCCTCGAGGTTGCCCAGCAGCACGTCGACGGTGCCGACCATCTGCGGGACCTTGGCGGCCATCTTCGCGTTGCTCGGGTCGAAGAAGTGGATCGCCCGGGACGGGCGGGCGGGCACCTCGCGCAGCGGGGTGGGAGCCCCGACCGCGAGCGGACGGAAGAAGTCCTTGGCACTGCGTGAGCTCGACATGCGCGCGAACGTAGCAGCCGCGGCTACCGGTGGGTATGACCCACGTCTCGCTGCCTGTACCGGGGTGGCGGACGCCGACAGGGGAGGATTCCCGGCATCAGGGCCGGGGATCCTCCCCTGTCAGTTGAGCCTGTCAGATCGAGCCTGTCAGATGAGCGCTTGTCGGACGGGTGCGCCGAAGGGTCAATAGACCCTGCGGCGGGTGCCGCCGATCGGCACCAGGTTCAGGACGAGTCCGACGACGAGCAAGATCAGTCCGATCGTGGTGAGGATGCTGATCTTGGCGACGAGGCCGATGATCAGCAGGATCAGTCCCAGGACAATCATGTTGCGCTCCCTCGTGATGGTGGGGAAGGTACCCCGCCTGGGACTGATACCCGTGTGGCGAGCGGCACAAACCGACTCCCGGCGCGGACACCGTCCGGGACGAGGGGCTGCTCGGGGTGGCTCAGGCCTCGCGGCTCTTGCGCCACCAGGCGCGCAGCCGCTCCCGGGCCCGCGACTCCTCGTGGGCGATCCGCTCCGCGTCCCGCTGCCGCTGGAGCTCCCGCTCGGCCTGCGCCAGCCGCCGGGCGCGGCGGGCGCGCCACCGGTCGACGGTCTCGGGGACGTCCCGAGGCATCGTGATCAACGGCGGTCCGTCCACGGGGGTGTAGCGCGCCCGGATCACCGCGTCGTTGAACTCCTCGACGGCGCGGCGTACGTCGCGCTCGACCGCCATCGCGTCCAGCCGGCCGTCCAGCTCGGCGTCGTCGCGGCGCAGGGACAGCGCCGGGGGGAGCACGCCGGTGACCTGCTCCCGCTCGATGAGCTTCTTGACCCACCAGTCGGGGTCGTGCTCGCCGCCGAGACCCTCGATCGGCTTGCCGGCACCGGGCAGGTCGTCGAAGTCACCTCGCTCCATCGCCTGCCGCACCTGCAGGTCCACCCAGGTCTGCTGCTGGGCGATCCGTGCCCGGGTCGCGGCTCGCCCGTCTCGATCCTGACGAGTGGCCTCGCGTCCCGAATCCGCGTGCTCGCTCACCGTCCACCTCCCTGTGCCCGTCCACGGTAGCGAGGCGCCCCAGCGCCGCCCAGCCCCGTGGGGGTGAGTGGAGCGTTCCGGCCGGCGCGCGCCGGGGCCGGTCGTTGACCCGGAGGGCTCACCCCGGTGGACTGTCCCGGTGATCCGACCAGTGCCCGCCCCAGTGCCCTCCCCAGTGCCCGCGGTGGACGACCTCGTCGAGCGGTCGTCGCGTGCGCCGCGCGGGCGATCCGCGGTTGCCGGCGTCCTCGGCGAGGTGGCCGAGGGTGAGCACCCCGATCGGGTCGTGGTCGGTCGGGATGCCGAACTCCCGGCGTACGGCGCCCTCCCGGTCCGGCGGCACCCCGAAGAAGCAGGCGCCGAGCCCCTCGTCCACCGCCGTCTGCAGGATCAGCAGGGCGGCCATCGCGGTGTCCATGTGCCAGTACGGCATCTCGTCCGCGGTGCCGGCCCGGTCACTGGCCCGCTTGTCCGGCTCGGCGTACCGCGCGGCGTAGGCGGCCCGGCTCGAGCAGGGGACGATCAGCACCGGCGCCCGCATCATCCCGGTCAGCCACCGGTCCGGGCGCTCGAGGTCCGGCGCCGTCGTCGCCCACCAGCGGCGGACGTCCTCGGGGGTGTCCAGCACCAGGAACGCCCAGCCCTGGCTGAACCCGGCGCTGGGTGCGCGCACCGCGTTGCGCAGGCAGCGCTCCACCACCTCCGACGCCACCGGACGGTCGGCGTAGCTGCGCACCATCCGCCGTCGGCGGACCACGTCCTGGAACTCCATGCCCCGGAGTATCGACCACGCGCGGACGGCGGTGGTCGTCGTGCCTGACGACTTCGAACGGATGTGGGCCGACCTGGCCCCGGTGGGCCGGTCGGCGAGGAGCGGCGGCTACTTCCGCCAGCCGTTCCTCAGCGCCGAGACCGAGCTGCGGACCTGGTTCGCCGGGCAGGCCGCCGCCCGCGGGCTGCGGGTCGAGGCCGACGGCCTGGGCAACCAGGTGGCGTGGTGGGACCCGCCCGAGCCCGAGTCGCCGCGAGAGCCGACAGCCGACGCGGTGCTCACCGGGTCGCACCTGGACTCGGTGCTCGACGGCGGCGCGTACGACGGTCCGCTCGGCGTGGTGGCCGCGCTGGCGGCGCTGGACCTGCTGCGGGAGCGGGGGTTCGAGCCGCGCCGACCGCTCGGGGTGGCGGTCTTCAGCGAGGAGGAGGGCTCCCGCTTCGGGCTGGCCTGCCTCGGGTCCCGGCTGGCGACCGGCGCCACCGGCTGGGCCCAGGCCCGGGAGCTGCGGGACCGCGACGGCACCGCGCTCCCGGACGCCCTGGCCGCGGCGGGGCTACCCGGCCCGACCGGAGGGCCGCTTGACGGGGCTGGCGGGGCTGACGGGGCCGGCGGGGCTGTTGACGCGCGCTGGTCGGCGCTGGCCGGTGTCGGCACCTTCGTCGAGCTGCACGTCGAGCAGGGCCGGGACCTCGTCGACCGGGGGGCGCCGGTCGGGGTGGCCAGCGGGATCTGGCCGCACGGGCGGTACCGGTTCGACTTCCACGGCGAGGCGAACCACGCCGGCACCACCCGGATGGAGGACCGGGCCGATCCGATGCTCAGCTATGCGATGACTGCGCTGGCGGCGAACAAGCAGGCGCGGCTGGCCGGACAGCGGGCCACGTTCGGCCGGGTCGAGGTGACCCCCAACGGCACCAACGCGGTGCCCTCGCGGGTGACCGGGTGGCTGGACGCGCGCTGCGCCGACGAGACCGGTCTCGCCGACCTGGTCGCGACGATCACCGCGCAGGCCGAGGCGCGGGCCGACCGGGACGGCACCACGCTGTCGGTGCTGGCGGAGTCGGTCTCCGGGGCCGTCGACTTCGACCCCGCCCTGGCCGCCGCCATCGCCGGCGGCCACCCGGGCGGCGACTGGCCGGTGATCCCGACCGCCGCCGGGCACGACGCGGGGATCCTGTCGGCTGCCGGTGTCCCGACCGCGATGCTGTTCGTCCGCAACCCGACCGGGGTCTCGCACTCGCCGGCTGAGACCGCCGACCTCGGCGACTGCCTGGCCGGGGTCGAGGCCCTGGCGGTCACGCTGGAACGGCTGACCCGATGAGCGGGGGTCCGGGGACCCCGGCTCCGGACCGGTACCTGCTCGACCGGGCCTGGGTCGACGGCGCGGTCCGCGAGTCGGTGCTCGTCGAGGTGGCAGGGGGCCGCTTCACCCGGGTCGTCCCACGCGCCGATGGCTCCACCGAGGCGGACGGGGCCACCGTGGTGCCGGGGCTCAGCCTGCCGGGCCTGGCCAACTGCCACAGCCACGCCTTCCACCGGGCGCTGCGGGGGCGCACCCAGCAGGGGGAGGGCACGTTCTGGACCTGGCGGGACCAGATGTACGCCCTGGCCGAGACGCTGGACCCGGACCGCTACTTCCTGCTCGCCCGGGCCACCTACCGCGAGATGGCGGCGGCCGGGATCACCAGCGTCGGCGAGTTCCACTACCTGCACCACCAGCCGGACGGCTCGCCGTACGCCGAACCGAACGCGATGGGACTCGCGCTGGTCGCGGCCGCCGGCGAGGCGGGGATCCGGATCGCGCTGCTCGACACGCTGTACCTCAGCTCCGGCTTCGGCGCGCCCGTCGAGGGGGTGCAGCGGCGATACCGCGACGCCGCGGTCGAGGCGTGGGCGGACCGGCTGCACGCGCTGGAACGGGACGTCGCCGCCCGCGCGGCGAGCGGGGCCCGCGGCGCTCCGGCGGCGGTCGTCGGGGCCGCCCTGCACTCGGTACGGGCGGTGCCGGCCTCGGTGCTGCCGGCCGCCGCGGAGGCCGCGCGGGGGCGACCGGTGCACCTGCACCTGTCCGAGCAGGTGGCCGAGAACGACGACTGCCGGGCGGCGTACGGCCTCACCCCGACCCGGCTGCTGCACGACCACGGACTGCTCGGCCCGGCCACCACCGTGGTGCACGCGACCCACCTCACCGAGGACGACATCGGGCTGCTGGGCGCGGTCAGGACCAACGCCTGCTTCTGCCCGACCACCGAGCGGGACCTCGGGGACGGCATCGGCCCCGGCCGGGCGCTGCACGAGGCCGGGGCCCGGCTCACCCTGGGCAGCGACAGCCACGCGGTGGTCGACCTGTTCGAGGAGATGCGCGCCCTGGAGCTCGACGAACGGCTGGCCACCCGGCGACGGGGGCACTGGCCGGCCGCGGACCTGCTGGCGGCGGCGACCGCGCACGACAGCCTCGGGTTCGCCGACGCGGGCCGGATCGAGGTCGGCGCCCGGGCCGACCTGGTCACCCTCGACGTGGTCAGCCCGCGGACGGCCGGCACCGGAGCCGACGAGCACACCGCGGTCTACGCGGCCGGCGCCGCCGACGTCGTCCAGGTGGTGGTCGACGGCCGGGTGGTGGCGGTCCGCGACGACCACGAGGAGATCGGCCGGGAGCTGGCGGCCGCGATCGCCGGGGCCCGCGGCCCGGCCGGGAGGAGCAGCCCATGAGCAGCACCGTGATCGGGAACATCGCCGAGCTGGTGACCAACGATCCCGAGGCCGAGGACCTGCTCGGCGTGGTCCGTGACGCCGCGCTCGTGCTGGACGGAGCCGAGGTGGCCTGGGTGGGTCGGTCCCGGGACGCCCCGGCCGCCGACGGGTACGTCGACGCCGGCGGCCGGGCGGTGATTCCCGGCTTCGTGGACAGCCACAGCCACCTGGTCTTCGCCGGGGACCGGTCGGCGGAGTTCGCGGCCCGGATGGCCGGCGAGAGCTATGCGGCCGGCGGGATCCGGACCACGGTCGCCGCCACCAGGGCGGCCACCGACGAGCAGCTCACCGCGCGGGTGGCGAGCCTGGTCACCGAGATGCGGCGGCAGGGCACCACGACGGTGGAGATCAAGAGCGGCTACGGGCTCACCGTGCACGACGAGGCGCGCAGCCTCGCGGTGGCCCGTCAGTTCACCGAGGAGACCACCTTCCTGGGGGCGCACGTGGTGCCCGACGGCGACCCCGACGCGTACGTCGAGCTGGTCACCGGTCCGATGCTGGCGGCGGCGGCGCCGTACGCCCGGTGGATCGACGCGTTCTGCGAGCGGGGCGCCTTCGACGCTGACCAGGCTCGGACGGTGCTGCGGGCCGGGGAGGCGGCCGGGCTGCGGGGTCGGCTGCACGCCAACCAGCTCGGTCCGGGACCGGGGGTCCGGCTGGCTGCGGAGCTCGGGTTGGTCGCGGTGGACCACTGCACCTACCTCGAGGAGACCGACGTAGCGGCGCTGCGCGAGTCCGGGACGATCGCCACGGTGCTGCCGGGGGTGGAGTTCTCCACCCGGCAGCCCTACCCGGACGCTCGCCGGCTCCTCGACGCCGGGGTCTCGGTGGCCCTGGCCAGCGACTGCAACCCCGGGTCGTGCTTCACCAGCTCGATGCCGTTCTGCATCGCGCTGGCCGTCCGGGAGATGGGGATGACCCCGGCGGAGGCGGTGCACGCCGCCACCGCGACCGGTGCCCGGGCGCTGGCGCGCGAGGACGTCGGGGTGCTGGTGCCTGGTCGGCGGGCCGACCTGGTGCTGCTGGACGCGCCGACCCACGTCCACCTCGCCTACCGCCCCGGGGTCCCGCTGGTGGCCGGGACGTGGGTGGGCGGGCGGCCGCTCATCGTTCAGTAGGCCGGGAACTCGGCGCGGCCACGATCCGCGCCGAGCCGTGTCACCAGCAGTTGCTGCAGGAGCCGTTGGTGCTGGCGCCCGGGGCCGCGGACGCGCCGGCCATGCCCAACGCGCCCGGGGCGACGGTGAGCACGGTCGCGAGCGACAGAGCGGAGATGAACCTAGCCATGATGGAGACTCCATTCGGTGAGGTGAAATTGGTCACTGGTGCGGGTGGTGCGGGTGGTGCGGTCCTGCTGTCCCGGGGCTAAGTCGTGGTGCCCCGGAAGATCGGGTGCGGGTCAGCCGGGCCGGGGGGCGTCGCCGACCCACCCCCACCGGCCGGCGATCACGCCGAGCTCGAAGCGGCCGGTGGCGTCGAGACGATCGCACAGGTCGGCGACCATCCGGCGGACGGTCCGGTCCGAGATGTCCAGGCGTCGGGCGACCGCGTCGTCGGTGGCGCCGCTGCTGAGCATCCGCAGCACCTCCCGGTCGGTCGCCGAGATCGACGGCTCCGCGGTGCCGGTGTCGTGCTTGCCGTTGGTGCCCGGGAAGAGCGGATCCGCGGCCTCCCACAGGCACTGGAAGGCGGTCCGTACCAGCGCCATCACCCCGGCTCCCTGGAGGATCACCGCGCCGGGGCGGTGGTCGTCCGGGCTGCGGGCGATGACGACCGCCTCGCCGTCGTAGGAGGTCATCCGCACCGGGAGGGCGGGCAGGGTGCGGATCTCCGCGCCGGCCTCGGCGTACCAGGCCAGGTAGCGCATGTTCGCCCGGTCGTTGCGGATGCTGTCGAGGTAGATGTTGCGGACCTTGACCCCGCGCTCGAGGAGCGCCGCGTCCGAGTCCCGCGCCTGGGACAGCGCGTCCTCACTCATCCGTGAGGTGACCAACGCCTCGGCGCTGTGCCGGGCGGCCAGCTGGAGCTCGTCGACCCTGGCCAGGATGGCGGAGTGTCCGCGAAGCTCCTCGCCGACGTACTCGGGGTCGACGTCGGCGCGGCAGTCGGCGATGAACTCGTCGATCTCCTTGCGGAGCAGGGTCAGCTCCTCCTGCTGGCGCAGCAGGGCCACCTCGCGGGAGGTCACCAACGTGCGCAGTCCGACCTCGGGGCTCACGGCGCGCCACGCGTCGTCGTCGGTGCTGTGCACCAGTCCGGCGCGCACCAGCGACTCCAGCGTGGTCCGGACCTGCCCCGGGTCGTCGGCGAGCTTCTCGGCAAGCGTCTCGACGGTGCTGCCCTGGTGGCGCAGCAGGGCGCGGTAGGTCACGGCTTCGCTGTCGGAGAGCCCCATCTCCCCGGTCATGGCACTCCCACCCCGGTTCCCTGCTCGGTGTTCCTCGCCGAGACACGTCACCACTGTCAACGTCCCACCTCCCCCGAGGTCACGGTCGCCCAAGAGAAAACCCGGTGAATCGCGACACGACAACAGTCGGTCCAGACCATCCGGCTACCCCGCATCGGACACGATGGCCGTCGTGACCCGTCCACCGCCCGCCGCGGACTGCCTCGCCCGCTGCACGACCTCCAGCCAGACGACCGGCGAGCCCCTGCTCGGCAGCGCGCCCGGCGACCGCCGATGGCTGCTGGTCGAGCACGCCGGCCCGTGGGGGCGGCGCGCGGTCGCCGAGAGCCGGTTGCCCGCGGCGGTGCGTGAGCACCTGATGGGGCTCGACGACGTCCGGGTCCAGCTGATCCGGCAGCCGGGACGCACCGCCGAGGGGGTCCGGGTCTTCCTGGCGGAGGCCTCGGAAGGCGGGGTGATGCGGGTGTGGGCGGCCACCCTCGACGCGGAGCGGGACCTGCTCGGGGTCGACCCGGCCGATCCGGAGGGCAGTGGGCTGACGCGGTACGACGAGCACGCCGACGGGCCGCTGCTGCTGGTCTGCACCAACGGCCGGCGCGACCGCTGCTGCGCCGAGCTGGGCCGCCCGGTCGTCGCCGCGCTCGCCGAGCGCTGGCCGGCGGGGACCTGGGAGACCACCCACCTCGGAGGTCACCGGTTCGCGGCGACCCTGGTGGCGCTGCCCGCCGGCGTGGCGCTGGGGCGTCTCGACGCCGGATCCGCGGTGCTCGCGTGCGCCGAGCTCGTCGCCGGTCGGGTCCCCGCCGACGTGCTCCGGGGGCGGGTGGGACTGCCGCCGGCCGCCCAGGTCGCCGAGCAGCAGCTGCGCGCCGGGCTGGGGCTGTCCGGCCTCGCCGAGGTGCAGGTGGTCTCGATCCGCCCCGGCGATCAGGGGGCCCTGGTGCGGTTGCGGGCCCAGGGCGCGACCCACGAGCTGGAGGTGGTGGCTCGGCCGGGTCCGCCGGTCCGACCGAGCTGCGCGGAGGACGCGACGTCCGCCTCGACGGCGTACCGAGTGCACTGGACCAGCCCATCGAGCGGCGCATCGACCAGTCCGTCGACCGGCCCGTCCTCCGGCTCGTAGGCTCGGCCGCATGGCCGGCACCGACACGACCGCGACGCCCCCGTCCCAGCGACCTGCCGACCCGCGCGGTGACGCCCTGGTCCGGGCGCTCCCGGACACCGGCGCGCTGACCGCCGCACGCTACCGGGCCACCCGGGTCCCAGGCGGGTCCCGGCACCTCGACACCAGCGGGCTGCCCCCAGGCCCCCGGTGGCCGGCGCTGGTGCAGAGCATCGCGCTGATGCGGTTCCGGCATCGGTTCCACGCCTGGCTGTTCCGACGCTACGGCGACGTCTACACGGTCCGCCTGGTGCCCGGAAGCGTGCCGCTGGTGCTCTTCACCCGGCCCGAGGCGGCGAAGGAGATCTTCGCCGCGGACCCGGCCGTCTTCCGGGGCGGCCGGGGGAACGCCGTGCTCGGGCCGGTGATGGGGGAGCACTCGTTGCTGCTCCAGGACGCCGACGAGCACCAGCGTGCCCGCCGGCTGCTGATGCCCGCGTTCAGTGCCGCCGCGCTGCGGGAGTACCGCTCGCTGGTGACCGACCTGGCCCGTGCCGAGGTCGCCTCGTGGTCCGCGGGCACGTCGTTCCGTGCGCTGGAGCGGATGAACGCGCTGACGCTGGAGGTCATCCTCCGGGTCGTCTTCGGGGTCACCGACGAGGCCCGGCTGGCGGCGCTGCGGCCCCGGGTGCGGGCCACGGTGGACATCCCGCCCGCGGTGTTCCTGGGCTGGAGCTACGAGTGGCTGCAGCGGCTCGGCCCGTGGCGGCGCGCGATGGCCAACCAGGGCGAGCTGGACCGACTGATGTACGCCGAGATCCGGGAGCGCCGGACCGCGCCGGACCTCGACGATCGGCCGGATGTGCTCTCGCGGTTGCTCCGGCACGGCGGGCCCGACGAGGGACTGGACGACACCGAGCTGCGCGACCAGCTGGTCACCCTGCTGCTGGCCGGGCACGAGACCACCGCCTCCGCGCTCTCGTGGGCGCTCTACGAGGTCGGCCGGTCGCCGGAGCTGCTGCGCCGCTGCCAGGAGGCCGCCGACACCGGGGACGACGCCTGGCTGGAGGCGGTGCTCAAGGAGGCGATGCGGCTGCACCCGGTGATCCCGATGGTGCTGCGGTCACTGAGTGCGCCCGCCACGATCGCCGGCTGGGACCTGCCGGCCGGGGTGACCGTCGGACCGTCGATCATCGTCGCCCACCACCGGGAGGAGAACCATCCGGACCCGCTGACGTTCCGCCCGGAGCGGTTCATCGAGGGCGCCCCGGCCACGAACACCTGGATCCCGTTCGGTGGCGGGGTGCGCCGCTGCATCGGCGCCGGCTTCTCGCTGATGGAGGGCGTCGCGGTGCTCCGCGAGGTCTTCGCCGAGCACGACGTCACCGCGGTCGGCGAGGACCTCCCGAAGGTCCGCAACATCACCAGCGTGCCGCGGCGAGGCGTGCGGATCCAGGTCGTCCGCAGGGGTTCCTGACCGGGGCTCGGGTTTGTCCGCAGCCGGTCGTCCCGGACAATGGGGTCGCGGGTCCCTGACACCGTCAGCATCCTGCCCCCGTCCCGAACCCGAGGAGTGATCGAGCGTGGCCGAGTCCGACGGACACCCCATCCTCAGTGGACTGGCGGCGCTGGTCGGCGTCGGCGTCGTGGTGGGGCTGATCATGGGTGGCGCGGCCCTGGCCGGCACCCGGGTGCTCGGGCTGGGCGACGCCGCCACCACCGGGGGCCCCACCGCCTCGGACTCGTTGTTCCTGCCCAAGCCGGTCAAGACGTCGGACCCCTCCGGCCCCGCGGTCACCCTCGCGGTGACGCCCACGCAGAAGACCGAGAAGCCGGGCAAGAAGAAGACGAAGACCGAGGCGCCGAAGAAGCGGATCGCGCTGTCGGCCGGGCAGACCCAGGTCGGCTCGATGGAGCAGATCGACCTCACCGGGGTCTACCCCGGGGGTGAGGGGGCGATCCTCCAGGTCGAGCGGTTCACCGACGGCGCCTGGGAGGAGTTCCCGGTCACCGCCTCAGTCAGCAACGAGACCTTCTCGACGTACGTGCAGACCGGGCGCACCGGACCCAACCGGTTCCGGATGCGCGACACCGACACCGAGCAGCTCTCCAACGAGGTCCGCGTCCAGGTCGGCTGACGCGGTCGCTGTCGGCGCGGGCGCGGGCGTCGGCTCGGGCGGGGGCGCGGTGCGCCGGCGCAGCGCCGCCGCCAGCGCGGGCTGCCCGGCCAGCACGCCACCGAGGACCAGCAGCATGCCGAGCGCCTGAGCCGGCCCGAACACCTCGCCGACGACCACCACACCCAGCACGGTCCCGACCACCGGGTTGAGCAGGCCGACCAGGGACACGGCGCCGGCGGGCATCCGGGTCAGCGCGTGGAACCAGCAGACGTAGGCGAGCACGGTGCCGACCCCACCCAGCCACAGGTAGCCACCCAGCGCGCGGGCGTCCAGCGCCGGGGGGCCGCCCTCGACGAGCAGGGCCACCGGCAGCAGCGCCAGGCCGCCGACGACCAGCTGCCAGGAGACCAGGGTGAGCATGTCCACGGGGGCCGGCCAGCGCTTGATCATCACGAAGCCGGCCGCGGAGACGATCACCGAGCCGAAGGCGCCGACCAGACCGAGGGTGCCGATCTCGGCGGGCGAGCGCAGGACGAGCAGGCCCACCCCCACCAGGCCGACGAGCGCCGAGACCACCCGCACCGTGCCCGGGCGCTCGTGGATCACCGCCCAGGCGATGCCCATCACCGCCAACGGGGAGGTGGCCTGCAGGGTCGCGGCCAGCCCGCCGGGCAGGTGGTAGGCGGCCAGGAAGATCAGCGGGAAGAAGAGCCCGATGTTGAGCAGGCCCAACGCCACCGCGCGCCACCACCAGATCCCGGTCGGGAGCCGTCGGGTCAGCGCGAGCAGCAGCAGGCCGGCCGGGAGCGCCCGCACCGTGGCCGAGAACAGCGGCCGGTCCTCGGGCAGGAACAGGTCGGTGACGAGGTACGTCGAGCCCCAGGCGAGCGGGGCCACCGCGGCGACGAGCGCGGTACGAGGAGAGATGCCTTCCATGGAAAGCAGAATAGTTTCCTGGTGAGATATATTCCTGGCTGTGGCGGACGACCTCGATCACGTCGGACGGATCCTGGCGCAGTGGGCGCGCGAGCGCCCCGATCTGGATGTGTCCCCGATGGGGATCATCGGACGGCTCCACCGGCTCGGCGACTTCCTCATCGAGGAGCTGCAGGTGGTGATGCGTCAGCACGGCCTGGGGGTGGGCGAGTTCGACGTGCTGGCCACGCTCCGGCGCGCGGGAGCGCCGTACGAGCTGACCGCGGGCGAGCTGGCCGACACCACCATGGTCACCAGCGGGGCGGTCACCAAGCGGGTCGACCGGTGCGTCGACAAGGGCCTGGTGACCCGACGGGTCAGCGACGACGACGGGCGGGGACGGCGGGTCGCGCTCACCGACGCCGGCCTCCTCCTCGTCGACCGTGTCTTCGCGGCGCACGTCGCGAACGAGCAGCGGCTGGTCGGCGTCCTGGACGAGCGCGAGCGGGCGGACCTGGCGGCGCTGCTGGAGCGGTGGGGGCGCGCGCTGGGTGCGTGAGGCACCGGGGCGCCCACGGCGATGGATCGCCGCGGGCGGCCCCGGTGGTCGGCCCGGTGGTCGGCCCGGGGTCAGCCCGGTGGTCAGCCCGAGGTCGGTAGCTCAGTCGGGGATGTAGTCGAAGGTGTCCGGGTTCGGTCCGTTCCGGCCGTCCTCGCCGCGGTCCAGCGCCGCAGATCTCCGCGACCTCCTCGACGCTGAGGCTGAAGTCGAAGAGGTCGAAGTTCTCCCGCATCCGCTCGACGTGCATCGACTTGGGGAAGACGATGTCGCCGCGCTCGAGGTGCCAGCGCAGCGTCACCTGCGAGGGCGTCTTGCCGTGCTGGGCGGCGATCTTGCCGATCACCTCGTCGTCGAGCACCTTGCCCTGGGCGATCGGCGACCAGGCCTCGACCTCGATGCCGTGCCGGATCGAGGCGGCCCGCGCCTCCTCGTTGGCGAAGTACGGGTGCACCTCGATCTGGTTCACCGCCGGGACGACGCCGGTCTCGGCGACGACCCGGTCCAGGTGCGCGGGCTGGAAGTTCGAGACGCCGATCGAGCGGGCGCGGCCGTCGTCGACGAACGAGGCCAGCGTCCGCCAGGTGGAGACGAAGTCGCCGTCGTAGCGGCGTGGGCAGCGGCCAGTGGATGAGGAACAGGTCGATCTGCTCGAGGCCGAGCTTGGCCAGGGTCTCGTCGAAGGCACGCCGCGCGTCGTCGGGGCGGTGCTGGTTGTTGTTGAGCTTGCTGGTGACGTACAGCTCGTCGCGCGGGATGTCGGAGGCCTTGATCGCCTCGCCGACCTCCTGCTCGTTGCCGTACATCTGCGCGGTGTCGATGTGCCGGTAGCCGACCTCGAAGGCGTTCGACACCACGTCGGCGGTCTGCTCCGGGGGCACCTGGAAGACGCCGAAGCCGAGCTGCGGGATGGTGGTCTGGTTGTTCAGGGTGATCGTAGGAACGCTCATGGTGTCCCGTAACCGTTCTGGCCCGGGATCATTCCGGGCACCGGCGTGTCGAGGACCACGCCGCGCCCCCGGTGGGTCGCTCCGGGTCGGTCGGGACCGACAATGGCGAGGTGCACTACTCGGAGTACGACACCCGGCTGGCGGCGTACGCGCTGGTCGTCGACGAGATCGAGGGGCGCCAGCATGTCCTGCTGGCCCTGTGGAACGAGGAGTCCCGGCCGCGCTGGACGTTGCCCGGTGGCGGCGTCGAGCTGCACGAGAGCGTCGAGCAGGCGGCCGTCCGCGAGGTCCGCGAGGAGACCGGGTACGACGTCGAGCTCGGCCGGTTGCTCGGGGTCGACTCGCTCGTCGCTGCCGACCAGTCGTCGCCGCGAGGGGAACCGCTGCCTCAAGGCGGTCCGGGTGGTCTTCACCGCGCGGGTGATCGGCGGCGGCTCGACCCGGAGGCGGACGGGACGCACCGACGAGGCCCGCTGGTTCCCGCTCGACGACGTCGCGGCGCTGCCGCAGGTCGCGCTGGTCGGCATCGCGCTCGGGTTCCGGCTCGACGGGTACCCCGCCGGCAGCTGAGCCCGCCGGCCGCCGAGGTCGTGCCCGGCGGAACAACCGGCCCTGGCCGGTCGTTGCTGAGATGCGGGAGAGTTGAGTTGAACGGACTCAACTGATTTGTCAGACTCTCTGGCAGCGGCGCAGGATGGCCGCTCCCGAACTCTGAGCAGAACCCCGAGCAGAACCCCTAGAAGGACCCAGTAGTACCCGCTAGCAGTACCCAGCACTCGACACCGGAGGTAGCAACACCATGGCACGAGCGGTCGGCATCGACCTCGGCACGACGAACAGCGTCGTCGCCGTCCTCGAGGGTGGCGAACCCACCGTCATCGCGAACGCGGAAGGCGCCCGCACCACCCCGTCGGTGGTCGCCTTCGCCAAGAACGGCGAGGTCCTGGTCGGCGAGGTCGCCAAGCGCCAGGCCGTCACCAACGTCGACCGGACCATCCGGTCGGTCAAGCGCCACATGGGCACCGACTGGGACGTCAAGATCGACGACAAGTCGTTCACCCCGCAGCAGATCAGCGCCTTCGTGCTGCAGAAGCTCAAGCGCGACGCCGAGGCCTACCTCGGCGAGACGGTCACCGACGCGGTGATCACGGTGCCGGCGTACTTCTCCGACTCCCAGCGCCAGGCGACCAAGGAGGCCGGCGAGATCGCGGGCCTGAACGTCTCCCGGATCGTCAACGAGCCGACCGCGGCGGCGCTCGCCTACGGCCTCGACAAGGGCGACGACCAGACGATCCTGGTCTTCGACCTCGGTGGCGGGACGTTCGACGTCTCCCTGCTCGAGATCGGCGAGGGCGTCGTGGAGGTCAAGGCGACCTCCGGCGACAACCACCTCGGTGGTGACGACTGGGACTCCCGCGTCGTGGAGTGGATGGTCAAGAAGTTCAAGGACAACAACGGCGTCGACCTGGCCGCCGACAAGATCGCCAAGCAGCGCCTGCAGGAGGCCGCGGAGAAGGCCAAGATCGAGCTCTCCTCCTCCAGCGAGACCACGATCCACCTGCCCTACATCACCCACGGGGAGTCCGGGCCGCTGCACTTCGAGGAGAAGCTGACCCGCAGCGAGTTCCAGAAGATGACCTCGGACCTGCTCGACCGCACCAAGTCCCCGTTCCAGCAGGTGCTCAAGGACGGCGGCGTGGCGATCGACAAGATCGACCACGTGGTCCTGGTCGGCGGCTCCACCCGGATGCCGGCCGTGACCGAGGTCGTCAAGGGCCTGCTCGGCGGCAAGGAGCCCAACAAGGGCGTCAACCCCGACGAGGTCGTCGCGGTCGGCGCCGCGCTCCAGGCCGGTGTGCTCAAGGGTGAGGTCAAGGACGTGCTGCTGCTCGACGTCACCCCGCTGAGCCTCGGCATCGAGACCAAGGGCGGCGTGATGACCACGCTGATCGAGCGGAACACCACGATCCCGACCAAGCGCTCGGAGATCTTCACCACCGCCGACGACAACCAGCCGTCGGTCGAGATCAAGGTGGCCCAGGGCGAGCGCCAGATGTGGGCGCAGAACCAGCCGCTGGGCAACTTCGAGCTCACCGGGCTGCCGCCGGCCCCGCGCGGCGTGCCGAAGATCGAGGTCACCTTCGACATCGACGCCAACGGCATCGTGCACGTCACCGCGAAGGACCAGGCCTCCGGCAAGGAGCAGTCGATGACGATCTCCGGAGGGTCCGCCCTCGGCAAGGAGGACATCGACCGGATGGTTCGCGAGGCGGAGCAGTACGCCGAGGAGGACGCCAAGCGTCGTGAGGCGGTGGAGACCCGCAACCAGGCGGACTCGCTGCTGTACACGACCGAGAAGTTCCTCACCGACAACGCCGAGAAGCTGCCCGACGACGTCAAGACCGAGGTGCAGGCCGACCTCGACGCGCTGAAGGCGGTCCTGGAGAACGAGGAGGCGTCCGCGGACGAGATCAACGCCGCGGTCGGCAAGCTGAACGAGTCCAGCCAGAAGATGGGGGCGGCCATGTACGCCGCCGCCGAGGCCGACGCCGCAGCCGCCGGTGGGGCCGACGAGTCGACCGGTGCCGGTGACGACGACGTCGTCGACGCCGAGATCGTCGACGAGCCGGCCGAGGGCAGCGAGGGCTCCGAGAACACCGAGGGCGAGAGCAAGTGACGGCTGACCACCAGCCCGACCGACCCGATCCGGGGCCGACCCCAGGGCCGATGCCGGAGTCCGCCGAGGCGCCCGAGGGCGCCCCGGCGGGCCCGCCGGGCCCGCGGCCGAGGAGTCCGGCTCGTTCGGCGACGCCGCCGCGGAGATGGCCAACGAGACCGAGGTCGAGTCCCCGGACCCGGCCGACGACGAGCTGACCCTTTCCCGGATGGCGCTGGCCGAGCGGACCGCCGACCTGCAGCGCCTGCAGGCGGAGTTCCTCAACTACAAGCGCCGGGTGGAGCGGGACCGCGACCTGCTGCGCGAGAACGCGACGTACGCGGTGCTGGCTCCGATCACCGAGGTCCTCGACACGATCGACCGGGCGCGCGAGCACCCGCCGGTCGACGAGGGGCTGCGGGCGGTGGCCGACCAGCTGGAGCGGACCGTGACCGGTCTGGGGCTGTCCAAGTTCGGTGCCCCCGGCGACGCGTTCGACCCCACCGTCCACGAGGCGCTCTCGCACATCGGGGAGGACCCCGAGGTGGCGGTGACCACCTGCAAGATCGTCGCCAAGGCCGGCTACCGGATCGGCGACCGGGTGGTGCGGGCAGCGCAGGTGCTGGTGGTGGACCCGCCGAGCGGGCCGACCGAGGCTCCCGCAGCGCCGGACGCTCCCGCCGCCAGCGGCGAGGACGGGGCCGGCCAGCCGGGCGAGCCGGACCAGCAGGACGGGTAGGCGCACAGCATCATCGGGACTGACAGCGAGAGGAGGTGGCGCGCGTGAGCGCAGGCGAGGGCTTCCGGGCGGACTGGGCGCAGAAGGACTTCTACCAGGTCCTCGGCGTCAAGAAGGACGCCAGCACCGCGGAGATCAAGAAGGCCTACCGCAAGCTCGCGCGCGCCAACCACCCCGACTCCAACCCCGGGGACAGCGCCAAGCACGACACGTTCAAGTCGGTCGCCGAGGCGTACGACGTCGTCGGCGATCCGGACAAGCGTGCCAAGTACGACGAGATGCGAGAGCTGTACCGCTCCGGCGGCGGCTTCCCCACCGGCTTCGGTGGCGGGGGCGGCGGAGCGGGTGGTGGCTTCAATCTCGACGACCTGCTGCGCGACCGGGCCGGCGGCGGGGCCGGTGGCGGGGCCGGTGGGCTGGGCGACATGTTCGGCGACCTCTTCGGTGGAGGGGGCGGTGGCTTCGGCGGAGGTCGGCGCGCTCAGCCCCGACCGCAGAAGGGTGCGGACGCCGAGACGACCGCGACGATCGGCTTCACCGACGCCCTCGACGGTGTCACCGTCTCGTTGCGGCTCACCTCCGACTCGCCCTGCCAGGCCTGCTCGGGCACCGGTGGCAAGCCTGGGACCAGGCCCCGGGTCTGTCCCGAGTGCGAGGGTGCCGGCTTCGTGGTGGCCTCGGCCGGTGGTGCCTTCTCGATCAACGAGACCTGTCCACGGTGCGGTGGCCGCCAACTGATCTACGACGAGTCCTGCCCGACCTGCCACGGCAGCGGGCACGGCCTGTCCTCCCGCTCGATCCAGGCCCGCATCCCGGCCGGGGTCAAGGACGGTCAGCGGATCCGGTTGCGGGGCAAGGGCTCGGCGGGGCAGCACGGAGGTCCTGCCGGTGACCTCTACGTCTCCGTGAAGGTGCGCCCGCACCGGATCTTCGGGCGCAAGGGGGACAACCTGACCCTGGAGGTCCCGGTCTCCTTCGACGAGGCCGCGCTCGGGGCCGAGGTGAAGATCCCCACGCTCGGGGGTGCCCCGGTCACCCTCAAGCTGCCTCCGGGCACCCCGAACGGTCGTACCTTCCGCGTCCGCGGCAAGGGAGCGCGCAAGTCCGACGGCAGCACCGGTGACCTGCTGGCGACCGTCGAGGTGCACGTGCCGGCCGTCCTCGAGCCTGCGGCCCGCGACGCGCTGCAGGCCTATCGGGAGGCGACGGCGAGCAAGCCGTTGCGGGCGAACCTGTTCGAGGCGTCATGACCCGCCGGCGGCCCGAGTCGTCCGCGTTCTCGCCGGACACGGCGGTGTACGTGATCAGCGTGGCCGCGGAGCTGACCGGTCTGCACCCGCAGACGTTGCGGACCTACGAACGACTCGGGCTGGTCCACCCGATGCGTACCAGCGGCGGTGGCCGTCGCTACTCCAGCCGGGACATCGAGCTGCTCCAGGAGATCTCCGAGCTCACCTCCTCGGGGATCGGCCTGGAGGGCGTCCGGCGGATCCTGGACCTGGAGAACCACGCCCGGGCCCTGGCCGCACGGAACCAGGAGCTGCAGGCCGAGCTGGACGCGACCCGGGAGGCGCTGCGCCAGGCGATGGCGGTCCGCCGCTCCGAGGGCCTGCCCGCCAACCGGCTCCCCGTCCTCCGGGGCCCCGACCCGGAAGCGTCACTGGTCGTGTGGCGTCGCGGCCGCTACTAGGTGGTGGATGAAGGCGCGCTGGCTCCGGTGGTTGAGGAGGTCGCGCAGGCCACACGGTGGTTGAGGAGGTCGCGCAGGCCCCACGGTGGTTGAGGAGGTCGCGCAGCACCGCACGGTGGTTGAGGAGGTCGCGCAGCGACCGTCTCGAAACCACCGGGGATGCTGGGAGGGTTTCGAGACGCTCGCTGGCGCTCGCTCCTCAACCTCCGTGGGGACGACGGTTGAGGAAGGCCCGCAGGCTCCACGGTGGTTGAGGAGGTCGCGCAGCGCCCACGGTGTTGAGGAGGTCGCGCAGCACCGCACGGTGGTTGAGGAGGTCGCGCAGCGACCGTCTCGAAACCACCGTCGGCATGGACATGCCGCTGGCCCCGCCGGGGCGGGGTGTGGGGCGGTCAGGGTCGTCGGTGCTCGGCTGGACGGGGTCCGGTCGGCTGGTCGGGGGTGACATCGCGGGTGCCGTCGTGGTCGCGGAGGTAGGTGTAGCGCTGGGGGCTGGTCCAGTGGTAGCTGCCGCGTTCGATCACCGTGTACCGCCAGCCGCCGTGGGTCTTGAGCCGGTGGTGCCGTCGGCACAGGGGCGCGATGTTGTGGGTGCAGGTGGCTCCGCCGGCACCGTGGGGGACGCAGTGGTCGCAGTCGCACTTCCGGGCTGGTCGGGTGCACCAGGGGAAGACACAGGTGTGGTCGACCAGGGCGGCTGCTTCGGCGATCCGGTCGGGGACCTCGTAGGCATCGACGTGGACGTGGTCGTGGAGGTCGATGACCGGCTTCACGGTGATCTTCGTGGTGTCCGGGCACGGAGCACCAGTCGCGGATCTGGCCGGTGGTGACCGGCATCCGGGTGTTCTCACACCGCCCGACCCCGGCCTCACCGGTCAGCGCCGCCTCGGAGAGGTGGACGTAGAGCACGACCTCCCGACCCGGCCTCCGGCCGCACCGCGGGCCGATGCGACCTCGGCTCCACCCCGGTGTCGGTGTCGGTGCCGGTGAGGTCGAGGACGCCTTGTCGGCGGGCGATGACGCCGAGGGCGGCGGCGCGGCGCACGTCGAGGGAGTCGGTCGAGCCGAGGTCTTTGAGTGCGGCGGCGCCGGCGGTGACGGCGGCGTCGAGGTCGAGGGCGTCCGCGACGTCGAGGGTGCCCCACACCTGCGTGGTCCCCGACAGGCCGGACAGGTCGGCCTGGTTGCGGGCGACCTCGAAACACCGGGACTCCGCGGCGGCTGCCCGGCGGCGTTCGGCCTCGGCGGGCATGAACCAGCCGACCGCGTCCAGGACCAGCCGGTCCAGCTGAGCGGGACCGATCCGGTGCGCGACTCCGGCGACGTGCCGGTCCACGAACGCGGCCGCCTCCAGGGTGAGGGTCATGGTGGTCTTGGCGATCCGGCGGGCCTTCCACGCCACCAGGTCCCCGGCCACGACCCGCGCCCACGTCCGGGGCAGCCGGTACCGCAGCTCGACGGCCTCGCCGAGGTAGCAGCGCCCCGCGTCGGTCGACTGCCCGACCGCGGCGGCGAACTCGGCCACCGAGAACTCCGCGATCAGCGGCGCACCCTCCCCGGCGATCGGCACCCCGTGCTCCCCGCAGGAGGGGTGCCAGATCGCGGCCGCGTCATCGATGGAGTCGGTGGAGTGCATCGCCGCCCAATCGACGGCGGCCTGCAACAGCTCGGCCTCGGCCTCATCGGCGGCCCGTCGGCGGGACCGCGCCACCGCGAGCACCCCCGCAGCGGTGTCCGCTGCGGGGGTGGTGGTGATCGCTTCGGCCATGGGACAAGTCAAGCCGCGACCACCGACAACGACCCCCCGAAACAGGCCTCATATCCCACCAGGTGAACACCCCTCGGCGAAAAAGTTCCCAGCGGTTCTGGCGGGGGTTTCGAGACGGGCGCGGAGCGCCCTCCTCAACCACCGCCGGCCGCTACGGGGGTTGAGGAGCGAGCGCCAGCGAGCGTCTCGAAACCGGAGCCGCCGTCGTACGGGGGTTTCGAGACAGGCGCTGCGCGCCTTCCTCAACCACCGTGGGCGGAGCGCCCTCCTCAACCACCGTGGGCGCGGGCGCCGACAGCGGCGCACGGGGGTTGAGGAGCGAGCGCCAGCGAGCGTCTCGAATCGGATCGGTGGTTTCGAGACGGGCGCGGGCGCCCTCTCAACCACCGTGGAGAGGGGCGCGGGGCGCCTTCCTCGATCGGTGGTTTCGAGACGGGCGCGGGGCGCCCTCCTCAACCACCGTGGGCTGCGCGCCCTCCTCAACCACCGTGGGCGCGGGGCGCCCTCCTCAACCACCGCGGGCGCGGGGCGCCCTCCTCAACCACCGGGGGCAGTGCGTGGCAGGGTGATGGTGAAGACGGAGCCGCCGTCGGCGCGGGGGGAGTAGTCGACCGAGCCGTGCTGGACCTCGGCGAGGGTCCGCACCACGAACAGGCCCATGCCGGTCCCGGCCGCCGTGGTGCCGGGTGCCCGGCTGAACTCCTGGAACAGATGGTCGCGGAACCCGACCGGCACGCCCTCGCCTCGGTCGTGCACGGCGATCTGGACGTGGCTGTCCTGGGCGCCGATCCTGATCTCGTACGGCGGGTCGGCGTACTTGCGGGCGTTGCTCAGGAGGTTGTCGATCATCTGCTCCAGCCGCAGCGGGTCTGCTCGGACCCGGTGCTCCTGCGTCGCGTGCACGGTCACGTCTGCCCGGTCGCCGACGATGCTCTCGATCACCTCGCGCGGGTCCACCTCCTGCAGGTTCACCCTCAGCGTGCCGCCCTCGATCTGCGCCGCGGTGAGCAGGTCCGCGGTCAGGCTGTCGAGCATCCGAGCCTGCCGCGCCACCGACTCGAGCAGCTGCCTTCGCTGGGCCGGGGCCATGTCATCGGAGCCGTTCACCATCTCTTCGACGCCGCGGATCACCGACACCGGGCCGCGCAGCTCGTGCGCCGTGGACGCGATCGCCCGGCGGAGCAGGCCGGCATCGTCGGAGGCAGGGGCCAAGTAGACGTACACCGTCGACCCGACCTGCCGCACCGAGACCCGGACGTGGGCCTCGCCGAGGCGGAGGCCGAACGTGGGATCGCCTTCGACGCCGTGTGCGCTGACCTCTGCCGCCAACACCTCGGAGACCTGCGCCAACGCGGTCCCCGGGACCAGGGGGTTCTGCAGCAGCTGCTGAGCGACGGTGTTGGAGGACCGCACACGCGCCTCGTCGAGGTCCACCAGCTCCAGCACCCCGAAGGGGGAATGGTCCAGGGCGAGCTGCGGCGTCGCCGGGATGGGCGCCGCCTTCCGGTCGGACCTCGAGACGCCGTTGTGGGATGCGGCGACGGACCGTCCGGCGGACTGCCTGGGTGTGGGGAGGCCGACCGAGGGGGGCGGATTCCCACCGGAGGTGAGCTGGGTCAGGTAGTCCACGATCGTCCGGATCGAGGAGCCCTTCTGGATGTAGCCGTCGGCTCCGGCGCTGAGCGCCCGGCGGGACATCTGGTCGGCCCCGAACGCGGAGAGGACGACGATCCGGGCGTCGGGGCAGATCCGCCGGATGGCGGGCAGGGCCTCCAGCCCGTCCATCACCGGCATCGCCAGGTCCAGCATCACCAGGTCCGGGTGCGTCTCCTGGACCAGCTCGATCCCCGCGCGGCCGTCACCGGCCTCGCCCACCACGTCGAAGCCGTGGGTCTCCAGCGCCAGGTTCAACAACATCCGCAGGTCATCGGTGTCGTCGATGATGACCGCACGCACCGGCGTCATCCCGCCGGCGTGGACGTCCGGCGCCGGTCATGGGTCCGGGGCGGTGGTCGGGGGCGGCGGTGACTGCGGTTCCGGGTCGACGAGCCGGGTGGTCGCGGCCCGGCTGCGCAGCAGCGCGACGGAGTGGTGCTCGCTGCCCAGCAGGTCGGTGATGATCTCGCTGGCGGACGCGATCGAGCCCGCCAGTGCGGTCCGTGCCGTCTCGGTGTCGTCGAGGTCCAGGGCCATCTGGGCGACGACGATGCTCTGCAGCACGCTGTCGTTCAGCTCCAGTGCCTGCTGCTCACGCTGACGCAGGTCGGAGAACAGCTGCGCCCCCTGCATCAGCGACGCGTAGCTGCGGCGAAGGGTCAGGTAGTAGACCCCGACCGCCGCCCCGACGACGTCCCAGGTCGCGAGCGGCCAGCCCCAGGCGGCGCGCATCGCCAGTCCCTGGGTCTCGTCCAGTCCGAAAGCCGGCAGCAGCATGTGCACGGAGTGCGCGCCGTGGTGTACCGCGCAGGTGAAGAAGATCGCCGCGGTGGCGGCGCCCAGGGGATTGGTGCGCAGCTGACGACTGCGCGCCAGGGGTACGCCGATCGCCAGCACGATCAGGAAGTAGGCCGCGGCGATGACGGCGTTGCCGACCAACCCGAAGACCCATGGTTCGACGGTCACGATCCACCTCCACTGCGAACGGTCAGCACCACGATGATCAGGAGAGCCGAGACCAGCCACGCCCGGGCGAACGGGTGCCACGGAGCAGTGGCGCGACACCGAGCCGGCGACGCCACGTCCCGCAGCAAGGTCAGGCAGATCGCTGCGGTGACCAGCTCCCACCCGGTCGCCGCCAGGTCCCAGGCGCCGATCGCCTCCGGCTCGGGCAGCAGCCCGCCGGGCAGTCCGACGCTGCGGGTGGCGGTCCACAGCGCGACGACGGCCAGGTTGCCGACGGCGCCGACCACGAGGAGCCGTCGGGACGGCGACAGCAGCGCCCATCCCGCCCAGGCGAGCTGGGCCATCGCAGCCAGCAGGAAGAACGAGCCGAACAGCAGCCCCTCGGAGAAGTGGGCCGGCCCGGCAGCTGCGTGGACGCCGGCCGCGGCGGCGCTGCTCACCAGGGCCACCGGCAGCGCCAGGGCCGTCGTCGCGACCGCCGACGGGACGGGCGCGGTGGCCGGGACGGTCGCCGGGGTCAGCGCGACCGGCGACGCGACGGGGGTCGGCCGAGGAGCGACGGACCCGTTCGGAGCGGTGAGCCCGAGGTCGTGGCGGAGCAGGGCGACCCGGCGCGCATGGTCGTCGTCCGGCCCCGACCCCGTACCCGGCCCCGTGCCCGACCCCGGCGAGAAGGTGAACCACCCACCCCGGGCGCGACCGGCGGGCAACAGCGCCGGTGCGAGCAGGAAGCCCAGCCCCAGCAGTCCGAATGCCACGATCGCGTAGTGGATCCCGTGGGCGAGCAGGGTCGCACCGTCAACGACGAGCACCGTTGTCATGGCCCTCCTGTCCGCGGCCCGTCCTGGTCCCCAGCAGGCTAGGACGGCCGCGAGGCGCGCGAGCGCGGATCTGGGCTTCCTTCACACAATCTGCACGTCCGTCGTCGACCGGTCCGGCGGATCCGCTGCCGAGGGGTCCCCGGTGCTCAGTCATGGGGGTCAGCGGGGGCATTGGTGGCATCGGGGGCATCGGGGTAATCCCGGTTCAGCGGGTAGGGCCGGACCACCTTGACGGCCCCCGAGCTGGCCACCCGCCGCAGGTGGGTCGCGATGCTCCGCCCGGTGACGCCCTTGACGATGAAACCGTGCGCGCCCAGCTCCAGGCTCGCCTCGATCATGTACGACGCCGAGATCGACGAGCACACCACGAACCGTGCGCGGGGAGCGGCCTCGCGCAGCTGAGGGATGAGCTCGAGCCCGCCGACGTCCGGCATGTGCAGGTCGACCAGGATCAGCTCCGGGCCGGGCTCCACCCCCGCCAGCGCGAGGGCCTCGGCGGCGTCGGCGGCGGCCTGCACCTCGAAGCCGTGGCGGCGCAGGGCCGCGCACATCACGACACGCAGGTCCTCGTCGTCGTCGACGACCAGGACGCGGAGTACCGGCGCGGGTGGCTCGGGCGGCGCGGGCGGCGCCGTGACCGGGTCGGACCGCACCCCGGGAACCGGCCGTTCGACGACCTCCGGCTCCGCGCGTGAGCGGCCCCGCCCGAACATCCGCATGGCTGCCTCCCGATCGGCCCTGCCGGGCGGCCTCCATCGTAGGCTCGGAGCAGCCGGGCCCAGGAGGCGGCAAGGGGGACGAGCCGCACGTAAATATGATTTGTTCAAGAAATAAAAGTTGAGTGGAACAGACTCAAGTTGTGGGTCGTTGACCTGATGACGGCCGACCCGTCACCGTTCGTCACAGCGCAGCCCGCACCACCCAGGAGGACCCCGATGAGCCAGTTCGGCGCCGAGAAGTTCACCACCCGCAGCCGCGAGGCGATCGAGGCCGCGCAGCTGGCCGCGACCAGCGCCGGCCACTCCGCCACCGAACCCGTGCACCTGCTGGTCGCGCTGCTGCGCCAGGACGAGGGCACCGCCCGCAACCTGGTGACCAAGGCCGGGGTCGACGCCGTCGCGCTGACCGCGCAGGCGGAGGCCGCCGTGTCGGCGCTGCCCCGCGCCAGCGGCAGCACCGTGCAGCAGCCCGGCGCGTCCGCGGCGCTGACCCGGGTGCTGGCCGGGGCGATGGACCTGGCCCAGGGGATGAAGGACGAGTACGTCGCCACCGAGCACCTGCTGATCGCGATCGCCGGCACCGAGAGCTCGGCCCAGCAGCTGCTGACCGGCGCCGGGCTGACCGAGCCCGGTCTGCGCGAGGGCCTCACCGCGGTCCGCGGCAACCGCCGGGTGACCAGCCCGGAGGCGGAGTCCACCTACGAGGCGCTGGAGAAGTACAGCGTCGACCTGACCCGGGCGGCCGAGGACGGTCGCCTGGACCCGGTGATCGGGCGCGATGCCGAGATCCGCCGGGTGGTGCAGGTGCTGTCCCGGCGTACCAAGAACAACCCGGTCCTCATCGGCGAGCCGGGCGTCGGCAAGACCGCCGTGGTCGAAGGACTGGCCCAGCGGGTGGTCGCCGGGGACGTCCCGGACTCCCTCAAGGGGCGCCGGGTGCTCTCGCTCGACCTGGCCGCGATGGTGGCCGGGGCGAAGTACCGCGGCGAGTTCGAGGAGCGGCTCAAGGCGGTGCTCGAGGAGATCAAGGACGCCGGCGGCCACGTCATCACGTTCATCGACGAGCTGCACACCGTCGTCGGTGCCGGGGCCGGCGGCGACTCCGCGATGGACGCGGGCAACATGCTCAAGCCGATGCTGGCCCGCGGCGAGCTGCACATGATCGGCGCGACCACGCTGGACGAGTACCGCGAGCGGATCGAGAAGGACCCGGCGCTGGAGCGTCGCTTCCAGCAGGTCTTCGTCGGCGAGCCGAGCGTCGAGGACACCGTGCAGATCCTGCGCGGCATCCAGGAGAAGTACGAGGCGCACCACGGGGTCCGGATCACCGACGCCGCCCTGGTCGCCGCGGCGACCCTCTCGGACCGCTACATCACCGGGCGGCAGCTGCCGGACAAGGCGATCGACCTCATCGACGAGGCCGCCTCCCGGCTGCGGATGGAGATCGAGTCCTCGCCCGAGGAGATCGACCAGCTCCGACGGATCGTCGACCGGCTGCGGATGGAGGAGTTCGCGCTGGAGAAGGAGACCGACGAGGCCTCGGTCGAGCGGCTGGAGCGGCTGCGGGCCGACCTCGCCGACCGCGAGGAGGAGCTCCGCGGCCTGGAGGCCCGGTGGGAGAACGAGAAGGCCACCCTCGAGGGTGAGGGCGAGCTGCGCCGCCAGCTCGACCAGCTGCGGATCGAGGCCGAGAAGCTGCTGCGCGAGGGAGACCTGGCCAAGGCCAGCGAGATCCAGTACGGCCGGATCCCCGAGCTGGAGAAGCAGATCAAGGCCGTGGAGGACTCCACCGCTCGGCCCGGCGCCGAGGAGAACGAGCTGGAGCCGCTGGTCGGGGAGGAGGTCGGCGCCGAGCAGATCGCCGACGTGGTCGAGGCCTGGACCGGGATCCCCACCGGACGCCTGCTGCAGGGCGAGACCGCGAAGCTGCTCGAGATGGAGCAGGTGATCGGGCAGCGGCTGATCGGCCAGCACGAGGCCGTCACCGCGGTCAGCGACGCGGTCCGCCGGTCCCGGGCGGGCATCTCCGACCCGAACCGGCCCACCGGCTCGTTCCTGTTCCTCGGCCCCACCGGGACCGGCAAGACCGAGCTGGCCAAGGCGCTGGCCGACTTCCTCTTCGACGACGAGCGGGCGACCGTGCGGATCGACATGAGCGAGTACTCCGAGAAGCACTCGGTCTCCCGGCTGGTCGGCGCCCCTCCCGGGTACGTCGGGTACGACGAGGGCGGTCAGCTCACCGAGGCCGTGCGGCGCCGGCCGTACTCGGTGGTGCTCCTCGACGAGGTCGAGAAGGCTCACCCGGAGGTCTTCGACATCCTGCTCCAGGTGCTCGACGACGGCCGGCTCACCGACGGGCAGGGCCGCACCGTCGACTTCCGCAACACGCTGCTGGTGCTCACCAGCAACCTGGGGTCGCACTACCTGGTCGACCCGCTGCTGGACCCGGAGAAGAAGCGGGAGTCGGTGATGTCGGTGGTCCGGTCCTCGTTCAAGCCCGAGTTCCTCAACCGCCTCGACGAGATCGTCCTGTTCGAGGCGCTGACCCGCGAGGAGCTGGCGCACATCGTCGACCTGCAGCTGGCCCTGCTGGAGAAGCGGCTGGCGGTCCGCCGGATCACCATCGCGGTCACCGAGCCGGCCCGTGCCTGGCTGGCCGAGACCGGCTACGACCCGGCGTACGGCGCCCGTCCGCTGCGCCGGCTGATCCAGAGCGCGATCGGCGACCCGCTGGCCCGGATGCTGATCGGCGGGGAGGTCAGCGACGGGGGCGCGGTCACCGTCGACGTGGGCGAGACCGCGACGGCGCCGGGAGGCGGGCCCGGGGGTGGGCTGGTCCTGGTCGCCGGATGACCCGCTCGGTGGCCGGTGCGGCATCGTTTGGTGCAATGGGGACATGAGCGACGCGCGTGGGGCCGAGCGGCCTCGACAGGTGACGGTCGCGGCCTGGCTGATCATGCTGGGTTCGGCCTTCGTGGTCGTGTCGGTCTTCGAGCAGGTCGCCGGGTTGCACACCCTCGAGGCCCGGGAGGCCGCCGAGCGGATCGTGTCCGAGCCGCCGGGCAGCGGACTGGGCCTCGACGTCGACAGCGTGCTGATGTTGATGCGGGTGCTGGCGACGGCCGCGGCGGCCTGCGCCACCGCCACCGGGGTGCTCGGGTTCTACGTGCTGCGGCGCTCCCGCAACGCGCGGCTCGCGCTCACCGTCCTGGCCGTGCCGCTGTTCCTGACCGGGATGGTCGTCGGTGGCTTCATGTCCTCCGTGGTGGCCGCCGCCACCCTGATGCTCTGGCTCCAGCCGACCCGGGACTGGGTCGACGGGGTCACCCGGTCCTCGCCCGCGACTGGGTCGCCGGGAGGGACCTCGGAACGGGCCTCGGGAGGGGCCTCGGGCGGGTCATCGGGAGGGGTCTGGCCCCCGCCCCCGCCGACGCCGCCGGTCGAGGATCGGCCCGCCACGGGCACCCCCGACCAGCCGGCGACCGGGACCCCTGCGGGGTCGCCCCCGTCGAGCGAGCCGCGGGCCTACGCCGGCTACGGCGTCGCCGGACCGACCAACGGCCCGTCGACGGCGACCCAGCAGGCCGGCTGGCCCTCGTCGACGTACCAGCGCCCGGCCGACCGGCCGCGGCCGGCCGCGGTGCTGTGGGCCTGTCTGCTGACCTGGGTGGTCGGCACCCTGGCGGTGGTGGTGCTGGTGGCCAGCATGGTCGCGCTGGCGGTGGACGGGGACGCACTGCTGGACCAGGTGTACGAGCAGAGCCCGGAGCTCGCCGCGCAGGGCATCTCCAGGTCGACGATCACGGCGCTCACCCTGGTCCTGATCGGGGCTGCGCTGGTCTGGGCGCTCGCCGCCCTGGTCCTGGCCGGCTTCGTCTGGCGCGGCGCGAGCTGGGCCAGGATCGTGCTCATCGTCTCCGCGAGCGCCGCGGCCGGGATGTTCCTCTTCGCCACCGTCGCGAGCGGGGTCTTCCTGGTGCCACTGCTGGCCGCGGTGACGACCAGCTACCTCCTGATGCGGACCGAGGCTCGCGCCTGGTTCGCCTCCCGTGGTTCAGTGCGCCCATGAGTGAGCAGCAGCCGCCGTACGGGCCCCCGTCGGACGAGGACGCGGGTCCCGGGCCGACCCCACGAGCCAGCCCGTACGCCGTCGGGCGATCGATCCACGACCAGCCGGGCTATGCGCAGCCGGGACACGACCCGTCCGTCCCGGGGTACGCCGGGGGGCAACCCGGCTCGCGGCCGGGGCTGCCGCGCCCCGGTGCGGTCACCGCTGCCGCGGTGATCACCCTGGTGCTGGCCGGCATCACCCTGCTGATCCTGGTGCTGGTCGGGATCGGCGTGATGGTCTCCCGCGAGCTGTTCGTCGGCGAGCTCTCCGACAGCGAGGAGTTCGCCAGCGGCGCCACTCCGAACCAGGTGGTCGCCATCGTGATGGTGTTCGTCAGCTTCTTCGCGCTCTGGTCGGCGGCCTCGATGGTGATGGCCGTCAAGGTCCTGCGCGGCTCCCGGCTCGCCCGGACGCTGCTCACGATCTCCTCCGGGGTGACCGCGCTGGTCAGCCTGCTGGCGATCATGAGCCTGGTCAGCGGGATCACGCTGATCGGCGCGATCGTCGTGGTGGTGCTGCTCTGGACCGGTGACGCCGGTCCGTGGTTCGCCAGCCAGCGTCGTGGCGGCCACGAGCTGCCGCTGGGCACCACCCAGCCCTGGGGCTGACGGGGCTGACGGGGGCTGACGCGGGGCTGACGGGCGGGCTCAGCCCGCGGTGAGGTCGGCTCGGGCCAGCCGCTCCAGGCCGTCGGTGATGACGCCCGGCTCCTTGCAGAACGCGAACCGGACCAGCGGCCGACCGGCGTCGAGGTCGTCGTGGAACGCCTGCGCGGGGATGGCCACCACCCCGGCCCGCTCGGGCAGCGCCAGGCAGAACTCCATCCCGTCGGTCCAGCCCAGCCCGGAGACGTCGGCCAGCGCGAAGTAGGTGCCCTCGGGGATCCGGGGGGTCAGCCCGACGCTCGCCAGCCCCTCGCAGAGCAGGTCGCGGCGCCAGCGCAGGTCGGTCGCGAGCCGCCGCGGGAACTCCGGCTCCTCGTCCAGCGCGTGCGCCACCGCCGGCTGCAGCGGCGAGCCCGAGGTGAACGTCAGCCACTGCTTGGCCGCCAGCACCGCCCCGACCAGCTCTGCGGGTCCGGTCGCCCAGCCGACCTTCCAGCCGGTGAACGAGTACGACTTCCCGGCGCTGGAGAGGGTCAGGGTCCGCTCGAACATCCCCGGCAGGGTCGCCAGCGGGACGTGCTCGTGCTCCCCGGACTCGTCGGCGTACGTCAGGTGCTCGTAGACCTCGTCGGTGATGACCACCAGGTCGTGCTCCACCGCGACCGCGGCCACCCCCTCCAGCTCGGCGCGGGTGAGCACCGTCCCGGTCGGGTTGTGCGGGGAGTTCAGCAGCAGGAACCGGGTCCGTCCGGTGACGGCGGCGCGCAGCGCGTCGAGGTCGAGGCGGTACGTCGGGGCGCGCAGCGTCACCGGTCGGCGCACCCCACCGGCCATCTGGATCATCGCCACGTAGGAGTCGTAGTACGGCTCCAGGACGACCACCTCGTCGCCGGGGTCGACCAGCCCCAGCAGCGCGGCGGCGATCCCCTCGGTCGCACCGGTGGTCACCACCACCTCGCGGTCCGGGTCGAGCGCGAGCCCGTAGTGCCGCTCCTGGTGGCGGGCGATGGCGTGCCGCAGGTCGGGCACCCCGATCCCGGGGGCGTACTGGTTGCGCCCCTGTTCCAGGGCCTCGACGGCCCGGGCGATCGTCGACGGCGGTCCGTCGACGTCGGGGAAGCCCTGGCCGAGGTTGACCGAGCCGGTGCGCAGCGCCAGCGCGGACATCTCCGAGAAGATCGTCGGCGGGATCCCGTGCAGCCGGGTCGCGAGCCGGGTCGGGGTGGGCGTGCCGGTCGGGGTGGCCGTCATGGGGCCACGGTAGCCGTGCGCGAGAATGCCGCGGTGACCCCAGCCCCGCCGCCGCATCAGCCGCCCGCCGAGCCCTCCACCGGCCCCCGCACCGATGTCGACCTCGCCCGCGACGTGGACGCCCGCTGCCGGCTCACGGGCACCTTCACGCTGCGGTCCGGCCAGGTCTCCAGCGAGTACTTCGACAAGTACCTCTTCGAGGCCGACCCGGCGCTGCTGCTCCGGGTGGCACGCCAGATGGTCCCGCTGCTTCCTCACGACACCGAGCTGCTCGGCGGGCTGGAGCTGGGCGGCGTGCCGATCGCGACGATGGTCAGCAGCCTGACCGGGCACGGGGCACTGTTCGTGCGCAAGAAGGCCAAGGAGTACGGCACCTGCAAGCTCGCCGAGGGCCCGGACGTGGCCGGCCGCCGGGTGACCCTGATCGAGGACGTGATCACCACCGGGGGTGCGGTCCGCGACGCGACCCGGGCGCTGCGGGAGGCAGGTGCTGTGGTCGAGGTGGTCGTCTGCGCGATCGACCGCAGTCCGGCGGGGGAGAACCCGCTGGCCGACATCGGCCTCGTGGTCCGGCCGGTGCTGACCAAGGCGGAGCTGGACGCTGCTGCCGGATGAGATCGCGATGACGGCCCGATGAGCGCCTGATGAGCTCCCGGTGGTGGGTCCCGGTCGACGTCGCGCGGGGCTTCCTGATCGGCAGCGCCGAGCTGGTCCCGGGCGTCTCCGGCGGCACCGTCGCGCTGGTCACCGGGATCTACGACCGGCTCGTCCGGGCCGCCTCCCGGGCCGGCGGAACGGTACGCCGCGCGGTCACCGACGCCGACCACCTCGCCGCGGCGCGCGAGGAGAGCCGGCGTACCGACTGGTGGCTGCTGGTCCCGGTGCTGGCCGGCATGGTGCTCGCGGTGGCCACCGTCGCCGGGGTGATGGAGCGGTTCGTCTCCGGTCACCCCGAGCTGGCCCGCGGGCTCTTCTTCGGCATCGTGCTGGTGAGCCTCTCGGTCCCGCTGCGGATGCTGCCGGACGGCCCGGACGGCCCGGACGGCCCGGACGGACGGCGGCGTGCTCGCCTCGTCGGGGACCTGCTGCTGCTCGTGCTGGCCGCTGCGGCCGCCTTCGGGTTGGTGGGCCTGGCCGGTGGCGGCAGCATCGAGGACCCGCCGTGGTGGGCGATCACCGCCGCTGCGGCGGTCGCGGTCTGCGCGCTGGCGATGCCGGGGGTCTCGGGGTCGTTCATCCTGCTCGCGATCGGCCTGTACAGCCCGACCCTGACCGCGCTGTCCCAGCGTGACCTGGGCTATCTGGCGCTCTTCGCCGCCGGCGCCACGGTGGGGCTGGTCTCGTTCGTCCGGCTGCTGCGACACCTCCTCGACCACCACCGCAGGCCGACCCTGCTGGTGATGTCCGGACTGATGCTCGGCTCGCTGCGGGCGCTGTGGCCCTGGCAGCAGGGCGACGGGGACGCCCCGGGCGGCCTCGCCGCGCCGTACGACCCGGTGGCCGGTCCGGTGCTGCTCGGCCTGCTGGGCGCGGCGGTCGTCCTCGCGCTGATCGTGGTGGAGGCGCGGACCGGGAGCTCGGTCGAGGACGACGACGCCTGACCCGGACCGACCGGCGGGCAGCGGCGTGCTCAGGCCTCGCGGCGGGTGGTGTCCATGCCGGCGATGTCGAGGTCCGGGACCCCGTCGTCGTCGTTGTCGTCCGCGGCCGGCGAGGACGTCCGGCGGTGCCGCCACCACTCGTAGACGACCGGGATCAGCGAGAACGCCAGGATCGCCAGGATCGCCTTGTCGATGTTCTCGCCGAGGCTGGGGAACGCCGAGCCGAGGAAGAAGCCCATCAGCAGGATGCTCAGCACCCACATCACGGCGCCGACGAAGCTCCAGAAGAAGAACCGGCTCCGGGTCATCCGGGTCACCCCGGCGACCACGGTGATGTAGGTGCGGACGAACGGGACGAACCGGCCGATCACCAGCGCCTTGTTGCCGTGCTTGTCGAAGAACGCCGAGGTCTGGTCGAAGTACTTCTTCTTCAGCACCCGGCCGTCCCGCTCGTAGAGCGGAGGTCCGAGCGCCCGACCGATCTCGTGGCCGGCCACGTTGCCGAGGAAGGCGGCGGTGATCAGCAGCAGCGCGCCGATCGTCATCTCCGGGACCGGTCCGCCGGGGAAGATGTCGATCTTCTCGGAGGCGATGAAGAGCCCGAGGGCGAAGAGCAGGGTGTCGCCGGGCAGGAACGGGAAGAAGAGGCCGCACTCGACGAAGATGATGACGAGGCTGATCCAGAAGAACTGCTCGCCGAACCGGTCGAGCAACCAGTTCGGATCCATCCAGTCCATGCCGAGCAACAGCGTCGACAGCAGCGGCTGGAGGTCCAGGAGCGCGGTCACCGGCTCAGCCTAACCCGGGGCACCCGAGCTCCCGTGGTCCTTTCGGGCCATCTCCGAGGTGGTCCCGAGTGCTGGACCACCTACCCTCGGCGCATGCCCGAGCCCGAGGTGGATCCGCCCGAGGACCGGCGCGCCCCCTACGACCCGATGCCGCACGGGCCGGCCGAGGTCGGTGTCGGCCCGTGGCGAGGTCCGTGGCCGTCCGGCCCGGGCAGCGAGCGGTACGACGAGCAGCTGCTCGCCGAGGGCGACCGCCGCAACGTGGTCGACCGGTACCGGTACTGGTCGATGGAGGCGATCGTCGCCGACCTGGACTCCCGCCGGCACGACTTCCACGTCGCGATCGAGAACTGGCAGCACGACTTCAACATCGGCACGATCGTCCGGTCCGCGAACGCGTTCCTGGCCGCCGAGGTCCACATCGTCGGCAACCGGCGCTGGAACCGCCGCGGGGCGATGGTCACCGACCGGTACCAGCACCTGCGGCACCACGCGACCCCGGACGACCTCGCGGCGTACCTGCACGACCGTGACGTGCGGCTGCTCGGGATCGACAACCTGCCCGGCTCGGCGCACCTGGAGACGATGAGCGTGCCGCGTCGGGTCTGCTTCCTCTTCGGCCAGGAGGGTCCGGGGCTCTCGGAGGCGGCCCGCGGGGTCTGCGACGGCACCTTCTCGATCGCCCAGTTCGGCTCGACGCGCTCGATCAACGCCTCCGCAGCCGCGGCCATCGCGATGCACGCCTGGGTGCGCACCCATGCCGACCTGTCCGCCGTCGGGGACGACGACGGGGTGTGGCGGGGCTAGCTGCTCCGTCTGCTCCTGCCGCTCCTGCCGGTCGCCGTCACCCCACGATCACCGAGACGACCGCGGCCACGGCCGCCGCCGGGTCGGCGACCACGACCCCGACGTCGTCCGGCAGCGGCCAGGGGTCGAGCAGCACCAGCGGGACCCCGGTACGCCGGGCCAGGGCGATCTCGCTCAGCGTCCCCCAGCTGCCGCCGACGGCGACCACCGCGTCGGCGGCCCGGAGCAGCAGCCCGTTGCGCAGCTCGCCGAGTCCGGTCGGCAGCAGGTAGGTGTGCCCGGGGTCGCCCTCGTCCCGGTCGAGCCCGGGCAGCAACCCGATGGAGACGCCGCCGGCCTCGGCGGCCCCGGCCGCGGCCGCGGCCATCACCCCGTGGTGGCCACCGGTGAGGATGACCGCACCCTGCGCGGCCAGGCCCCGGGCCACGGCGTGGGCCCGCTCCAGGTCGACCGGCCGGGCGCTGTCGGCCGGCCCCGAGATCGCGACGTACCTCCCGGCGAGCGGTCGGCGGCCCGTCACCGGCAGGTCACCGGCCGGTGCCTAGGTCGGCCAGCAGCCGCCGGTGGGTGAGCTCGATGACCGTCTCCCGCGCGGGCAGGTCGACGACCAGGTAGGCCACGCCGAGCAGACCGTCCGGGTGCAGCTGCACGGTCTGGGAGAGCCGGCAGCGGTTCGCGGCCAGCGGGGTCACCGTGGTGCTGAGCACCACCTGGCCGGGCGAGCGGACGTCGGCGGTGAGGACGAGTCGGCGCTGGTCGGCGCCTCCGGCCTCGGTGACCCGCCAGAACCCGGCGGTGTCCCCGACGGCGAGCAGGTCCCGGCCGGGCGGGGGCCAGCGCCGCCCGGCGCCGCCGACCAGCCGGTCCACGGCGCCGCGGAACACGAAGGGCGCCGCGTCGACGTACCACTGGCGGCGGTCCTCGCCGGAGGCCACCACCGCCCAGGCGTCGTCGGCGGAGAACGCGACCGTGCTGGTGCGGGTGCTGCTGGTGGGGGTGGACCGCCGCTTCATCCGGTCAACCTACGCCCGGCCCGGCCACCGGCTGGGACGGTTCCGCGGCCGCCTTGTCGGACCCCGCGGATGCCCTAGGGTGGAATTCGCCGTACGACGCCCCGCTGAGGAGTTCGACCATGCCCATCGCCACGCCCGAGAAGTACGCCGAGATGCTGGACGCCGCGAAGGCCGGGTCCTTCGCCTTCCCCGCGATCAACGTGTCCTCCTCCCAGACGCTGAACGCCGCGCTCAAGGGATTCGCCGACGCCGGCTCGGACGGGATCATCCAGGTCTCCACCGGTGGCGCGGAGTACCTCTCCGGCCCTGGTGTGAAGGACATGGTGACCGGATCGGCCGCGTTCGCCGCGTTCGCCGCCGTGGTCGCCGAGAAGTACCCGGTGAACATCGCGCTGCACACCGACCACTGCCCCAAGGACAAGCTGGACGACTTCGTCCGGCCGCTGCTCGACATCTCGGCCGAGCGGGTGGAGCGCGGCGAGCTGCCGCTGTTCCAGTCCCACATGTGGGACGGCAGCGCGGTGCCGCTGGAGGAGAACCTCGAGATCGCCCAGGAGCTGCTGAGGAAGTGCCACGCGGCGCACATCATCCTCGAGGTCGAGATCGGCGTGGTCGGCGGCGAGGAGGACGGCGTCGCCAACGAGATCAACGACCAGCTGTACACGACCCCCGAGGACGCGCTGGCCACCGTCGAGGCGCTCGGCACCGGTGAGAACGGCCGCTACATGGCCGCGCTGACCTTCGGCAACGTGCACGGCGTCTACAAGCCGGGCAACGTCAAGCTGCGCCCCGAGATCCTCCGGACCGCCCAGGACGCGGTGGTGGAGAAGCTCGGGCTCGAGGCCGGCTCGCGCCCGTTCGACCTGGTCTTCCACGGCGGTTCCGGGTCCACCGAGCAGGAGATCAGCGACGCGGTGGACCACGGCGTGATCAAGATGAACATCGACACCGACACCCAGTACGCGTTCACCCGCCCGATCGTCGAGCACATGTTCAGCAACTACGCCGGGGTGCTCAAGGTGGACGGCGAGGTCGGGAACAAGAAGGCCTACGACCCGCGCGCCTGGGGCAAGGCCGGCGAGCTCGGGATGGCCGCCCGGATCGTGGAGGCCTGCGAGAACCTGCGGTCGGCCGGCCGAGCGGTCGGCTGACCCGGGGCGCCGACACCGGGTCGGGTAGCCGGGGGACAATGGCGCCATGAGCCACGTCGACCTGATGGCAGGACCCCCGCCCACCCACCTTCCCGAGGACCCGGCGACCGCGGAGCTGGACGGCTCGGCCGCACCGGTCGACGTCGTCCGCCGGCACCCCGCCTCGCCGGTGGCCTGGGCCGCGCTCGCCCAGCAGGCCGCCGACGCGGACGCGGACCCGGTGACCGTCTATGCCTACGCCCGGGTCGGCTACCACCGCAGCCTCGACCTGCTGCGCCGCAACGGCTGGAAGGGGCACGGGCCGGTTCCGTGGGAGCACGAGCCGAACCGCGGCTTCCTGACCTGCCTGGCGCTGCTGGCTCAGGCAGCGCGCACCATCGGGGAGAACGAGGAGTGGGACCGCTGCTCGGAGTTCCTGCGGGACTCCAGCCCCGCGGCGTACGACGAGCTGCTCACCCACCGCTGACCGCGGCCCTGGCTAGGTCGGACGCGCCGACCGGGCCGACCGGAGTGACCGGGCTGACCGGGCGATGCTGACCAGCTCGGCGGCGGCCCCGGTCGGGCGCCGCTCGGGCAGCCACACCGCCCGCAGCGCCCGGCTCAGGTCGAGGTCGACCACCGGGACGGCGACCAGCTGACCGCCGGCCAGCTCGGGGACCACGGCCAGCTCGCTGAGCACCGCAGCGGCGGTGCCGACCACGGCGGCCGCCTTGACGGCCGCGGTGCTGGCCAGCTCCAGGTGCGAGGCGCCGATCCGGAGGTCCTGCCCGGCCAGGCTCCGCTCCAGGGCGCGCTCCAGGGTCTCCCGGGTGCCGGACCCGGCCTCGCGCAGCACCAGGTCGCCGACGGCCAGCTCGGCCGGGGTCAGCGGCGTGCGTCGTCGGGCCCACGGATGGTCGGCGGCGACCACCACGACCAGGCTGTCCCGGGCGACGGTGGTCGACGCCACGCCGCGGGGCACGGTCGGGGACTCCACGAAGCCCACCGGCACGCTGCCGTCGACCACCAGGCCGAGGACGTGACCGGAGTTGCCGACGTCGAGGCTGACCTGGAGGTCGGGGTGGGTGCCGCGGAAGCGGGTCAGCCAGGCGGGAGCGAGGTACTCGGCCACCGTCATGCTGGCCGCCACCCGCAGCTGCGCGGCCCGCTGCGCCGCCAGGGACCGCGCGCCGAGCACCACCCGCTCCATCCCGGCCAGGGCGTCCCGGGCCCAGGCGACGACCACCTCGCCCTCGGCGGTGACCCGACTGCCCCCGGTGGAGCGGTGCAGCAACGTCAGGCCCAGCTGCCGCTCGAGCCGGTTCAGCGCGCGGCTGGCGTTCGGCTGCGCCATCCCGACGGTGCGGGCCGCGGCGGTCAGCGACCCGGTCTCGGCCACGCGCACGAGCAGCTCCAGGGCGGCCAGATCGGGGCGACTGCTCATGCCGCGACGATATGGCTCCGCGGTGCGTCATATCAAGCAGGCATGAGACGAGGCCGGATCGACGGCTACCGCCGACCACGCGGATGGCCCACCGTGGGAGCGTGACCGCCTCGCTGCTTCCTCCCCAGCCGCGTCCGGTGCCCGCGGCCGTCCCGCCGGTCCCGGCTCCGGGTCCGACGGGGGGTCCGACGGGGGGTCCGACCCGCGGGCTGCTGCTCGCCGGGACCGCCGCCCTGGTGGCGCTCGGGACGCACGCGCTGGTGCCGGCGCTGAACCCGACCCTGGTCGCGGTGGCGCTGGGGTTGGCTGCCGCCGGGTCCGGCCGGGTTCCGGGTGCGGCGCGACCCGGACTTGCCGTGGCGTCGCGACGGGTGCTGCGGGTCGGGATCGCCCTGATCGGACTGCAGCTGGTGCTGGGCGACGTGCTGGCGCTGGGGACCGGGGTGCTGCTCGGCGTCGTCGGCGTGGTCGTCGGCGGCATCGCCGGGACGCTGCTGCTGGCCCGGTGGCTGGGGGTGCCCGCCGAGACCGGGCTGCTGGTGGCGTGCGGCTTCTCGATCTGCGGTGCCGCCGCGGTCGCCGCCGTCCAGGGGGTACGCCGCAGCAGCCCCGACGCGGTCGCCACGGCGCTCGCGCTGGTGGTGGTCTCGGGAACCGTGGCGATGCTGACGGTGCCGCTGGTCGGCACGGTGGCCGGCCTCGACCCGGTGGGGGTCGGTGCCTGGGCCGGCGCCTCGGTCCACGAGGTCGGTCAGGTCGTGGTCGCCGGGGGTCTGCTCGGCGGAGCGGCCCTGCAGGTCGCGGTGCTGGTCAAGCTGGCGCGGGTGTTGATGCTGGCGCCGGTGCTGGCCGTGGTCTCCTGGCGGGAGGGGGTGCGGGAGCGGGTCCCCGGCGACACCGGTGCCGGTCGGCCGCCGCTGGTGCCCGGCTTCGTGGTGGCGTTCCTCGGCTGCGTCGCGCTCCGCTCCGTCGTACCGCTGCCCGGGGAGCTGCTGGCGGCGGCGGGGGCGGTGCAGGCGTTCGCCCTGGCCGCGGCGATGTTCGCGCTCGGCACCGGCCTGCGGCCCGACGTCCTGCGCTCGATCGGGCGCCCGCTGATCGTCCTGGCAGCTGCGGCGTCCGCGTGGGTGGCGCTGCTGGGACTGCCGACCGCCTTCCTCGCCGGGTGACGGCCGGCCCGGCCCTCCTCAGCGACCGAGCAGGGTACGGACCCGGTCCGGACCGAGAGCCAGGAACAGGGTGGGCAGCCGCGGACCGCGGTCGGCGTCGACGAGCAAGCGGTAGAGCAGCCGGAAGAAGTCCTTCTGGTCCGCCTTGACCGCCTCGGTGGGGGCGGCGTCCAGCTCGAGGCCGCGGCCGAGCTTGGGGACCCCGTAGATCAGGGTGGTCAACGGCTCGCTGTGGAACTCGTCGGGGAGTCGGTCCAGGAGCGTGTCCAGCCAGCCCTGCTCCGGCTCGGTGAGCGCGGCCAGCCGCTCGCGGTCGGGCTCCGGGCGGACCGTGGTGCGCTCGCTCTCGGGGACGAAGTCCGTCATCCAGGTCGACGCCTTGGACAGCCGCGGCTCGAGCTGCGCCACCGAGTCGTGGGCGTGGCCGACATCGCCGACGATCCGGCTGATCAGCTCCGCACTGCCGGCGGTCACGTCGGCCACGGAGGAGAGCAGCCGGAACGGGACGACCACCTCGGGAGTGGGCAGGGTGCCGGCTGCCTCGGTCCGCGAGGCTCGGTCGAAGGCCAGGGTCTGGGCGTCGTGGCGGTCGGGGTCGGCCGCCTTGCGTGCCAGCGCGTCCCACTCGTCGTAGAGCCGGACCACCTCCGGGCCGAAGTCGACGGTGAATGCCTGCTTGGGCTGGCGGCGCACGTAGAGCCAGCGCAGCACCGGCGCTTCGAGGATCTGCAGCGCGTCGGCCGCGGTCGGGACCCCGCCGCGGCTGGAGGACATCTTCACCTGGCCGCCGGCGCCGACGAAGGAGTAGCCGACGAACGACGGCGCGCGCCCGCCGTAGATCCGCTTCACCAGCTCCTTGCCGACCGTGTACGACGACCCGGGGCTGGCGTGGTCGACCCCGCCGGGCTCGAAGTCCACGCCCTCGACCGACCAGCGCATCGGCCAGTCCACCTTCCACACCAGCTTCCCCTCGTGCTGGGTGGAGAGCTGGGTGACGCCGGTGAAGCCGCAGCGGTGGCAGGTGTAGGACAGGTCCGTGCTGGCGTCGTCGTACGCCGTGATCGTGGTGGTGTCCCGACCGCACTGGCGGCAGTAGGGCTTGTAGGGGAACCGTGACAGGTCGTCCCCGCCACCGTCCCCGCCGTCCTCACCGGTCCCCGCCGTCGTCCCCGGCCACCGAGTCGGCCAGGGCGGCCGCCTCCTGCTCCGAGTGCGCCTCGGGGGGCGCGGCCTTGGTGCGGTAGCGCGCCATCACCTGCTCGATGTCGTCGCGGGCGCGCACGGCGGTGAGGATCTGGTCCCGGTAGGCGCCGACCCGGTACTGCTCGGTCTGCGAGACCTCCTCCATCTCCACGCCCATCTCGGTGAGCGCGGCGCGCAGCGGGGCCTTGAACCGCTCGGCCCAGGAGGCGTGCTCGCCGCTCGGGTCCGGGACCGCGGAGAGCGGGCGGCCGATGTGCTCGGCCCAGGACGCGTCCACCCCTGCCGGTACCTTCCGGAACCGGTCGTAGTCGTCCCAGCTGTGCAGGTGCCGCACCGGGAGGCCGCGGCGGCGGATCTCCTCGGCGACGAAGTGCACCGTGAGGAACTCGCGCAGGTTGCCCAGGTGCACCGGGCCGGACGGGCTGGCCCCGGAGGCACAGGTGATGGTCCGCTCGCCGGTGCCGAGCAGCTCGGCGGTCTGCTGGGCGTGCCGGATGGCGTCGTCGGCGGCCCGGGTCACCCAGTCGGTGGGGCTCCCGGCCCTGCTGCGGTCGCCCTGGGCGCCTCGTGCCATCGGGGTGCTGCTCCTTGCCGTGTCGGCGTACCGCCTCGCATCCGGGTCACCGGATGCGCGCTCGGGGGTCGGGCGGAACGGTACCGAACCCGGCCGGCCGTCCCGAAGCCCGCGGCCGACCAGATGCGCCGCCTCGGGAGGCGCCTGGCGAGCCGGGGCAAGGGGAAAGGGCGACGGAACCGTCCCCTGTGGCGATTCCGGCGCCCTTTCTCCGCGTCAACCACCCGGCTTCATCCCCCGATGTGGGCCGAGTGACGAAGGCGGACCGGCATGCCGGTCCCGCCGTCGCCGACGCTTGGTCCGATCATGCTGTGTCCGGTATCGGACACACAAGGTAAAAGCGGCGGTGTCAGTAAGATGCCACCATGCCCAAGTCGACGACGCCGACGCTGATGACGGCACTCGGCTTCTCCCCTGCTGAGGACAAGCTGTACCACTCCGTGCTCGGGCAGTCCGGGCGCGAGCTGGTCTCGGTCGCCGAGGCGTTGTTCTCGACCGTCGAGGAGCTGAGCCACAACCTGCAGTCCCTGGTCGACGCGGGCGTCGTCCGGATCGAGGACGCCCGGGTCTTCGTGCTCTCGCCGGCCGACGCGGTCACCCAGGTGCTGGGTCAGACCGCGGAGTACGCCGCGGCAGCGAAGGAGCGGCTGGACAGTGTCGCTGCGGCCATCCCGTTCCTCACCGGCAGCCACGCCAAGCCCGCACCGGGGCAGACCCAGGACGTGGAGCCGATCGACGGCGAGGTCAGCTCCGGCGGCAACCCCGTCGGGCTGCTCACCTCGCTGCTGCTGGAGAGCCGAGGGGACGTGCTGTGGCTGCGGCCCGACCAGTTCCGACGCCCGCGCGAGGACAGCATGGCGATGCTCATCGAGAAGGTGGTCGCCAGCGGTCGGCGCTCCCGCGCCATCTATCCCGCCCGAGCACTCGGCGAGGCGCGCGACATGCTCGAGCGTCGGGCGGCGGTGGGCGAGGAGATCCGGGTCGTCGACGACCTCCCGACCCGGATGTTCATCATCGGCAACACCCACGTGTGCCTTCCCGAGCCGCTCGGCTTCGTCGACGAGCCGCGCACCCTGATCCGACAGCGCGGCGTCGTGCAGGCGATGACCCTGTGGTTCGAGCTGCTCTGGGACCACGCCACCCCGGTCGACGAGCTGAGCGGCACCGACTCCCGGCCCGACCTGCGGCTGTTCCTGCTCCAGCAGCTCGCGTCCGGCGCGCAGGACGAGCAGATCGCCCGCCGGCTCAACGTCAGCCTGCGCACGGTCCGCCGACGGGTGGCGGACCTGCTCACCGAGCTGGGCGCCGACACCCGGTTCCAGGCGGGCGTCGAGGCGAACCGCCGCGGCTGGATCTAGGGCCCCGCGTCCGGTACCCGACCCTCCGGTCCGGCGAGGGTCAGGGCAGCACCATCGAGTACGCCGCCTTCTCGATGTGCCAGCTGCGATGCCGCTCCGGGCCGTAGATCTCCCCGTCGGCGCTGCACCAGAAGTCCTCGCCCGAGATCGAGACGGTCGAGGCGCGCAGGTAGACCACGTCGTCGCGCTCGGGGTGCCGCCGCAGGGCCAGGGCCGCGGCGTACCCGAACCGGGCGAACGGGCCGATCGCCCGGGAGATCATCACGTCGACCCTGCCGTCGCCGGGCTCCGCGTCGGGGGTCAGGGCGGCGCCGCCGCCGACGTAGGCACCGTTGCCGACCGCGACCATCAGCAACGGCCGGTCGTAGTCGTTGATCACCTCGCCGTCGACCTCGACGCGCAGCCGGATGAACGGCGGCTTGACCGAGGCGATCGCTGCGCCGATCGGGTAGCCGAGCTTGCCGAGGTTGACCGAGCCGTAGCCGACCTTGCCGAGGCGCTCCTTCCAGCGATGGGCGCGCCGGCTGGCCTGGGCGCTGGCGCCGGCGTGCACGTGGTTGACGACGACCTCGCCGACCTCGTCGACGATCAGGTCCATCGAGCGGACCTGACCCTCGATGATCACCTGGGCCGCCTCCTCCACGTCCAGCGGCAGGTTGTTGCCCCGGGCGAAGTCGTTGCCGGTGCCCAGCGGGAGCAGGCCGAGGACGGTCCGGCCCAGGTCGCCGCGCCGGTGCAGCGCGGCGATGACGGCGTGCATGCTGCCGTCGCCGCCGGCCACCACGATCCGCCGGGAGCCGGCCCGGTGCAGGACGCCGTCGAGCTCGCCGGGGTTCGAGGTGCTCGCCACCTCGATCGAGGTGTGCTCGCGCAGCACCGCCAGGGCGCACTCGAGCCGCTCGGCGTCGGAGGTGCCGGCGTCGGAATTGGTGATCACCAGGAGGGGGTCCATCAGGGCGGACACTAGCCCCCGCAGCCTCAGCGCGGGCGGGGTTCCCCGACTTCGGTGCCCGGGCCGGTCAACGTCGTCTTTGGTAGCGTGAGGCCGCACTGGCCCCGGTGCGTCGCCGTCGGGGCCTGTTCCGTGCGAGAACCTACGAGAACCCGCTACGACCAGCGAAGTGACGGTGTCCCGGGCCCCCGGGTCCGGCGCCGCGTGAAGGAGCCAGGGCATGCCCGCGATCGCCATCATCGGTGCCCAGTGGGGCGACGAGGGGAAGGGCAAGGCGACCGACCACCTCGGCAGCCGCGTCGACTACGTGGTGAAGTTCAACGGCGGCAACAACGCCGGCCACACCGTGGTCATCGGAGACCAGAAGTACGCGCTGCACCTGCTGCCCAGCGGCATCCTCACCCCCGGCTGCACCCCGGTGATCGGCAACGGGGTGGTGGTGGACCTCGGGGTGCTCTTCGAGGAGATCGACGGACTCGAGGCCCGCGGCGTCGACACCGGCAGGCTCAAGGTCAGCGCGAGCGCGCACGTGATCGCCGACTACAACCGCAGCCTGGACAAGGTCACCGAGCGGTTCCTCGGCAGCCGGAGGATCGGCACCACGGGGCGGGGGATCGGACCGACGTACGCCGACAAGATGAACCGGATCGGGATCCGGGTCCAGGACCTCTTCGACGAGAAGATCCTCACCGCGAAGGTCGAGGGTGCGCTGGAGCTGAAGAACCAGATCCTCACCAAGGTCTACAACCGGCGCGCGGTGACCATCGAGGAGACCGTCGACGAGCTCCGTGGGTACGCCGACCGGCTGGCGCCGTACGTCTGCGACACCGGGCTGCTGCTCAACCAGGCGCTGGACCGGGGCGAGACCGTGCTGCTCGAGGCCGGCCAGGCGACCCTGCTGGACGTCGACCACGGCACCTACCCGTTCGTCACCTCCTCCTCGGCCACCGCCGGTGGGGCGTGCACCGGGTCCGGCATCCCGCCGATGCGGATCGACCAGGTGATCGGCATCGTCAAGGCGTACACGACCCGGGTCGGCGAGGGCCCCTTCCCCACCGAGCTCGACGACGAGAGCGGCGAGCACCTGCGCAACGTGGGCGCCGAGTTCGGCACCACCACCGGCCGGCCACGGCGCTGCGGCTGGTACGACGCGGTGATCGCCCGGTACGCGGCGCGGGTCAACGGCGTCACCGACTTCGTGCTCACCAAGCTGGACGTGCTCACCGGGCTGGAGACGATCCCGGTCTGCGTCGGGTACGACGTGGCGGGGGTTCGCCACGACGAGATGCCGGTGAACCAGTCGGACTTCCACCACGCGGTCCCGGTCTACGAGGAGCTGCCCGGCTGGAGCGAGGACATCAGCTCCGCGCGGTCGTTCGAGGACCTGCCCCAGAACGCGCAGTCCTACGTGCGGACCGTGGAGGAGATGTCCGGCGCCCGGATCTCCGTGGTCGGCGTGGGCCCGTCGCGGGACGCCTCGATCGTCCTCCACGACCTGGTCTGACTCGGCGAGCCGGTCTGCGCATGGACGGTCCCGAGGCGGACCGTAGGATCGAGGCCCGTGAGCACCCCCCGCGCGACCCCACCCCTGACCTGCCTGGTGATCGGCACCGGTGGCCGCGAGCACGCCCTGGCCCGGGCGCTGGCCGCCGACCCCGGTGTCGTCGCGGTGCACGCGGCCCCGGGCAACCCGGGGATGACCGCGGTGGCGACCCTGCACGAGATCAACCCGCTGATCGGGACCGAGGTCGCGGACCTGGCCGAGCGGCTCGGCGTGAACCTGGTGGTCGTGGGCCCCGAGGCGCCGCTGGTCGCGGGGGTCACCGACGAGCTGGTCTCCCGGGGCATCGCGGTCTTCGGGCCCAGTCGTGAGGCCGCCCGGCTGGAGGGCTCCAAGGCGTTCGCCAAGGACGTGATGGCCGCCGCCGGTGTCCCGACCGCCCAGGCCCGCGTCTGTGTCCACTCCGAGGAGGTCGAGTCCGCCCTGGACGAGTTCGGGCCGCCGTACGTCGTCAAGGAGGACGGGCTCGCCGCCGGCAAGGGCGTCGTGGTCACCGAGGACCGGGAGGTCGCGCTCCGGCACGCGGCCTCGTGCGACCAGGTGCTGGTCGAGGAGTACCTCGACGGCCCCGAGGTCTCGCTGTTCGCCGTCACCGACGGCCGCACCGTGCACGCGCTCCAGCCGGCGCAGGACTTCAAGCGGATCTTCGACGGTGACGAGGGGCCGAACACCGGCGGGATGGGCGCCTACACGCCGCTGCCGTGGGCGCCCGAGGGGCTGGTCGACGAGGTGCTCGGCAGCGTCCTCCAGCCGACGGTCGACGAGATGGCCGCCCGCGGGACCCCGTTCTCCGGACTGCTGTACGCCGGGCTCGCGCTCACCTCGACCGGGGTGCGCGTGGTCGAGTTCAACGCCCGGTTCGGCGACCCGGAGACGCAGCCGCTGCTGGCGCTGCTCGACTCTCCGCTCTCCGAGCTGCTGTACGGCGCCGCCACCGGCACACTGGCCGACGTCGCCGCGCCGCGGTGGAAGCAAGGGGCTGCCGTGGCGGTGGTGCTGGCCAGCAAGGGCTACCCGGAGTCGTCGACGCACGGCGACGTGATCACCGGCCTGGCGGCCGCCGAGGAGGTCCCCGGGGTGCAGGTCATCCACGCCGGCACCGCGACCCGCGGGGACGACGTCGTCACCGCCGGGGGACGGGTGCTCGCCGTGGTCGGTACCGGTGACGACCTGGGCGCGGCCCGCGAGGCGGCGTACCGCGGGTCGCCGAGGTGTCCTTCGACGGCGCCCAGCACCGCACCGACATCGCCGCAGCAGCGGCCGTCCCGGTCGAGGAGACCCGATGACCGTCCCCAACGTCCTGGCCACCCGCTACGCCGGGGGCGACCTGGCCCAGATCTGGTCGCCCGAGCACAAGATCGTGTTGGAGCGCCAGCTGTGGATCGCGGTGCTGCGAGCCCAGCGCGACCTGGGGATCGAGGTGCCGGACGGGGTGGTGGAGGCCTACGAGAAGGTCGTCGCGCGCGTCGACCTCGCCTCGATCGCGGCCCGCGAGCGGGTTACCCGGCACGACGTGAAGGCGCGCATCGAGGAGTTCTGCGCGCTCGCCGGTCACGAGCACATCCACAAGGGGATGACCTCCCGCGACCTCACCGAGAACGTCGAGCAGCTTCAGGTCCGCCAGTCGCTGGAACTGCTCCGCGACCGGACCGTGGCGACGTTGGCCCGGCTGGCCCGGTTGGCCGCCGAGCACGAGACCACCGTGATGGCGGGTCGTTCGCACAACGTCGCGGCGCAGGCCACCACGCTGGGCAAGCGGTTCGCGACGGTGGCCGACGAGATGCTGATCGGCCTGGAGCGGGTCACCGAGCTCCTCGCCCGCTACCCGCTGCGCGGGATCAAGGGACCGATGGGCACCGCCCAGGACATGCTGGACCTGCTCGACGGCGACGCGCCAAGCTCGCCGAGCTCGAGCAGCGGGTCGCCGAGCACCTCGGCTTCCAGCGGGTGCTGACCTCGGTCGGCCAGGTCTACCCGCGCTCGCTGGACTTCGACGTGCTCTCCGCGGTGGTGCAGCTGGTCGCCGGCCCCTCGAACCTGGCCACCACGATCCGGCTGATGGCGGGCAACGAGATCGTCACCGAGGGGTTCAAGGAAGGCCAGGTCGGCTCCTCGGCGATGCCGCACAAGATGAACACCCGCTCCTGCGAACGCGTCAACGGACTGGCGGTGATCACCCGCGGCTATCTGTCGATGGTCGGCGAGCTCGCCGGGGACCAGTGGAACGAGGGCGACGTCTCCTGCTCGGTGGTACGCCGGGTCGCGCTTCCCGACGCCTTCTTCGCCGCCGACGGGCTGTTCCAGACCTTCCTGACGGTGCTCGACGAGTTCGGGGCCTTCCCGGCGGTGATCCAGCGGGAGCTGGACCGCTACCTGCCGTTCCTGGCCACCACCAAGGTGCTGATGGCCGCGGTCCGCAACGGCGTCGGCCGGGAGGTCGCGCACGAGGCGATCAAGGACGCCGCCGTCGGCGTCGCCCTGGACATGCGTCGCGGTCAGGCCGAGAACGACGTCTTCGCCCGGCTCGCCGCGGACCCGCGGCTGAGCCTGAGCGAGGACCAGCTGGCCACGCTGGTCGCCGACCCGATCACGTTCACCGGCGCCGCCGTCCCGCAGGTGCAGGAGGTCTGCCGCCGGGTCGCCGAGGTCACCGATCGGTACCCCGCCGCCGCGTCGTACGCCCCCGGCACGATCCTCTGACCCTCCCCACCCACGGTGGTTGAGGGCGATCGCCCCGATACGGAGGTTGGGAGCGAGCGCCCGATACGGAGGTTGAGGAGGTCGCGCAGCGACCGTCTCGAAACCTCCGTGCCTGCTGGGGGTGGTTTCGAGACAGGCGCTGCGCGCCTTCCTCAACCACCGGCGGGCGCCCGACACGGTGGTTGAGGAGCGAGCGCCCGACACGGTGGTTGAGGAGGTCGCGCAGCGACCGTCTCGAAACCTCCGTGCCTGCTGGGGGTGGTTTCGAGACAGGCGCTGCGCGCCTTCCTCAACCACCGTGGCGGCGCTGCGCGCCTTCCTCAACCACCGTGGCGGCGCTGCGCGCCTTCCTCAACCACCGTGGCGGCGCTGCGCGCCTTCCTCAACCACCGTGCCGCTCATCCCAGCTGGCCGGGTACGCCGGCACCGGCAGGTCGACCGGGTGCACGGTGCCGTCCGCGGTCTTCAGCGCGATGTGCAGAATGCCGCCCTGGTCCATGGCGTCCGCCCCGCCCACCAGCGCGGTGACCGGGCTGGCCTCGCCGGGCGGGAGACCCTGCAGCACCGCATCGCGCAGCGGCTGCGGCTCGCCGGAGGGAGTCTCCAGCCATGCCGCGGAGGTGCTGCCGTCGGGCAGCGTCACCTCGACCGGCTCGAGCGGCGCCTCCGAATCGTTGGTCACCTCGAAGTCGACAGCCAGGCTGTCCTGGCCCAGAAACTCCGGGCACTCGGGGTCGGTTCCCTCCAGACAGGTGACATCTACGAAGACCCCGACCACCTGCCCGGTCACCGGCACGGCGCCTGCGGTCTCGTCGGCGGCAGGGGTGACCCACCGCTCGATCGGGACGTCGTTGCGGGTGAACGAGCGCAGGACCCAGCCGTCCTCGTCCTCGGTGAAGAGCAGGTCGGTCAGCACCCGTGGTGGCGGACCCTCGGGATCGCCCCAGATCACCGGGCCGGGGAACCTGACGTCGTCCCCGTCCACCGCGGCGCCGCCGGGCTCGGCATGCGAGTTCGGGAACAGCTCGCCCGGCTCCGTGCCGGAGGCCCGGCGTAGGTGGTCAGCGTGGGCGAAGAACGCGGCAGCGGGGCCGGCGGACAGCTCGCGCAACGCCGCCGGGTCGCCGGCCGCGAGACCGTCGGCGATCTCGTCGAAGGCCATCCGCGCCGCGGCGATCGTGGGATCGGCGGTCTTCTCACCCACCCCGGGCTCCCCGCCCTCGGTCGTGGCACAACCGAGCAGGACGAGCCCGAGGGCGGTCAGCACGCTTGCTCGCAGGACACCCGTCCGGCAGATCGTGGTCATCTCGCACCTCCTGGTCTCTCGTCGAGACAACCAGCGCCGAGTCGTCCGCGCATCGAGGCTGACCCTCCGGCGCAGCGAGCACAGGTAAGGGGCAGCCCCACCTTCGCCCAGCGACTCGCCATCTCGATCATCTCGCCGACGCCCGGACCTGGCCAGACGAGATCGGATCAGGATGGGGGCTGGCCCCGTGGCGCGGTCGAGCCGACTGCAGCACCATGGGGTGATGGCGATCCGCGTCGTGGCGGGAACTGGGCCGCGGTGATGACGCCGCGGGTCCAGGGGCTCGTGATCGCCGTCACCGCGCTGATGGTCGCGGCGATGTCGGCAGTCACCGCCCGCAATCTGCCGGTGCCACCGCCGGCGTACGACGTCGTACCGGTGCTCTTCGCCGGCGGTGTCGCAGTGCTCAGCGGAGTCCTGGTGGGCCGTTGGCGGCCCGGCCACCCGGGTGCGTGGCTGTTGATCGCGGTGGGACTCCTGACGCTGCTGACGCTGCTGGCGTTCTCCAACCATGCAGTGCTGTTCACGACCGGCGGGCTGCTGGCCGGCACCCAGGTCGCCCCGGCGCTGCACCTGTTGCTCGCGCTGCCCGACGGAGGTCTGGAGGCGCGCATGGACCGGGCTCTGGTCGCGCTGGGGTACGGCGTTGCGGTGGCCTCCTCGGTGGTGCCCAACCTGTTCCTCGCCTGCTCGGACCCGTTCGGCTTCGGCTGCCCCGGCAACCTGGTGATGGTCCGTGACGACCCCGACCTGGTGCGGTCGATGGACCGGATCTGGGGCGTGGTTGGCGTCCTGATCGTGGTGGCCGTCGCGCTGCGGATGGCCTGGCGGTGGTGGCGGGCCGGGCGGATCCGTCGCCGTGTGCTGGCACCGCCGTACGTCGCCTCGATTCCGGTGCTCCTCGCCACGGTCGCCGGGCTGCTCCAGCTGACCGAACGCTTCGGCGCGGTCGCTGTCCTGCTGGAGCCGCTCGTGCTCAGTTGGCTGCCGGTCGGGGTGCTGCTCGGGATCTTGCGCAGCCAGGCCCGCTCCGGCGTCGTCGGGTCGCTGGTGACGGCCGTGGAGCCGAGCACGGCGGCAGCCAGGGAACGGCTCGAACCGCTGCTCGCGCGAGCGCTTGGCGACCCGACGCTACGGCTGCTGACACCCTCGGAGGCTGTGGTCGGAGAGCCGGGGGAGCCGGGGGAGCGGGACGGTCGACGAGTCCGGACGGCAATCACCTCGGGTGGGCGGATGCTGGCGGTGCTCGAGCACGATCCCGAGGTCTCCTCCGAACCGGAGGTGCTCGCGGCGGTGCTCGCGACCGCGAGCCTGGCGTTGGAGAACGAGCGCCTCGGAGCCCTCGCCCGCGCCCAGCTCGCCCAGGTCCACGAGTCACGACGACGACTGGTAACCGCCCAGCTGGAGGAGCGGCGCCGGTTGGAGCGTGACCTGCACGACGGCGCGCAACAGCGACTGGTGACGGTGCGCCTGATGCTCGCGATGGCCCGGGAGCAGGGGGTCGACAGCGAGCTCGTAGCCGACGCCGCGTCGCTGGTCGAAGAGACCACGGCCGAACTGCGCGACCTCGCCCGCGGCGTGCATCCCAGCGTGGTCTCCGAGCAGGGGCTGCTCGGCGCCGTGGAGGCACTCGCCGAGCGCGCGCCGGTTCCGGTCGAGATCAGCGGCGAGGTCCCGCGGCTCCGCGAGCTGGTCGAGGTGACGGCGTACTTCGTCGTCGCCGAGGCACTCACGAACGTGGCCAAGCACGCGGCCGCCAGCCACGCGCGGGTGGAGCTCGGGATCGAACAGGGACGGCTCGTGGTGGTGGTCGGCGACGACGGAGTCGGCGGTGCCGACGAGGGTCGCGGCACCGGACTGGCGGGACTGCGGGACCGGGTCGAGGCGGCCGGCGGGGACATCGAGCTGGACTCCCCCTCCGAGGGAGGCACCAGACTCCTGCTCACGCTGCCGGCGCGGGTCGGCGTGGGCGACCCGGCGGTGGGAGAGGTCCAGCGATGACCGGTACTCGGGTGGTGCTCGCCGACGACGTCGCGCTGCTGCGTGCCGGGCTCGCGCGACTGCTGTCCGAGGCCGGCTTCGACGTCGTGGGCGAGGCGGCAGGCCCTGATGAGCTCGTGGGGTTGGTGGACAGCACGGGTCCCGACGTGATCGTGGTCGACGTCCGGATGCCACCGACGCACACGGTCGAGGGACTCGACGCGGCCCGTCGGATCCGGGAGACCCATCCCGACCTCGGCATCCTGATCCTTTCCCACCACCTCGAGACCCGGAACGCGGTGGATCTGATCCAGGGGTCGAACGGCGGCGTCGGCTACCTGCTCAAGGACCGGGTGGGGGACCCCCGGGCCTTCGTCTCCGCGGTGCGCGACGTCGCCGAAGGGGGCACGGTGATCGACCCGGACGTCGTGGCCGCGCTGCTCGGGCGGCGTCGCCGCGTCGACCCGCTGGAGTTTCTGAGCCACCGTGAACGCGAGGTGCTGGCGGCGATGGCGGAGGGTCGCTCGAACCTGGCGATCGCGGAGCTTCTCTCGCTCAGTCCCAAGACGGTGGAGAAGCACATCTCCGCGGTCTTCATCAAGCTCGGCCTCGTCGACGAACCGGTGCGGCACCGCCGGGTCGCCGCCGTCATCTCCTACCTGCGCGCCATCGACGGCGACCGGTCGTTGCCTTAGCCGACTGGGGACTCGGGGTGGGGCAACCCCCCATCCGAGCCCCGACGACTGCCGGGGCAGCCTCGATGCGTCCCGGGCCACCGGCTGGTTGCCTCGAGGGGTGATCGACCCGACCCTCGTTCTCTTCCTCGGCAGTGTCGTCGCGGTGATGGCCGTTCCTGGTCCGTCCGTGGTGTTCGCGATGGCGCGCACGGTCGAGGGAGGCCGCGCAGCCGGCCTGGTCTCGGTGCTGGGTCTGGAGGCGGGACTGACCGTGCACGTCCTCGCCGCGGCGACGGGACTGGCGGCGGTCATGCACAGCTCGGACGTCGCGTTCGTGGCCGTCCGGTACGTCGGCGCCGGCTACCTCCTCGTGATGGGGCTGCGACAGCTCGTCGGTCCCGGCGGGGCCTCCTCGGCCCCGGCCCTCACGGACCGGCAGTCGGGTGGCCGCTGGCACCCGGGTCGAATCTTTCGTCAGGCGTGCATGGTGGATCTGCTCAACCCGGGCACGATCCTGTTCCTGGCGGCGTACCTGCCTCAGTTCGTCGACACGGGTCCGGGAGCCTCCGGCACCCAGCTCCTGGGGCTGGGCGCCGTCGTCGTCGCGGTCGCGACGCTCTGCGACGTGGCCTGGGTGCTCGGTACGGCGGAGGTGGTCGCTCGGGTCCGACGTCGTCGCTCCACCCCGAACCAGAACGTCCCCGGCGTGCACCGGGCGGTCGGATTGGTCTACCTGGGCCTGGCCACCCCTCTCGTGGTGGGGTGATCGGGGTGATCCTAGGCAGCCGCAGGGGGTTGAGGAGCGAGCGCCCGGCACGGTGGTTGAGGAGCGAGCGCCAGCCACGGAGGTTGAGGAGGTCGCGCAGCGACCGTCTCGAAACCTCCGTGCCTGCTGGGGGGTGGTTTCGAGACAGGCGCTGCGCGCCTTCCTCAACCACCGGTGGGCATCCGATTCGGAGGTTGAGGAGCGAGCGCCAGCCACGGAGGTTGAGGAGCGAGGGCCAGCCACGGAGGTTGAGGAGCGAGCGCCAGCCACGGAGGTTGAGGAGCGAGCGCAGCGACCGTCTCGAAACCTCTGCCTGCGCGGTGGTTTCGAGACAGGCGCTGCGCGCCTTCCTCAACCACCGGTGGGCATCCGATACGGAGGTTGAGGAGCGAGCGCCAGCCACGGAGGTTGAGGAGCGAGCGCCAGCGAGCGTCTCGAAACCTCCCAGCACGGTGGTTTCGAGACAGGCGCTGCGCGCCTTCCTCAACCACCGGGGCGGCGCTGCGCGCCTTCCTCAACCACCGGGGCGGCGCTGCGCGCCTTCCTCAACCACCGGGGGAGCCGCGCCTTGGTCGACCTCCGTGTCGATCACCCCAGCAGGATCCCCGCGATGGCGGCGCTCATCAGGTTCGCCAGCGTCGCCGCCAGGATGGCGCGCAGGCCGAGCGAGGCGATCTCGGGACGTCGTTCGGGTGCCAGGCCGCCGAGTCCGCCCAGCAGGATGCCGAGGGAGCCGAGGTTGGCGAACCCGGTCAGCGCGAACGTCACGATGGCGGCGGTCTTGTCGCTGAGGCTGTCGATCTCCGGACCGAAGTTGGTGAACGCGACGAACTCGTTGACCACCACCTTCTGCCCGACGAAGCTGCCGGCCTGCACGGCCTCGTTCCACGGGACGCCGATGACCGCCATCAGCGGAGCGAACGCCCAGCCGAGGATCTGCTCGAAGGTGAGGTCGCCGTACCCGAACCAGCCGGCGACGCCACCGATCAGCAGGTTCGCCAACGCGATCAACGAGATGAACGCCAGCAGCATCGCCCCGATCGTCGCCGCCAGTCGCAGCCCGTCCGCGGCACCGGTCGCCGCGGCATCGATCACGTTGCGAGGTGCCTCCTCCTCGGTCGAGACACCGCCGTCCCTACCCTCCGGGGCGTTGGCCTGCTTCCGCTTCCGCTGCCCGGACGCCGAGGCCTCGACCCGCTCGCGCTCGGCGGCGACCGCGTCCTCGTCCTCCTCGGGCAGGATGATCTTCGCCATCAGCAGCGCCCCGGGCGCCGCCATGAAGCTCGCCGCGATGAGGTACTCCAACGGCGCGCCGAGCAGCGAGTAGCCGACCAGCACCGACCCGGCCACCGTCGACAGCCCGCCGACCATCACCGCGAAGAGGCCGGAGCGGGAGAGCCCGCCGATGTAGGGCCGGATCACCAGGGGCGCCTCGGTCTGGCCGACGAAGATGTTGGCGGCGGCGTTGACCGACTCGGCGTGCTGGGTGCCGAGCAGCCGGCCCAAGGCTCCGCCGAGTCCCTTCACCACCCACTGCAGCAGCCCGAGGTGGTACAGCACCGCGCTCAGCGAGGCGAAGAAGATGATCACCGGCAGCACCTGGAGCGCGAAGACCACGCCCTCGTCGCTGGCCGGTAGCACCGGCCCGAACAGGAACGCGATGCCCTCGGCCGACGAGCTGATCACGGCCTGGACGCCGCGGGACGCCGTCTCCAGTGCGCGCTGGCCCAGTGACCAGTAGAGGACGCCCACGCCGAAGCCGACCTGGAGGGCCAGCGCACCGGCGACGGTACGCAGCCGGATCGCCCGTCGGTTGCTCGAGACGGCCACGGCGATGGACAGCAGGACGACCATGCCACCGAGTCCCCACAGCACGTCGATCACGATCAGCACCACCCTTCGATCGGGCGAGCCCACGGCTCCTCCGCAGGACGCCGCGGACATCCTCGCGTGGCAGCCCCGGTCCCGCCAGCACCCGGAGGGGTCCTCCTGACTGCTCGAACTGGTGCTCGAATGGGGTGTCGGTGGTCTCTGTTTGACTTCTCGTATGACGGTTTCCCAGCTCGATGCGCCGGCCGAGGCGGCCGAGGCGGCCACGGTGTTGCCGGTGGTGGAGCAGGTGCGGGCGGGGTTGGACACCGCGCGTGGGGCGGGGCTGGCCGGGGTGGGCGAGGACGAGCTGGGGACGCTGGTGTCGGTGTTGGCGGTGATCGAGTCCCAGGCCGCGGCGCTGCGGCTGGCGGTGCTGGCCGAGGCCGAGGCCCGGCAGGTCGCCGCGAAGGCCGCGGTCACCGGCACCGACGCCTGGGCAGCGTCCCTGACCGGAGACACCCGGGAGGCCGCCGCCGGGGGGCTGCGGATCGCCCGGCTGCTGGCCGAGAAGTACCCCCACACCCGCGAGGCGTACGCCGCGGGCCTGCTGCGCACCGCGCAGGTCCGGGTCATCGTCAACGCCGCCGAGCAGGCACCCCCCGAGGCCACCGCCGAGCAGGTCAGCGCCGCGGAGGAGATCCTGGTCGCCAAGGCCACCGGGGCCGGCACCCGGACCGGCAGACCGATGAACGCCCGCCGACTGCGCCAGGCCGCCCGCCGCATGTTCGACCCCCTCGACCACGACCTCGCCGACCGACACGAGGCGATCCTGCTGGGCCGCGAGAGCGCCCACGCCCGCCGCGAGACCTCCCTGATGCTGGGCGACAACGGCGACGGCACCTGGACCGGGAAGTTCACCATCCCCGAGCTGCACGGATCGCTGCTGCGCCAGGCCCTCGACCGGCTCACCGCCCCCCGACGCCTCGGTCGCGACCGCCCGGGCAACCCGTCGTCGACGAGTCCGCGGCCCAGGGCGATCACGGCGGACTGGGCGGCTGGGAGGCCGCCGGACAGGCACTGTGCGAGCTCATCGAGCACCTGCCCACCACAGGCTGGCGGGGCGCCAACGCGATGACCTTCCTGGTCACCATCCCCCTCGACCAGCTCGCCGCCCCCGCCGGGTCACCCGGCGCCGGACGACTCGACACCGGCATCCACGTCGACGCCGGCGAGCTGCGCCGCCTGGCCTGCGAGGCCGGCCACGTCCCCGCCGTCCTCGGCGGAGACTCGAAAGCCCTCGACCTGGGCCGACGCAGCCGACTGCACAGCTACTACCAGCACCTCGCACTCTCCCTCGAGTACGACTCCTGCGCCATCACCGGCTGCGAACGACCCTTCGCCTGGTGCGAGATCCACCACCCCCACCCCTGGTCCCAAGACGGCCCCACCGACCTGGTCAACGGCATCCCCCTCTGCGGCTGGCACCACCACCGCGCCCACGACCCCACCTGGATCCTCAGCCGACATCCGACCGGTGGCTGGCAGCTGCGACCCCGCAGACAGAAGGGGCGCCGCGAGGGCCGGGCCGAGGCCTCGACACGTCCGAACCGGCGGGTCTAGCCTCGCAAGGGATCGGTCGACGCGCTCGGGTGTGCACTCGGGACCGCGACCGGCCGGTCCGGGAGGACCCGGTGGATGCACACGGCATTCCGCAGGTGTCGCAGGACGCCACCGGCATCCACCTGTCCTGGACGGGTCCCGGCACCTGGGTGCACGCGCCCGACGGGTTCACCGTGCAGCGTCGGGTCGCCGAGCGGCTTCGGGCCGAGGAGTGCGAGCAGTTCGACGCGGCGCGGTTGGCTCGGCTCGCGGACCTGCGCGAGCTGCCCCTGATCTTCGGGGTCGCGACGCTGCACCCGCTCGCCCCGGACGGGCCCGGCGGCATCGTGGTCGGGCCGGGCAGCCCCCTCGTGGTGCTGCGCATCGACCTCGACGAGGACCGGCGGATGGTCCGGGTCGTCGCCGAGGCCGCCGCCACCTTCGCCGTCTGCTACTGCGAGGGCCGGGTGGTCGCCGTGGGGCTGCCGCAGATCGACAACGCGCAGCACACCCTGCGGGCCCCTCGGATCGACGGGGTCGACATCGTCGTCCGAGGTCCGAAGAACCTCCAGGTGTGCGTGGACAGCCCTGACCCCGAGGAGGCCGGCAAGTGGGCCAACGCCACCACGGTGGCCGCCGGCCTCACCCTGCCGCTGCGCGAGGTACGACCAGACCTGGCGACTTCGGCCGACGAGCTCGCGGAGGCGCGACGCCGGTTGCTCCCCGGCGAGACCCTCGGCGAGGAGGAGTTCGACCGCCTCACCAGGGTGCTGCGGCCGGTGGTCGCCGCCGGCCCCGCGCTCCGGCCCGCCGACCTGGTTGTCCTGCTCCGCGAGGAGCCGGCCCAGGACCCCGACGAGGTCCGAGGCCTCGACCCGCTCCGGATGGCCTCGGCCCACCCCACCTGGCGCCGAGCTCTCGGTCTCGGCCTCCTCGATGACGACCCCGGTCTCGTCCCGGGTGAGACCTACGAGTACCGGATCAGCGCGACCTACCCCGGCGACCTTCGCGACCCGGCGTACGACTTCGCGGCGGTGCCGTCCGGGACCCTGCTCCCCGCCGACTTCGCCATCGGCGGCCTCCGGGTGCGGCTCCCTCGACCCACCGTCGTCCGGCTCGCCGCCGACCCCGCCGGGGCGGGCGCGGTCCGCACCACCCGCCGCGGCATCGCCCTCGACCCGGCCCGGGAGTCGTTCTGGCTGCATCCCTCACTCGACGAGTGGAGCCTGGTCCTCGACTTCCCGACACCGGTCACCGAGCTCGTCCTGGACCTCGCCGAGGGCCACGACCTCGTCGCCGCGTCCGGGCCTGCCGCCGGCCTCTTCGACCTGACGACACCGGTGCCGGCCGGGCTGCGACCACGGCTCGTGCTGCCGGCACCGGCGGACCAGGTCAGGCTGCGGGGGACCGGGTTCCTGCACGGTCTCCGAGCGCCCGCAGGGACCGCGGACAAGGTCGAGGTCTCCGTCGTGCTCGCGCCGATCACGCTGACGGACACACCGCTGCCGGGCGCACCCCGGGCGGCACGGGCGATCAACCTCCAGCAGCCGGTCGCCGCCGGACCGCTCCCCACTGCCGACGTGGCGGCCCGCCACGACCTCGGCTTCCGGGTGTCCTGGCGACCCGCCCTCGCGTTCGGGCTGCCCGGCTGGCTCGACCAGCTGGACACCGCCGGCCCGCTGGAGGCGACGACCTTCGAGGTCGAGCGGCGTCGCGAGCCCGACGGGCCGTTCACTCCCGTGCACGACGACGAGAACCGGACCCTCGGTGAACGTGGTGGGGGAGTCCGAGACCTGGTGCTGACCCCGGGCACCGACCTGCGCGACGCCTTCCCGGAGGACGCAGTCCGGACCAGCGGCGCGGATGACGAGCTGACCCTGACGGACACCTTCGCCCCACCTGGTGCCGGCGGTGCGGGTGGTGCGGATGTCCCGGAGCCGGGCACGCTGCACCGCTATCGGGTCCGCGCCGTCGACGCGATCGGACGACCGGGAAGCGAGTGGCGCGAGACCGACGCGGTCCGGCTGGAGAAGCACCGTCCGCCGCCGCTGCCCGTCGCGGTCGAGACCCGGGTGCTGGTGCGGGACGCCGACGACCTGACGCCCGACGAGCGGACGCTCCTCGGGAGCAGCGGCACCGCGATCCTGCTGCGCTGGACCTGGCCGGCCGAGCAGCGGGACCAGGACCCGTTCGCCACCGAGTTCCGGGTGTACGTCGCCCGCCCGCTGGACCGGGTGACGGGCACGCTCGACTCCGACACCAGCCTCGGCGGCGGGACCCCCCGGACCTACCGGCTGCTCCTCACCCTCGACCGGCCGGTCACCGAGGACCTCGTCGCCGGTGGGCACCTCGACGCCGGGCACCCGTTCCTGATCCGCTCCCACACGGCTGGGACCAGCATCGAGATGATGGTGGAGACCCGCCTGCAGCTGCGCGACGGCACCGTCCCGCGGCCGGTCGCCGGGCCGATCGAGCTCGCCGTACCGCTGAACCCCGACCGCACCCGGCCGGACGCCTGGGACGAGCGGGTCGAGGTCCAGCCGATCGGGGCGGCCACGGCGTACCAGGCGGTGCTCCGGGACCGACTGCTCATCGACGAGGACACTCCCTTCGATGCGCTGTGGGTGGGGGTCAGCGCCGCCGACGACCAGGAGTACGTCACCGACCAGCGGGCGCCGGCCGAGACCCGCCCCGGCAACGAGAGCGCGGTGGTGCCGGCGCAGGCGACCGCGCGGTACGCCGGCCGCCCGACGCTGGAGATCCCGCCCCCGTTGGAGCCCGTCCCGCAGTTGCGGACCCCCGAGCCCGGGGCCGAGCCGGTGCACTTCCCCCTCGACCTGCTGCCGCACCTGCCGGCCGCCGCGACCAGCACCGGCCGGGTCCGGGTCGAGCGGGTCTCGGCCGTCGCGCTGGCCTCGGCGCTCGCCGTCACCGCCGACGACCGGGTGCTGGCGCTGCCGGTGGAACCCGATCGAGCCGGGGGACCCCGACGTCGAGATCCCGCTGGGGAACCCCGCCGACCAGGCGCTGCTGGTCGCCGCGCTGCGCTCCGGGCGGACCACCGAGGTCCCGGACCGGTTCCTCGTCCACCTCGCCGGTCGCCACCCCTACCGGGACCGGCTCTTCACCCCCGCCCGGGAGGACCCGGTGCCGCCCGGACCGGTCGCGGAGACGCTGCCGCCCGCCGCCGAACGCTGGCTCTACCGGGTCCGTGCCGTCGACCGTGCCGGTCGGGTCTCGGCCGGGTCCGCCACCGCGCGGGTGGTGGTCCGGGTGCCGTCGCTGCTGCCGGGAGCACGCGCCGAACGGACGGAGCGGGCCCCGGGTGATCCGCCCGGCCTGGTGCGGGTGCGCGTCCCCGCCGACCCGACCCTGACCCACGTGCTGCTCTTCCGTGCTCCGGCCACGGGCGCCGCCCCGATCGGCGGGGAGACCGTGCTGCGGGTGCCCAACCGACCCGATCTGCTCCCGACCGGGGGCCTGCTGCTGCGGGCCCCCGGCGGCCAGCTGCTTCCCCCGAGCGCCGTACCGCTGGACGGGCCGGAGGTGACCACCGACGCGGACGGTGCCCGCCGGCTGACGGTCACGGTGCCCGGTGATCCGGCGGCCCGGACCCGCGTCTGGCTGGCCACCCTCACCACCGACGGGGCCTGTTCGGTCGCGACCGGACCGTTCACGCTCGACTTCCCCGCCCCCGAGCTCCCGGTGCCCGCCCTCAGCGTCACCGGCCCGGGCCCCAGCTTCGGGTGGCAGTGGCCCGCGGGGAGCGAACCGGCGGCCTCCCTGCTGGTCGCGGTGGAGCGCGCGGTCGACGACCAGCGGTGGGCGCGCGTGTCGCCGGTGCTGGACCCGTTCAGCGACGGTGTCACGGTGAGCCAGCCGGCGGGCAGCTGGCGCTACCGGCTGCGGGTCAGCGCGCCCGACGGTCGGGTCGCCCACAGCGACCCGGTGACGGTGCCGTGATGGCCGCCTTCGACGCACCCTTCCCCGCCGGTACGGCGGTGCGCGGCGACGCGGACGTCACGATCGTGCTGCCCGATCCGCCCCGCACCCCGGGAGCGCCGATCGTCCGCCCCGGGGTGGCCCGGTACGCCGGCGCCACCGTCACGCTGCTGCCCCTGGTCGCCGGCAGCGGCACGTTCCCGCTGCTGGCTCCGGTGACCGGCCTGGTGCGTCGGATCGAGCTGGCGACCCCGCTGCCCGGCGTACCGGTCGGCACGCTGCTCGAGCTGGCGCCGCTCCCGTTCGCGGACGCCGCGGTGCTGCGACTGCTCCCCGGACTGCCGACCTTCGTGCTGGCCCCGGTCACCACCGACCCGCTGCCGACCGACGACGAGCTCGTCGCGCGGGGCACGCCCCTGGCCGGGGTCGCCGCCGCCCAGGTCGGCCTGCTCTTCGCGGATCGCGTCGCTCTCACGCCCGGCGCCTGGGTGACCGCGGTCCTGGCGGCCCTGGTGGCGGCGGACCCGACCGAGGACACCAGCGACTGGCGTCGCCTCGAGCCGCTGCTCGCGCCCGGTCGCCGACTGCGGCTCCTGGACCACGTGGGGCGTCCGGCCGCGTCGTACCGGGTCCGGGTGGGCGGCGGCGAGCTCACGGCCGACGCCCAGGGCGAGGTGCCGCTGCCCGCCGGGCCGGTCGACGTCGCGGCCCTCGCGGACGGGTCCGGGCAGCCGCTGCTCGGCGCCGTCCACGCACGGTACGACGGGGTCCCGCTCGACCCCGCGGACGGCAGCGCCAGCACCCGGCCCGGCGAGCCGCTCACCCTCCCGGCCACTGCAGCCCACCCGCACGTGCAGGTCCTCGACGCCCCGGCCTGGTTCGCCGCGCGCCCGCCCGGCCTCGACCCCGGCCTCGGCCACCTGCACCCGAACAGCCGGCTCGAGCCGCTGGTGGACGGGCTGGCCTCGTTCGCGCCGATGCTGGCCGACCTGCGGGCTGCCACCGACCCGGGTTTCGGCGCGCACTTCGCCGGGTGGGCGTTCAACGACTTCCCCCTCGACCCGGCCGACCCGGACGGCTCGATGCTGCTGGAGCTCGTCGAGGCGATGCAGGCCGGGGATGGCGCCCGGTTCCTGATGGACAAGTACCTGGTGCTGCGCGACGACGCCCCGACCGACGTGATGCAGCAGGCGGCGATGATCCTGCTGCTGGCGGGGGTGCACGGGACGCTGATCATCTCGGCACTGAAGGACCTGGAGGTCGACGACGTCGGGTTCATTGCGCTGGTGGCCCTGCACACGTTCGGGGTGGCGGCGCTCAGCCTTCTCGATCCCGCAGATCTCGTCACCGGCCTCCTGGACCGGGTGGACGGGAGCAAGGACCTCTTCGAGGACCTGGAGAGCCGGCACTCCGGGATCGCGCTGCGCTCCCGGCACCCGGCGCGCTTCGAGGACTTGAGCGTGCAGGTGCTGAACCCGATGGCCGGTCTCCTCGAGCCGTCCGACTTCATCGCCGGGACCGGCAGCTACCACCAGAAGTTCCAGGTGGTGCGTCGGAGGCCGGACGCGCTCGGCAACCGGGTGGTCGGCTACCTCGGCGGGATCGACCTGAACCGCAACCGGCTGGACACGCCCGGCCACCACGGCCGCAGCTACCGGCCGCCGGACAGCCGCTCGGCGACCCCGTCGGCCGCGGCGTTCCACGACGTGCACGCCCGGCTGACCGGACCGGCCGCGGCGGACCTCGCGCTCACCTTCCAGCGGCGCTGGGAGTTCGACATCACCCGGCAGTCCGATCCGCCCGCGGACCAGCGGAGTCCTGCCTTCTCCGCGCCGGACCCGGCGGACGTCGATGAGGTGCCGCCGCAGGATGCCCGGCACCTCGTCCAGGTGTGCCGCACCGGCTTCGCCCCCGCTGCCGGAGGCGTCCCGCTGCCGTGGTCCCCACAGGGCGAGGCGACCATCGCCGAGGCGATCGGCCACGCCATCGAGCAGGCTCGCGAGTACATCTACCTCGAGGACCAGTACTTCACCCCGCAGGACCCCTACGTGACGGCGCTGCTCGACGCGTCCGTCCGCGAGCCGCACCTGCGGCTGGTCATCGTCGTCCCGACCGGCTCCGACCAGGTCTTCGGGGACATCCGGCGGCGGGAGCTGTTCGAACGGCTGCGCGACGACCCGGCGACCGGTCGCGGCTGGGGGGACCGGCTGGTCGTGGCGGCGCCGCAGCGCCGGCCGGTGCTCGCCAACGCCGGCCGGGTGGCGAGCAAGGGCAGGGTGCAGCTGCTCGCACCGCTGTCCGGCACCGGGTCGCCGTTGGGGGAGATGGTGGTCCTCGGCCCGCGGTCGCGGCTGCCCGGCGAGGTGCCGTTCTGGCTGTGGGTGCACGGCGAGAAGATGCTCGCGGTCGAGAAGCGCGACGACGTGGACGTCGTCGGCACCCCCGCCCGCCGGTACCTGGTCCGGCGACCCACCGGGGCCGAGCCGCTGTGGGGGTCGCACCCGCGACCACATCTGGCCGGGGCCGCGGTGACGCTGGCCCAGGACCGCGGCATCTACGTGCACACCAAGGCGATCGTCGTCGACGACGTCTTCGTCGGGATCGGCTCGTGCAACACCAACCGCCGCGGCTTCTTCCATGACGGGGAGATCGCAGCGTTCGCGGTGCCGGAGCGGCTGAAGTCGGCCGCGGAGAACCCGGCGCGGGCGCTGCGGACCGCGTTGTGGGCCGAGCACCTGGGGCTGCCGCCGGCGATGGGCCGGGCGCTGCTCGCCGACCCGGTCGCCGCGGTCGACCTGTTCCGCCGGCCGACCCTCGCGGGCAACCGGTTGAGCAGCTTCGCCGCGCTGGGGGTCAGCCCCGAGCTGGGCTTCCCCGGCGAGGCGTCGACCCCGGCCAAGATGTTCACCGCCTTCGGGCTGGTGCTCGCCAACGAGATGGTGCCCTACGTGTGGAACAGCCTGGTCGACCCGACCACGGGCACCGACCCCGCGCCGGTCCCGGGTCCCGGGCTGGGGGTGGTCTGATGCCGCGGCTGACCCTCTTCGACCTCCTCGGAGCGAACGACGTCCAGGCCGCTGCGCGGCGATGGCCGCGGTCGGCGTTCCTGCCCGGACCGGGGGTGAGTGCCGGCGGCGAGGAGGCCGGCGACTACGAGCCGCTGCTGGCGTACCTGAACACGGTGCTGAGCTTCCACGCCGTCCGGCCCGGCGCCGCAGCCGACCGGGTGGGGCTGCACGCCGAGGTCGTGATCGAGCCGCATCCCCAGCCCGAGCCGTTCGTGCTGCGGACCATGCCCGACCTGGTGGTCACGCTGCGGCCGAACACCGCCGACTCCCCGGCGCGGGTCTTCGTGACCCAGGCCGACACGGGGGTCGAGGTGGTGGTGGAGGCCCTGCCCGTGGAGATCCTGCTGCCACACGGCCTGATCGGGCCGCTGCGACCCGAGGACGAGGAGCTGCAGGGCCCGCCACTGGTGGACACCGTGCTCGGCGCGCCCTTCCAGGCGGGGGTGCTGGACAGTCTCGAGGTCGGGCTCAGCGAGCTCGGACCGTCGGCGATCCGGGTGCACGTCCGGGTCCGGGTCACCGAGGAGCAGGAGGTGGTGCTCGAGCCCGCCGTACCGCTGTCGTTCGGGCCGTGCCGGTTCAGCGGCCTGCCCTGCCGTGGGGTGCACGACCTCGGCCTGGTGCCGTACCCGAGGTTGAGCGGGGAGCACACCGAGCACGAGCAGGCGCTGGAGTGGGTCCGGCACCTCCCGTCCGGTGGGTTCGACGGCACCGGGCTGGTCACCGTCCGCACGCTCGATCTCGACCACGACCGGGACCCGATCCGGCAGCTCCGGGAGCGGTTCGACAGCGACTCGGCTGCCGCGGGGCTGGAGTTCGTGCTCGAGGACCTCGCCCTGCCGGTGTTCGCCTGGCTCACCCCGGTGCCGACCCACGGCCGGTTCGGGCTGCGCCGCGCGGTGCTCCAGGGCGGCGACGAGATCGAGGCGTACGACCTGACCCAGGCGCCGGTCGAGATCTCCCTCTCGGCCCTGGTCGACTGGCGGCTGCGGATCTTCCGGCTGCTCTTCGAGACCCCCGACACCGTGGTGGCCCGGATGGCGGTGCTCTTCGGCACCGACGTCGCCGAGGACCACGCGCTGGTGATCGACGTCAGCGACGGCTGGCTGCTCCAGGGCGCCTGGCTGCCGCCGGAGCCGGTGGAGCTGCTGACCATCGCCAACGCGACCCTCAGCCTGATGACCGCCAAGGTGGGCCTCCTGCTGCGCGACCTCCAGGACGCGCAAGGCGTCCAGGGCTGGTTCGACCACGTGCGCGCGCTGGTCGACCTCGGCGTCAAGCTCGGCGACGGGGCGGGGAAGACGTTCCAGGTCGTCGCGGGCGGCCCCGCGCCGGCGCCCGGCAGCGACCTCGGTCAGAAGGTGGTGCTCCGCGACCTCGGCTGGGACCTCGGCGAGATCAAGGTGCTGCCGAGCCTGTGGTTCCCGGAGGGGCTGAAGCTGACCGCGTTCGAGGTGGTGCAGCTGGAGGTCGAGGAGCTCGACTTCGTCAACGAGGACAACGGCGGTCGGTACGTCGCCTTCAGCGGCGGCATCTCGATCTTCCCCGGCGCCGGGGACCCGGAGCGCGAGCCGCGGCAGCTCGGAACGCCGGGGGTCCCGGCCGAGGGCAGCCCGGACGGCGGCGGGCTGAGGTTCCGGCGGCTGCGGCTGCGCACCGGCGGCAATCCCGAGGCGCCGCGGTGGCTGCTGGACGGGATCGGGCTGTTCCTGCGGGTCGGCCGCTTCGAGGTGAGCGGCAGCGGGTCGATCACCGACATCACCCGGGACGGTCACCGCTACCGGGAGTTCGCGCTGGCGATCCTGCTGGCTTTCCGCGCCATGGGGAAGGACTTCAGCATCGGCGCGCAGCTGGTCTACGGCCGGGTGACCGGGCCCGTCGACGAGTTCACCTACTGGATGTTCGGTCTGCAGCTGGGCTACCTGCCCGTCACCAGCTTCGAGCTGCGCGGGGTGAGCGTCCTGGTCGCCGGCGGGATGGTGCCCGCGCTGCCTGAGCCGAGTGGTCGCCCGCAGGAGATGCGGCTGCTGGAGTGGTACCGGGCGCACCAGTCCGCCGGGGCCGTCGAGGTGCGCTCGGACCGGAGTGCGGCACGCGGTGGCTGGCAGATCTCGCGCGGTGCCCAGGCCGCCGGGGTGGGAGCCGACCTGGGGTTGGCCGCGACCAGGCAGGTCACCCTGCGGGTCTTCATGTTCTTCGCGCGCAGCGACGCGGACACCGGTGGCTCGGCCGGGTTCCTGGTGGCGGCCGAGGTGTTCCTGCTCAAGGCCACCCAGCCGGTCGGCCTCGGCGCGATCGAGGTCGACCTGGAACGCGACCGGTGGGCCGCCCTGGTCGCGGTCGACCTGGACTTCGCGCAGCTGCTCGACACCGACAGTGCGCTGGCCCGGGGGCTGGCCCGGCTCACCGGCACCCTGTTCGCCGGCAACCAGCCAGGCCAGTTCGCGATCGGCCAGCTCGCCGACCAGGCCAGCTGGCTCACCCTCGCCTCCGACAAGACCCTGTTCGGGCTGCGTGGCCGGCTCTCGATCGCGTTCTGCCTGCAGATCTCCGCGCGGCCCGGCCCCCGCGGCGCGGGGTTGGCGGTCACTGCCGCGGCGTCGGGGTCGATGGGGGTGGGCCGGGTCGAGGTGTACGCAGCGTTCGGCCTGCTGGTCGGGACCTGGGCCAACGAGGCCTCCTCCAGCGGGGTGGTCGTCTGGGCCGAGCTGGCGCTGCGGATCAAGGTCTTCTGGGTGTTCTCCTTCGGCGCCTCGGTGAAGGGCGTCTTCGAGCAGCTGGGCCCGCAGGAGCCGAACTACCGGCGGTTCAGCCTCGAGGTGCGGATCGAGACCCCCTGGTGGCTGCCCGACGTCACCTTCCGGGTGATCCGGGTCCGCGAGGTGCCGCAGCCGGAGCGGATGCCGGTGCTCTCGGCGCCGCTGTCCACCGCTGCCGCGCTGCAGCCCGGCGCGGCGACGGCGACCCCGGCAGCGGTCACCGCGCTCGGAGCCCAGGGCGCGGTGCTGGCGATCGTCGACCTCCGGGCGCTGCCGTCGGTCCCGGTGGCGGAGTCGGTGTGGGCAGGCCTGGCGCCGGTCAGCGTGCACGCCGTGATCGCGCTCGACCTCGCGGTCGCGGTCGACAACGACACCACCGTGGTGCCGACCACCCCGCCCGGCGCGGGCCGCCAGGCGGCCACGCCGCCCGCCTCGAACGACCTGACCTCGACGTACACGCTGGTCCGGGTCGGCATCCGTCGGCGGCCCCGCTACGGGCCGCAGGCCGGGGTGTGGGCCGACCTGCTCGCTCCCGAGGACACCGAGGTCGGTGGGCTGGCGGACCTCGGCGCCGGCCCGGACCTGATCGCCCGGTTCACCTCCGAGGTGTCGTTCCGGTGGGACGCGGACGTCCTGGTCGCAGGTCTCATCGACCCTCGGCGGCTGCTGGTCAACGCGGACACGCCGTACACCTTCCTCACCGCGAACCCGGCGGCCGAGGAGGAGCTGCTGGCGGGCGATCCGTCGTTCCCGTGCTGCCCGGGCAAGCGGGAGATCCCGCGCCACACCCTCGACTTCACCGACGTGGCGCTCGGGAGACGGTCCCCGGTCAGCAAGCGGTTCACCGAGTCCAGCAGCGTGCTGCGGTGGACGCTGCCGCGGTCACCGGTGGTGGCACCGGCTCTCGGACCGCCCACCGGCGAACCGGTCGCGCGGACGCTGCTGCGTCTCGGCGTCGACCTGACCGTCGCGGTGATCACCGTCGACGAGCCGGTGCTCGACCTCGACCTCCGGGTCTTCTGGCGGCCCGTCGACCTGCCGGCGGTCCCGACGATGCTGGTGGTGGAGGCGATGCGGGGGCTCGAGGTGGTGGACCGGCAGGAGTTCCCGATGTTCGGCAGCCCGCCGCCCAGCGGGCTGATCCGGTGCCAGCACCTCGACGGGTTGACGGCGGTGACCCTGCGACACGTGACGCTCACGGGATCGAGCCCGGCCCCCTCGGCGACAGCGCCGCTGCGGACCACGTTCCTGGAGCTGCGCGGCGCCAGCTATCGGACCGTCCGCGAGGCCCGGGGTGTGCTGGCGGCGCTGGCGCGGTGCCAGGCCGGGGGCGGCCAGGTCGGGGGAGGAGCGCTGGCGTGGCTGCCGAATCACGACTACGAGATCAGCCTCGCGGTGCGGGAGGTCGTCGACCACCAGGGCAGTGCGCAGGAGGCGGTGGTCGAGCAGCGGGCCGGTTTCCGTACCCGCGGGCTGCCGGGTCTCAACGCCGTCGAGACGGTCGGCGAGGAGCTCGAACCGCTGGTGGAGTCGGTCTACCCCGGGGTGGGCGGGCTGCTGTACCGCTCCGAGCCGCTGGTGGTCGCCTTCGACGAGCGGTTCAGCTCGCTCGTGCCGCTCGACGCGCCGCCCGACCCGGACGCCACCCCGGAACGGGCCCAGCTGCTGGAGTACGCGCTGGCGGTGGAGCAGGCCGACGGGGTCCGGCTCTCGGTGACCGCGGCCGACTGGGTGGTGGCGCACCGTGGCCCGCCGCCGCGGCCGCGCCGGCCCTGGGTGGCCGACGGGTCCCTGGTCCGGTCTCAGGTACGTCGGGCCACCTCGATGGACCCGCTGGTGCAGCGGTTCGAGCACCTGGAACGGCTCTCCCCGGCCTGTGCCGGCCCGGACGTGCGGCTGCGGTCCTCCCAGGTGCTCCGGCACGCGCCGGTCGACCTCACCGCGGAGCCGGGCGACGCCGACGCGCTGTGGCCGCCGCGCACCTCGCTGCGGGTCGCGGTCCGCAACCGGGGTGGTCCCCACGTCGCCCGGGCGCCGTTCGAGGACGGCGACGAGACGGCCCTGACGGTCGCCGACGAGGGGCTCGCCTCGGCGACCCCGTGGGTCGTGCGCGACGGGGTGCTGGCGGTGTCCGGGCGCCCGGCGATCGGCCGGCGGCACTACGCGGTCCTCGGGGAGACCGGCGGTGCCTGGGACCACGTGACGATCCGGGCGACCGTCGCTCCGGCCGGTGGCGCCGCAGGGGTGGCGGTGGCGGTGGGCGGACTGCCGCGGGTGGACCGGGCGCTGGTGGCGCTGGTCGACGAGGCCGGTGGGCAGCTGGTGGTGCAGACCCGTCGGGCGGGGGTGACGACCCAGGTCGGTGCCGTGGGGCTGCCGGCGGGCGCGGCGTCGTACCCGCTGGAGGTGACCGCGTTCGACGACGTGGTCAGGGCCAGGGTCGGGGACGTGCACCTGGACGTCGAGCGTGGCGACCTGCGCGGGGGTCGGGTGGCGGTCGTGGTCGACGGGGCGGGTGAGGTGGCCGAGCTGTACGTCGATGCGCTGGACGCGCACGCCAGCCGGGCGGAGACCTCGCGCTACGCGACGTTCCCCGAGCACGTGGCGAGCTGGGACGGCGCGCTCCGGTCGGTGCCGGGGGACCTCGCCGCGGTTCCGGGTCTGCTGGCCGCCACCGGACCGGCCGTGGCCGAGGTGATGGCGGGGCCGGGGGACGGTCAGCTGCGTCAGCGGCTCTTCGACGCCTGGGTCTCGGGGTTGGTGCTGCCGCTGTCCACCGAGGTGGACCGGCTGCGGATCTCCGACGTCGAGGTGGCGCCGACCAGCGGCGCGCAGGTGCTGCTGCTGGAGTCCCCGGAGCCGTTGCCGTTGAGCCGCGACGTCTCGCTGCGGATGACCCGAGAGGTGACCGGACCGGTGGCGCCGCCGCCGCGCGGGGTCGGTCCCGGCCTGGTCGCCTTCGCCGCCGGACTGTCGTTCGGTCGCGACCGGGTCCGGGGCGAGGTGGCCGACGAGGTGGTCCCCACCGTCGAGGACGCGGTGCGGCTGGTGCACAGCGTGCGTGTCCGGCGGCCGTTGCCGCGCACCGAGTTCCACGTGTACGACGTCGACGTCACCCGCGGTCCGGGGGGCGCCGTGCTGGCGGGCCGGCTGGTCGAGGTGCTCACCCGGCCGCCGTCCCGCGGCCCCCGGCCGCTGCGGATGCCGGTGGACCACGTCGTCCTGCTCGACCGAGCGGGCGAGGTCATCGTCAACGTGATCCCGCTGTCCGCGCAGCGCACCGAGACGGTGCCGCTGGTGGTGCTGACCAACGCCGTCGAGGACCGGGCGCTGCTGGTGGCGCCGACTCCGCTGGCGCCGGACACGTACACCCTGCACCTCGACCTGGACCGGGTCCGCTACCGCGCCGCCGTACCGGATGCTGAGTCCCGCTACCGCGCCTCCGCCCAGCTGACCCTCGACCTCTGACCCTCCCCAGGGCTGACCTGGACCGTTCGGGCTCGTCGGCGACCACCCGAACGGGCCATGGCGGCGGCTCCGCAACAGGAACACGCTGTCCCCGAGACAGAGGGGTCCAGCCATGGTCCGAACACGCGTCGTGTTGTCAGCCGTCCTCATCCTGCTGGCAGGTCTGCTGATGGCCGGCCCCGCGCAGGCCGCAGGTCCCACGCTGACGGTGTCACCGACGGTCGTCGCTCCGGGCGGTGCGATCACCGCGGCAGGAAACGGGTTCCCGGCCAGCTCGCTGGTCGACCTGTACGTCGACTACGACCAGGTCGGGTTCACCGCGACCAACAGCACCGGCGCCTACAGCACCGTCCTCACCGTGCCCGCGAGCACCGCGCCGGGTGCCCACACCGTCACGGCCGTGGCGCACAACGGCAGCGCGGCGGTGCAGGCGAACCTCACCGTGCGGACGAACTGGCCGCAGTGGCGAGGCAACGCCTTGGGGCAGGGGATGAACCGGTTCGAGAACGTGCTGAACTCCTCCACCGTGTCGGACCTCGACGTCGAGTGGTCTCCCGATGCGGTGTCGGTCACCTCGTCCGCTGTCACCTCCGGCGCCTACGTCTACACGGTCGCCAGCAACGGCCACCTGCGCTCTCATCTCCGGACCACCGGTGCCCTGAAGTTCGACGTCGACGTCGCGGCTACGCAGCTCATTCCACCCATCGTCGCCGGGGCGGTGGTCGTGACTGCGGGCAGCGGGCAGATCCAGGCTCGTCATCTCCCGACGGGGGCGCTGGTGTGGCAGGCCTCGCTGCCCACCGGGGTCGGCGCACCCGTGTACTCGAAAGGCGTGGTGTACGTGGTGGCGGAGGGCTCGACCACCCTCACCAACGGGATCTACGCGTTCAGCGCGACCTGTGGGACCGGCGGAGCAACCTGCACCCCGTTGTGGATCGGCCCCGGTGGGCTGGGCGGCGGAGGTTACTACTTCCCCGAGATGAGCCTCGCTGTCGGCGCCGGTCGGGTCTACGCGCGCCTCGGCAACGACCTGGTTTCGTTCGCCGTCGGCTGCGGCACCGGCGGCGCCACCTGCTCACCCCTCAGCAGCGCGCCAGGGGTGGCCAGCGGGACCTCCCCGGCCTTCGCGAACAACTACGTCTACTCCACCGAGGCGTCGTCGCTGGTCGTTCGTCGCCCGGGCTGCCTGTCCTGTTCTCCCGTGTGGACGGGGAATCTGCCGAGCCCGAGCGGCCGCACCCCGACCGTCGCCGGCTCCCGGGTGTACGTCGTGCAGGGCAGCTCCCTGTTCGTCTTCTCGAGCTCGTGCGGGTCCACCACCTGTGCGCCGATCTGGTCGACGAACACCGGTGGCGGCATCGCCTATCCACCGACGGTGGCCAACGGCGTCGTCTACGTCCCGACCAACAACGACCTGCTCGCCTACCCGGTGAGCTGCTGGAACGGCTGCTCGCCGTTGTGGAATGCCGGCTCCGGCGGCACGTTCAGCAACGCGCCGTACGCCACGGTCGCGGTCTCCGACGGCAAGGTGTACTCGCCCAGCAGTGACGGGCTGCAGGTGTACTCGACCGCGCCCACCCCGATGTCCAGCAAGGTCGACGCCGGCAAGCTCCGCCCGTCTCCGAGCTTCGCCGCGGCCGAGGCGCGAGCAGAGCGCCGGCTGGCCGCGCGCCGTTGAGCTCCCTGGACCGGTCAGGCCGGTGCGGCGTCCTGGCGGCGTGAGCGCAGCGACATCGCCATCGCCAGGGCCAGCACCGCCAGCGAGGCGAAGAGTGCGGCACGAAGGGCGGGGCCGGGGGAGGACATCGCGTCGGTGATGCCGTAGACGGTCATCAGCAGCGCGGCGCCCATCGCGGAGCCGATCCGCTGACCGGTCTGCAGCGCCGCGCCCGCAGCGCCGCCCATGTGCGGGGGGACCTCGGCCAGGGTGAGGGTGAAGTTGGGGGAGATGACACCGCCGCCTCCGAGACCGGCCAGCAGCAGGGTCGGCACCAGCAGCCACCACAGGGCGGCGCCCTCCCGCCCGGGCACCAGCAGCGCCACCAGCAGCACCCCGGTCATCATCACTGCCAGCGAGTAGACGGTGATCCGGCGACCCACCAGCGAGACCAGCCGGCCGGCGATCGGTGAGGTGACCGCCGAGCCGAGGGCGAACGGTGTGAGCAGCAGCCCGGTGCGCAGCGCCGAGAGGCCCAGTCCCTCCTGGAGGAACACCGAGAGCACCAGGAAGATCCCGGTGAACCCGGTGAAGTACAGGGTGCCGACGGCGAGACCGTTGCCGTAGCCCGGCAACCGGCGGAGCAGCCCGACGTCGAGCAGGGGGGCCTTGCCGCGCGCGAGCACCCGCGCCTCCCAGCGCAGGAAGGCCCACCCGGCGGCCGGCGCGCCGAGCAGCAGCAGCAACGGCCACCGCGCCCCGCCCTCGGCGCTCACCAACGGGTAGAGCAGGCACAGCACCGCCAGCCCGAGCAGGCCCGCGCCCAGCAGGTCCAGCCGGGACCGTACGTCGTCGGGGGACGGCTCGCGGTGCGGCACCAGGCGCAGGATCGCGGCCAGCGCCACCAACCCGATCGGCACGTTGACCAGGAACAGCCACCGCCAGCCGTTCTCCTCCCCGGTGGCCGAGATGATCAGACCACCCAGCACCGGACCGGCGGCCGACGAGATCGACACGGTGAGCCCGAACAGGCCGAACGCCCGGCCCCGCTCGGCGCCGCGGAACAGCTGCTGGATGATCCCGGAGTTCTGCGGCGTGAGCAGCCCGGCGGTGGCGCCCTGGAGGAGTCGGGCCGCGATCACCAGCTCGGCGCTCGGAGCCAGACCGACCGCGGCACTGGACGCGACGAAGCCGACCAGCCCGATCAGCATCATCCGGCGGCGGCCGTAGGCGTCCCCCAGCCGACCGCCGGCGACCAGGGTGAGACCGAAGGCGAGCGCGTAGCCGGAGACCACCCACTGGATCGTCGACGCCGAGGTGTCCAGACCGGCCCGCATCGACGGGATCGCCACGTTCACGATCGTGACGTCCAGCAGCGACATGAACCCGACGACGAGGGTGACCCCGAGGATGCGCCAACGCCGCGGATCCGGCGTGTACTCGTCCTGCCCAGCGGGGCGGACGGCTTCCTCGGTCACTCGATGAGCATGGCCGGTCACGCCAAGCCCGACCAGTCGCCCCCGTCGGCGCCGTCGGCCGAACCCGAGTCCCACGCGATGAAGGTGAAATCGTCTACGGTGCCGGGGAGCGTGCGTTTCCCCCGGAGGCCTCGACCTCGTCGGTGGGGATGTCGGGACACCCGTTCGGACCGGACCCTGCGACGCGAGAGGAACCGATGCCCGAGCTGTTCATCGATGGGGAGTGGCGGGACGCCGACGACGGAGCCACTCGCGACATCCACTGCCCCGCAGACGGATCTCTGGTGCGGACCGTTCCGGAGGCCGACGAGCAGGACGCGCTCGCGGCGGTCGCCGCGGCGCGTCGTGCCTTCGACGCAGGACCCTGGCGGGAGACGACCGGTCTGGAGCGGGCGGCGGTGCTGCACCGGGTGGCCGACCGGATGGAGGCCGAGAAGGACGAGATCGCCCGGCTCGAGTCGACCGACACCGGCAAGCGCTTCGTCGAGTCACAGATCGACGTCGACGACATCGTCGGGGTCTTCCGGCACTTCGCCGGGCTCGCCACGCCTGGACGCCGGCCGGGTCGTCGACCCGGGGATGCCGGGGGTGGCCAGCAAGGTGGTGCACGAGCCGATCGGGGTCTGCTCGCTGATCACGCCGTGGAACTACCCGCTGCTCCAGACCAGTCTGGAAGGTCGCCCCAGCGCTGGCCGCCGGCAACACCTTCGTGCTCAAGCCGTGCGAGCTCACGCCGTCGACCGCGATCTGGCTGATGACCGCGCTCACCGACGCCGGCGTCCCGCCCGGCGTGGCCAACCTCGTGCTCGGCGCCGGCGACCGGGTCGGGCCGGCGCTGACCGAGGCGCCCGAGGTCGACCTGGTCTCGTTCACCGGCGGCATCGTCACCGGCCGCCGGGTGATGGCCGCCGCGGCGGCGACGGTGAAGAAGGTGGCGCTCGAGCTCGGCGGCAAGAACCCCAACGTGGTCTTCGCCGACGCCGACTTCGACGCCGCCGTGGACAATGCGCTCACCGCGGTGTTCCTCGACTCCGGCCAGGTCTGCTCGGCCGGTGCCCGCCTGGTGGTGGAGGAGTCGATCCACGACGACGTCGTCGCCGAGCTGGTACGCCGGGCCGCGGCGATCCGGCTCGGCGGCCCGTTCGACGAGGACGCCGAGACCGGCCCGTTGATCAGCGCCGCTCACCGGGAGAAGGTCGAGGCGTACGTCGCGGACGCGGTCGAGGAGGGCGCCCGGGTGCGTGGTCGGCGGCGCCCGGCCCGACGGCGCGGCGTACGCCGACGGGCTACTACTACCTGCCGACGATCCTCGACGGCTGCCACACCTCGATGCGCTGCGTGCAGGAGGAGTCGTTCGGCCCGGTGCTCACCGTGGAGACCTTCGGCGGCGGGACCGACGAGGAGCGCGAGGACGCGGCGGTGGCGATCGCCAACGACACCATCTACGGGCTGGCGGGCGCGGTGTGGACCCAGAACGCCGGCCGCGCGGAGCGGGTCGCCGCCCGGCTGCGGCACGGCACCATCTGGATCAACGACTACCACCCCTACGTCCCGCAGGCGGAGTGGGGCGGGTTCAAGCAGTCCGGGATCGGCCGGGAGCTCGGCCTCGCCGGGCTCGAGGAGTACCGCGAGACCAAGCACATCTGGCACAACACCCGACCGGCCCGCGCCGGCTGGTTCGCGAATCCCGGTCCGCAGGTGACGACACCGCAGGAGGAGCGAGCGTGAGCGGCAGCGCGTCGCTACGACTACGTCATCGTCGGCGGCGGCTCCGCCGGGTCGGCCCTGGCCAACCGGCTCAGCGCCGAGCCGGACACCACGGGTGCTGGTGCTCGAGGCCGGACGCAGCGACTTCAAGATGGACCCCTTCATCAACATGCCGGCCGCGCTGCCCGTACCCGATCGGGAACCGGCTCTACGACTGGAAGTACGAGTCCGAGCCGGAGCCGCACATGAACGGCCGCAAGGTGTTCCACGCCCGCGGCAAGGTGCTCGGCGGCTCCTCGAGCATCAACGGGATGATCTTCCAGCGCGGCAACCCGCTCGACTTCGAGCGGTGGGCCGCGGACCCGGGCATGGAGGCCTGGGACTACGCGCACTGCCTGCCGTACTTCAAGCGCATGGAGACCACCACCGCCGGCGCCGACGCAGTGGCGCGGCGGATCCGGCCCGCTGGTGCTCGAGCGCGGTCCCGCCGAGACACCCCCTGTTCGGCGCGTTCTTCGAGGCCGTGCAGCAGGCCGGTCACCCGCTCACCGACGACGTCAACGGCTACCGCCAGGAGGGGTTCGCGCAAGTTCGACCGCAACGTGCACCGGGGCCGTCGGCTCTGCGCCTCGCGCGCCTACCTGCACCCGGTCACGGAGCCGGAAGAACCTCACCGTGCACACGCTGTCGCACGTCACCGGGATGCGCCTGCGGGCAACCGCGTGGTCGGCGTCGACTACGTCCGCGCGGCCAGGCCTGCGGCGCAGCGTCGACGCGGGCGAGGTGATCCTGTGCGGCGGAGCGATCAACTCCCCGCAGCTGCTCCAGCTCGCCGGGATCGGCAACGCCACCGAGCTCCGGCCGCTCGGCATCGACCCCGGTCGCCGACCTGCCCGGAGTCGGGGAGAACCTGCAGGACCACCTCGAGGTCTACCTCCAGCACGCCAGCAAGCAGCCGGTCTCGATCGCGTCCGTGGCTCAAGCACCGGTACAAGCCGCGGATCGGGGCCGAGTGGATGTTCCTGCGTCGCGGGGTCGGGGCGTCGAACCACTTCGAGGCGGGCGGCTTCATCCGCAGCAACGACGAGGTCGAGTACCCCAACCTGATGTTCCACTTCCTGCCGATCGCGATCCGGTACGACGGCACCCGGCCGGCCGTCGAGCACGGCTACCAGGTGCACATCGGCCCGATGTACTCCGACGTCCGGGGCACGCCTGCGGATCCGGTCCACCGACCCGTTCGCGCACCCGTCCCTGCGGTTCAACTACCTGTCCACCGAGCGTGACCGGCAGGAGTGGATCGAGATGATCCACGCCGCGCGGCACATCCTCGGGCAGCCCGCGTTCGCGCCGTTCAGCGCCGGCGAGATCTCGCCGGGGCCCCAGGTGCAGACCGACCAGGAGATCCTGGACTGGGTCGCCCAGGACGCCGAGACCGCCCTGCACCCGTCCTGCACCGCGAGGATGGGCACCGACGAGCTGTCGGTGGTCGACCCGTCCTCGATGCGGGTGCACGGGGTCGACGGGCTCCGGGTGGTCGATGCCTCGGTGATGCCGAACGTCACCAACGGCAACATCTACGCCCCGGTGATGATGATCGCCGAGAAGGCCGCCGACCTGATCCTCGGCAACGAACCGCTGGCCCCGCTGCGCGTGCCGTTCTACCGGCACGGTGCCGGGATGCCGCTCTACCCGCCGGGTGATCCCCGGAACAACCGTCCCGAGTCGATGGAGATGCGCTGATGAGCACGAACGTCGAAGACACCACCACGCCGACGGGGCCCGAGCCGCTGGGGGACCGGCGTCGCAGCTCGACGCTGAACCGTCCCGTCTTCATCGGCTCCGCGGCCGGCACGCTGGCGGTCACGCTGTGGTGCGTGATCTGGCCGGTACGTGCCGAGGCGACGCTCGCGTCCTGGGTCGGCCAGGTGTCGACCTGGTTCGGCTGGTTCTACATCGCGCTGGCCACCGCGGTGCTGGTGTTCGTCATCTACCTCGGCTTCTCGCGCCACGGCCTGGTCCGGCTCGGTCCCCAGCACTCCCGCCCCGAGTTCAGCACCCTGTCGTGGGCCTCGATGCTCTTCGCGGCCGGGATCGGCACCGACCTGATGTTCTTCGCCGTCAACGAGCCGGTCGTGCAGTACCTCACCCCGCCGTCGGGGGAGGGCGAGACCGTGACGGCTGCTCGGGAGGCGACCGCCTGGACCCTGTTCCACTACGGGATCACCGGGTGGGGCATGTACGCGTTGATGGGGATCGCGCTGGGCTACTTCGCCTACCGGATGAACCTGCCGCTGGCGGTCCGCTCCGCGCTCTACCCGCTGTTCGGGAAGAAGATCGACGGGCCGATCGGTCACGGCGTGGACATCGCGGCGGTGCTGGGCACGATCTTCGGTGTCGCCACGTCGCTGGGCATCGGCGTGGTGGGGCTCAACGTCGGGCTCAAGGAGCTCTTCGGGGTCCCGCAGGGTCTGGCGACCCAGTTCGCCCTGCTGGCCCTCGCCGTCACGGTGGCCACGATCTCCGCGGTCAGCGGCATCGACAAGGGCATCAAGCGGCTCTCCCAGCTCAACGTGATCCTGGCGCTGAGCCTGGCCGGCTGGATCCTGGTCACCGGCAAGACGGCGTACCTCCTCAACGCCGCCGTCCTGAACGTCGGTGACTTCGTCCGGCTCTTCCCGGACATGACGATGCAGACGTTCGCCTACGAGGACACCGGCGACTGGATGAGCTTCTGGACGTTGTTCTTCTGGGCCTGGTGGATCGCCTGGGCGTCCTTCGTGGGGCTGTTCCTGGCGCGGATCTCCCGCGGCCGCACCATCCGGCAGTTCGTCGCCGGCACGATGATCATCCCGTTCAGCTACATCGTGATGTGGATCTCGATCTACGGCAACGCCGCCATCGACGAGGTCCGGTCCGGGAACGCCTCGTTCACCGAGGTCGCCGCAGCCAGCCCCGAGGGCGGCTTCTACGCCCTGCTGGCCGAGTACCCGGCGTTCACGTTCGTCGCCGGGCTGGCCACCCTGGTGGGCCTGCTGTTCTACATCACCTCCGCCGACTCCGGCGCCCTGGTGATGGCCAACCTGTCCTCGCACCTGGGCAGCGTCGGCGACGACGGCGGGACGGCGGCTGCGGATCTTCTGGGCGGTGGCCACCGGTGCGCTCACGCTTCGCGATCCTCGGCGTCGGTGGGATCTACGCGTTGCAGTACGCGACCGTCATCATGGGCCTGCCGTTCGCGTTCGTGATGGTGCTGGTGATGCTCGGTCTGCACAAGGCGCTCCGGGTCGAGGCCAACCGCGCCGAGAGCATGCGGCACTCCCTGCCGGGGGTGCTCTCCGGGCGCAGCGGCGGCACCGACGACCCGCGCGGCGCCCCCGGCACCGGGTCCTGGCGGCAACGGCTGAACCGGGCGCTCACCTTCCCGGGTCTGGACGAGGCACGCGAGTACCTCACCGAGGTCGCGCTGCCGGCGCTGACCGAGGTCGCCGGCGAGCTCGAACGGCGCGGGATCCCCGCGGTCGCCCGCGCCGCCGAGGACGAGGGGCACCACCGCTACGTCGAGATCGTGGCCGACGAGGGCGCCGAGGACGTGCTTCCGCTACGTGCTGTGGCCCCAGGAGGTGGAGCACCCCACCCACACCCATCAGGCCCCGGGCGGCCAGACCACCTACGCGCGGCTCGAGGTGCACCTGCTCGACGGCGGCCAGAACTACGACGTGATGGGCTACACCTACACCCAGCTCATCGACGACGTCCTGGACCAGTACGAGCGGCACCTGGAGTTCCTGCGGCTCAACGCCAGCAGCAACACCGGGGCCTGACCGAGCCTGGCCCGGGCCGCGCCCGGGGTGTCACCGGTGCCCGGGAAGGGCAGGATGGGGCCATGACCACAGCAGTCGACGTGCGGGTGACCGGTCAGGTCCAAGGGGTCTCCTTCCGTTGGTACGCCGAGCAGGAGGCCGAGCGGCTCGGGGTCACCGGCTGGGTCCGCAACGAGCCGGACGGGTCGGTGGCCGGGCACTTCGAGGGCGATCCCGACGCCGTCGAGGCGATGATCGCCTGGTGCCGGGAGGGGTCGTCGTGGGCCACCGTGAAGGACGTGCAGGTGACCCCCGCAGCCGCCACCGGGTCCCGGTCCTTCGAGATCCGCTTCTAGCGTCCCCCGGGTGGTTGAGGAAGGCGCGCAGGCCCCCGGTGGTTGAGGAAGGCGCGCAGGCCCCCGGTGGTTGAGGAAGGCGCGCAGGCCCCCCGGTGGTTGAGGAAGGCGCGCAGCGCCTGTCTCGAAACCACCCACTCCGTGGGCAACGGTGGTTTCGAGACGCTCGCTGGCGCTCGCTCCTCAACCACCGGGGACCACGGTGGTTGAGGAAGGCGCGCAGGCACCCCGGTGGTTGAGGAAGGCGCGCAGGCCCCCCGGTGGTTGAGGAAGGCGCGCAGCGCCTGTCTCGAAACCACCCACTCCGGGGCAGCGGTGGTTTCGAGACGCTCGCTGGCGCTCGCTCCTCAACCACCGGGGACGCGGCGCTCGCTCCTCAACCACCCCGGTGGTTGAGGAAGGCGCGCAGCGCCTGTCTCGAAACCACCCACCCGCGGGCAGCGGTGGTTTCGAGACGCTCGCTGGCGCTCCTCAACCACCGTGCTCGCTGGCGCTCGCTCCTCAACCACCGGCTCGCTGGCGCTCGCTCCTCAACCTCCGGGGCGGGCCGGGAAGGATGCGGCTCGCCCAGCGGGTTACCGGAGTGGATCCGCACCCACCGAGACCACCAGGAGCCTGCGCATGCTCGACGCCCCCGTGCGCCGGCTCATCGCCCCGCCGCTGGACGCCACCGCTGCCCGGCTGGACCGGCTCGGCGTCTCGCCGCTGGCGGTGACCGGGGTGGGCTGGGTGGTCGGCGTCGCCGCCTGCCTGGCAGCGGGCACCGGGCACTGGACCGCCGCACTGGTGCTGTGGCTGCTGAACCGGACCCTGGACGGGTTGGACGGTCCGCTGGCGCGGCGCCGCGGCGCCACCGACCTCGGTGGTTTCCTCGACCTGCTGGCCGACTTCAGCATCTACGCCGGCTTCGTGGTCGCGGTCGCGGTGGAACGCCCCGAGGCCCGGGTGGCGGTGCTGGTGCTGCTGACCACCTACTACCTGTCCGGGATGGCCTTCCTGGCGCTGGCGCCGATGCTCGAGAAGCGCGGTGCCCGCGGCGACGGCAGGTCGATCTTCTTCGTCGGTGGCCTGGCCGAGGGGACCGAGACGGTGCTGGCCTACGTCGCCTTCTGCCTGGTGCCGCAGCACGCGGAGCAGGTCGCCTGGGTCTTCGCAGTCGTCGTCGGCATCACCGCGGTGCAGCGGATCGGGCTGGGAATCCGCGAGCTGGGTCCGCAACGAACCCCTGACCAGGACTCGAGCCACCGGCCGGTCCGTACCCCCGACCAGGAGATCCCGTGAACCGCATCCGTCCCCGACCGGCCGGCACTCGCACGGCCCGACGCGGCCGACGTACCGGCCTCGTCGCCGGACTGCTCGGCCTCGCGCTCACCGCATCGGCGTGCGCCGGCGGCGCCGACGCCGCGGAGGACACGGTGCCGGCGAGCGACTGGGACGCGGTGCTGGCCGAGGCCGACGGGCAGACGGTGGACTGGTACATGTACGGCGGCGACCAGCGTCTCAACGCCTTCGTCGAGGGCGAGGTCGCCGATCGGTTGGCCGCGCTCGGGGTCACCCTGAACCAGGTGCGGATCTCCGACACCGCCGACGCGGTGAACAAGGTGCTCGGCGAACGTCAGGCCGGCCGTGTCTCCGGCGGCGCGGTGGACGCGATCTGGGTCAACGGCGAGAACTTCGCCACCGGCCGGCAGGCCGACCTGTGGCGCTGCGGTTGGGCCGAGGACCTGCCGAACGCGCGGTACGTCGACCTCACCGACCCCGCGGTCGCCACCGACTTCGGGGTCCCGGTGGACGGCTGTGAGGCGGCCTGGCAGCAGGCCAGCTCCGCGCTGGTCTACGACTCCGCCGCGCTCGACGCCGCCGACGTGGCCTCGGTCGACACGCTGGCGGACTGGGCCCGGCGCAACCCGGGCCGGTTCACCTACCCGGCGCCCCCGGACTTCACCGGCTCGATGGCGGTCCGCACCCTCCTCTATGACACCGCGGGCGGCGTCGAGGCGCTTCCCGACGACGCCGAGGACCCGGCGTACGACGAGCTCGCCGGCAGGCTCTGGCAGCGGCTCAACGACCTCGAGCCGCACCTGTGGCGCGGCGGGGAGACCTACCCGCAGAGCCAGGAGCAGGTCGAGAAGCTGTACGCCGACGGCGAGATCAGCGCCTTCCTCACCTACGGCCCCGGCGCGATCGGGCCGCAGGTCACCGACGGCGTCTTCCCGGACAGCACCCGGGAGGCGGTGCTCTCGGTCGGCAACATCAGCAACGTCAGCTTCGTGACCATCCCGGCCAACGCCGCGGACCAGGCCGGGGCGCTGGTGCTCGCGAACGTGCTCCAGGACCCGGAGGTCCAGCTGGGGGTGTACCAGGCGGCCGGGGTCTATCCGGTCGTCGACATCGAGCGGCTCGAGCCTGGCGCTAGCGGCGCAGTTCGACCAGGTGGAGACCAGCCCGTCGGTGCTCACCCCCGAGGAGCTGACCACGAACGCGGTGCCCGAGCTCGCCAGCGACCTGATCCAGCGGATCGAGGAGGACTGGGTCACCGAGGTGCTCCAGGACGACCGATGACTCGTCTCTCTCCGGGGCCCCGATGAGGGCCCCGGGCCAGCGGGTGCCGGAACCGGTGCGGGTGGCGCTGCTGCTCGCCCCGGCGCTGCTCGTGGTCGGGGTGTTCTTCGTCGGCGGGGTGCTCCAGGCGCTGCTGCAGAGCCTCGGCCTGCAGCCGGTCCTTCCAGGCACCACCTGGAGCCTCGACGCCTACCGGGCGGTGCTCACCGACCCCGCCTTCTCGGCGTCGTTGTGGCTGACCCTGAGGGTGGCCGGCCTGTCCACGCTCATCGCGTCCGTGCTCGGGGTCGGGCTCGCGCTGCTGGTACGCCGGGTCGGCGGCCGAGCCCGGATGACGGCGCTGTTCCACGGCACCCTGGCGATCCCGCACCTGGTCGGCGCGCTCAGCATCGGGCTGCTCCTCGCGCCCGTCCGGGCTGCTGTCCCGGGGCGCCGCCGCGGTCGGGCTGGTCGACGACGCCCAGGGCTTCCCGGCGCTCACCCAGGACGCCTTCGGGTGGGGGATCATCGCCGAGTACGCCTGGAAGGAGACGCCGTTCATCGCGGTGGTCGCGCTGGCCGCACTCACCCGTGGCATCAGCGAGCTGGAGGACGTCTCCCGCACCCTGGGCGCCCCCAGGCGCCGGCGGCTGCGCGAGGTCACGCTGCCGATGCTGGCGCCACCCGTGGCGGCCGCGTCGGTGCTCGTGTTCGCCTTCGCGACCGCCTCCTACGAGGTGCCCCGGCTGCTCGGCCGACCGTTCCCGGCGATGCTCTCGGTGGAGGCCTTCCAGCGCTACCGCGACCCGGACCTCCTGGTCCGGCCGGAGGCGATGGCGATCGCCACCGTGCTGACCCTGCTCACCCTGGTGGTGGTGCTGGTCTACCTGCGGCTGGTCGGGCTGCTGTCCGGGAGGACCTGGTGAGCGGCCGAACCGTGGGGATCCCGACCCGACCGCTGATCCTCGGCGCTCTCACCGCGGTGGTGCTGCTGCCGCTGCTGCCGGTGCTGCTGTGGGCGGTGGCCGGGCCCTGGCGCTACCCCGACCTGCTGCCGCCGACCACCTCGGCCCGCGGCCTGCGGCTGATCGCCGAGCCGGGCGTCGTCGCCGCCCTGGGCACCTCGCTGCTGATCGCCACCGCGGTCGCGGTGCTCGCCTGCGCGATCGGGCTGCCCGCCGGGCGAGCGCTCGGCCTGCACGTGTTCCGCGGCCGACGGCTGGTGCAGTTCCTGCTGCTGGCACCGGTCATCGTGCCGCCGCTGGCGGTCACCCTCGGGCTGCAGGTCTTCTTCATCCGCCAGGGGCTGGCCGACACGGTCGGCGGGGTGGTGCTGGTCCAGCTGATGCCGACGGTGCCGTACGCCGCCACGCTGCTGGCGGCGTCGTACGCCAATCTGGACACCGACCACGAACGCCAGGCCCGGGTGCTCGGCGCCGGACCGTGGCGTGCCCAGCTCGCGGTCACGCTGCCGCTGCTCCGCCCGGCGCTGCTGACCACGTTCCTGCTCACCTTCCTGATCTCCTGGAGCGAATACATCCTCACCCTGCTGATCGGCGGCGGCCGAGTCACCACCCTGCCGCTGCTGCTGTTCTCCGCGATCGAGTCCTCCGACCGCACCGCCGCCGCGGCACTCGGACTGCTCGTGGTGCTGCCACCGGTGCTGCTGGTGCTGCTGGCCGCCCGGTTCGTCGGCGGTCGCGACGCCGCCTGGCTGGGGGTGGCTCGTGCCTGATCGCTCGTACCGCGGCGCGTCCGACCGGGACGGTGGGGACGTCGCCCCACCCTCGGCGCGGCTGGAGGTCCGCGACCTCACCGTCCGCTTCGGCACCACCACCGCCGTGGCCGGGCTCGACCTGGACCTCGCTCCGGGCACGCTGACGGCGCTGCTCGGCCCGTCCGGCTGCGGCAAGAGCACCACCCTGTCGGTGCTCGCCGGGTTGCGCGCCGCCGACGCCGGCGAGGTGCTGCTGGAAGGCAGGTCGTTGACTCGGGTGGCGCCCGAGCAACGCCCGCTGTCCCTGGTCTTCCAGAAGCCGCTGCTCTTCCCGCACCTCACCGTGGCCCAGAACGTCGGCTTCGCGCTGCGGATGCGCCGGACCCGGCGCGAGGTGATCCGCCGCGAGGTCGAGGACATGCTGGAGCGGGTCCAGCTCGGGGGGTACGGCGACCGCCGGCCGCACGAGCTCTCCGGCGGCCAGGAGCAGCGGGTCTCGCTGGCCCGGGCGCTGGTCCAGCGGCCCCGGGTGCTGCTCCTCGACGAGCCGTTCTCCCAGCTCGACGCCGGGCTGCGCGCCGAGATGCGGCGGCTGGTGCGCGAGCTGCACGACGCCTCCGGGGTCACCACGCTCTTCGTCACCCACGACCGCGAGGAGGCGGTCGAGGTGGCCGACCGGATCGTGCTGATGCTGGACGGTGCCGTCGCCGGGGCGGGAACTCCGGAGGAGATCTACACCCGCCCGCCGAACCTGGCCACCGCGCGGTTCTTCGGCGTGGAGAACGAGCTCGTCGGACGGGTCCTCGACGGCTGGTTCCGCTCCGCCGACGGGTCCCTGCGGGTCGCCACCGCGGCAGCCGGCCGGCCCGGGGGTGCTGGTCGTCCGGCCGGAGGCCGTCGCGCTCCCCGTCGTACCGCCCGGCACGCTCGCTCGGTCCGCCGGGCCCGTCCGGGTCCGGGGGTGCCCGGGTCACGGTGGCGGTCAAGGACGTCCGCTTCGCCGGGACCCACCTGGTCCTCGACGGCGCGCTGCCCGACGGTCAGCGGCTGCGGGTGCACGCCCCGGTGGGTGCGAGCGTCGTCGCAGGGGGTGAGGTGACCGTGGAGCTGGTCGCCGAGCGCTGCACGGTGCTGCCGAGCGAGGAGACCCGATGAGGCGGCCGACGATGAGCCGGGGTGCGCTGGTCAAGCTGGGGCTGCTGGGAGGTGTGGTGGCCGTGGCCGTCGTGCTTCAGCTCGTCGTCGGACTGCCCGACCGGGCCGAGCTGGAGGAGTTCCTGGACGGGCTGGGAGCGTGGTTGGTGCCGGCGTACATCGGTCTCTACGTGTTGGTCTGCCTGCTGCCCGCCGGCCCGACCGGGGTGCTCACCGTGGTGGGCGGGGCGCTGCTCGGGTTCACGACAGGCCTTCCCACGGTGCTGGTCGGGGCGGTGCTGGGGTCGGCCGTCGCGTTCGCGATCAGCCGACTGCTCGGCCGTGACGCGGTGCACCGGGTCAGCGGGACTCGGGTCCGGGCTCTCGACGAGCGGGTACGACGGCACGGGTTCGCCACCGTGCTGGTGGCGCGGCTGGTGCCGCTGGTCCCGTTCAGCACCGCGAACTTCGCCTTCGGGCTGACCTCGGTGCAGCCCCGGGCGTATCTGTCCGCCACCGTGCTCGGGATCCTGCCGGGCAGCGCGGTGTACGTCGCGGTCGGTGCCTACGGCACCCGGCCCGGGGTCGCTGCCGTTCTTGCTGGCCGTCGCCGGTCTGGTGCTGCTCGGCGGCATCGGCTTCATCCGCAGCCGGCGGGCCCGGGCTGCGAACCTGGGCGACTCGGCGGGGCTGGCCTGATCCGGGACGGGTCCGGGGCTCACCGGGGGCGCCGGCGCACCCAACCGCGGCGTGCTGCCGAGAGGGCGCGGGTCGCGCGCGCGGCCACCGGGCCGTCCAGGTCCGCGCGGACCTGCGCCAGCGCGGCCTTCCAGACCCCGTCGCCCCAGCCGGGGTAGGCGTGCATCGAGCCGGCGATGGTCCGGGCCTTCAGCCCGGCCGTACCCGCCAGCACCGCCTCGGTCAGCAGCTCGCCGGCGTGCGGGCCCACGATGCTGGCGCCGACCACGCGGCCGCGACGGTCGAGGACCAGCGCGGAGTACCCGCCGGTGCGGTCCTCGGTGATCGCCCGGTCCACCTCGTCGTGCTCGATCCAGCGCACCGTGTGACCGGGATCAGTGGTGTCGGCGGCCACGCCGAAGGCCGCCACCTCGGGCCGGGTGTAGGTGACCCGGGGGACCAGGCCCGGGGCGACGCTGCGGCGCAGCCCGAGCACGGCGTTGCTGGCGGCGAGGCTCCCGTGGACCCCGGCGGTGTGGGTGAACGGCGGGTGGCCGGTCAGGTCGCCGGCCGCCCAGATCCGGGGGTTCGAGGTGCGGAGGTGGTCGTCGACCCGGACGTGGCCGTCCTCGCCGAGCTCGACCCCCACCGACGCCAGGCCCAGGTCCCGAGTCCGGGGGGTGCGGCCCACCGCGACCAGCAGTCGGTCGACCTCGACGCTGGTGCCGTCGGCCAGGTGCGCGACCTGGCCGCCGGGGCCCGGGCTCGACGCGGTCCAGCTGGACGCCGACCCGGACCCGGATCCCGTCGCCGACCAGGGTCCGGCGTACCGCGTCGGAGGCGCGTGGGTGCTCCCGGGCGAGCAGCCGGTCGGCGCCCTCGACCAGGGTCACCTCGGCACCCAGCCGGGCCAGGCCCTGCCCCAGCTCGCAGCCGATCGGGCCACCCCCGAGCACCAGCAGCCGGCGCGGCAGCTCGTCGAGGTCCCAGACCGAGTCCGAGGTGAGCGGGTCGCTGGCGGCCAGTCCGGGCAGCCCGGGCATCACGGGAGCCGAGCCGGTCGCCAGGACCGCCTGACTGAACGTGACCGGCTCACCGTCCACCTCCGCGCGACCGGGGCCCGTGAAGCGCAGGGTGCCGCGCGCGACCCGGGCGCCCGCGCGCCGGATCGAGGCGGGGGAGTCGACCGGTTCGATGGCGGCCATCGCGCCGCGCACGTGCTTCATCACCGCGCCGAAGTCGACCTCCACCGAGCCCACGTGCACCCCGATCGCGGACAGTGACCGCGCCTCGGCGGCGCCGTGCGCGGCGGCCAGCAGGGACTTGCTGGGGACGCAGCCGGTCCACAGGCAGTCGCCGCCGGTGCGGTCCCGCTCCACCAGCAGCACCGAGGCGCCGAAACCTGCGGCCGTCTTGGCGGCCACCAGCCCGGCGGTGCCGCCGCCGACCACCAGCAGGTCCCACGGTCCGCCTCCGGGGGCGTCCACCGGGTCGGAGGGCCAGTGCTCGGTCATCGGGTCTCCTCGCGACGCAGGCGGGTGGCGAACTGCTCGAGGCGACGGACCGCGCCGGCGTCCGGGGTACGACGCTCGCCGAGCCGGTCCAGGGCGGCCCTGACCCGGCGGCGGTTCGCCAGCGACTGGCGGCACCGGGAGCACACCGAGACGTGGTGCTCGAGCCGGCGTACCTCCTCGGGAGCGAGGGGTGCGGCGGGGTCGGCGTCCAGGTACCGGTCCAGGCGCCGGGCGGACCACCAGCAGGTGAGCGTGGGCATCATCATGCGTCCTCGGTCCTCTCGCGGGTGCGGTCGTGCGGACGACGGTGCTCCAACCGACTGCGGAGCCGGCTGCGGGCGCGGCTGAGGCGGGACATCACCGTGCCGACCGGGACCCCGAGCGCGCCGGCGGCCTCGGCATAGCTGAGCCGGTCGACGTCGACCAGCAGCACCACCTCGCGGTAGCGCGGGTTCAGCGCGGCCAGCGCGTCGGCCACGTCGCTGTCATAGGTCGAGTCGGCGACCAGGTCCTCGGGTGACGCGGCCTGCTCGGGGCCGAAGGCGGGGGGTCGGCCGTGCAGGGCTCGGTCCTCGACCAGCACCGGCCGGGTGCGGCGCAGGCTGTTGAGATGGGTGTGCCGGACGATGGTGAACAGCCAGGCACGGGGGTGCCGTCCGTCGAACCGGTCCATCGACCGGAACGCCCGGACCAGCGACTCCTGGACCACGTCCTCGGCGTCGCTCCAGGATGCGGTCAGGGTGTGCGCGACCCGGAGCATCGCGGCGATCTCGGGCTCGACCCAGCGGGCGAACGCCGCATGCGGGTCGGTCGTCGGCCGGGTGGTGGTGGTCACGTCGTCGGAACCCGGCGGGGGCCGAGGATCCTTCCCGTCGGCCGGCTCGGGTGCGGCCGGTCCGGTGGTCTCCATCCCCCCAGCATGGCAAGTCCCCCGGCACGGTGGTTTCGAGACCACCGTGGCGACCCACGGTGGTTGAGGAAGGCGCGCAGGCCCACCCGGTGGTTGAGGAAGGCGCGCAGCGCCTGTCTCGAAACCACCCACCCCTGGGCAACGGTGGTTTCGAGACGCTCGCTGGCGCTCGCTCCTCAACCACCGGGCGGCGGCGCTCGCTCCTCAACCACCGGGCGACCCACGGTGGTTGAGGAAGGCGCGTAGCGCCTGTCTCGAAACCATCGGTCGTCGCAGGGGTTTCGAGACGCTCGCTGGCGCTCGCTCCTCAACCACCGGGCGACGGCGCTCGGTGGTTGAGGAAGGCGCGCAGGCCCACCCGGTGGTTGAGGAAGGCGCGCAGCGCCTGTCTCGAAACCACCCACCCCTGGGCAACGGTGGTTTCGAGACGCTCGCTGGCGCTCGCTCCTCAGCCACCGGGCGGCGGCGCTCGCTCCTCAACCACCGGGCGGCGGCGCTCGCTCCTCAACCACCGGACCGGGGCGGGCTGTGACGTTGGTCCCGATGGGGGGTCACAAGTTGCTCAGCCCCGGCGGCGACACGGACGATGGCCGGATGTCTGTGCCGGTCACCGTGTCCATCACCCGTCATGTCTCCCCCGACCACAGCGACGAGATGCTGGCCTGGATCCGGGCAGGCGGAGCGCTGGCGGTCCGGTTCCCGGGTTTCCTCGGTACCGGCTGGGTGCGGCCCGGGGTGGCGTCCGACGAGTGGCACATGCTCTACCGGTTCGCCGACGAGGAGTCGCTGGCCCGGTGGGAGGCGTCCTCCCAGCGCCGCTGGTGGCTGGGGGCGGCCCAGGGGCTGGTCGGGGAGTCCCGGGTCGAGCGTCGTACCGGCATCGAGGGCTGGTTCGACGCCCCGCTCAGCACCGACGTCGAGGACCTGCGCCCCGCCCCGGCGGCACCGCCGCGCTGGAAGCAGGCGATGGTGATCTTCCTGGTGTTCTTCCCGCTCAGCCTGATCGTCAACGGCCTGGCCGGGGAGTACGCCGGGGCCCTCTGGCTGCCCCTGCGGGTGCTGCTGGCGGTGATCGTGATGACCCCGGTGATGACGTACCTGGCCCTGCCCTGGATCACCCAGAAGATGGAGTGGTTCCTCCAGGGACGCCCCGCCCCGTGGCGTCGGTCCTCGAGGCGCGCGGTGGGCCGCCGGAGGGCTGTCTAGGCTGCACTCGTGGCAGACCTCGACTCCTCCGCCCCAGCCGCCCCCGCCGCCCCCTCCGCGGCAGCCGTCCGCGAGCTGGGCATCCCGACGGCCCCTGCACTGGACGGGGCCCGGCACCTGCACTCGGGCAAGGTGCGCGACCTGTACGAGGTCACGGCGGGTGCCTGGGCCGGCAACCTGCTGATGGTGGCCAGCGACCGGATCTCGGCCTTCGACTTCGTCCTGGACACGACCATCCCGGACAAGGGCGAGATCCTCACCCGGATGTCGGCGTGGTGGTTCGACCAGCTGGCCGACCTGGTGCCGCACCACGTCCTCTCCCTGGACGTGCCGGAGCAGGTGCGCGGCCGGGCCGTGGTCTGCCGCCGGTTGGAGATGTTCCCGGTCGAGTGCGTGGTGCGCGGCTACCTGACCGGCTCCGGGCTGGTCGACTACCGCGACAGCGGTGAGGTCTGCGGCATCGAGCTGCCTCCGGGTCTCGAGGACGGCAGCCGGCTGCCGGAGCCGATCTTCACCCCGGCCACCAAGGCCGCCCTGGGGGACCACGACGAGAACGTCTCGTACGGCGCGGTGGAGCGCGAGGTCGGGGCCGAGCGGGCCGCCCAGCTGCGCGAGCTCACCTTGGCGGTCTATGCGCGGGCCGAGGGCCTGGCCCGGGAGCGCGGCATCATCCTGGCGGACACCAAGCTGGAGTTCGGGCTGGCCGTCGACGACACCCGCCGACCCGGGCACGCCGGGGAGGGGCCGGTGTTGGCCGACGAGGTGCTCACCCCCGACTCGTCGCGGTTCTGGCCGGCCGATCAGTGGCAGCCCGGCCGCACCCAGCCGTCGTACGACAAGCAGATCGTCCGGAACTGGCTGCTCTCCGCCGAGTCCGGCTGGGACCGCGCCTCGGGCCAGCCCCCGCCGCCGCTGCCCGAGCACGTGGTCGAGCGGACCCGTGCCCGGTACCTCGAGGCCTACGAGCTGCTGACCGGACAGGAGTGGTGACCCGATGAGACCGATCGCGTTCGCGGTAGCGCCCGAGGTGGCCTTCGACTACCTGGTCGACCCGGCGAACCGGCCCGAGTGGCAGTCGTCGCTCGCCAAGGTCGAGGACGTCTCCGGGCCGATCGGAGTCGGCCAGAGCTGGATCGACGTGACGCGTCCCGGCATCCGGCCGCGGATGGAGACCACCGAGCTGGACCGGCCCCGCCGCTGGTCCGAGCGCGGGACCTGGCGGTCGTTCTCGGCCACGCTGACCCTGGACTTCACGCCCACCGACGCGGGCTGCGAGGTCGGGGTGACGATGGCGCTGCACGGACGCGGCCTCGCCCGGCCGGTCGCCGCCCTGCTCGGCCTCGTCTCGCCGCGGGCCGTCGCGGCGGACCTGCGCCACGCCGCCCGGATCCTGGCCGACTGACCTCGGCCAGGTGCTTGCGGTGTGGATCCCAGTCACGCAGGTGACTGAGATCCACACCGTTGATGGCGGGATCGTCGATCAGGCGGGACAGGAGCGGCAGCGGGTGGGGGTGCCGGTCCACCCCTGCCGGCTCAGCAGCACCCCGATCCGCGCGGCCGTGGTGCACGCCCGGTCGAAGACCTGACCCCAGCCCAGCCGGATCGTGGTCCGGCCGTCGAGGGCCGCGGCCAGGTCCCGGTCGAGGTCGCGGTCCCGGGCCCGGGCCGAGTCGTGGAACATCCGGCCGTCCAGCTCGACCACCAGCCCGAACGCGTCGTACTCCACGTCGCGATAGACGCGCCCGGACGACCGGCCGGCCGCCTGGCGGATGCCGCGGGGCAGTCCGTGAGCGCGCTCGACCCGGGTCAGGTAGCCCTGCTCCAGCGTCGAGCACGCCCCGGACTCCAGGTCGGCCAGCACAGCGATGAGGAACGGGCGCCGGCGCAACCGGGTGCGGCCGTCGACCGCGGCACTCAGCCGGCGGGGAGTGGTACGCCGGGACTGGACCGCGTCTGCCAGCAGCGCGATCGCCGCGTGATCCGACCGAGCCCGAGCGGCCAGGTCGACCAGCGCCTCCTCGATCCGCAGTCGCGGGGGCGAGAGGTGCCACTGGGCCCGGGTCTCCAGCTCGGCCACGTGGTGCACTCGCACCCCGTCCGGCGCCGCCACCGTGCGGCCGTGCGCGACCGCCACATGGATCGGGCCGCCGTCGGGGTGCTCGCGGCGCCCGGGGCCGTCGGTGACCCGGATCGCCGAGTCGTGGCAGAGGGCGGCGGGTGCCAGGGCCAGCACCGCTGCCCAGGCGCGCTGGGTCCAGCTGAGCGGTCCGGTGTGCTCGACGAACACCCCCGGGTGCACCCTCGCCCAGGCGCGGCGGCGGACCAGTCGGCGTACGTCGGCGTCGGTGAGCCCCAGGTCGAGCGCCTGCCTCCGGGAGACCACGCCGGCCTGGAGGTCGAGCAGCTCACGAAGCGCCTCACCCATGTCCCGATCCTGATCGGGGAGGCGCGGCGACGCCAGGTGTCCTGCGCGGCCCTGTGGAGGACCGCCCCATCGACTGCCCTACGGACCGGTCAGTAGGTTGAGGACGTACCCGGACGTGACCCAGACCACGGAGGCCCCCGCGCGATGAGCAACACCTACAACTTGGCCAGCCTGCTCGAGGACAGCACCGCGTCGTACGGCGACCGTGACGCGATCATCTTCGGCGACACCCGGCTCAGCTACGCCCAGGTCAACGGCGCGGCCAACCAGGTCGCCCACCTGCTGGTCTCCCGCGGCATCCAGCCCGGCGACAAGGTGGCGCTCAGCTGCCCGAACCTGCCGTACTTCACGATCGTCTACTTCGGCATCCTCAAGGCCGGGGCCACGGTGGTCCCGTTGAACGTGCTGCTCAAGGGGCGCGAGGTGGCCTACCACCTCGATGACTCCGACGCGAAGGCCTACTTCTGCTTCGAGGGGACCCCGGAGCTGGCGATCGGCGCCGAGGGTCACGCGGGGTTCGAGCAGACCGACGCATGCGAGCACTTCTTCGTGATCACCGCCGACCCGGCGGCGGAGTCGCCGATCGAGGGCACCGAGACGATGGGCCGGGCGATGTCGCAGCAGCCGGGCACCTTCGAGACGGTCGGCACCGACGAGGACGACACCGCGGTGATCCTCTACACCTCCGGCACCACCGGCCAGCCCAAGGGCGCCGAGCTGCGGCACCGCAACATGCGGGACAACGCGATGAGCGGGAAGGACCTCTTCGGGGCCGACGCGGAGAACCCGGACACCTTCCTGTGCGTGCTGCCGCTGTTCCACTCGTTCGGGCAGTCGGTGGTGCAGAACGGCGCCTTCGCGTTCGGCGGCACCGTGGTGATGCTGCCGCGCTTCGAGCCGAAACCGGCGCTGGACCTGATGCTGCGCGAGAAGGTGACCTTCTTCGCCGGCGTGCCCACGATGTACTGGGGGCTGCTCGGCGCCCTCGAGGAGGGTGTCGACATCTCCTCGATCGCCGAGAACATGAGGGTCGCGGCGGCCGGTGGGTCCGCCCTCCCGGTCGAGGTGCACAAGAAGTTCCACCAGAAGTTCGGCGTGACCATCCTGGAGGGCTATGGCCTCTCCGAGACCTCGCCGGTGGCCAGCTTCTCCCCGCACGGCGAGGAACCGCGGGTCGGCTCCATCGGCCGCGCGATCCCCGGCGTGGAGATGAAGCTGCTCCAGGCCGACAGCTGGGAGGAGGTGGAGTGGTCCCCGGACGCGATCGGCGAGATCGCGATCAAGGGGCACAACATCATGAAGGGCTACTACAACCGCCCCGAGGCCACCGACGAGGTGATCCGGGACGGCTGGTTCCGCTCCGGCGACCTCGGCCGCCGCGACGAGGACGGCTGGTACTACATCGTCGACCGGTCCAAGGACATGATCATCCGCGGCGGGTACAACGTGTACCCGCGCGAGATCGAGGAGACGCTGCTCACGCACCCGGACGTCTCGCTGGCCGCGGTGATCGGAGTGCCGCACGAGAGCCACGGCGAGGAGGTCAAGGCGGTGGTCATCCTCAACGAGGGCGCCACCGTGACCGAGGACGAGCTGGTCGCCTGGGGCAAGGAGCAGATGGCCAGCTACAAGTACCCGCGCACCGTCGAGTTCGTGGAGAACCTGCCGATGACCGCGACCGGCAAGATCCTCAAGCGGGAGCTCAGCTGAGCTCCCGGATCCTGGGACTGGTCCTGGCGGGGCTGATGCTGCTGGTCGGCGCCGTCTGGACCCTCCAGGGGCTCGGCTACCTCAGCGGTAGCCCGATGACCGACAGCCGGACCTGGGCCACGCTCGGGCCGATCGTGGCCGGGCTCGGCGTCGCTCTCGGGATCGTCATCGTGCAGCACAGCCGGCGTCGCTGACCGACTCGGCGGGGGTGCGGTCAGGCGAAGGGGTTGGGGGTGGCCCCGGGCAGCTGGCTGAGCAGCTCCCGGGCCTGGGCGGCGGACTTGTGCTCGACGAGCACCTCGTACCGGGTGGCCACCACCGAGGTGACCGAGGAGAAGTCGCGCTGGCCCCGGGTCAGGCCGTAGCCGACCAGCGCCCAGATGGTGCCGAAGGCGGCGCCGAAGAGCATCGTCGAGAGCAGGGTGGTGATCGCGGCACTGGTGGTGAACAGGGTGAAGATGAGTCCGACGAACAGGCCCAGCCAGACGCCGGACGCCGCCCCGCCCATGGCGACCCGGGCGGTGGTGAGTCGGCCGGTGATCCGTTCCATCCGCTTCAGGTCGGTGCCGACGATCATGCACTGCTCGACCGGGAACTTGTTGTCGGAGAGGAAGTCCACAGCCTTCTGGGCAGCCTCGTAGTCGTCGTACACCGCCAGTGACTGCGGGAACTGGAGCTTCAGGGGAGAGGCAGGGGACAAGGCGCGCGACATGCTCATGTCCCCAGTCTGCCCGACTGCCGGGTGCCTCCCCAGCGCTGCCGGGAACGCACGACGAACTCTCAGGCTCCGCGCAGGTCCGAGACTCCCCCCGGACGGGCCACCCAGGCCTCCTAGACTGGACCCGCCCGTCCCACCTGCGCACCAGGAGCCCTCCGTGCCCCGAGTCGTCGTCGACGTCATGCCCAAGCCCGAGATCCTCGACCCGCAGGGCAAGGCGGTGCAGGGGGCGCTGCCCCGACTGGGCTTCACCGGGGTCACCGACGTCCGCCAGGGCAAGCGCTTCGAGCTGTACGTCGACGGCGAGGTCACCGAGGACCGGCTCGCCGAGGTGCACCGGATGGCCGAGACGCTGCTGTCGAACCCGGTGATCGAGAACTTCTCCGTGCGGGTCGAGGACGTGGCGGGAGACTCCGCGTGAGGATCGGGGTCGTCACCTTCCCGGGGTCGCTGGACGACGTCGACGCCCGGCGCGCGGTCCGGTTCGGCGGCCACGAGGCGGTGGCGCTCTGGCACGGCGACCACGACCTGCGCGGCGTGGACGCGGTGGTGCTGCCCGGGGGGTTCTCGTACGGCGACTACCTGCGTTGCGGGGCGATCTCGCGCTTCTCCCCGGTGATGACCGAGGTGATCGAGGCGGCCCGCTCCGGGATGCCGGTCCTGGGCATCTGCAACGGCTTCCAGATCCTCTGCGAGTCGCACCTGCTGCCCGGGGCACTGATCCGCAACGACCACCGCAAGTTCGTCTGCCGTGACCAACGGCTGCGGATCGAGAACACCCGCACCGCGTGGACCTCGGCGTACACCGAGGGCCAGGAGATCACCGTCGCGCTCAAGAACGGCGAGGGCGGCTTCGTCGCCGACGCCGAGACTCTTGACCGGTTGGAGGGTGAGGGGCAGGTGGTGGCGCGCTACCTCGACGACAACCCCAACGGCTCGCTGCGTGACATCGCCGGGATCAGCAACGCCGTCGGCAACGTGGTCGGCCTGATGCCGCACCCCGAGCACTCCGTCGAGGACCTCACCGGGACCGGGACCGACGGGCTGGGCTTCTTCACCAGCCTCGCCGGGACGGTCGACCTCGTCGAGGCCAGCTTCGGGTGAGTCCCCGGCTGCTCTTCCGCCGGGTGGCGGTGGCCGAGGCGCTGACCTGGGCCGGACTGCTCACCGGGATGGTGCTCAAGTACGGCACCGGCACCACCGACCTGGGGGTCCGGGTGTTCGGGATGCTGCACGGGGTGGTGTTCCTGGGCTACTGCCTGGTCACGGTGCTGGTCGCGATCGACCAGCGGTGGCGCCCCGGCCGGCTGCTGCTCGGTCTCACGGCTGCGGTCCCGCCCTTCGCCACCCTCGCCTTCGAGCGGTACGCCGGGTCGCGGGCGGCGCTGGGGGAGACCTGGCGGCTCGGTGACGCCGGTCAGCACAGCGGTCAGGATCATCCGCGGGGTACCGCTGACCGCGCCGTGGCGTGGCTGGTCCGCAACCCGGCCCGCGGTGCGGCCACCGGGCTGGTGGCGGTGCTGGTGCTGACCGGGGTCGCGCTGGCGGCCGGACCGCCGGGCGGCTGACCCGGCTGCTCGCCGGCTGACCCTCCGGCCGACCGCTCAGCCGGGCGCCGCGAACGGCAGGTCCCCGTCGTCCAGGGCGCGCAGCAGCACCTGGACCATCCACGCGGTGACCTCGCCGGAGTCCTCGGCGGCCACGCCCGCCTGCTGGACCCGGAAGAACGAGTCGGAGCTGACCAGCATCCGGATCGTCGTGCTCAGCGCCTCGTGCTGGACCTCGTCGAGCGGTGCGGCACGGTCGGCCAGGTCCGCGCGCACGGCGGCTGTCAGCGCGTCGTTGCTCGGGGACGCAGCGGCCCGTCCGCGGGCCGTGGCCTGGCTGCTGCGGATCACGGCGGCGGCCTCGCCCAGCACGCCCAGCCGGCCGAACAGCGGGTAGTTGTGCCGGATCGCGGCCGGCAGCTCGGTGAGCCGGTCCACCGACTCGAGCGCGCCCAGCTCCTCCAGGCGCCGCCGCGCCTCGACCAGCAGCTCGGCGAGCAGCGCCTCTCGGGAGTCGACATGGTTGTAGACCGTGCGTAGCGAGACGCCCGCCGCGCGGGCGACCGCGGGCATCGCGAGCTGGTCGACCCCGACGGTGACCACCTGCGCGGCCGCCGCCTCGAGGATCCGCTCCCGGGCCAGACGCCGTTGCTGGGCACGGAGACTCTCCCGGGGTGCGGTCGCGTCGGTCGACATGCACGAGATGCTAGCACGATGTAACTATTGCATGAGGCGTGCAGTGCGTTCAGTATCGATGTATGCAGCGGCCGGACCGCGGCCGCCCCTGCGGAGGAGAACCACGATGCTCGAGACACCGGAAACCCTGGATCCCCGGATCGGCACGGCACCCCCGGCGCCCGCCGTGCCGGTACCGGGCGCCGACGACCCGGTCGCGCTCCGACGCACCGCCGGAGTGGTGGGCCTGGCCGGGGCGGTCGTGATGCTGGGCAGCGCGATCCTCATGGTCGCCACCGGCCCCGACATCTTCACGGCGATCGAGGACCGCACCATGGGTGCCTACCTCGCCGAGGCCGCCGAGCACCGGACGGTGCTCACCGTGCACCTCGCCCTGTGGATCGTGGGAGCCCTGGCGATGGCCTTGGCGGTCTCCCTCGTCGCGGCCAGCTCGGCGCGCTCGGCGAGTGCGCTGGCTGCGCGGTTCGCGGCCGCGGCGGCCGGGGGAGCCGTGGTGGTGTTCTTCCCGATGATGATGGGCGTGGTCCACGGCCTTCCCGGTCACCCGGAGCTCGTCCCCGTGGCCGACGCGATCGGGTTCGCGGCGGTGGCAGCCGACGACGTGGCCACCGTCCTGATCCTCGGGGTCGGCGGGTTCCTGGCAGTCTTCTCGGGTCGCGACCGGTGGGCGCCGCGCTGGCTGGTCCGGCTCGGCTGGGTGAGCCTGATCGTCAGCCTGGCGTCTCTGCTGCCGCTCGGAGCGGTGTCCCTGGTGACGGGGTACCTGGTCGTCCTGGTCGGGGAGGCGTTGATCATCTCGATGAGCATCGTCGGGCTGCGTGGGGCGCCGGCCGGCACTGGGGTCGGCACTGGGGTCGGCAGGTCCGTCCGGTGAGCGCCCGTGGCCGGGGTCCCGGCGGTGCCACGATGGATGACGTGAGCCTCGACGGCGCGATCCGGGACCTGGCGGACCTCGCGGCCCGCACCCGCTCGGGCGACCCCGGCAGCCGGGGTGAGGTGGGCGGCAAGGCGGCCGGCCTCGCGGCGCTGCTCGCCGAGGGGCACCGAGTCCCGGCGGGGTTCGTGATCCCCTGCGCCGCGATCGCCGGGTTGGTGTCCGAGGACCTGGCCACCCCTCTGGAGCAGCTCGGGTCGGCCGCGGTGGCGGTCCGCTCCTCCGGTGCCGAGGAGGACGGTGACGACAGCTCGCTGGCCGGCCGGCACCTGAGCGAGCTGCCCGTGGCCTCCGCACCGGCCACGGTGCTCGCCGCCGTACGCCGGGTGCACGACTCGGGCCACGCGGTCTCCGTGGTCGTGCAGGCGATGGTCGACGCACGCGTGTCCGGGGTGGCCTTCTCGGTCGACCCGGTGACCGGGGACGACCGGGTCGTCGTCACCGCGGTGCCCGGCCTCGGTCAGCCGCTGGTCGACGGCAGCGTCGAGGGCCAGTCCTGGACCATCACCCCTGACGACCGGGTCGCCGGTGAGGGTGACCTGCTGGCGCCGGACCGGCTGATCGAGGTTGCCGCGTTGCTCCGCGGGCTCGCCGCCACCCGTGGTCGCCCGGTGGACGTCGAGTGGTCCGTGGCTGCCGGCACCGAGGAGCTGTGGCTGCTGCAGTGCCGGCCGGTCACCGTGGTCCCGGTGGCCCCGACGATCGAGGTTCCTCCCGGCACCTGGACCAAGGACGTGGCCCACGCCCCCGGCCCGCTGAGCCCGATGGCGGCCTCGCTGGACAGTCCCGGCTTCGACTTCTTCGCCGACTGGGCCGCCCGCTTCGGTTTCCTCGTCGGCGGGATCCGGACGGCATACCTGGGGGGCGAGCTGTACCTGCAGGTGGTGCCACCGCTGGGCAAGGAGACCTCCACCGCGCCGCCGCCCCCGTGGTGGCTGCTGGGTCTGCTGGCACGGGTCGTTCCCGCACTGCGACGGCGGACCGCCGCGGCGCGCTCGGTGCTCGACTCGGGTCTGCTCGACGGGCTCGCCCGGGACTGGACGGATCGCCGGCGCGCCGAGATGCAGGAGCGGGTGGCTCGGCTGCGCAGGACCGACCTCGCGCGGCTCGACGACGCCGCGCTGCTGGCCCACGCCGAGGACGTGCGGCGCCTGGTGGCCGAGGGAGTGCGGATCCACTTCGACCTGTTCGTGCCGTACCTGGTCCGGGTGCACGCGTTCGTCCTGCTGACCGAGGAGCTGCTGGGCTGGACCTCGGCCGAGGCGCTGCAGGTGCTGGCCGGTTCGTCGCCGGCCTCGGCAGCGGCGTCCCGCCGGATGGAGGAGCTGGCGTCCCGGATCGCCGCCGAGCCCGCGGCCGCGGCTGCGGTAGCCGGGGCGGACGACCCGGTGGCCGCGCTGGCCGACCTGCACCTCGACCGGGATCCCGGCCTCGCCGCGGAGGTCGCCACCTGGCTGGAGGTCGAGGGCTTCCTGCTCACCGACGACGACGTGGCGTCACCGACCGTGGCTGAGGTCCCGGGGCTGCTGGTCGGGCTGCTGCGCCGCGCCGTGGCACGCCTGGCCGGGGACTCGGCGGACCCGGCGCCGGGGGACCCGAGCACCGCGCTGCGGAACACAGCCGAGCAGCGTCTCAGCGCCGCGATGGTCGCGCTGTCGCCGGAGCAGCAGCGCCGGCTCCAGCAGACGTGGGAGGCAGCCGGTCACGCGTTCGGGCTACGTGAGGAGAACGTCCGGGTGGTCGGATACGCCCCGATGGCCGGTCTGCGCGTCGCCCTGCTGGAGATGGGGCGGCGGCTCGCGGACCGCGGACTGCTCCGGGACCCGGACCGGACGATGCTGCTGACCTGGGACGAGCTCACCGGCGCCCTGGTCGGGGACGTCGGCGAGGACGGCGAGGGCCTCGACACGGTCGCCGTGCGCCGGCGGGCGGAGCGGGCCTGGGTCCGCGCCCACCCCGGGCCGCTGGTGCACGGCCCGCTGCCCGGCGCGCCCCCGGACTTCCGCGGGCTCCCGGCCGCGGCGAGGGTGCTGAACGAGGCGCTGCTCTGGGCGATGGACGCCGAGCTGGCTCCCCCCGCCGAGCGACCCGGCGCGGAGGTGACCGGAGCGCCCTGCGGGGCGGGCACCGCGACGGGACCGGTCCGGGTGGTCCGCGGGCCGGCCGACTTCGACCGGCTGCAGGCCGGCGACGTGCTGGTCTGCCCGATCGCGCCCCCGGCCTGGGCGACCCTGTTCGGGCTGGTCGGGGCCCTGGTCTGTGACGGGGGCGGCCCGTTGAGCCACGCCGCGATCGTGGCCCGCGAGCACGGCCTGCCCACGGTGATGGGCGCCGGGAACGCCACCACCGCACTGCGAGACGGCGAGCTGGTCACCGTCGACGGCAGCACCGGGACGGTGACCGCCGTGGAACCGGCGGGGTGAGCAGGCCGGTCCGCCCCGGGGGGGTGCGCCTCAGCGACGGCCGGCCTGGAGCGCCTTCCAGGCCCGGTAGTTGGCCACCGGCGAGGCCGGCAGGCCGGCACCCTGCAGCCAGTCGCGGAAGGCGGTCTCGGTCTCCGGCCCCCATGCGCCGTCCAGGGTCAGCTCGGCCTGGGGGTCGGCGGCCTGGAGGGCGCGCTGGATCCGGCGTACGGCGGACCCGGCGGAGCCGAACTTGCTCACCTTGGCCGAGCCGGCGGCCAGCAGGGAGACCCAGTTCCGGCGTGACCAGCGGTCCACGCCTCGGTGGCCGACCCGCTCCTGCCAGGCCCGGACGGCGGCGGTGGTCTTGGTGCTGAACATCCCGTTGAGGCCGCCGGAGTAGAGCCCCTGCTCGGTGAGCAGGCACTGCATGGCCTTGACCTGTGCGGGATCCGAGCGCTTGCCGTTGCGCGGCGGCTTGAGCGGCACGTACGACGCGAAGTCGACCTGGACGCCGCCGCAGCGCGACTCGGGGCGGGCGGTCGAGCCCCTCCCGACGTCGAGGAAGTTGCGGTCGATGTTGATCCGGACGCCGCCCCAGGTCTCGTCGTGGCCACCCTGGTACTGCTTCACCCGGCCGCCGGGGCGCCACCCGTCCTCGCGGATGTAGGAGCTGGAGGTGTTGGCCACGTTGTCCCAGCGGGCCAGCCAGATCATGTCCGGCAGGGTGAACGCGTTCGGCCGCTGCACCCGGGCGTTGTCGAGCGCCAGGATCCCGGAGCCGACCGAGGAGTAGACCCCGGAGACGTAGCCCAGCCGGTGCAGCTTCTGCGTCCAGCCGCTGAGGAACTGCAGGGCCGACTCACGGCAGTGGGTGTTGGTGTGGTCGAAGCCCTCCAGGTCGTACCAGAGCGTGCTGCCGGCCGAGATCCCCAGCGCTCTCGCGTCGGTGACGGTGCTGACGGCCTCCTGCCGCCCCTGCTTGCGGGCCTGGTAGTAGCGGCCCTGGGATCCCGGGTTCGGGTTGATCTTCACGTCGTCGTCGTACCGGGGGAAGCGCGGCTGGCAGGAGGCCTGCGGACCCAGGGTGATCGGCAGCAGCCGCCAGCCCTTGCGCAGCTGGGTGGCCACCCAGTCCGGGGTGAGGTTCGGCTGGTCGCGGCAGGCGCGGGACGTGCCCGAGATGTAGATGCCGACCGAGAGGAACGGTGAGTGCTTGAGCCAGCGGTTCATCGACGACTGGGTCGGACCGAGGCACTGGTCGAAGCCGTAGCCGGTGAAGTTGCCCGGGGTGACCACGTTGTCGGCGCGCGCCGGCGAGGCGGTCGCGGTCAGCGTGGCGAGACCGGTGACGAGGGTGAGCAGTGCGGTGACCACCGTGGTGGTGACGGCACGTCCGACCGAGCGGGACATGGTGGATCTCCAGGGGAAGACGACGGTGTGACCGGACCGGGCCTCGTCACCATAACCACATCCGTCACAGCCGTCACAGGGTTCGGGAGAACTACAAGCGGGTAGTTCGAGGAGCCCGTCCGGGGCCGACGCCCGGCACGGCCGCACCCGCGCCCGCCGGTAGATTGAGCGGGTGCCGCAGACGTCCCCCCCGCCGATCCAGTCCGCCGTCGACACCGTGGCAGTGGCGTCCGGGGACCCGGAGCGCGAGCAGCCCTGGGCCGACCTCGGTCTCAAGCCCGACGAGTACGAGCGGATCCGCGAGATCCTGGGTCGTCGACCGACCAGCTCGGAGCTGGCGATGTACTCGGTGATGTGGAGCGAGCACTGCTCCTACAAGAGCTCCAAGGTGCACCTCCAGCAGTTCGGGGAGATCCCGCAGGAGACCCCGGCCGGCAAGATGCTGGCCGGCATCGGCGAGAACGCCGGCGTCCTCGACATCGGTCAGGGGTATGCGGTCACCTTCAAGGTGGAGTCCCACAACCACCCCTCGTACGTCGAGCCGCACCAGGGCGCGGCGACCGGGATCGGCGGCATCGTCCGCGACATCCTGGCGATGGGCGCCCGCCCGGTCGCGGTGATGGACCCGCTGCGCTTCGGCCCCCTGGACGCGGCCGACACCCACCGGGTGCTGCCGGGGATCGTCGAGGGCGTCGGCCACTACGGCAACTGCCTCGGCCTGCCCAACATCGGCGGCGAGGCCGTCTTCGACGAGTCCTACCTCGGCAACCCGCTGGTCAACGCCCTGTGCGTGGGGGTGCTGCGGCACGAGGACCTGCACCTGGCCAAGGCCAGCGGTGTCGGCAACCAGGTGATCCTGTACGGCGCCCGCACCGGCGGTGACGGGATCGGCGGCGTCTCGGTGCTGGCCAGCGAGACCTTCGACGCCGCCGCCGACGGGACCAGCGGCCCGGCCAAGCGACCCAGCGTCCAGGTCGGCGACCCGTTCATGGAGAAGCTGCTCATCGAGTGCACGTTGGAGATCTTCGCCGCCGGGCTGGTCGCCGGGATCCAGGACCTCGGCGGCGCCGGACTGTCCTGCGCCACCTCCGAGCTGGCCTCGGCCGGCGACGGCGGCATGCACGTCGAGCTCGACCGGGTGCCGCTGCGCGACTCCACGCTGGCGCCCGAGGAGATCCTGATGAGCGAGAGCCAGGAGCGGATGATGGCGGTCGTCGAGCCCGCCGACGTCGCGGCGTTCCTGGCCATCTGCGCTAAGTGGGAGGTCGACGCGACCGTCGTCGGCGAGGTCACCGACACCGGTCGGCTGCACATCGACTGGCACGGGGAGCGCGTCGTCGACGTGCCGCCCCGCTCGGTCGCGCACGACGGACCGACGTACCACCGCCCGTTCGCCCGGCCGGGCTGGCAGGACGCCCTCCAGGCGGACGCCGCCGAGGCGCTGCCGCGGCCGACCGGGGACGAGGAGCTGCGGGAGACCGTGCTCCGGCTGGCGGCCAGCCCCAACCTCTGCGACAAGTCGTGGATCACCGACCAGTACGACCGGTACGTGCGCGGCAACACCGTCCTCGCCCAGCCCTCGGACTCCGGGATGATCCGGGTCGACGAGGAGACCAACCTCGGGGTGGCGGTCTCCACCGACTGCAACGGCCGCTTCGCCAAGCTGGACCCGTACGCCGGGGCGCAGCTGGCGCTGGCGGAGTCCTACCGCAACGTCGCCACCGGGGGCGCGGTGCCGCTGGCGATCTCGGACTGCCTCAACTTCGGCTCGCCCGAGGACCCGGACGTGATGTGGCAGTTCGCCGAGGCATGCCGCGGGCTGAAGGACGCCTGCCTCGAGCTGGGGATCCCGGTCACCGGCGGCAACGTGAGCCTCTACAACCAGACCGGGGCGACCGCGATCCTGCCGACCCCGGTGGTCGCGGTCCTCGGCGTCATCGAGGACGTCACCCGGCGCACCCCGTCGGCGTGGTCGACGGCCGGGGAGAGGGTCTTCCTGCTCGGCGAGAGCCGCGAGGAGCTGTCCGGCTCGGAGTGGGCGCACGTGGTGCACGGTCACCTCGGTGGGCTGCCACCGCGGGTGGACCTGGCGGCGGAGCGGAGCCTGGCCGAGCTGCTGCACGCCGGGGTCGGGCTGCTCACCAGCGCCCACGACCTCTCCGACGGCGGCCTGGCCCAGGGCCTGGTCGAGGCGTCGCTGCGGCACATGGTCGGGGTGCAGGTGACCCTGCCCGGGGACGCGTTCCTGGACCTCTTCGCCGAGTCGGCGGCCCGGGCCCTGGTCACCGTGGCCGCCGCGGACGTGGACCGGCTCGCCGACCTCGCCGCGCGCCACGGCGTACCGCTGATCGAGCTCGGCGAGACCGGCGGCGACTCGATCGTGGTGCGGGACCGGTTCACGCTGCCGCTGCTCGAGGTCCGGTCGGCCTGGACGGCGACGCTGCCGGCCGCGCTGGCCTGACGGCGCGCGCGGCAGCGGACGAGGCGGGGGAGACGAGCCGGAGCCGATGGCCGACGAGCTGGTGGTCTCCCGGCGGTGGGTGATCCCGGCCGCCGAGCTCGGCGAGCGCTTCTCCCGTTCCTCGGGACCCGGCGGCCAGGGCGTGAACACCACCGACAGCCGGGTCGAGCTCCTCTTCGACGTCGCCGGCTCACCCTCGGTGCCGGACGACCTGCGCGAGCGCATCCTGGAACGGCTCTCCGGTCGGCTCGTCGACGGCGTGGTGACGGTGACCGCCAGCGAGCACCGGGCCCAGCGGGCCAACCGGCAGGCGGCCAGGGAGCGGCTGGCGCAGCTGCTCCGGGAGGCCTCCGCGCCACCGCCGCCGCGGCGCCGGCCGACCCGCCCCACCCGCGGGTCGCAGCAGCGCCGGTTGGACACGAAGAAGCGGCGCGGGCGGATCAAGCGCGCCCGCGGTGGTGAGTACGACTGAGGGTGCTCCAATGACAGGGTGGACAGGCGTCGGTTCCTCTCGCTGCCGGTCCTCGCGGCGAGCGGGCTGACGGGGTTGGCCGGGTGCAGCGGCGAGGAGGAGCAGCGGGTGCGGCGACGACAGCGGGTGGTGACCTACGGCGACCACCCCAGCCAGTACGCCGAGCTCTGGCTGCCCGACGACCGGCCGCGCGGCGTGGTCGTGGTGATCCACGGCGGCTTCTGGAAGAACCGGTACGACCTCACCCTGGGCCAGCCGCTGGCCGACAGCCTGGCCCGGCAGGGCTGGGCGGCGTGGAACCTGGAGTACCGCCGGGTCGGCGGTGGCGGTGGTGTTCCGGCGACCCTCGATGACGTCGCGGCCGGCATCGACAGGCTGGCCGGGCTGGACCCGGCCCTGGGGGTCGACCTGGACCGGGTGATCACGCTCGGTCATTCGGCCGGTGGTCACCTGGCCACCTGGGCTGCCTCCCGCGGCCGGGACGCGCGGTGGCCGGTCGGGGTCGCGGTGACCGGGGTGGTCTCCCAGGCGGGGGTGCTGGACCTGCGGGCGGCCCACCGCGCCGGCCTGGGCGATGGAGCGGTCAAGGGGTTCCTCGGGCGTGCGCCGGGGCCCGCCGACGACGTGCTGGACCCGATCCGTCAGGTCCCCCTGGACGTCCCGGTCCTCTGCGTGCACGGCCGCGCCGACGAGGTGGTCCCGATCAGCCAGTCGCGGCGCTACGTGAAGGCCGCCACGGCCGCCGGCGCGACCGCCGAGCTGGTGCCGGTGGCCGGGGAGCACTTCGCGGTCATCGACACGGCCACGCCGGCCTGGCAGACCACCCTGGAGCTGCTGCAGTCCCTGTAGGGCTGGGGTCCCGGGGCGCCCGCTCATGTAACGCGGTGTTCGCTACGCCGAGGCGGTGTCGCGGCGGCTGATGGGTGCAGCGGACACCGCGTTACATGAGTTGGTGGCGACGCGGGCCGGTGGGGACGCGGGTCTCCGGGCCCGGACCCGGCTGGCAGGACGGGCACCACCAGGTACGCCGGTGGGCGGGATCGTTCGGGAGCTCCTCGACCACCCGGACCTGGGTGCCGCAGCGCAGGCACGGGCGACCGGCCCGGCCGGCCACCCAGTGGTCCTCGCCGCGGCGGCGGGTGCCGGTGGTCACCTGGTGGGCGCCCGGCACCAGCGCGGAGTGCCGCAGCGCCCGGATCGCCAGGCGCAGCAGCCGGTCGAGGTCCACGTCACCGATCGGGGTCCACGGGCTGCGGCCGAGGAGGAACGCCAGCTCGTTGACCCACAGGTTCCCCAACCCGGCCACCCGGCGCTGGTCGAGCAGCGCCGAGACCAGCGGCAGGCCCGGGTCGGCGCGCAGGCGGCGTACCGCCTCGGCGTGGTCGACGTCGTCGTGCAGCAGGTCCGGCCCCAGGTGGCCGACCAGCCGGGACTCCTGGGAGGTCTCGACCAGCTCGACCTGGTGCAGGCGCAGGCCGTACGCCGTGTGCCCACGGTCGGTCTCGAGGACCACCCGCACGTCGGGCATCACCCGGGTGGGCAGTCGGCGTCCCGGCCGGGTGACGGTCCAGGAACCGTCCATGAGCAGGTGGCTGTGCAGCGTCACGCCGCCGCTGAACCGAGTGAGCAGGTGCTTGCCGTACGTCGCGTGCTCGAGCAGCGTGCGCCCGGCCAGGTCCCGCGTCGACAGCCGGGGGAGCCGCAGGTCGCTGCGCACGACCTCGCGCCCGCGCAGCGACCGGTCCAGACGCCGCGCGAGCAGGTGGACGCTGTCCCCCTCCGGCACGCCCCCATCATCCAGGTCCGGCCCACACCGCTCCCGGACGCGCCACCGGGGCGGACCCTCCGTGTGGAGGACCGCCCCGGTGGAGGGGTGCGTCAGGTCAGCGCTGGAGCTGGAGTGCTCAGCGCCGCTTCGGGTCGTGGTCGTGGCGGAACGGCTTCGGCTTCGAGCCGGGGCCGATCTTGTGGCCGGTGCTGCGGCCGTTGACCATCGAGGTGTTCATCGAGTAGGTCCAGATCGAGTGCGCGATGGCCTTCGAGTTCTGACGGACCGCCCTCATGTTGACGTTGCCCAGGGTGTCGCAGGCCTGGTGGTAGCAGACGTCGTAGGCGACGCCGGCCTCGCCACCGAACTTCTCGGCCTCGTCCTCGGTCTTGACGCCCTCGGCGCCGGTGAACAGCCCACCGGCGGGGATGTTCTGGGCGATGAACGGTCCGTAGTCGCTGCGACCGCTGAACGGCGTGGGCTCGGAGCCCCAACCCCGCTTGAGGAAGTACTTCCGGAAGACCCGCTCGATCTGCTTGGAGCCCTCGGGACCGATCGCGGCGCCGTCGTCCTCGCCGTAGCGGGAGTTGTCGCCGTCGTAGACGAACAGGCCGTAGTTGGGCGAGCCGACCATGTCGAAGTTCAGGTACAGCGCGATGTCCTGCAGCGCGGCCGGGTTGTTCCGGGCCAGGTTGTCGATGTAGTGCTCGGAACCGACCAGGCCCAGCTCCTCGGCACCCCACCAGGCGAAGCGCACCTGGTTCTCCGGGGTGACCTTCTTGGCGAGCTTCTGCGCGACCCGGAGCAGCACGGCGCTGCCGGAGCCGTTGTCGTTGACGCCGGCGCCACCGTCGACCGAGTCGAGGTGTGCGCCCGCCATCACCACGTTGTCCTGGCGGCCCTGCTTGGAGTCGGCGAAGACGTTGTAGGTCTCGCGGGTCTCCGAGACCGTCTCGGCGGCCAGGTGGACCTCGGCCCCCTCGGCCAGCGACTCGCCGATGGCGAAGCTGGTGCCGATCGAGGGCACGGTGCCGACAGCGGCGCCGAGGGTGCCCGCGAAGGCGTCGGTGCGGCCCGCGGTGCCCTGGTTCATCACGATGACGCCGACGGCGCCGGCGTCCTGGGCGTTGGTCACCTTGTCGGCGAACGCGCAGGTGCCGCGGCGGGTGAGCGCGATGTTTCCGGCGGTGAAGTCGTCGAAGTCGGAGGCCTCACACCCGCTGGTCGAGTTCTCCAGGTCTCCGAGGTTGAGGTCGACCCCCTCCACCTGCGCGGTGGCGTCACCGGAGCCGGAGTACGTCATCAGCGCGTAGTCCTCGTCCTCGACCCAGGTGGTCGGGTCGGGGCTGGTGCGCTCGAACGTCGAGGGTGCCGTCTGCGAGAAGTAGTCGAAGTCGAACGACTGCACGGTCGGGTGGTAGCCGAACTTGCGCAGCTGGGCGACGACGTAGTCCTTCGAGGCGTCGTAGCCGTCGGTCCCGGCGGCCCGGTCGTCGTACTCGACGGCGATGCGGTCGAAGGCGCGCAGGTGCTTGCGGACCCCCTTGCCGGTGACGGACTTGACGAAGCCGGCGTAGGAGCTCTTGGCAGAGCTCCGGGCGTCGACCCGGTCCTGATCGGCGACGGCCGGGTTGGGGAGCGCGGTGGCCAGCACGACCGCGGAACCGGCCAGCAGGGCGCCGGTCCGCAGGGCGCGGACGCGCGGAGAACGCTGTTGGGGCACAGAGATCCTTACCGAGAGAGAGGGAAGCGTCGTGAGATGTACGACACACGGAGCCGTTACCGTAGGTCTGCGCGTCGAAGAGCACAAGCACCGGAGAACGGTTTTTCCGACCGATCAGTCGGTTTTCCCCGTTCCGGCCCCATTCCGGCCCCGTTCCGGCCCCCGTTCCGGCGGCCGTTCCGGTGGCACAGAGGGCGGCACAGGGGGCCGCACAGGGGGCCGCGGCCTAGAGTCGGGGCATGCCCGCCCGTCTGCGTCCCGCCGACCCGGCCGAGGTCGCCGAGGCGCTGTCCCGGCTCGTCGACGGCGACCCGGACCGCAGTGACGCCAGGCTGCTGAGCAAGCACTTCCTGGCGCTGCTCGAGCAGCTCGCCCCGGGGCGCTCGGTGGAGGTGCGGGTGCCGCCGTACGCCGCGGTGCAGGTCGTCGAGGGGGTGCGGCACACCCGGGGCACACCGCCGGCCGTGGTCGAGATGGACGCCGCGACCTGGATCGCCCTGGCCACCGGCGCGCTGAGCTGGCCCGACGCCGAGGAGTCCGGCCGACTGCGGGCCAGCGGTGAGCGCGCGGACCTCGCCGCCTACCTGCCGCTGGGCTGACGCGCCGTCCGGCTACCTTGGCCCGCATGAGTGCCGAGCTGCGTGCCGAGCTGCGTGAAAGTGTCCGATCCGTGCTGCCCGGGTTGCGCCGGGACCTGGAGGACCTGGTGCGGATCGAGTCGGTCAGCGCCGACCCGGCCCGCGCCGGCGAGGTGCAGCGCAGCGCCGAGGCGGTGGCCGCGCTGTTCCGCGCGGAGGGTGCCGACTCGGTGGACATCGTCAGCGTCGACGGCGGCGCACCCGCGGTGATCGCGCACAAGGCCGGCCCGGCCGGGGCGCCCACGGTGCTGCTCTACGCCCACCACGACGTCCAGCCCGAGAACGACCACGCGGAATGGGACTCGGCCCCTTTCGAGCCCACCGAGCGGGACGGCCGGCTCTACGGCCGCGGCGCCGCCGACGACAAGGCCGGGATCGCCGCCCACCTGGGCGCGCTGCGGGTCTTCGGGGACGACCTGCCGGTGAGCGTCACGCTCTTCGTCGAAGGTGAGGAGGAGGTCGGCTCGGACACCCTGCCGGCACTGCTGCGCGAGCACCGCGACCGGCTGGCGGCCGACGTGATCGTCATCGCCGACTCGGCCAACTGGGCGATCGGCGAGCCGGCGCTCACCACCAGCCTGCGGGGTCTGGTGCGGGCCGACGTCGAGGTGCGCACGCTGACCCACGCGGTCCACTCCGGCATGTGGGGCGGGCTGGTGCCGGACGCGCTGATGGCGCTGAGCCGGCTGGTCGCCAGCCTGCACGACGACGCCGGCAACGTCGCGATCGCCGGGTTGCACGCCGGTCCGGCCGCCGACGTCGACTACCCCGAGGAGCGGCTCCGCGCCGAGTCCGGAGCCACCGCCGGGGTCGAGTGGATCGGGGACGGCACGGTGGTGGAGCGGCTGTGGACCCGGCCCGCGTTGAGCGTCGTCGGCCTGGATGCGCCGAAGGTCGCGGGCGCCAGCAACACCCTGGTCGCGGCGGCCCGAGCCAAGCTGTCGCTGCGGATCGCCCCCGGCGACACCGCCGCCAACGCCACGCAGTGCCTGCGTCGCCACCTCGAGCAGCACACGCCCTGGGGTGCCGAGATGACGATGACGGTCGTCGACACCGGGGAGGCGATCCGGATCGACCCCTCCGGTCCGGCGTACGACGCCGCCCGCGCCGCCTTCGAGGAGGCCTGGGACGGCACCGGCCCGATCGACATGGGGATGGGCGGCTCGATCCCGTTCATCGCCGAGTTCCTCCAGACGTTCCCGGAGGCGAGCGTCCTGGTCACCGGTGTCGAGGATCCCGACACCCGCGCGCACGGCGCCAACGAGGGCCTGCACCTGGCCGAGTTCGCTCGGGTGGTGCTCGCCGAGGTGCTGCTGCTGCGCAACCTCGCCCCCGATGTCGCGAGCCCCGACAGCCCCGCGAGCCCCGCCGGCCCCGACAGCCCCGACAGCCCCGCGTAGCAGTCAGGGGCCGATGCCTCAGGCGGTCGACCCGCCCGGGGCCGACGGCAGCACGACCCGGAAGAGACTGCCCACGCCGAGCTCGGACTCGACCTCGATCCGGCCCCGGTGGCGGTCCACGATCCGGGCGGCGATCGCCAGCCCCAGCCCGGTGCCCGGCTGCGTGGCCGCGGCCGGGTCGTCAGAGCGGAAGAACTCGGTGAACAGCTCCGCGCGGTCCGCCGCCGAGATGCCGATGCCCTCGTCCGTGCAGGTCAGGGACACCTCGCCGGCATCCGGATCGACCCCCAGGCTGAGGCTCACCCGCCGACCGTCGGGGGAGTACTTGACCGCGTTGCTGACCAGATTCACGACCACCCGGTCCAGCTGGTGCGGGTCGCCCGCGGTGAGGACGGGGACGCCGGGATCGTCGAGGATGAGCGCGATGTCGCGCTTGTCGGCGGTGACCCGGTGCACGTCCAGCGCGTCGTGGACGATCCGGACCAGATCGACCGGGACCCGGACCATCGGGGTGGACGGGTCACCCACCCGGGAGAGCAGCAGCAGGTCGTCGGCGACCCGGGCGAGCCGGCGGGCGGCGCGGTCCATGCTGGTCACGCAGGCGCGGGCGGGCGCCGGGACGTCGAGAGTGTCGAGCAGCTCGAGGTGGCCCAGGATCGCGGTCAGCGGGCTCTTCAGCTCGTGGCTCACGGTCGCGATCAGCTGGCTGCGGTAGCTGTCCAGCTCGGTGAGCTCGCGGACCAGGCGGCGCTGTCGGGCGATGTTGCGCGAGCTGAGCAGCGCCTGGCCCAGGTCTCTGCCGATCTGGGCGGCGGCGGACTGCTCCGCGTCGGACCAGCGGGCGTCCTGGCGCCCCCGGACCAGCACCAGGCTGCCCAGGCACTCCCCGGCCGCGCACAACGGGACGAAGAGGACCGAGTGCACGCCCAGCTGGTCCATGGCCGCGTCGACGACCCGCCGCTCCGTGGGGGTCAGGGCTCCGGCCACCGGATGGTGGCGAACCAGGATGCCGGGCTCGCCCGAGGTCTGCATCCGGATCGCGGCCTGCTCGGCGATCCGGGTCAGGTGCGCCGGCAGCCGCACGGGCCGTCCGTCGGCGGCGTGCACCGCGGCTGCCTCGCGACCGGCCACGCCGAAGGTCTGCACCCAGCTGCCCCGGGCTTGGAACCCCTCGACCATCGCGGAGCGGCACTCGGCCAGCATCCGCTGCACCGAGGAGTGCCGCGAGGCCCGCGCCACGATCCGGCGGGTGGCGCGCAGGATCCGGAGCTGCTCGGCGAGCGCCTCACGCTCCAGCGCGGTGAGCACCGCGCGGCCGGCCTGCTCGGCGTACAGGTTCAGCACCCGACGCTGCTCCGGATCGGGCCGGCGCCCGCCCACGGGCAGGTCGATCGACAAGATGCCGCGCAGCGCCCCGGCCGCGTCGAGCAGCGGCGCCACCAGCAGGTCCATCGGGTGCCAGGCGTCGTCGGCTGCCACCGGGGTCAGGTCCGGCACCCAGAAGAACTCGCCGTCAAGGTCGACCCGCTGGTGCGGCACGAACTTCAGGTGCCCCCAGTCGTCGGCCTTGTCCAGCTTCGTCATCATCTCGGCGATCGGCGTCCGCGCACCGTGGAGCTTCCGGCTGGCGTCGTCGTTGCCGGCCACCGCGACCACCTGCAGGTACCCGTCGCGCCGAGCGACGCTGATCGCCGCGACGCCCCATCCGGCCACCTGGGTGACGCCCTCGGCGATGAGCTGCAGGGTCTCGCTGCCGGGGCTCAGCTCGTCCGGGTCGGCCGACCCGTCCAGCACCCTCGACCCGGGCACGGCGACGGCGCCCTGCGGCTGGGGTCCACCCAACGGGTCCCGGGTGGTCTCGCAGTCGAAAGTCATCGAGCGGGTCTCCTGGGCGGCGTCGGAGCCGCGAGCGTAGAGCGGTCGCGAACCGCGCCGCAGTACAACGTCGCGGAGCCATCCTTTCGGGCGGTTCGTCCGCCCGATCGACCTAGGGGCGCCGACCGTCGCGAATCGGTGCCCGGATGAGCGCCCCGTAGGATGCGCCCGTGCCTTTCGTCACCAGCAGCGGCAGCTCGCGCAGGGGCGGGGACGGCCGGCTGACTGCCGCGCTGGACCCCCACGACCAGGGACCGCAGGACGCCTGCGGTGTCTTCGGGGTCTGGGCGCCCGGCGAGGACGTCGCCAAGCTCACCTACTTCGGGCTCTACGCTCTGCAGCACCGCGGGCAGGAGTCGGCCGGCATCGCGGTGAGCAACGGCCGGCAGATCCTGGTCTACAAGGACATGGGGCTGGTCTCGCAGGTCTTCGACGAGACGACGCTGGACTCGCTCAAGGGCCACGTGGCCATCGGCCACTCCCGGTACTCGACCACCGGCGCCAGCACCTGGCAGAACGCCCAGCCGACCTTCCGCCCGACCGTCGACGGTTCGATCGCGCTCGGGCACAACGGGAACCTGGTCAACACCCACCAGCTCAGCGAACTGGTCAGAGACATCCCCGAGCCGCAGGACGAGCTGCCCCTGCACACCCGGCCGACCGAGGTCACCACCAACGACACCGGCCTGGTCACCGCGCTGCTGGCGCACCACCCCGACACGACCCTGGAGCAGCGGGCGCTGGAGGTGCTGCCCCTGCTGCGCGGGGCCTTCTGCTTCGTGTGGATGAACGAGGACACCCTGTACGCCGCCCGGGACCCCCAGGGGATCCGGCCGCTGGTGCTGGGCAGGCTCGATCGTGGCTGGGTGGTGGCCTCGGAGGACGCGGCGCTGGCCACCATCGGCGCCAGCGTGGTCCGGGAGGTGGAGCCGGGCGAGATGATCGTCATCGACGGCGACGGGCTCCGCTCGCACACCTTCGCCGAGCCCGACCGGAAGGGCTGCGTCTTCGAGTACGTCTACCTGGCCCGGCCCGACGCCACCATCGCCGGCCGCAGCGTGCACCAGGCGCGGGTGGAGATGGGTCGTCGGCTGGCACGTGAGTTCCCGGTCGAGGCCGACCTGGTGATCCCGGTGCCCGAGTCCGGGACGCCGGCCGCCGCCGGGTACGCCGAGGAGAGCGGCATCCCGTTCGGGCAGGGCTTCGTCAAGAACGCCTACGTCGGCCGCACGTTCATCCAGCCCAGCCAGACGCTGCGCCAGCTCGGCATCCGGCTCAAGCTCAACGCGCTGGACCACATGATCCGCGGCCGCCGGATCGTGGTCGTCGACGACTCGATCGTGCGCGGCAACACCCAGCGGGCCCAGGTGCGGATGCTCCGGGAGGCCGGCGCGCTCGAGGTGCACGTCCGGATCTCCTCGCCGCCGGTGAAGTGGCCGTGCTTCTACGGCATCGACTTCGCCACCCGCGCCGAGCTGATCGCCAACGGGCTCGAGGTGGACGAGATCGCGGCGAGCGTCGGGGCGGACAGCCTCGGCTACATCTCCGAGGAGGGGATGGTCGAGGCCACCGGTCAGAGCGCCGAGCGGCTGTGCACGGCCTGCTTCACCGGGACGTACCCGGTCGAGCTGCCCGACGAGAGCATGCTCGGCAAGCACCTGCTGGAGGCCACGCTGCAGTCGCCCACGCTGGGCCGGGCGCTGCCCGTGCTCAACAACCCGTGACCCCGCCGTACCGTCCCCACGCCAGGAGCCTGTGCCCGTGACCGAGTCCAACGCCTACGCCGAGGCCGGCGTCAACATCGAGGCCGCCGACCGGGCCATCGACCTGATGAAGGGCTGGGTCGACAAGGCGCGTCGGCCCGAGATGATCGGCGGGATCGGCGGCTTCGCCGGGCTCTTCGACGCCACCGCGCTCACCCGGTACACCCGACCGCTGCTGGCCACCTCCACCGACGGGGTCGGCACCAAGGTCGCGATCGCCCAGGCGATGGACGTCCATGACACGATCGGCTACGACCTGGTCGGGATGGTCGTCGACGACCTCGTGGTCTGCGGGGCCGAGCCGCTCTTCATGACCGACTACATCGCCACCGGCCGGGTGGTTCCGGAGCGGATCGCGGCGATCGTCAAGGGCATCGCCGAGGCCTGCCTGGAGGCGGGCTGCGCGCTGATCGGCGGGGAGACCGCCGAGCACCCGGGACTGCTACGGCCCGACGAGTACGACGTCGCCGGCGCCACCACCGGTGTGGTCGAGGCAGACCGGCTGCTCGGCCCCGGTCGGGTCCGCCCCGGCGACGTGGTGCTCGCGATGGAGTCCAGCGGCCTGCACTCCAACGGCTACTCCCTGGTCCGGCACGTGCTGCTGGGCGGGGTCGACGGTGGGGCTGACGGCAGGGGCGCCGGCTGGGCCCTGGACCGGGAGGTTCCCGACCTGGGTCGCAGCCTGGGCGCGGAGCTGCTCGAGCCGACCCGGATCTACGCCAAGGCCTGCCTGGAGCTGGCCGACCGTACCGCGGTGCACGCGATGTCACACGTCACCGGTGGCGGCCTGGCCGCCAACCTGGAGCGGGTGCTGCCGGTGGAGCTGACGGCGCGCCTGGACCGCGGCACCTGGACCCCGCAGCCGATCTTCGACCTGGTCCGGCAGGTCGGCAACGTCTCGCAGGCGGACCTGGAGTCGACGCTCAACTGCGGGGTCGGGATGGTGGCGATGCTGCCCGCCGGCGACGTGGACGCCGCGGTGGGAGTGCTCGAGGGCTTCGGGATCCGGGCCTGGGTGGCCGGAGAGGTCGTCGCGGCGACCGGGGACGACGACGCCGGACGGACCCTGCTGAGCGGCCAGCACCCCGGCTGGTGATCGGCTGACCGGCCGCTCGGGGGCCGGCTGCTGCGGTTGTCCCGTCCGCCGACGGCGGAATATCGACGGGGGGTGTGCGGGAACACCCACCGAGCAGGTAGCGTTGCCCCCACGAAAGAAACTTTGGTGAGCCCGGGGACCCTTGTGCCCCGGCCAAGCGTGCGAGGGGGCTGGACCCTATGGGCCGCGGCCGAGCGAAGGCAAAGCAGACGAAGGTCGCTCGCGACCTGAAGTACCGCACTCACGAGACGGACTTCGGGGCGCTGGCGAAGGAGCTGCACGGCGACTCTGGTGGGGCTGGGGAGATCGACCAGCCCGACGACCAGGACGACTGGGTGGACTACGCGGAGCGCTCGCGCGACTAGAGCGACCGGCCGGCCCGAGGGCCGGCCGGTGCACGTCCCGTCAGCGGGGCAGCCACATGCCGCGCAGGCGGCCGACCTCGCGCATCCGGCGCTCGGCGAGCCGGTCCGCAGCGATGGCGGGCGCGACGCCCTCGGCTGAGGCCAGCTGGAGGACCGACCGTGTCGTGTCGTAGATCCCCGCCGCGCGCTGCCGTGCCCGGTCGAAGGAGAACCCCGAGGGGTCGAGCTCGTCGGCCACCTGGATCAGGCCCCCGGCGTTGACGCAGTAGTCGGGCGCGTAGAGGATGCCGGCCTCCTCGAGCGCCTTCTCCACTCCCGGGTGGGCGAGCTGGTTGTTCGCCGCCCCGCACACGATCCGGGCCGAGAGCACCTCGACGACCTCGTCGGTCAGGGCGCCGCCCAGAGCGCACGGCGCGTAGACGTCCAGCGAGGAGCGCACCAGCGCATCGGTGTCGGCCACCGCCGTGGTCCCGGGGAAGTCCGCCAGCACCCGGGCGACCGCGCGCTCGTCGACGTCGGTGACGACGACCGATGCGCCGTCCTCGACGAGGTGCCGGACCAGGTGGTGCCCCACCTTCCCGACCCCCGCGACCCCGACCGTGCGACCCGCCAGGGAGTCGGTGCCCCAGGCGGACGCGGCGGCCGCCCGCATGCCCTGGTACACGCCGTACGCGGTGAGCACCGAGCTGTCGCCGGCTCCCCCGTGGGCCACGGTGCGGCCGGTGACGTAGCGGCACTCGCGGGAGATCTGGTCCATGTCGGCCGAGAAGGTGCCGACGTCGCAGGCGGTGTAGTAGCGACCGCCCAGCGAGGCGACCTGCCGGCCGTAGGCGCGCAGCAGCGCCTCGGTCTTGACCTCCCGGGGGTCGCCGATGATGACGGCCTTGCCGCCGCCGAGGTCCAGGCCGGCCAGGGCGGCCTTGTACGACATGCCGCGGGAGAGGTCCAGGGCGTCCCGGATCGCCTCGGCGGTGCTGGCGTAGGCGTGGAAGCGGGTGCCGCCCAGGGCGGGGCCGAGGACGGTCGAGTGGATCGCGATGATCGAGCGCAGCCCGGTCGCGGGGTCATGCCCGAAGACGACCTGCTCGTGGCCCTGGGCGAGCTCCAGGACGTCGGCGCTGGTGTCGGGAGCGCTGGGACTCCGGTGGTCTGGGTTGGGGACGGTCATGGTGGTGTCCGCTCTCTGTGTGGCCACGGGGGTGGGTGGCGAGGTGTCGGGTGCGGGTCACGGGGGTGGTGTGATCCGCATCTCCAGCCTAGCCGGACAACGCCTCATCGACGTGGTCGTGTGCCCCGGGACGCGCTCCGCCGCGTCGGGGGACACACGACCCCCCGAGGCCCGGTCAGCGACCCCGCATCACGACCACGTCCCCGTGGGTGCCGTACCCGGGGAGCGGTCCGCCGTGACGGGTGCCGTCGAAGGTGACCATCCACCACGTGTCCCCGGTGGCTCCGGAGACCCGGGCGAGCGTCGGCCAGGGCAGGTTGCTCGGGTACGGCGCGTCGAGGGTGCCGACCTGCTCCAGGTCGAGGTCGAGCACCGGGTACGCGGCCCGATGGGCACGTGGACCGTCCCGGCCGTCGCTGGCCAGCACCCACCAGCGCCCGTCCACCTCGACCAGCGTGGTGCCCTCGGTGGCGGTGCGCCCGGTCGCAGCCGCGCGGAGCGTGAGCCGGTCCAGGGTGGGACCGGTGGCCACCGCCGGGTGGAACCGGAAGTAGGCGGTCGCGCTGACGAACCCCACCAGCCACTGCCCGTTGGACCCGTCGCGGACCAGGTGCGGGTCCCAGGTGCCGACCGACCGCAGCCCGGCGACGGGCAGGGCCAGCGGCGTGGTGTCCAGCACGTGCCGGCCGCGCAGCAGGTCCGCGCCGGTGCGGACGGTGACCACCTCGACCCGGGGGTCCTCGGCGCCCGCCACGACATCCCCCCAGGTGCTGGTGGCGTACACCCAGGAGTCGCCGTCGCGGACCAGGTGCGAGGCGTGGTCACCGAAGACCCCGACGTCGCCGGCCCGGTCGCGGCGTCGGGTGAAGAGGTCGGCGCGGTGACTCATCGTCGCCCCGGCCGGGTCCAGCGCCCACACCGAGGCGTGCGCGGTGTCGAAGAACCCGGGGCCGGCCGACGTCGCTGTCAGCAGCAGGCACCCGGTGTCGTCGAGGTACGGCGCACCGCCGGCGTGGGTGACCAGACGCAGGTCGCGCAGCCCGAGCTGTCCGAAGCCGCCCGCGGTGATCCGGGAGACGGCCCCGGTGTGGCCCGCGGACAGGCCCGCGAGCCATCCCGGGTCACGGGTGCGGACCCGGCCGTCGAGGTCGTGGCGGGCGCGAGCCGTCCAGCTGCCGGCGGGGCCCGGCGGCCGGGTGAACAGGGTCAGGTGGGTGCCGGTGAGGGTGAGGGCGACCGCTGCCACCGCAGAGTCGGGTCGACCGTGCCGACGGCTGGTGTGGCGGCTGGTGCCTTCGGCGGTGGAGACCGCCAGCGCGGTCCGCCGGCCGTCGTACTCGCCGACCAGGAGATCCGTGCCGCTGGTCAGCCGGACGGAGACGGGGCCCGCCGCGCCCGGGTCCCGCTCGAGCACGACCGCGACGTACGGCGCGGGTTGTGGCAGTGGCCGGTGCGAGCTCTCCTCGGGGTCGGCCTCGTCGCACCCCGGCTCCAGGGGGTCGACCAGGTCGACGGGACGCAGCCGGGCCGTCTCGACGAACCGCGGCAGCGCCGGGCCGCCGCGGGCCGGGTCAGCCACCGTCGGCGGCACGCACCGCTGCGCCCGGCCCGGCGCCGGAGACCGAGCCGGTCGTGTGCAGGGCGCTCTCCAGGGCGTGCACGGCGCGCCGGACCTCCGACTCCAGCTGGGCAAGCAGCACCTCGGGAGACTCCGGATCGTCCTGCTCCCGACGGTGCTCCATCCTGCCCGCCACCGCGCCGACCCGGGGGAGGCCGAGGTTCAGCGCGGTGCCCTTCAGCGCGTGCGCGGCGGCCGAGGTCGCGGTCGCGTCGTCGTCCGCGACGGCGCGGGCGATCACGTCGACCATCTCGGCGTAGCGACGCAGGAACGAGGTGCCGGTGCGCTCGAAGAAGCTGATCCCGTCCTTGGTCAGCTGCTCCAGCATCTGCACCCGCTCACGGTCCAGCACCGGGCCGTCGCCGCCCGGGACCGTCCCCGTCGGGGAGGTCGCGGCGACGCCCGCCGGGCCGGCGGTCGGGCCAGCGGTCAAGCCGGCGGTCAAGCCTGCGCCGCCGCGGTCGACGACCGAGACCCAGCGACGGATCGCCTGCTCCAGGGCCTGGCTTGCCACCGGCTTGGTGAGGAAGTCGTCCATCCCGGACGCCAGGCACCGCTCCCGCTCGCCGGCGAGCGCGGAGGCGGTCATCGCGATGATGGGGACGTGCTGGTCGTCCGGTTCGGCGCCCCGGATCCGGCGGGTGGCGTCGAAGCCGTCCAGCCGTGGCATCCGGCAGTCCATCAGGACGGCGTCGAAGCCGTGGGAGCCCCGCAGCGCCTCCACCGCCTCCATCCCGTCCTGGGCCACCTGCACGGTGCAGCCGAGGTCCTCCAGCAGGCCGGTGGCGACCAGCTGGTTCACCGGGTTGTCCTCGACGACCAGGATCCGAGCCGCCAGGGCCGTGGGCCGCGAGGCCGCTGCCGCGCTGGTCACCTCCTCGGGTCCTGCCTCCGCGGTCGAGGTGGACATCGCCGAGACCAGCGCATCGTGCAGCTCGGAGTGCCGCAACGGCTTGTTCAGGGCGCTGCGGAATCCGGCGGCCCGGGCCGCGGCCTGGCCGAGTCCGTGGTCGGAGGAGAGCAGCACCAGGGCCGGGTCGCCCAGGCTCGGGTCATCCTGGATCAGCTCGGCCAGCTCCACGCCGTCGACGTCGGGCATCAGCTGGTCGAGGATGGCGAGGTCGAACGGGGCGTCCGACTCGTGGGCCGAGCGGAGCTCGTCGAAGACCGCGGTCGCCGTGGCCACCGCGACCACGTCGACGTCCCACGCGCTCAGCTGCTCGGTGAGGATGAACCTGTTGGTGGCGTTGTCGTCGACCACCAGCACCCGCCGTCCGGAGAGCGCCCGGGGACCGGCGAACGCCTGGGAGGGCGCACTGTCGGCGTGGCCGAGGCGAGCGGTGAAGGAGAAGGTGCTGCCGCGGCCGACCTCGCTGCTCACCCAGATCTCGCCGCCCATCGCCTCGACCAGCTGACGCGAGATCGCCAGGCCCAGCCCGGTCCCGCCGTGACGGCGGGTGGTGGACAGGTCCGCCTGGGTGAAGGCGTCGAAGAGCCCGTTCACGGCATGGCGGGGGATGCCCACGCCGGTGTCGGAGACGTCGACGCGCAGCAGCACGTCGTGCTCGCCGTGCTCGATCACCTCGGCCTGGATGACGACCTCGCCGGCGTCGGTGAACTTGATCGCGTTCGAGCCCAGGTTGCTCACCACCTGGCCGAGGCGGGTGGCGTCCCCCTGGAGGAACATCGGGAGGTCGGGGTGGCAGGCGACCACCAGCTCCAGTCCCTGCTCGTGGGCGGGGCTGCCCAGGACCGTGGCGACCTGGTCGAACACGGACCGGACGTCGAAGTCGGCCTCCTCGAGGACGAGCTTGCCGGACTCGATCTTGGAGAGGTCGAGGACGTCGTTGATCAGCGCGAGCAGGGTCAGTCCGGCCGCCCGCAACCCCTCCGCCAGTCGGCGCTGGTGGTCGTCGAGGTCGGTGCGCAGCAGCAGGTCGTTGAGCCCGATCACGCCGTTCATCGGGGTCCGGATCTCGTGGCTCATCGTGGCCAGGAACTCCGACTTCAACCGGGAGGCCTCCATCGCCGCGTCCCGGGCGTCGGCCAGCTCGGCGGCGCTCTGCTCGCGCTCGGCCACCAGGCTGAGCTGTCCGGCGATCTGGGTCATCAACCGGTAGGAGTTCTCGTCGGGGGGCGACTCGTCGGCCAGCACCTCGACCACGCAGACCACCTCGCCCCGGGCCAGGACGGGGATCGCGACGATGCTGTGGGTCTGGGCGCGGAGCCGGTCGTCGGGAGCGGTGTACTCGATGTGCGCCGATCGGCGCGCCGTCTCCGCGAGCCGGTCGTCCGGCCCGACGCCCAGCTGCGGGTAGACCTCGAGCAGCGCCAGCGGCCGCTCACGGGAGCCTCCGCGGCCCGCCTCGACGATCCCGGTGTCGAGGACGTAGACCCCGAGGCCGGCCCAGCCCGTGGCGTGCCGCGGGAGGGCCGCGGCGGCCATCTGGACGGCCTCCACCAGGTTGGAGGCCTCGTTCGCCGCCATCGCCATCGCCTGCAGGAGCTGCAGTCGCCGCGTCGCGTCGGCGGCCACCTCGTCCGCGACGCGGACCTCGGTGACGTCCTGGGTGGTGCCCGTCATCCGGGTCGGTACGCCGTCGGGGCCGCGCATCACCCGACCCAGCGAGCGCACGAAGCGCACCTCACCGGTGCTCCGCACCACCCGGTGGTCGAGGGCGAAGTCGTCCGCTCCTGCCCAGGCGCTCTCGATCGCGGTCCTGACGGAGGCGACCTCGTCGGGGTGCACGAAGTCGAGGAACCCTCCGTAGGTGGCGTCGTGCTCCGCAGGATCCACGGCGAAGATCCGGTACAGCTCGTCGGACCAGCTCACGACGTCGTGGACGACGTCCCACTCCCAGCTGCCGACGTGGGCCATCGACTGGGCCGAGGCGAGCTGCTGCTCCCGCTCCCGCAACCGGTCCACCAGCTCGCGTCGCTCCGTGTACGGCGTGACCCGGTGCAGCCAGCCGGCGTGCCGTCCGGCCCCGTCCCGGATCGGGCTCCAGCTCACCAGCCCCCAGATCGCCGTACCGTCGGAGCGGACGAACTTCGACTCGACGTTGACCTCGCCGGGCACGTCGGCCCCACCGGCCTCACCGGCCCGCATCGCGGCGAGATGATCCTCGACCTGGTCGCGGCCCGCCGCGTCGAGGGCGTCGCGGATGTCGAAGCCGGCCGCCATCTCCTCGGGGGTCCGGCCGAGCAGAGCCGCCATCCGCTCGTTGGCGTACTGGGTTCGACCGTTGGTGTCGAAGATCCACAGCCCGTCGGTGCTCGCCTCGACGACGCTGCGGTAGAGGTCGGGACCCGGATCCATGGCTTCCTCTCGTGCACGTGCCCACCATCATCGCTGGCGATCCGCGGTCGGGGGAGCGAATCGGACACCTTCGACCGGCTCCGGGGCGGAATCACCCGACTGGGCGACCCCGCCGCAGCCGCAGGCGTCACGAGGTGGGGCTGGTGCTCGGGGACGCCCCGGCGTTGCCCGCGGTCGCCGTGGGGGTGGCCGAGGGCGAGGCGGTCGGGGACGGGGAGCCGGCCGGGGAGGTCGAGCCCGACGGCGACCCGGACGGGGACGCCGATGGCGCCTCGGACGGGGAGGCGGTCGTGGACTCGGAGGAGGAGGACGGCGAGGTGGACGTGGACGGGGACGTGGAGGTGGACGGGGAGCCCGACGGGGAGCCCGACTCGCCGGTCGAGGGCGAGCCGGACTCGCCGGCCGAGGCGGACCCGGAGGGTGAGGCGCTGGGGTCGGCCTCGGTCAACGGACCCTGGTCCTCCTCGATGATGGCGAGGATCTGGAGCTCGTAGTCGCTCAGCTGTGCCTGGATCTGGTCCAACGGCACCTGACCGATGCCCTGTCCGTAGCCGGTGATCTCGGCCCAGAGCTCCTCCAGGCGGCCTCGGGCGTCGTCGCTGAGCGGGCCGTCGAGGGTGACGAAGAGCTGGACGGCCAGCGAGTAGGTCAGGCAGCTGGTGCACTCGTAGTTCACCGCGACCGAGGTGTTGGTCGGCACCGCGACGTCGGTGTTGCCGACCACCAGCACGACCTGGAACGCCACCGCGACCGCGGCACAACCCTCGCAGCTGGCCGCGGCGAAGGCCTCGTTGACCGGGGTGGTGGGGCTCTCGCCGTCGGCCCAGACGAGGGCGAAGGCGACGTCGTAGCTGACGGTGCCGTCCGTGGTGTTGACCGCGAGCGCCTGGTTGTCCCCCGGGTCGGGCGCCAGCGGCTCGTCGAAGGGAAAGATCCAGGTCTCGGAGTCGGCGCTGGCGACGTCGCCGGCGGCGAGACCGGCCTCCCCGGCCGAGGCGGACGAGACGGACGTGCCGGTGCTGCCCGTCGGCACCAGCACGGTGGCCAGCTGGGGTCGCTCTCGCGTCGGTGGCGACGCGTCCTGCGGCAGCCAGATGGTGCCGCTGCCGCGACTGCCGACGTCGAATCCGGTGGCCGGCCGGGCGAGGGTGAGCGCGTCGCCGAGGGTGCCTCCCTCGTAGCGCTGCACCGGACGGTACCGGTCCTCGTGGGGCCACCAGGCCGCGACCAGACCGGCGACCAGGGCCAGGGCGACCAGGCCGGCCAGCGCGCGCCGGACCGGCCGACCGTCGGTACGACGCCACACGGCGCCGGCGACCTGGCGCACCAGGCGGGCGAACAGGTACCCGAAGGCGAGCACCGGCAGCAGCACGATCACCATCGACGCGCCCCGGGCCAGCATGTCGACGACGGCCCCGTCCCCGGCGGCGGCCAGCATCGCGGCGCGTTGGGCGTCCGCGGCGGCCAGCGCCGTGCCCACCAGGCGGGGCAGGGTCAGCACCAGCAGCACCAGGGCGGCCAGCAGGGTCGGCACGACCACCAGCACCCAGGCCGTGACCACGGCACGCGCCCAGCCCTTCAGCGCGAGGGCTCGCGGGTCGGTCTGCTTCCACGGCACCAGTCCGGTCAGCACCGGCCCGATCCGCTGGAACAGGTCCGGCACCCCGGTCAGGTCGGCCAGCACGTGGTACCCGTCGAAGCGGACCAGCGGGAGCAGCTGGCGCAGCATCTGCAGGATCTGCGTGGCCACCACCAGCAGCACCGCGTCGGACGACGTCGCCCACCACACCGCCATCGTGGCCACCACGACGAGGGCGTTGAAGTAGAGGCCGCCGAGGTCGGTGCGCAGCCGCCCCCCGCGGCCGAGTCGGTAGGAGTCGGTGACGTCGGTGTAGAAGGCCGGCCAGATCAGGTAGACGCCGGCGCCCATCACCCCCGGGTCGGCGCCGCCGCGGCGTGCAGCCGCGGCGTGGCCGAACTCGTGGAAGCCGCCGGAGAGCACGGTCACGGCGAGCACCACCAGCAGCAGGCCGGGGCGGGCGAAGGCGTCGTGGGTCGCGGAGGCGAGACCCTTGCTGACCAGCACCCACCAGGTGATCGCGGCGAAGCCGAGGACCACCGGCACCAGCACGACCGGGTGGAACAGCCGGGCGAACGGAGCGGTGATCCGCCTGGTGCGCTCGGGGTCGGTGATCGCGACCTTCAGCCGCAGCGCCAACAGCGGGTTGCTGCGGCGCAGCTCGGGCGCGGAGCCGTCAGCGGCCGCGGCCAGACCGAGGCTGCGCAGCTTGCCGAGCAGCTGGTCGACGTTGTCCCCGGTGACCGATCGCCCCGTGGCCTCGCTGACCACGGTGGCGACCTCATCGACGCTGCGCCGGCCGTCGATCGCCGCGAGCAGCGCGTACAGGATGGGCGTCAGCTGGACGGTCTGACCGTCACGACGACGGGCCAGCGCCGGCGGGACCCGGTAGCCGGAGCCGGACATCTCCCCGATCAGCTGGACACCGTCGGCTCGGACCGGCGGGTGGACCCCCGTCCGGGTGGTGGGCTCGGCAGGCCCACCGGCCACCTCGGTGCCGGCGGTGTCGCTCACGCGCCGGCCTACGGCTGCGTGATGTCGGAGGTCTGCTCGGAGTTGGCCTCCGCCGAGCCCTCGATGCTCTGGTTGATGATCGCGTCCTGCTGGGCGATCGAGGTCGCCTCGCTGTCCACGGAGCCGACGTTCGCCGCGACGGCGGCGTCGATCGGGGCGGCCACGTTCGCATTGGCGGCCACCGCGCCGTTGATCGGCGCGGCCAGGTTCGCGTCGGCGGCGAGGTCGACGTTGACGTCCAGCAGGTCGCCGGACAGGGCGTCGCCCGCCTGGCCCGGGACCCCGCCGACGGGGTCCCCGACGCCGTCGGTGCCGAGGACCTCCGAGCCGCCACCACCCGGGGTGTCCATGGCACCCCCCGCGGCGGGCGCCGCGCCCTGCTCCATGCTGCTGTCCTGGACCGCGTTCGCCGTGGCGTCCGCCTCGACTCCCTGGTTGATCACGGCGCCCTGGTCGGCAAGCGCCTGCGCGGTCGAGCCCTCGGAGAGCACGTTGGCGCCGACGGCTGCGTCGATCGGGGCGGCCACGTTGGCGTTGGCCGCCACCCCCAGGTCGATCGGGGCGGCCGCGTCGATGGCCAGGTCGAGGTCGGCGTTGAGGTCCAGGATCGAGACGACCTCCTTGTCCGGCAGCGCCGTGGCGTCCTCGGCGGCCAGCTCGGCCTCGGTCAGGCCCTTCCCCGCCTCGTGGGCGGGCAGGTGCTGGTCGGTCATCGGGTCTCCTCGGCTGGGCGGCGTGCTGCGACGGCTAGTCCTTTCCCCGGCCGGGGATGCGTCGAAACCTGATTCCCCGCCCGGTTCGCTACCGTGGGCCAATGGATGTCTTGCGGCGGCACAACGTGCGGGAGTCCGGACGCCCCGACGGCCCTCCGGTGGTCCTCGCCCACGGCTTCGGCTGCGACCAGAACATGTGGCGCCTGGTCACCCCCAGCTTCGAGCGCGACCACCGGGTGATCACCTTCGACCATGCCGGCGCGGGTGGTGCGCTGGCCGAGGCGTACGACGTCGAGCGGCACGGCCGGCTGGACGGCTATGCCCAGGACGTCGTCGACATCCTGCGGGCCCTCGACCTGCGTGAGGTGACGTTCGTGGGGCACTCGGTCTCCTCGATGATCGGGGTCCTGGCGCAGATCCAGGAGCCCGAACGGTTCGCCGCGCTGGTCCTGGTGGGCCCCTCGCCGCGGTACCTCGACGACCCGGAGGCGGAGCCGCCGTACGTCGGCGGTTTCTCGGCCGCCGACATCAACGAGCTGCTGGAGTCGCTGGCCGCCAACTACCTCGGCTGGTCGGCAGCGATGGCGCCGGCCATCATGGGCAACGGTGACCGCCCGGAGCTCGGTCAGGAGCTCACCGCCAGCTTCTGCCGCACCGACCCGGTGATCGCGCAGCGGTTCGCCGGCGTGACGTTCCTCTCCGACAACCGGGCCGAGCTCGCCCACGTCACCTGCCCGACCCTGGTCCTGCAGTGCTCCGACGACGTGATCGCCCCGACGTCGGTCGGCGAGTTCGTGCACCAGCAGATCCCCGGCAGCCGGTACCACCTGCTGCAGGCGACCGGTCACTGCCCGAACCTCAGCGCCCCGGAGGAGACGGTGGCGGCCATCGAGCCGTTCCTGAGCGACCTCGCACGTGCCTGAGGAGGCCGGCCCTCAGCAGTCCGGCCCGACGAAGTCCGGCCCCGAGGAGTCCGTGCGGGACTCGGCGCTCGAGGACTTCAACGAGGCGGTACGCCGCGACGACCCCGAGCTGCTGTACGACCAGGCTCCCTGCGGCTACCTCTCGACCACGCCGGACGGTCGCATCGTCAAGGCCAACCAGACCCTGCTGACCTGGACCGGCTACTCCCGCGACGAGCTGGTCGGCTCGATGAGCTTCGTGCAGCTGCTCACCCCGGGCGGACGGATCTTCCACGAGACGCACTACGCCCCGCAGCTGCGGATGCAGGGGATGGCGCGGGAGATCGCGGTGGACCTGCGACGCCAGGACGGCAGCCGGTTCCCGGTGATCCTCAACGCCAACACCGACCGGGACGCCGAGGGGCGCACCCGGGCCGTCCGGATCGCCCTCTTCGACGCCACCGAGCGGCGGTCCTACGAGAGGGAGCTCGTCCGCGCCAAGGAGAAGGCCGAGGCCGCGGAGCACCGGGCGCGTGCTTTGGCCAACAGCCTGCAGCGGACCCTGATCCCGCCGACCCCGCCGGAGATCCCGGGTCTCGGCGTCGTCACCGCCTACCGGCCGGCCGGCCGCGGGGTGGACGTCGGCGGCGACTTCTACGACGTGTTCCCGGTGGGGCACGACGACTGGATCGTGGTGCTCGGCGACGTCTGTGGCAAGGGGGTCGACGCGGCGGCGGTCAGCGCCCTGATCCGGCACACGGTGCGGGCACTGGCCGTGCTCCTGGAGAGTCCGGCCGCCGTGGTGGCCGGGCTGGACGGGGTGCTGAGCACCGATCCGAGCGGGAAGTTCTGCACGCTGGTGCTGATGCGGCTGCGCCGGGCGCAGCACGACTGGGGGGTGACGCTGGTGGTGGCCGGGCACCCCCCGCCGTACCTGCTGCGACCGGGCGCGGGCGTCACCGCGATCGGGGGGCGCTCCCCGTTGGTCGGCGTGCTCGACGAGGCCGTCTTCACCGAGACCCAGGTGGACCTGCACGCCGGGGATCTGCTGGTGCTCTACACCGACGGGGTCACCGAGGCGCGCCGTCACGAGCAGCTGTACGGCGACGAGAGGCTGGTCGACCTGCTCGCCAGCCTGCCCCCGAGCGCCGAGACGGTGGTGCCGACGCTGGTCGAGGCGGTGCTGGACTACCAGCTCGGTGAGCCCACGGACGACATCGCGGTGGTCGCGATCGAGGTGCCCGTCGCGACCGGGATGCCCCTCGAGGGCGTCCGCGCGGGCGCGGTCGCGGACCGACCGGACGCCTAGCCCACGCCTAGCCCTCGCCCAGCCCCGCGGTGCGGCCGCGTCAGTCGCCGGGCACTCCCCGGTACAGACGCCAGGCGGCCACGCCGGCGGCGATCCCGCCGCCGAGGACGAGGACCACCCCCGGTCCCGGACTCCAGCCCCCGAAGCCGACCAACCGCCACACGTGGACCACCTGCCAGACCGGCAGCGTCACCGCGACCACGCTGAGGATCGCGCCCTGGATCGCGCCCAACCTCCGCGAGGGCACCAGAGCGCCGGCCAGCCCGAGCATCGCGGCGTAGAACGTCCACAGGCCCGCCCCCCGGGCGCCGGACACCGAGCCGACGGCGGTGTCGACCCACGGCAGGAACGACCCGAAGATCACCATCGCGGTGGCGCCGAGCAGCAGCCGTCGGCCCGGGGCAGGGGGCCGACCGCGGCGGGTCGACCCCGCGGTCCCGGGGGTGCGACCAGTGGGCCGCGGGGCCGGCGGAGACGGGGTCATGGAGCCGACCCTACGGATGACGGCGCCCGGACGGCACCCCCACGGCCAGGCGGGCCACCGGCCGACCGTTCGTCGCAGCAGAGGTACCGTTCGTCGCAAAACGTGACCGACCTCACAGTGGATGCTTGACCCGATCTCGGCCCTTTTGGTTGCGTCGGCGGTCCGTGTCGGCCGGCCCTGCTCCCGGCAGCAGGCCGGGATCGACCTCTCGCCGGCCCGGATGTTGCCCGACCGACCAGGAGGACAGCTGTGGACCACCGACAACGCCGGGAGTACTGGCACCGAAACCTCCGGCTGATGGCCGTCTTGCTCACGATCTGGGCGCTGGTGTCGTTCGGCGCCGGCATCATCTTCGTCGAGCCGCTGAACCAGATCGTGATCGCGGGCTTCCCGCTCGGGTTCTGGTTCGCCCAGCAGGGCTCGATCCTCGTCTTCGTCGGCCTCATCGCTGTCTACGTGTGGCGGATGGACAAGCTCGACGCCGAGTACGGCATCGACGAGTACGAGGAGGAGGTGCACCACTCGTGAGCGACATCCAGCTGTGGACGCTGATCTTCGCGATCATCACGTTCAGCATCTACATCTACATCGCCTACGCGAGCCGCGTCTCCAGCACCTCCGGCTTCTACGTCGCGGGCGGCGGCATCCCCGCGCCGGCGAACGGCGCCGCGATCGCCGCGGACTGGATGAGCGCCGCGTCGTTCATCTCCCTGGCCGGGATCGTCGCGTTCGCCGGCAACGGGTACGCCGGGTCGGTCTACCTGATGGGGTGGACCGGCGGCTACGTGCTGCTCGCGCTGCTGCTGGCGCCGTACCTGCGCAAGTTCGGCAAGTACACGATCCCGGACTTCGTCGGCGACCGGTACTCCGAGAGCGCGCGGCTGGTCGCCGTGCTGGCCGCGGTGGTCGTCTCGTTCGTCTACGTCGCCGGCCAGATGGCCGGCGTCGGGCTGGTCTTCACCCGGTTCCTGGGGGTGGGCACCACCACCGGGGTGATCATCGGCATGACCATCGTGTTCTTCTACGCCGTGCTCGGCGGAATGAAGGGCATCACCTGGACCCAGGTGGCGCAGTACAGCGTGCTCATCGTCGCCTACCTGATCCCGGCGTTCGCGGTCTCCACCAAGGTCACCGGGGTGCCGCTGCCGCAGATCGGGTTCGGCCAGATCCTCACCGAGCTCAACGGGCTCCAGGAGGACCTCGGGTTCGCCGCCTACACCGAGGCGTTCTCGCAGACCAGCATGCCGAACATGATCCTGATCACCGCGGCGCTGATGTTCGGCACCGCCGGCCTGCCGCACGTGATCGTCCGCTTCTACACCGCCAAGAGCGTGCGCGCCGCGAGGTTCTCGGCACTGTGGGCGCTGTTCTTCATCGCGCTGCTCTACACCACGGCGCCGTCGGTGGCGGCCTTCTCGAAGCTGCAGATCATCGAGGACGTCTCCGGGACGTCGCTGGAGCAGACGCCCGGCTGGTTCGACACCTGGACCGACGTCGGGCTGGTGACCGTCGACGACCTCAACGACAACGGCCGGATCGACTACGTCGCCGACGCCGCGACCAACGAGCTGTTCATCAACAACGACATCATCGTGCTGGCCTCCCCGGAGATCGGTGGCCTGCCGGCGCCGATCGTCGGGCTGGTCGCCGCGGGGGCCCTGGCGGCGGCGCTGTCCACCGCCTCGGGACTGCTGCTGGTGATCTCGGCGTCGGTGGCCAACGACGTCTACTACAAGCGGATCAACCCCGCCGCGACCGAGGCCAAGCAGCTGATGGTCGGCCGGATGGCGATGGCCGGCGCGATCCTCGTCGCCGGGTACCTCGGCATCAACCCACCGGGGTTCGTGGCGCAGGTGGTGGCGTTGGCCTTCGGGCTGGCGGCGGCCAGCTTCTTCCCGATCCTGGTGCTGGGGATCTTCTGGAAGAACTGCACCGCCGCGGGCGCCACGGCCGGCATCATCAGCGGCCTCACGGTGACCATGGTGTACATGCTGTGGACCATCGACATCTACGGCAACGGCGCCGGGATCTGGGGGATCCCCGAGACCGGGTTCGGCACCGTGGGCATGCTGATCAACTTCGCCGTCACCATCGTGGTCTCGCAGTTCACCGCCAAGCCGTCGCCGATCATGCAGGAGCTGGTCGAGGAGGTCCGGTTCCCCGGCAAGACGGTGCTGGTCGCCGCCCACGCCGAGGGTCGCGACCTCGACGAGCTGGAGGAGCTGGTGGACCCGCACCAGTCCACCGACACCGACGACCCGCCCCGGACCTGACCGCGGGGGGTCGCTGCGCCGCCGCTCCCTCCAGGGGGTCGTGTGCCTGGGAACGCGCTCGGGCGCGTCCTGGGGCACACGACCCCAGGGTGCGTCCGGGGCACTCGGGGTGCTCCCCGGCGATCCCCAGTCCGATCAGCGACGCCGCCCGTCGGGTCCGGTTCGAGTCAGTCTGGCCCGCTGCTCCGGGTCGTGTGCCTGGCAACGCGCTCGGCCGCGTCGGCAGGCACACGACCCCCCGGTGGGAGGGGGAGCCGCGCTCAGTGCAGCGCCACCGCCGTGAGCGAGAGCCCGGCGAGCAGGCCGATCAGCACGATCACCGGCAGCCGCTCGTCGCCGACCTGGCTGCGCGGGACCGTCGCGGCCACGGCCACGTGGACGGCTGCCAGCAGGCCGAGCTGTAGCGCGACCAGGCCGGCGCTGCCCAACGGCGCGGGGTCGATGCCCGCAGCCGCCTCACCGAACAGGTCCCACCCCCGGCCCAGCGGGTCCCCGACCAGCCCGGGCAGGAGCTGCACGCTGGTGGAGAACCGGTTCCGGGCCAGCGCGACCACGACCACGACGGCGGCCGCCACCGGCACGACGGCCCGGGCCACGACGGCGCGGGTGGCGTCGCCGCCGGGCCGCCCCAGCAGCCAGACGAGGGTCCCGAGCCCCAGGGCCGCCACGAGCAGCCCGAGGGTGGACCAGACCAGAGGGTGCTCGCGGGCCGCGAGCGGCGCCCAGAGCTCGGTACGCCGCAACGCACCGAACAGGGAGCCGCCGACGACCACCCCGAGCAGCACCTCCGCGCCGCGTGGCGGCCGCCAGGAGGACAGCCCGCGCCGCGGCACGAGTCCGATCCAGCCCAGCAGCAGCCCGACGGGTTCGGCCGAGGCCAGCCACCGTGCGCGACCGAGGGCCACGCAGCCGGCGAGGGTGAGAACGGTGTACCCGGCGAGCGCGAGCCCCAGCGATCGGGGGTCGAGCGGCCGGGGATAGGCGTGGAGGTACCACGACCAGCCGAGCGCCGCGACCACCGCCGGCCAGACGTGCGCGACCGGCTGCCCCGGGCCCGCTGGCGCCAGCACCCTGGCCAGCGTGTCCCAGGGGTCCACCCACCGCCAGACCGTGCCCAGCAGCGCGGCGGCGATGACCAGCAGCGGCCAGCCGGCCCCGATCGCCAGTGCCGGGGCCAGGTTGTCCAGCTCGCTCGCCGCTCCCGCGCGCCCGGCCACGATCGCGACCAGGAGCAGCAGCACGGCGACGGTGCGCACCGTCCACTGCGGCCACGTCAGCCCGCCCGACCAGGAGGCGGTCACGGGCAGCGGCGGTGAGCCCTCCGCAGCGGTGGTGGGCTCCGCTGCCGCCGGCGTACGGCGGGCCGGCACCGTGGCCGAGACCACCACGACCAGCAGTGCCGTACCCAGTGCCACCAGGGCCACCGGGACGTCCACGTGCGGGTGGGAGAGGACCGGGTGCGCCACCGGGACCGAGTCGCCACCGGCGCCACCGGCCATCACGCGATCCAGCAGCGGGGTGTTCGGCACGCCGGCACCCTAGATCACCGCGCCGATCGGGTGTGAGCCACCGCACATCTGGGTAGGTGCCCGAAGGCGCCGCTGTCTGCGGCCCAGGGACGCGGTCGCGCGGCGGCCGGGAAGGAGCGATCGTGCGTCGCTGGATCTCCACCACCGCCGCGGTGACCACCGCGCTGGCCACGTCGCTGGCGCTGGCATCGGTCACCGGTCCGGCGTACGCGGACCACACCGACCCGCGCACCCAGCTGGCACCGACGCAGGGTCAGGTGGTCGACGGCATCTCCCGCGGCGACGGGGTCTGGGAGCACCTGGCGAACTTCCCCGGGCTGGCCAACCCGGCGCTGACCGGCGGCGGCACCGACCTCGAGTTCTTCTCGGTGGGGAACAACAAGAAGCGGGTCTTCGGTGCGTTCGGCACCCTCGGCCAGGACGAGGCCGGCGCGGTCGGGCAGCGCTTGATCCGGCTCACCGACGGCAGGGGTCGGGTTCGACCCCGCTGGGTCGCGGACCACGGCTCCGGGCACTGCGCCCCCGCCAGCGCGTCGGTCACCGGGCTGCAGCACGACACCCAGATCGCCCAGCGGCGCGGGGTCAGCCTGCTCACCGACACCACCGACGCCGCCGGGCGCTGCCACGACCCGGACGGTGGCGGCATCGAGATCGTCGACATGACCCGGATCCAGAAGAACGGCTGGAAGCCCCGGGAGGTGCACCTGGTCCGTTTCCCCGGGTTCTCGCACACCAACACCGTGGACGGCAAGCGACCCACGATCGTCTACAGCAGCTCCTCGGACTTCGCCGGCCGCAACTGGATCGACGTGATGGACATCCGCAGCTGCTTCGGCAAGCCCAGCTGGACTCGCCAGCAGCGTCGGGCCGCGTGCCGGCCGGACGTCTTCCGGATCCAGCTCCAGCCGGAGTGGACCCAGCAGCGCGACCAGGACACCGGCGAGCTGGAGCCGGGCTCAGCGTCGTGCCACGACATCACCTACCACCGCAAGCGGCTGTACTGCGCGGCGTTGAACGCCACGGTGATCCTCGACGTCAGCGGCCTCACCAACGGCAAGGGTCGGGTGAAGGGGCGCAGGCTCTCGTGCCCGGTCGTCGCCGGCACCGGCACCGGGGCCCGGGTCACCGACTGCAGCGAGATGGGCCCGGACCGCACCGAGCGCGCCCGTGGCTGGCGTCTGGTCGGCGTGGTCCAGCACCCTGGTCGCGACTGCGGCGTGCCCGGCTCCGACACCCGGACCTGCAACACCAACGACAAGGTCCGCTCCGACCAGGGCGTCGCGGTCTCCCACGAGGCGGACCCGACGCCGGATCGCCGGTTCATGTTCGTCACCGATGAGCGGGGCGGCGGCATCGTCCCGCCCGGGTCCTCCTGCAACCCGGGCATCGAGAACCCGTTCGGCAACGGTGGCGCGCACGCCTACGACATCAGCGACCCCGCTGACATCGACTACGCGACCACGCCGACCGGGGAGAAGGCCGTGTACATCAGCGACGCGGTGGTGCCGGCCGAGACCTTCTGCGACATCCACGTGATGGAGCTGGTGCCGGGCGAGCAGCGATTCATCGCCGCGTACTACAGCCAGGGCATCAAGATCGTGGACTACTACGTCGACGCCGCCGGGCACCTGCAGTTCGAGGAGCGGGCCTCGTTCACCCTGCCCAACACCAACACCTGGGCCGCCGAGCACTTCCGCATCGAGGACAACGCCGACGGCACCCGCACCTACTTCGTCGCCACCGACGACGTCCACCGCGGTATCGACGTGGTGAGCTGGACCGGGGAGCCGAACCGGATGGGCGCCACGGCACCCCGCAGCCGGGAGGCGGTGACCAACGCCGGTGTCGCCGGGGCCTCGGTGGCGCTGCTGGGCGGGGCGTTCCTCTACCGGCGTCGACGCTCGGTGGGCTGATCGCCCCCGCCCCCGCCCCCGCACGACGACGAACGCCGGCCCACACCATGAAGGTGTGGGCCGGCGTCGCGTTCGTCGGGCTGCCGGGCCCGGGTCAGACCCGGGCCCGGCAGGGAATCACTTGGTGTCGACCGCGGTCAGCACCACGTCGGCGGCGACGCCGGCGTAGTTGTTGGTGACCACGTAGACGGTCCCGCTCGGGATCGCGCCGGCCTCGTTCACCGCCGCCGTGGCGATGTCGCCGATGACCTTGCACTCGTCGTTGAAGAAGTAGACGTCGAGGTCGACGGCGGTCGGCCCGCCGGCCAGCGACATCTTGTGCGCCCCGTCCCCGAAGTCCTCCGGCAGCAGGGTCACGTGGCCGTCGGTGTCCTGGGACGCCGGCGGGAAGGAGCAGAACTGCGCCAGCTCGGTGCCGACCACGCCACCGGGGACCTCGTTGCCACCCGGGTTGGTGCCGAGGATGGTGAAGGACTCCTCGAACGGCGGGTCCAGCGGCTTCGGCGGCAGCGGCTCGAGAGCGCTGCTGGAGCCGAAGACCTGGAGGTCGCCGAACTGCGCGTTGGTCTTGGTGTCACCCAGCGCCTCGTCGGCGAAGACCCGCAGGAAGGACGCCTGCACCGGCTTGGCCAGCGTGAACGTCTTGTAGTGCACGTCGTCCACGGTCGGGCGCGGCACCGCGTAGTCGAAGGCGTCCTCGCCGATCGGCTGGGTCTTCCAGTTGATCCCGTCGTTCGAGGTCTGCACGGTGAACGACTTGACCGCCTCGAAGCGCGAGGTGGTGAAGGCGCTGACCTGGAAGGACTTGATCGTGCCCGGCTTCGCCAGCTTGATCACCGCGTTGCCGGTGCCGACCTGGGTCTTCCAGCGGGTCAGCTCGGTGTCGTCGATCAGCGCCTTCGCGCCGTTCGAGGACGAGGAGACGATCGTGGCGCCGTTGGCCGAGGAGGCCAGGTTCGGGCTGAGCTTGATCGACTTGTTCCAGGACTTGCCCTCGCCGAGGGTGAACTCGGTCAGGGTCTGGGCGCCGAAGCCACGGGCCTGGACGGTCAGCGGGTAGGTGCCGGCAACCGCCTTGGTGGTGATCCGGCCGTCGGCGCCGGTCGCCGCTACCGGGGTGACCCCGGCCTCGAGGGTTCCGAGGATCACGTTGGCGTCGGCCAGCGGCTCGCCGGTCGTCGCGTTGGTGAGTCGCAGCGAGATGGTGCCGTTGCGAGCCGGGTTCTGGTGGGTGAACGACGGGGTCGGGTCGATGTCGTTCGCCCCGGTCGGGTCGTCCTCGGTCACCTCGTTGGCGGCGCCGGTGCCCATCCCGCGGGCGGCGAAGGCGCCGTACACGGTGTCCTGCAGCACGTCGAAGTCCGCCTGCCGGTGGTAGCGGAGCGCCATCGCCTGCAGGATCGCGTCCCGCATGTCGAGCATGCTCGGGTCGTTCGGGGCCAGCGGCATCGCGTCGGTGACGATGAACGCCGAGATCTCCGAGGCGCGCTCCTCGCCGTACTCCGCCACCAGCGCCTGACGCATGTCCCACAGCACCGCGGTCCAGATCTCGCCGTCGGAGTGCACCTCGGGCCCGCCGAGGTCGTAGCCGATGTCGCCGAAGCCGGCCTCGGTGTCGTCGTAGGCCCAGTTGCGGATGCCGCGCTCGTCGTTGCCGGTCACGTAGGCGCCGACCACCGAGTCGTCCTGGAAGCCCTCGCCGTTGAGGTGGTTCAGGGCGTACCAGTCGCCCCAGCCCTCACCCATCGAGCCGGACTGGTGGCCGCCCAGCGCTCCGTCCTCGGTGCCGACGTAGCGGTTGGACAGCCCGTGGGCGTACTCGTGCTCGATCACGCCGGCGTCGAACGAGCCGTCCCGGCAGGGGCCCTCGAACGCGTCGTTGATCGGCTCCCACAGGAACATCCCGCTCCACGGCGGGATGCCGTCGGGCAGCGTGAGCATGTAGGCGTTGTCGCGACCGGTGTACGTCGGGGCGCCGCCGGAGATCGCACCCGCCTGGACCAGCCCCATGATCGGGTCGCCGCCGTCGGTCTGGAAGTTGCCGCCACTCTCGGTGAACCCGTAGGAGTAGAACTCGTCGTGGATCCGGTTGTGGTGGTAGAAGAGGTTCGTCGACGAGGCGTCGGCGTCCTGGGCGTACGACGGCGGAACGGCCTGGCACTCCGAGGTGCCCCAGGCGTCGGGGAATCCGAAGTTGAACTGTCCGGTCGGGGCCACGGTGCGGTTGGCCTGGTCGGCCGGTGCGATGAAGTTCGACCAGTTCTTGAAGGTGTCGGCGTTGTTGCCCAGCAGCGTGACGCCGACGCCCGTCAGCCCGGTCGGGTCGACGTACCCACCGGGGGACTCCTCGGTGGGGCCGAAGCTCTCCTTGACCGCCTTGCCACCCAGCGGGGCGCCGGGGTAGTTCGGGTAGACGATGCCCTCGGACTCGTGCTGCACCAGCGAGGAGCGGTACAGCTCGGCGCCGGAGCTGGCGTCCACGACGACGTCCCAGGCCTGGTCGAGCTCCTTGACGAAGAGCACCCGGTACGCTGCGCGGGCGCCCTCGGTGGTCGGGAAGACGACCTTCTGCACATACGAGGGCGTGGCGAGGCCGGTCGTGAACGTGTCGAAGCCGGCGATGTCGCCGTCGGCCTTCGGGGACACGGCCGGCGCGCCGAGACCGGCGGCGACCTTGGTCAGCGCCGCGGCGGGGCCCAGCGTCCAGCTGCCGAGCAGCGAGGCGGCCGGGGCGATCGCGCCGGTCACCGAGACCACCCGTCCCTGGCCGTCGACGGCCAGGCCCATCGAGCCACCCCGGAAGGCGGGCACCCCGTCGAAGCTCTGCACCAGGTTGACGATGGTGACGTCGAGGTCGGTCAGCCGGTGGTCGCGCGTGACCTGCAGCGAGCTGACGTCGGCGGCGCTGAGCCCGAAGGCCGCGCGGTTCTTGGAGACGAAGCTCTTGGCGACGTCGACGGCCGAGCCGCTGCGGGGACCGGACAGGGCCTCGCCGGCGGTCGGGTAGATCGTCCGCGGGGTGCCGAACCGGCTGTCCCAGGTGACGTCGGCGGTGCCGGCGTTGCGGACGAGGTCGGCGACCGCGTCGCGCTGGGCCTGACTGGGCTTCACCAGGGGGTTGCCCACCCGGCTGTCGGTGGCGACGCCGGCGTGGGCGCCCTCGGTGGCGTGCTGCTGAGTGATCGCGCCGGCCCAGGGCATGGTTCCGCCCGCTGCCAGCGTCGCGGTCGCGGTGGCGAGGATGCTCGCCGTGACGACTGAACGTCGAAGACGCATGTATTGGTGCCTTTCCGTCGGTCCGCCGGTAGGTGGTGGCGGGGTCACGCAGCCAACGGCGCGGTCATGATCTGCGTCACGGGTATTCGGCTGCACGGATCTGCAATGCAGGTTTGTGAACCCGTCGTCAGCATGCCGCCCGGGTACGCGGGGTAGGGGAAGGGATGCCTTCCGACGCGCCCCTCACCGACCTGCACGACGCGGATCGCGAGTCGCTGGACGAGCTGAACGTGGCCAGGCTCCAGGACCTCGCCCGGCGCCGGGACGTCCCCGGCCGCTCCCGGATGACCAAGCCCCAGCTGGTCGAGGCACTGCTGGAGGCTCAGGATGGTGACCCCTCGACGGCGGCCCACGAGGCGCGAGGACGGCGTCCCGGTCATCGGTGAGGGACAACGGCCGTCCGGGTCGCGCTTCGAGGCGTTCCACCTCCTGGCGGACGCCCGCGCGCGTGGGGAGATGGTGCTGCTGCCCCGGATGCTGAGTGGTCACGATCGCCGGATGCACGTGCGGCAGACGATCCGCGAGGACCACCGGGTGCGGATCGCGAACCGCAACGACGAGGCGGAGGCCAAGTTCGCCAAGCTCGCCGGATCGCTCTTCTCGTTCTTCCGTGGCACCTGCTTGCTGTTCTACCGCGACCTCGCCGGGGAGGACGCCTGGATGCCGACGGTGCTGACCCTCGGCGACGTGCACCCGGAGAACTTCGGGGTGATGCCCAGCGTCGACAACGTGCCGATCTTCGGGTCCAACGACTTCGACGAGGCCTTCTACGCCCCGTTCACCTACGATCTCAAGCGCGGTGCCACCGGGTTCATGATCGCCGCCGCCGAGATCGGCGACCACGGCGGCAAGCGGCAGCGGAAGATCGCCGCCGCGTTCGTCCGGGGCTACCTCGAGGCGCTGAAGACCTACGCCCGGGAGACCACCGAGCACGACGAGCAGCTGCGCCACGACAACGCCCCCGCGATCGTCGCCGACCTGATCGCCGACGCGCAACGGGATCGTTCCGCATGGCTGCGCACGAAGTACCTCGACGAGTACGGGCGAGGTTTCCGGACCACCTCCCAGCACGTGCCGGTCAGCCGGCGGGTGCCGGCGTTCCAGGAGGCCCTGGACCGGTTCGTGGCCGAGAACGACGTCGAGGTGCCCCCACGGACGCCGGGGATGCGGGTCAAGGACGTGTGCCTGCGACTGGGCCAGGGCACGGCGTCGCTGGGGCTGCCGCGGTACTACCTGCTCATCGAGGGCCCGAATGCGGACGGCACCGACGACGTGATCCTGGAGTTCAAGCAGGCCCGACGCTCGGCGCTGGCAGGGCTGGTGCCGCCCTCGGACTTCGTGGTCGACGGCAACGCCGAACGGATCAGTCACGCCCAGGGCGTCCACCTGGTCCGCGGCGACCGTTTCTACGGTGCGGTCGAGCTGGACGGGCTGAGCTTCATGGTGCGCGAGCGGGCGCCCTATCGGAAGAGCCTCGACCTGTCCGACCTGGGCAAGAAGCAGTGGTCGCAGTACGCCGCGATCTGCGGCCGCTCGTTGGCGCACTCGCACGCGATGTCGGACGAGGGCGGCCTGGTCGACCACGACATCGAGCCGGAGATCCTGGCCGCGATCGGGGCCGAGGAGCTCTTCGTCGACGACATCGTCCGGTTCGCCGGAGAGGCGTGCGACCGGCTGCGCGCGGACCACGAGCACTTCCGGGCCGACCATGGGCTGGGGGCCTTTCGCACCATCGATCACGTCTACCGGTGACCCGGTCCGCAGGGTCTCGACGGGGGGCGCCGCCGCGGGTAGCGTCACAGCGAAGGTAAAGGCCACCACCGGGGCGAACCCCGAGGATCGAGGCAGTCGTGTCCGCTGACACCGCCACTCTTGACATCATCCAACGAGTGACCACGGCCGGGGGGCTGGCCTACGGAACGCTCGGTGTCCTGACGCCTCGGCTGGTCAACGCCACCTATGGGATGGGGGACGGCGGTCCCTCCACGGTGTTCATGACGCGGCTGTGGGGTGGCACGCTCGCCGGGCTGGCCGTCCTCACCCTGTCCACGCCGCCGGGGGAGCGTCGTCGTCAGCTGATGCTGACCATGGCCGCGACGAACGCGGTGAACAGCGTGACGCCGTTGATGACCGAGGGCCTGTCCACCCGGACCAAGGTCAGCGCGGCACTGACGTCGGGGTTCTTCGCGGCGATCTCGGCGTACGGCGCGACGCTGTCCGACTGACCCGCCCCGCCGACCGTCCCCGCCGACCGTCCCTCGGGTCGTGTGTCCGCGGACGCGCTCGCCCGCGTCCAGGGGCACACGACCCCTGCGACGGTTCCGCGACCCGGGGCCACCCAGCGGACAACGACGAACGCCCCCGCCGGATCCGGCGGGGGCGTTCGCTGCAGGTCAGAGCCCTGCGGTGCTCGTGGGCAGGGGCGGGGTCGAACCGCCGACCTTCCACTTTTCAGGCGGACGCTCGTACCAACTGAGCTACCTGCCCGAGCGACGGAAACCCTACAGGAGGCCTGCGGTCGTGTCCGAATCGCTTGGCTCCCGGTCACCCCGCAGCGCGGAGGAGGGGTGTGGGGATGTCGTGAGCGAGTGTCAAGAAACCATGCAGACGCTGGTGCCGTCGCCCTTCGCTCACCAGGATGGTGAAGTGATCCCCCATCGCTCCATCCCCTGGCGCCTGCTGGCGCGACCCGCCCCGGTGACCGGGGCACTGCCGGGGTGGGCGTCGTGGCTCGGGGTCCTGGCCGTGCTCGTGCTGGCCACCCTGGCCGTCAAGGTGAGCCCGGGCGACTCCTCCATCGCCGTGTTCTACCCGGCCGCCGGTGTCGGCGTCGTCATGGTCGCCCTGTCGCCGCGCCGCCGGTCGGCCGCGCTGCTGGCCGGCATCGTCGCGGCCACCTCGCTCGCCAGCGTCATCAACGACCGGCCGCTGCCGGTCGCCGTGATCTTCGGGGCCACTCTCGGGCTCACCACGTGGGTGGTCTCGGTCGTCCTCACCCGGGGCGGGTCGGGGATCCCGCGGCTGCGCAGCCTGGAGGACCTGTTCTGGTTGATGTCGGCCGCCGTCCTCGGCGCCGTCGTCCAGGCCGCGATCCTCGGACCCTCGGCGGCGGTGTTCCTCGGCCAGCCCCTCGGGAGCGTCGCCTTCACGTTCTTCACGGCCTCGGTCGCGTCGTACCTCCTGGTGCTCCCGATCACCCTGATCCTGGCGGACCGGTCGATGCGCCGGCGGACGCACCGCCCGGTCGAGACCCTCGTCCAGCTCAGTGTGCTCCTCGTCGTCCTCTCGATCTCGTTCTTCCCCGCCGAGAACCTGCCGCTGGCGTTCGCGACGGTGCCGTTCCTGGTCTGGGCCGGGCTGCGGCTGAACCTGCTGGTGTGCGCGGTGGAGACGTTGCTGGTCGGCGTGCTCGCCGCCGTCCTCACCGCGGCCGGCGCGGGGCCGTTCGGGGTGCTCATCGAGGCGGGTCGTGCCGATGCGCAGACCACCGCCCAACTGACCCAGCTCTACTACGTGGTGCTGGTGATGGTGACCCTCCCGCTCGCGCTGAGCGGGATGGCCCGGCGCGCTGCCATGGCGCTGGCCGAGGAGGGCCGCGAGCTGTACCGGCGGGCGCTGGACGAGTCGGTGATCGGGATGATGCTGATGCGCCCGGACGCGGGCGGCCTGGTCGTCTCCCATCTGAACGGGCCGGCTGCCCGGTTGTTGGGCAAGGACGAGGACGCGCTGCGGGGACGGGGATGGGAGGACCGGCTCGGTCCGGACGAGCGGTTCCTGCTGCGTGAGGTCGCGGCCGAGCTCGAGCGTGGCCGTAGCGGGTCCCTGACTCGGGAGGTCGAGCTGGTGGGGGAGCCCAGCACCTGGCTGCGCCTGTCGCTGTCCTGGCGGGACGACGGCACCACCGGGGGCCTGGTGATCGCCCAGCTGGTCGACATCACCGAGATGCGGATCTCGCGAGCCGAGCTGGCGCGCGAGCGGGACTTCACCAGCGCGGTGCTCAACAGCGCCGACGCCCTGATCCTGGTGCTCGACCGGGACCAGGTGGTGCACCGGGTCAACCACTCCGTCGAGCAGCTGGTCAAGGGCCGGTCCCGCAACGTGGTGGGCCAGCCGTTGTGGAACACCGGGCTCACCGGGGAGTGCGTCTCCCGACTGCACGAGGCGCTGGCGCAGCCCGGCTGGGAGCTGCAGGACCGGCATCCCCTGGGGGAGCACGAGTGGCGGACCGGTACGGCGAGTCGCCGGGTCTTCGCCTGGACCTGCTCCGCGCTCGCCCGGGGTGAGGCGGACCTGGGTGTGGTGCTGACCGGGATCGACGTCACCGCCCAGCGCGACACCCAGCAGCTGTTGGAGCAGGTGCTCGCCTCCACCACGGGAACCTCGATCATCGGCACCGACCTGGACGGCACGGTCACGTTCATCAACCCCGGTGCCGAGCAGATGCTGGGCTACACGGCCGGCGAGCTCGTCGGGACGAGGACGCCGGAGATCTTCCACGACCCCGACGAGCTCGCCGAGCGCGCCGCGGAACTGGGCATCGACCCGCCGCTGGCGGTGCTGGGCCACGAGGTGCTGCGATCCGGCCAGCCCGAACGTCGGGACTGGACGCACATCCGCAAGGACGGTCAGCGGATCACCGTGTCCCTGACCGTGGCCCCGATCTCCGGCCCGGACGGTCCGACCGGCTTCGTCGGTGTCGCCGAGGACGTCACCGAGCGACGGTTCACCGAGGACGCGCTGCAACGGGCCTTGGAGCACGAGCGACGCGCGGTCGAGCGGCTCAACGAGCTGGACCAGCAGAAGAACATGTTCGTGGCCTCGGTCAGTCACGAGCTGCGCACGCCGATGACGAGCGTGCTCGGGTTCTGCCACCTGCTGCTGGACGGCCCGTCGGGTGACGGGCTGAGCGATCGCCAGCGCACCCTGCTGGGACGGGTGAACCGGAACGCCAGGCGGCTGCTCTCGCTGATCGAGGACCTGCTCACGGTGTCCCGCTTCGACAGCGAGGGGGTCGACCTGGAAGCCGAGGACCTGGACCTGGTGGAGGTGATCGACGCCGCCGCCGAGGCCGTCGCGGAGGTACGTCGCGGCCGCAGGGTCCTGGTCCGGCTCCCGGAGCAGGACGGGCGAGCCTGGCACCTGCAGGCCGACCGGGACCAGCTCGAGCGGGTCGTCATCAACCTGCTCTCCAACGCGGTCAAGTTCACCGCCGACGGGGGCTCGGTGACGGTCAGCCTGGACCAGGCCGGTCCGGACGCGCTGCTGATCGCGATCGAGGACTCCGGCGTCGGGATCCCCCCGGAGGAGCAGGAGCGGGTCTTCGAGCGGTTCTTCCGGGCCTCCACGGCTCGGCGTGCGGCGCTGCCCGGCACGGGGCTGGGTCTCAACATCGTCCGGACCATCGTGGAGGCGCACGGCGGCACGGTGACGGTGGAATCCGTGGTGGGCGAGGGGAGCCGCTTCCAGGTGACGCTGCCGTGTCGCCAACCCAGCTCGCTGCGGGTGGTCAGCTCCTAGCAGCCCCCCGGCTGACGCTGATGACGCTGCCGGTGGCTACCTCGGTAGTGGGCTCAGCCCGTGCTGGGACGGCGCTCGGTGGACATGTCCAGCAGGGAGGCCACCCGGCTGAGCAGGTCCTCGGCGGCGAACGGCTTGACCAGGTAGTCACTGGCGCCCGCCTCGAACCCGGCGGACACGTCGTCGTCGTCGGCCCGGGCGGTCAGCAGCAGGATCGGCAGCCGGTGGGTGTTCCGGTCGGCGCGCAGCGCGCGGCACACGTCGAGACCGTCCAGCTCCCCGGGCATCGCGATGTCGAGCAGCACCAGGTCCGGCCGCCGGGTGCGGCACGCGTCGAGCGCGGACGCTGCGTCGGGCACGCTCAGGGTCTGGTGCCCCTCCTCATCGAGGATGATCTGCACCAGCTCGTTGATGTCGGGATCGTCCTCGGCCACCAGGATCAGGCTCATCTGCGCTCCACCTCACGCTCTCCTGTGAGGATAGCGCCCGGGAACGTGTCGGCCTGGACGGCCTGTCCCGACGCGGCTGTCGAGGTCAGGTCGGTCAGCTCGACGGTGAGGTCGACGGCCCGCGCGACCAGTCCCTCCAGCCGCTCGCAGGCGGCCCCGGTGGTTGCCCGCACCGTCTCCGGGTCGGCTGCTGCGGAGGTGCGGCGGCCGACCAGGTAGACAAGGATCCGCAACGCGGTCAGCACGTTGTTCAGGTCGTGCACCGCCTCCCGGGCCGACCGGGTCGTCGCCGGTTCCGTGGTGGGTGCCCGAGTCGGCGTCACCCCCCGCTCCTCGGTGAGCCAGCGGTAGCCGGCGCCAGTCTCGGTGCGGATGTAGCGCGGGTCTGCCGCGTCGTCGTCCAGCTTGCGCCGCAGCGCCCGCACATGGGTACGCAGGGCCTGCCTGCTCTCGTCGCCGTAGCCGCTGTCCCACACCTGGTGGAAGAGCTGCCGGTGCGTGACCAGTGTCCCGGGGTTGGCGAGCAGCGCCTCGAGCAGCCGCCACTCGGTCGGGGTGAGCTGCCGTTCCTCGGCGCTGACCCGGACCTCGTGCGAGGCGATGTCGACGACGAGCTCGCCGAAACGCAGCGGCGCCCGGTCGAGGCTGGCGTGCGGCCGTCGCAGCAGGGCCCTGATCCGGGCGTGCAGCTCCCGCACCCCGAACGGCTTGCGGAGGAAGTCGTCGGCACCGGCGTCCAGCGCCGCCACCCGATGGCTCTCGGCCGTCGAGCCGGAGAGGATGAGGATGGGGTGCGGGTGGAACGTGCGCAGGCGGTGCACCACCTCGACCCCGTCGATGTCGGGCAGCCTCAGGTCCAGCACCACGAGATCGGGCCGGGTCTCGGCGGCCCGCTCGATGCCCTCCCACCCGGTGCCGGCGGTGACGACGACGTGCCCCTCGTCCTCGAGGTAGCCGCGCAGGGCATCGACGACCTGAGGTTCGTCGTCGATGACGAGGACCGTGGTCATGCGGACTCCCGAGGTAGGTGGCGGTGAGCGCCTAGCCCGGGAGGCGGCCGGTGCGCCTCGTGATTCCTCACGATTTCCTCACCGGCGCGGTCATCAACCCTCATGCCGTCTTCAGCATCTCACGCTCAGGGTAAAGATGCAGACCGCAAGCCACCACCCCCCGAAGGTGGCCGTCGGCTGTGCCGGGCAGTCGTCGCGAGAGGTGATCCCTGTGGCGCCTCGACGGTTGCCTGGCGGCCCCCTGGTGCGCGGACCGCGCTCCGACCGCGCAGTCCGCGCCAGGGGGCCCACCCCGTCGGTTCCGGCTTGGTGGCCGTTCCGGACGGGTCCTATGCTGGCCCGGCAGTCCAGGCCCCCATCGTCTAGCGGCCCAGGACCCCGCCCTTTCACGGCGGTAGCACGGGTTCGAATCCCGTTGGGGGTGCCAGGAGAGCGGGTCCGGGTCCACCGGTGTCGCTCGATTGGGTGGGACCCGATGCCATGGGTTAGAGTCTCACCGCTTCGAGAGAGTCGTTCGAGGCACACACCTGGCCCCGTAGCGCAGTTGGTTAGCGCGCCGCCCTGTCACGGCGGAGGCCGCGGGTTCGAGTCCCGTCGGGGTCGCCACCAAGAAACAGCCTCTGGTCTGCGGAAACGCAGATCCAGAGGCTGTTTGCTTTCATCGACTCAGGGGCTTCACGGTGGCCGTGTCCCGTCTGCGTTCCGTCCCGCCGTGAGCCAAGGCTTCCAGAGCGACTTCTCCGGCGAGCCGCGTCGGCGGCGACCCGGTGGGGACCGGCCTTGGACTGAGGTCTTGACCGAGGCGCGTGAGGAGCTCTTCATCGGCCGGTTCGTCGTCTGAGGGCACACTGGTGCGGTGCCGATCGAGATGGACCCCGACAGTTTCGACGCACTCGTCGACCGAGCCCTGGACCAGATCCCCGACGAGCTCGCCGCCCTGGTCCACAACGTGGTGGTGCTGGTCGAGGACGAGCCGCCCGAGGACGAGGCCGGGACCTGCTCGGGTTGTACGACGGACTGGCCATCACCGAGCGGGACAGCTTCGGGACCGCCGGGCTGCCCGACCGGATCTTCGTGTTCCGGGGCCCGCTGCTCGACCTGTGCGACACCGAGGCGCAGCTGGTCGAGGAGGTGCGGATCACCGTCGTGCACGAGGTCGCCCACCACTTCGGGATCAGCGAGGAGCGGCTGCACGCGCTCGGCTACGGCTGACCCCGCTCGTCGTACCCGGCGTCCGCGCGGCCTCAGGCGGCGATCAGGAAGCCCACGGTGCAGGCGGTCAGGGAGGCCGCGATGGTGGCGGCGGCGTACCCGGTGCCGCGGGCGCGCCCCAACCGGTGCGTCTGCACGGCGAAGGAGGAGTACGTCGTGAGCCCGCCGCAGAAGCCCGTCCCCAGCAGCGCTGCGGCGTTCCCGGTCACGCCGCGAGCGACCAGCAGCCCGAGCAGGAACGACCCGGCCACGTTGACCAGCAGGGTGCCCGCGGGGAACCTCTCGTCGTCCGCCCAGCGACTGACCAGGAAGCGGACCACCGCCCCGACCGCGGCGCCCAGTGCGACGAGTGCCGCGGTCACCGGTCACCGTCCTCGTCGGCGAACTCCTGCTGCTCCGCGGGACGCGACCACCGCTCGGCCACGGTGACGGCGAGCAGGCCGGCCAGCAACGTGCCGATCAGGTACGCCGCGGCCACCGGGGTGCGATCGGCGTCGATGAGCGCCCTGGCCTGCTCCGAGGTCGCCGAGAGCGTGGTGAAGCCACCCAGCAGACCGGGACCCAACCCCACCGCCAGCGCATGCCGGTCTCGCACCAGGCGCACCGAGGGGAGCCCGGCGAGGAGCAGGCAGCCCGTGACGTTGACGGCGAAGGTGGTCCACGGGAAACCGTCGGCCACCGGGAGCCAGAGGCCCAGCGCCCATCGGAGGACACCCCCCACCGCAGCGCCGAGCGCCACCGCGGCCACCAGCCGCGGCGTCGAGGTCACAAGGAGTGGCACACAGTCCGTGAACCCTGCGGCGGCCAGGCGCGTGGCTCGGCATCGCCACCCTGGCGGACGAACTCCTCGAGGAACCACTGCTGAAAACGGTGCTGCGACTCGGTGCGGGAGAGCGAGAGGAGCCGCTGGTCACGGCAGAACTCGTCGGCCAGGTCCAACAGCTCCAGGAGCCGCCTCATCCAGGTCGTGGTCGAACGGGGCACGACGACCTCGATGTCGGTGGTCTCCCGGTTCTGCGCCAGGGCGATCTCGATCTGGTCCATGCCCATACTCTCGCGCAGCTGACGGTCCAGCCCGGCGAAGTGGTCGGAGAGTGTCTCGGCCACCGGGTAGTCGCCTCGGTGGGCCAGCGAGAGCAGCCGCACCTCCCGGCGGATCTCCCGGACGTGCCGCTGGAAGGCGAGGTACGCCGAGACCGGGACGCCGGCCAACCGGACCCGGACCGGGTCGCTGAGCGGTCCACGAGGGTCGTCCTCGGAGCCGGCTGCGCCGGTGATGATGCCCCTGACGGCGTCAGCGCCGAACCCCGCGGCCGGGGTGAACCACACGACCTTGCCGTCGGCATCGATGTCGGCACCCCAGGCCGTCGCGCTGCGGGCCACGATGCCGAGCCCGCGGCCGAACGTGAGCAGCAGGCCGTCGTCGTCGTGGGAGATCAGCTCGGTGGGCAGCACCGGACGGTCCGTGGAGCCGTCCCGGACCTCCACCCGGGGATGCCCCGGGGTGCCCCGCAGGCCGAGCTGGATCGGCGGCTGGGCATGCAGGAGCGCGTTCGTCACGAGCTCGGAGACGCCCAGCTCCGCGCAGTCCTCCAGGTCCGGGCGGCCGATGTCCCGGCAGGCCTCGACCACCCACCGGCGTGCATCCTGCACGCCGCCGGGCCCCGGGCCCAGGGACAGGGCTGGCCGGTTCAACGGCACTGGGCGACTCCAGAGCGAAGGTGGCGGTCTTTCACTACCCCCGTGGTCTACCCGGCGGCCTCCGGCAGCAAACCTGGAGCGCGGCGCTGTCCACGGGCGTCCGAGCGCTGGGTACCTGACTGGCCAGCGTGCCGCGGCACGCGGAAGAATGGAGCCCGGAGTCTGACCGGCCCCGTCGTACGAGGAGGATGGCCTGCATGAGCGAGACACAATCCGCGTCCACCACCACCAGCGACCGTCACCGGGTGGTCATCGTCGGATCGGGCTTCGGCGGTCTGTTCGCCGCCAAGGCGTTGAAGCGTGCCGACGTCGACGTGACGATGGTGGCCAAGACCACCCACCACCTCTTCCAGCCGCTGCTCTACCAGGTGGCGACCGGCATCCTCTCCCAGGGCGAGATCGCACCGCCCACCCGCGAGGTCCTGGCGTCCCAGAAGAACGCGCAGGTCCTGCTCGGCGAGGTCACCTCGATCGACCTGACCCAGCAGACCGTGACCCACCAGGTGCTGGGCCGGACGCTGAGGACGTCGTACGACTCCCTCATCGTGGCCGCCGGTGCCGGACAGTCGTACTTCGGCAACGACCAGTTCGCGGAGTACGCGCCCGGGATGAAGAGCATCGACGACGCCCTGGAGCTGCGCGGCCGGATCTTCGGCGCCTTCGAGATGGCCGAGCTCGGGGCTCTGCGCGGAGAGAACGTCGACCGGCTGCTCACCTTCGTGGTCGTCGGGGCCGGCCCGACCGGGGTGGAGATGGCGGGACAGATCGCCGAGCTCGCCCACCGCACCCTGCGCCACGACTTCCGGGCGATCAACACCCGGCACGCTCGCGTGGTGCTCGTCGACGCGGCCCCGCAGGTGCTGCCACCGTTCGGCAAGAAGCTCGGCGAGAAGGCGCAGCGGGAGATGGAGAAGCTCGGCGTGGAGGTGATCCTGGGCGCCATGGTGACCGATGTCGACGAGAACGGCCTCACCATGAAGTTCAAGGACGACCGCACCGAGACGATCGAGAGTGTCTGCAAGATCTGGGCCGCCGGCGTTCAGGCGAGCCCGCTGGGGCGAACCCTGTCCGAGCAGACCGGCGCGCCGCTGGACCGGGCCGGCCGGATCGGCGTCAACCCTGACCTCACGCTGCCGGGTCACCCGGAGGTCTTCGTCGTCGGCGACATGATCGCGCTGGACAACCTCCCCGGCGTCGCCCAGGTGGCCATCCAGGGAGCCAAGTACGCCGCCAAGGAGATCGAGGGTCGGCTCAAGGGCAAGCCCGCCCAGAAGCCCTTCAAGTACTTCGACAAGGGCTCGATGGCCATCATCAGCCGCTTCCGGGCGGTCGCGATGGTCGGCAAGCTCCGGCTGACCGGGGTGATCGCCTGGCTGATGTGGCTCGTGGTGCACCTCGTCTACATCACCGGCTTCAAGAACCGGCTGACCGCCGTCCTGCACTGGTTCGTCTCGTTCCTCGGCCGCGGTCGGGCCGAGCGGACCACCACCGAGCAGCAGATCTTCGCGCGCAGCGCCCTGGCGAGGTTGCGCGGTGGTGCCAGCGACCTGGTCTCCGACCCGAACGCCTACGAGGCGGCCCGGGAGCTGCTGGAGACCACCCGACGCTCCGAGCTCGAGGCGAAGGCGGCCGAGGAGGCCCGACTGACCGACACCCGGGAGCGCGGCGCCCGGGTGGGCTGACCCGCCCTGCCCGTGGGGACGGAGCGAGGATGACGCGGCTGGTCGTCCCCGACGTGCGCTGGTACGACTCGTGGGTCGAGACCCTGGTGGACTTCGGCGCGGAGTTCCCGCACGGTTCGGGCAACGGTCCCGAGCCCGTCGACCTGGACCGGACCTCGTTCGAGACGTTCATCGCCGACCGGCTCCGGTACGCCGACCCGGATGCGGTCCTCGAGCCCGGCCGGGTGCCCTGCCGGTACTACTGGATCGTCGAGGACACCTCCCCGGAGGTGGTGGTGGGCTTCCTGGCGCTGCGGCTGCGGCTCACGGAGTGGTTGCTGGAGGAGGGCGGCCACATCGGGTACTCGGTGCGACCGGCTCGGCGAGGCCAGGGGCACGCGACCCGTGCGCTGGCCCTGGCGGTGGTCGAGGCGGCCGCGGCCGGGCTCGAGCAGGTGCTGGTGACCTGCGACGACGACAACGTGGCCTCGCGTCGCACCATCGAGGCTGCCGGGGGTCGGCTGGAGGACGTGCGCCAGGGCAAGCGGCGCTACTGGATCAGGACCGTCGCGGCCGATAGTGGTCCAGTGCACGGCTGAACTCGTGCGGGTCGACCATCGAGGAGTCGACCACGAAGGGGTCCATCCCGCGCCGGACGAAGTGGACCCGCCAGCGTCGGTCCCCGGGGCTGCCGATCTCCTCGACGGGCAGCGCGGGGTTGGTGAGGTCGAACAGGTGGCGTCCGCCGTTGCGGTGGATCTCCAGGCGACCCCCGGTCAGGCTGATCCTGGTCGGAGAGGTCGACGCCCGGACCGCCCACACGAAGACAGTCAGCGCGCCCAGCGCCGTCGCGGTCGCGATCGTGGTCTCGGTGCGGTCGGCGTAGGCGACGTACGCCGCGGCACCGGTGGCCGCGAGGGTCAGCATCAGCACGATGTTGATCGTGCGCTGGACGCCACGGCGGACCGTGAAGTCGAGGTGGAGCGGGATGCCTCCGTCGTCCTCCGGGGCGGGCGGTGTCGCGCGCGGGTGTCGCCGCGGGTCCGCCTCGGGGCGCAGCGCCGCCAGGATCGCGTCGCGCTCGTGGTCCCGGGCCGGCGCAGGCCGTCGGGGTCGGCGGGCTCGTCGGGTGCGGCCCCGGTCGGGGGACCGGTGCCCGGCGGGCCGGGTGGCTCCGGGAACGGCTTCGGTAGCGGCTTCGGGGACGTCATCGCGAGGGGCGGCGGCGGTGCCGCGGGTGACGGCCGTCGGCGAGTCGAGGGGGGCACCCTCGGTGTCAGCGTCGGCCGGGGAGTCGACCGGCGCGGACGTCGGCTCGGGAACGGGGGGCGCGACGGCGGCGGAGGGTGGGGCCTCCGCGATGACCGGGACCTGGTCCGGGGCCTGCTCCGGGACCCGCGCCGGCGCCTGGGCGCGGTGCGCCAACCACCGGTCGAAGAGGTCCTCTCCGGCGTCGGGGCCGCCGGAGACGTCAGCAGGGGCCATGGGGAAAAAATAGGCCAGCGGGCGGCGCGGCGCGGCGATTCGGCAGAACTGACTAGCCCCCTGGGGTCGTGTGCCGTCGGGACGCGCTGGGACGCGTCGCCAGGCACACGACCCCGGGGAACGAGCGGGGGCGCGAGTCAGGGGGCGGTGGTGACGCTGCCGCCGGGGCTCTTGTCCAGCGCGCGGCCGATGACCATCCGCTGGATCTGGTTGGTGCCCTCGAAGATCTGCATGACCTTGGCCTCGCGCATGTACCGCTCGACCGGGAAGTCCCGGGTGTAGCCGTAGCCCCCCAGCACCTGGACCGCGTCGGTGGTGACCCGCATCGCGTTGTCGGTGCAGACCAGCTTGGCGACGCTCGCCGCGGTGCCGTAGGGCAGGCCGCGGTCCTTGAGCCGGGCCGCGTCGAGGTACGTCGCGCGCGCGGACATCACCGCAGCCGCCATGTCGGCGAGCAGGAACGAGAGTCCCTGGTGGTCGATGATCCGCTCGCCGAACGTCTCCCGGTCCTGGGCGTAGGAGACCGCCAGGTCCAGGGCGCCCTGCGCCAGCCCGGTCGCCACCGCGGCGATCCCCAGCCGGCCGGCGTCGAGACCGGCCAACGCGATCTTCAGGCCCTCGCCCTCCTCGCCGAGGCGACGCTCCACGGGGATGCGCACCCCGTCGAACCGCATCGTCGCGGTCGCGCTGCCGGTCAGGCCCATCTTCCGCTCGGGGGCGTCCGCGCTGAGCCCCGGGGTGTCGGCCGGGACCAGGAAGCAGGAGATGCCGTTGCGGTCGTCGGCGGTGCGGGCCATCACCTTGTAGAAGTCGGCGTGCCCGCCGTGGGTGGTCCAGGCCTTCGCGCCGTCCAGGACGTACTCGTCACCGTCGCGGCGGGCCCGGGTGCGCATCGCCGCCGGGTCGGAGCCGGCATGCGGCTCGGAGAGGCAGTAGGCGCCGAGCAGCTCGCCGCCGAGCATGTCCGGCAGCCACCGCTGCCGCTGCTCCTCGGTGCCCGCGGTGGCGAGGCCGAAGCAGCTCAGGGCGTGCACCGAGACTCCCACCCCGACGCTGGACCAGGTCGCGGCGATCTCCTCGAGCACCTGGAGGTACACCTCGTAGGGCTGCCCGCCGCCGCCGTACTGCTCGTCGTAGGGCAGTCCGAGGATCCCGGCGCTGCCCAGGGTGCGGAAGACGTCCCGGGGGAACGTCTCGGTCGCCTCGGCCTCGGCCGCCCGGGGTGCCAGCTCGCCCTGAACCAGGTCCCGGACCAGGCCGATCAGGTCGGTCGCCTCGTCGGTGGGCATCACACGGGTGGCGGGCATCGGACCTCCGGGGTGTCGGTGGAAACTGGAATGAGTACCAGAGTACTCTATCCAGTACTCAATTCACCATCGGGGTAAGGGAGGGCCGCGTGACGCAGGGTCAACCGGGTGAGCACCGGCAGGTGACCGGGTCGGCACGGCGAGGTGCACGGCGGGCCCGGGTGCTCGACCAGCTCATCGAGCTCTTCCTGGCCGAGGGCTTCGCGGACTTCGGCGTCGGGGACCTGGCCGCACGGCTCAGCTGCTCGCGGAGCACGCTGTACCTGGTCGCCGCCAGCAAGGAGCAGATCGTGGTGAGCGCGGTCCGCAGCTACTTCCGCCGGGCCGCGGAACGCATCGAGGCCCGGGTGGCCGCCGCCGACGACCCGGCCGACCGGCTGGCCGTCTACCTCACCGCGGTCGCCGAGGAGCTGGAGCCGGCGACCCCCCGCTTCCACCGGGACCTCCAGACGTTCCCGCCGGCCGGGGCGGTCTACGGCGAGAACACGCGGTACGCCGCGCAGCGGGTGCAGGAGCTGGTCGCGGCCGGCGTCGCCGCGGGGTCGCTGCGTCCCGTGGACGCCGGTTTCACCGGGGTGGCGGTGGCCCAGGTGATGGCGGCCATCCAGAGCGGCACCGTCGGCAGGGCGACCGGCCTCGACGACGCCGAGGCCTACCGGGCGCTGGCCGACCTCGTGGTGCACGGCACCGCGACCTCCGCACAGGGCCGCGGCGGGGTCCAGACACTCTAGGGTGGCGGGTCTCCGGCGGGTCATGGTCGACTGGTGCCGCGCTGGCGGACGACCGTCGAGGGGGTGAGCGTTGCAACGCGCGCTGCACACCCCTGCCTACGAGCCGGCGGACCTCACCACCTGCGACCGGGAGCCGATCCACGTCCCGGGGGCGATCCAGCCGCACGGCGTGCTGCTGGCGTTGGCCGCCGACGAGGACCGGTCGCCGTCGAGGACCATGATGGTCTCCACCAACGTCGAGGAGCTGCTCGGTGTCCCGCTCGCCGAGGCCGTCGGTGCTCCGCTGGCCCGGTTCGTCGGGGAGCCGGTGGCTGCCGTCGTCGAGGAGCGGGCCCGGTCCCGGGTGGTCGGGGACCCCCTGGTGCTGAGGTTGCCGCCGGTCGGGGACGGTCAGCGCGGATCGCTGGCCGGTCGGCGGGTCGACGTCGACGTGCACTGGTCCGGTGAGCGGGTGGTGGTCGAGCTCGAGCCCTCCGGCACCAGCGGCGAGGTGGCGATGTCGTACCAGTCCGCCCGCGGTGCGATGGCGCGGCTGGCGGCCGCCGGGTCCGTGGCGGAGCTCAGCGACCAGCTGGCCGACGAGATCCGGCGCCTGACGCGGCTTCGACCGGGTGATGGTCTACCGGTTCGACGACGCAGTGGAACGGCGAGGTGATCGCCGAGGAGACGCCGCGACGACCTGAACCCGTTCCTCGGGCTGCACTACCCGGCCACCGACATCCCGGCCCAGGCCCGACGGCTCTACACCGTCAACTGGACCCGGCTCATCGCCGACGTCGACCTACCAGCCGGTGCCGCTGCACCCGGTGGCCGACCCCGACACCGGCGACGCCGCTCGACCTGTCGCACGCCGCGCTGCGCAGCGTCTCGCCGATCCACCTCGAGTACCTGTCCAACATGGGCGTGACCGCGTCGATGTCGGTCTCGCTGGTCATCGAGGAGCGCTGTGGGGGCTGGTCGCGTGCCACCACTACGCCGGTCCGCACCGGCCCAGCCTGGACGCCCGGTCGGCCGCGGAGTTCCTCGGCCAGGTCGCCTCGCAGGAGGTGGCCGACCGCGAGCGCGCCGACGCCCGCGAGGCCGCCCTGGCGGCCCAGGCGGTGTTGGCCCAGATCACCGCACGGGTCTCCTCGTCCTCGTCCTCCCCGCTCCAGACCGCGGTCGGGGACCCTGGGCTGATGGGTCTGGTGGACGCCGCCGGTGTCGCGATCTGCCACGAGGGACTGGTGATGACCGCAGGCCAGGTGCCGGGGGCGCGGACGCTGCGCCGCATCGCCCAGCACCTGCTGCGCCCCGACGGTGCACCGGCGGCCACCCACCACGTCGCGGGGTTGCACCCCGACCTGGCCGACGTGGCCGCGACGGCGGCGGGCGCCCTGTGCGTCGGGCCGTCGCAGGAGCGGTGGATCCTGTGGCTGCGGCCGGAGCAGGAGCAGGTCGTCGACTGGGGCGGCGACCCGCGCAACAAGCAGCTCGCTGCCGACGAGGGGCCGGACATCCGGCTGAGCCCGCGGCGCTCCTTCGACAAGTGGCGCGAGGTGGTACGCCGGCACAGCCTGCCGTGGACCGACTGGCAGCTGGACGCCGCCGATGCGCTGGACCGGCACCTGACCGGGGTGATGCTGCTGCGTTCGCGCGAGCAGATCGCGGTGGCCGAGTCGCTGCAGCGCCAGGTCGTCCGGGACACGGTGCCGCAGTTCCCCGGTGTCGAGATGACCGCCCGCTACCTGCCCGCCTCCACCTACCAGCTGGGCGGGGACTGGTGGGACTCCTTCACGCTCCCCGACGGTCGGATCGCGATGGTGGTCGGCGACGTGGCCGGGCACGGGGTGGCCGCGGCCGGGGCGATGACCCAGGTGCGGACCGCCCTGCGTGCCTACCTGTTCGCCGGCGACCCGCCCGCGGACGCCCTCGACCACCTCGACGCGCTGCTCTCGGTGCTCTTCGACCAGACGCTGGCCACGGCTGTCATCGCGGCCGCCGACCCGGCGACCGGTGAGATCGAGCTGGCGAGCGCAGGCCACCTGCCGCCGTTGCTGGTCCGGCAGGGTCACGCCGAGGCGCTGGAGGTGCCGGGCCGTCCCCTGCTCGGCATCGGCTGGGGAACCTCGACCGGCCTGCGGATGAAGCTGCGGCCGGACACCACCCTGCTGCTCTACACCGACGGGCTCATCGAGCGTCGAGGCGTGGACCTGCAGGACTCGGTCGAGCTGCTCCGCAGCCGAGCCTCGGCCACCGACCCCGCCGACGGTCTCTCGGCCTGGGTCGACCGGCTGCTGGCCGCCGTCCCCGGCGTCGCCGACGACGACACCACCGTGCTCGCGGTCACCATGGACGCCTCCCACTGACGGGCAGGACGCGCGGTCACCCCAGCGCGCGGTCCAGGTTCATCGCGGCGCTGATCAGGCTCAGGTGGGTGAACGCCTGCGGGAAGTTGCCGAGCTGCTCGCCGGTCAGGCCGACCTGCTCGGCGTAGAGGCCCAGGTGGTTGGCGTAGGTGAACATCTTCTCCAGCGCCAACCGAGCCTCGTCGAGCCGGCCCAGCCGGGTCAGCGCCTCGACGTACCAGAAGGAGCACAGCGAGAAGGTGCCCTCCGGGCCGTCCAGGCCGTCGTCGGTCTCGGTCAGGTCGTAGCGAAAGACCAGGCTGTCGCTGACCAGTCGCTCCTCGATCGCAGCCAGGGTGGAGGCGAACCGGGGGTCGTTGGGGGCGACGAACTTGACCAGCGGCATCAGCAGCACCCCGGCGTCCAGGGTGTCGGCCCCCTCGGACTGCATGAAGGCACCCACCTCGGCGTCCCAGCTGTGCTCCATGATCCGCCGGTAGATCGCGTCCCGGTGCTCGGCCCACGAGGCCAGCTCGCCGGGCAGGCCACGTTGTCGCGCGATCCGCATCATCCGCTCGATCGCGACCCAGCACATCAACCGTGACGTGGTGTGTGCGCGCGGCTCCTCCCGCAGCTCCCACATGCCGGCGTCGTCGCGCTCCCAGTTCGCGATCACCCAGTCGAGCAGCCGCAGCAGGTCGGACCAGGCGTCGTGGCTGATCCCCGGCCCGTACTTGTTGAACAGGTAGACCGAGTCGATGAGCTCGCCGTAGATGTCCAGCTGCAGCTGGGCCACGGCGGCGTTCCCGACCCGGACGGGCCGGGAGCCGGCGTACCCGGCGAGGTGGTCGAGCTCGGCCTCCTCCTCGGGCACGTTGCCGTCGATGTCGTAGAGCACCCGGAGCGGACCGAGATCGTCGTCGGCGTGCTCGCGGTCGCCCATCCGCTCCGAGAGCCACTCCATGAACGCGGCGGCCTCGTCGGTGAAGCCCAACCGCAGCAGCGCGTAGAGGCTGAACGCGGCGTCGCGGATCCACACGAAGCGGTAGTCCCAGTTGCGACCGCCGCCGATCTGCTCCGGCAGGCTGGTGGTGGGCGCGGCGATGATGGCGCCGGTGGGCTCGTGGGTGAGCAGCTTGAGGGTCAGCGCGGAGCGGTTCACCGTCTCCCGCCACCGTCCGGCGTACGTCGACTGCGCGAGCCACCCGCGCCAGAACGCCGCCGTCTGGTCGAAGAGGTGGTTGGTGTCGGTGCAGTCCCCGGGGTCCGGCTCGGCGCCCTCGTCGAGCACCTGGAGCACGAACAGCGCCTCGTCGCCGCTGTCCAGCAGGACCTCGGCGGAGACCGACCCGTCCTCGAGGTCCAGCGGCACCGTGGCGGTCAGGGCGAGCCGGACACCGCCTCCGGTGATGAGCACGCCGCCGTCGACCTCCTCGGTCTCCGGGTGCGCCCGGCCGTAGTCGGGCCGGGCGGCCAGCAGCGTCCGCACCCGGATGCACCCGCGGACGGCGGTGACCCGACGGACGATCCGCTGCCGGTGGTCGGCGTCGTGGCTGCGGACCACGGGCATGAAGTCGTGCACCTCGGCCACCCCGTCCTCGGTGAGGAACCGGGTGACGAGGATCGCGGACTCCGGGAAGTAGAACTGGTGGGTGGTCGGCGCGCCGTCGACCGGCTCCAACCGCCAGGACCCCCCGCGGTCGGGGTCCAGCAGCGCGCCGAAGACGCTGGGGGAGTCGAAGCGACCGGCACAGAACCAGTCGATGGTCGCGTCGGCGCCCACCAGGGCGCAGGTACGCAGGTCGCCGATCAGCCCGTGGTCGGCGATCGGCGGGTGGCCGTCGTGCCGCGGACCGGTCACCGGTCCCTCACCGGTCCCGTCATCGCCCCAGCCGCCAGCCGCCGGCGGGCAGCTGCAGCGCTGCCTCCGGGCCCCACGAGCCCTGCTCGTAGCCGTGCACCCGGGGCCGGTCGTCCAGCACGGGCTGGCAGACCTGCCAGAGCCGGTCGACCTCGTCGGAGCGGGTGAACAGGGTCCGGTCGCCGCGCAGCACATCGAGCAGCAACCGCTCGTAGGCCTCCAGCGGCTCCTCGTCGTCGGCGGACTCGTCGGCATCGGTGGCCACGTCGAGGTGCAGGGTCGCGCCGGTGAGCTCCAGGTCCGGCCCGGGTCGCTTGGTACGGACCTCGACGCTGACCCGGGGGTAGTCGGTCAGCTCCAGCACCAGCTCGTGCGGGCTGACGGGGTCCTCCTCGGCGGGTGGCGCCAGCCAGGAGCAGTCGGGCTCGCGGAAGCGCAGGGTGATCACCCGGCGGCCCTCGGCCAGGGCCTTGCCGGTGCGCAGGTAGAACGGCACGTCACGCCAGCGGTCGTTGTCGACGTACACCTCGGCCGCCACGAACGTCTCCACCTCGGAGTCGTCGTCGACGTCCTCGTCGTCGCGGTAGCCGGCGAACTGTCCGAACACGACCCGGGAGGGGTCCAGCGGTCGCATCGCAGCGAAGACCGCGGACTTGGCGTCCCGGAGCGCGCCCTCCTCGAAGGCGCCGGGGTCCTCCAGCGCCACGAAGCCCAGCAGCTGGCACAGGTGGGTGGAGACCATGTCGCGCAGGCAGCCGGTCGACTCGTAGAACGAGCCGCGCCCCTCCAGGCCGAGGTCCTCAGGCACGTCGATCTGCACGGAGGCCAGGTGGCTGCGGTTCCACGCCGGCTCCAGGAGTCGGTTGGCGAACCGCAGCGCCAGGATGTTCTGCACCGCCTCCTTGCCGATGAAGTGGTCGATCCGGAAGACCTGGTCCTCCTCGACCACCTCCTTCAAGGCGGCATCGAGGCTGCGCGAGGACTCCAGGTCCTGGCCGAACGGCTTCTCGACGACCAGCCGCGCGCGCTCGGTGAGCCCTTCGCGCCCGAGCATCCCGATCATCGGCTCCATCGCGGCCGGGGGCACCGAGAGGTACAGCAGTCGACGCACCCCCTCCAGCGAGTCCGCTCCGTCCGCTCCGTCCGACCCGGCGATCCGCTGCTCCGCCTCCTGCACGGCGGCGGTGAGATCGGCGCCGTCGTCGGAGTCGGAGGTCTGGAAGCTGATCCTGGCCAGCAGGTCGCCCACCACCTCCTCGTCGAGGTCGCCTGCGTCCTCGAGCGCCTCGCCGAGCCAGGAGCGGACCTGCTCCCGGAACTCCTCGTCGGTGCCGGGGGAGTGTCGCCCCGACCCGATCACGGCGAAGTCCGTGGGCATCCGGCCCGCAGCAGCCAGCCGGTACAGGCCGGGGAACAGCTTGCGGCCGGCCAGGTCGCCGGTGGCGCCGAAGAGCACGAGGACGTGCGGGGCGAGGTCGTCAGGGGCGGGCGTGTCCGGGGAGCTCACCCCTGCCCGGTGCCCCGATCGGCGCTCAGGATGCCCCCGGGACCGCTCCGGTGCCCGGTCCAGTCCACGACGGCCCGATCAGGGCCGCGAGGTGTGGGCCGTGGATGCGTCGGGTAGAGGCGACCAAGGCCCAGACCGCACCGACCGCACCGACCTCACCGACCGCCGGGCCAACGAACGCAAGGAGCCAGCCATGACACGACGCCTGGGGTCGTGGGTCGTCACGAGCCTCGCCCGCCGCCGCTGCTGCTGCCACTGCCGGGCCGTTCCTGTCGACGAGGTCGGGATGGTCTGCTCGCCGGGGTGCTGGGAGGCCCGGGACCGCGGTCAGGGCCGGGAGCGCGCCGCTGCCTGAGGCCACCCCGGCGCCGGTCTAGATTGGGGTGGTGGCCTCCCCGACGTCGACCGACGGCACCCCAGCCCCGATCCGGGTCTTCCTCCTCGACGACCACGAGATCGTGCGACGCGGTATCCGCGAGCTGCTCGAGGGCGAGGGCGACATCGAGGTGGTCGGTGAGTCGGGCCTGGCGCGCGAGGCCACGGCCAGGATCCCGGCGCTGCGTCCGCACGTGGCGATCCTGGACGGTCGGCTGCCGGACGGATCCGGCATCGACGTGTGCCGGGAGGTGCGCTCGCGCGACGAGACGATCGCGGTGCTGATCCTCACCTCCTACGACGACGACGAGGCGCTGTTCGCGGCGATCATGGCCGGCGCCGCGGGCTACCTGCTCAAGCAGGTCGGCGGCTCCGACCTCGTCGACACGATCCGCCGTGTCGCGGCCGGCCAGTCGATGCTCGACCCGGCTGTCACCCGGCAGGTGCTCGAGCGGCTGCGCGCCGGCGAGCAGCGGCCGGACCGGGGACCCGAGGAGCTGACCCCGCAGGAGGCGCGGATCCTCGAGCTGATCGGTGAGGGGCTGACCAACCGCCGGATCGCCGGCACGATGGGCCTGGCCGAGAAGACGGTGAAGAACTACGTCTCCTCGCTGCTCGCCAAGCTCGGGGTGGAGAGTCGCACCCAGGCCGCGATCCTCGCCGCACGGCGGCACCCCGAGGGCCGTCCGGCGTCCCCCCGGGAAGGGCACCGGGAGACCCCCCGCCGACCCTGACGCGCACCGGCAGCGACCCGGGTCAGCTCCCGAGGAGTCGCCGTCCGGTGACCTGGTGCGGCTCCACGGCGACCTGGAGTGCGCGGATGCCTTCCGGCCACACCTCGACCACGGGCGGGATGCCGGGAACCTCGATGCCGTAGACGGTCCGGGCGGTGCCACGGACCAGGACGCTCCAGCCGGAGCGGGTGCCCTCGTCGATGTCGTCGACCTGGAAGGCCACCTGCTGGTCCCGGGCCTCCCGGGCCATGGCGGAGTACGCCGCGACCCGCAGCCAGATCGTGTCGTCGGCGACGACGTAGTTCAGCGGTGTCACCGAGATGCCGTCGGCGCCCTGCCAGGCGAGGCGGCCGATGGTCTGTCGGGGGAGCAGCCGCCAGGCCTCATCCGGGTCGAGGTCCACCAGGCGGCCGCCCAGCCACATCATGCTGCGCATGGCTCTCCCTCCCGCCTCGGCCGGTTCGTGTCCGGTTCTTCCAGCATCGACCTCGCCGAGGTCCGCGTCCGGTGGCCTACGTCCCGGACTCCTGGGGACCTTGGTCCCCACGGGCGGGTGCCCGGGGGCCGGCGGCGTTGCTAGCGTGGCGACCGGGGGTCAGCTGCGCTGGCCGGGAGGGGGTGGCATGGGATCCGCGACGTCCGGACCGGACCGGGAGCAGCCGGGTGCGCTGGCGGGCGTCGGACTGGACGAGCTGCTGCGCGAGGTGCTCGGCCGGGTGGAGTCGGTGCTGGAGGACCGCGCCCGCTGGCAGCTGCTGCTCGACGCCGTGGTCACCCTGGCGGCCGACCTCGGGCTGGACGAGCTGCTGGCGCGGATCGTCGACATCGCCAGCGACCTGGCCGACGCCGAGTACGCCGCGCTGGGGGTGCTGGGCGGGACGGGTGACCAGCCGCTGCGGACGTTCATCCACCACGGGGTCTCACCCGAGCAGGCCCGGGTGATCGGCAACCTTCCGGTCGGTCACGGCCTGCTGGGCCTGATCATCGATCGGCCCGAGCCGCTGCGGCTGCGCGACATCGCCGAGCACCCCGCGTCGTACGGCTTCCCCGACCACCACCCACCGATGCGCTCCTTCCTCGGGGTGCCGGTCCGGGTCCGGGGCCGGGTCTTCGGCAACCTCTACCTGACCGAGAAACGGGGTGGGGGCGAGTTCTCCGAGCACGACGAGCAGATCGTGGTCGCGCTGGCAGCGGCGGCCGGCGTCGCCATCGAGAACGCCCGGTTGCATGCCGAGTCGGCGCTGCGGGAGCGCTGGTTGGCGGTGACCGCGGAGCTGAGCGCCCGACTCTCGGCCTCGGTCGACGGCCCCGAGGCGATGGTCGCCGTGGCCACCGCGGCGCGCGAGCTCGCCGGGGCGGACCTGGGCTGGGTGATGTCGCGGCGAGCCGGCGAGGACTGGACCGTGGAGGCGGTCAGCGGCGACCCGGCCCGACCCGTGGACCTTGCCGAGCTGACCCTGTCCGCCGCCACCGCCGACCACGTGCTGGCCAGCGGCGAGCCGATCCTGCGGGCGGATCTCGAGGGGCACCTGCCGGTGGGATCGGCGGCGGCGGAACACTCGGCGATCCTGGTTCGGCTGGCGAACACCACCGGGCTCGCCGGGGTGCTGTGCCTGGCCTGGGAGCGCGGACGAGCCGGTCAGGCGGCGGACGTCCCGTCGGCGATGCCGAGCATCTTCGCCGAACGGGTGGCCCTCGCGCTGCAGGCCACCAAGGTCCAGGAGGACCAGCAACGACTGGCGGTCTTCGAGGACCGCGACCGGATCGGTCGTGACCTGCACGACCTGGTGATCCAGCGGCTCTTCGCCGTCGGGCTCGGCCTCCAGGGGGCCAGCCGGATGGTCGACAGGCCCGACGTGGCGGAGCGGCTGGAGCGGGCCGTGGACGACCTGGACGAGACGATCAAGGAGATCCGACGGGCGATCTTCGCGCTGGGGTCGCCGGACGAGGCCACCGACGTCCAGTCCGAGGTCACCCGGATCGTGGACCGGGTGCGGGACTCGTTGGGATTCCGTCCGTCGCTGCGGTTCGAGGGCGCGGTGCGCAGCCGGATCGGGCCGGACCTGGCCGCCGACGTCCTGGCGGTCCTCAACGAGGCCCTCTCCAACGTCGTCCGGCACGCCGAGGCCACGTCCGTCGAGGTGACGCTGTCCGCGGGACCCGAGATCGTGCTGACCGTGGTCGACGACGGTGTCGGCACGTCGGGGGAGACCGTCGGCAGCGGCCTGGGCAACATGCGCCAGCGCGCCGCCCGCTACGGCGGTCGCTGCGACGTGACCGCGGAACCCGGCGGCGGCACCCGGATGGGGTGGGCGGTGCCGGACCGGGCGTGAGCCCGGACCGGGAAGAGTCGCCGCGGCCCCGTACCGGGTGCGGCCGCTCAGGCGTTCGCGGCGTCCTCGCCGTGCGGCCGGACGACGGCCACCGGGCAGGTGGCGTGCTCGAGGACCGAGGTGGAGACCGAGCCGTAGAGCAGGAAGGACAACGAGCTGGGATCGTGTCCCCCGACCACGATCAGGTCCTTGTCCTTGCCGGCGCCCACGAGCACCTCGTCGACCAGGCCACGAGCCAGGTCGAGCTCGGTCTCCACGTCGGGGAACTTCTCGCGCATGCCGGCGATCGCCTCCGCGAGGATCAGGTGCTGCTCCTCCAGCCCGGCCTCGGTGGCCGAGACCCGGTGGGCGCCGGCGGTGGCGCCCAGGACGTCCCAGAAGCAGTGCATGGCGGTGAGCTTCTGGCCGCGTAGCGAGGCCTGTCGGAAGGCGAACTCCAGCACCGGGCCGGAGGCCGCGGTGCCCTCCACCCCGACCAGGACGCCGCCGCCGCCGGTGGTGTGCCGGCGCGGCCGGAGCACCACCACGGGGCAGCCGGCGTGCTTGGAGACCGCGACGCTGACCGACCCGAGCAGCAGGCTGCGGACCGGTCCGCGTCCCCGGGAGCCCATCACCAGGAGGTGGGCGTGCTGGGAGGCCTCGATCAGCGTGTGCCGGGGGTCCTCCACGTGCAGCCGGGTCTCCACCTCGACGGTGGGGAACGAGTCGTGGACGGTCTCGACCGCTTCCTCGAGCACGGGCGACCGGGCGGACTCGAGCTTGCCGGCCGCCACCAGCGCGTCGTACTCGACGACACCGAGGTAGGCCTGGAGCGAGGGCTCGGGCGGCAGCACCGAGTGCACGATGCACAGCGTGCGGCCCTCCAGCCTCGCGGCCTCCGCGGCCCAGAGCAGCGCCTCGCGGGCGTGCTCGGAGCCGTCGTGGCCGATGACGATCCTGCCGGCAGCGATAGGGCTTGCGTTCATGGGTCCATCCTGCCGCCCGGAACCGGGCGGGGTCAGGGTCGCAGGGCCCGGACCGTCGGGGACCTAGGACCCAGGACCCGCGACGACCCGGCCCCTGGACGCGGGACCGTCGGGGTCCGTCAGGAGAGGGAGAAGCTGGAGTCCGTGCTGTCGTCGGACTCCGGGGCGAGCTCGGTGCCGTCCTCGCCGGCCCAGGGTCCACCGCCACCGCCACCGCCACCGCCACGGTGACCGCGGTGGCCGTGCCCGGGACCCCCACCGCGGAGTCCCCGCAGCTCGCCGGCCTCCGCGGCGGCCAGCAGCTCGTCTGCTCGCTCCTGGGTCAGCCGGCCCTCGGCGACCGCCTCGTCGAGGCGCTCCTCCAGCTGGGCCAGCCGCTCGGCCTCGTGCTCGGCGCGCAGCTCCTCCGTCACGGTCTCGAGCGCGGCGCTCACCTCGTCGGCGTCGAGGTCCAGCTCCGCGGCGAGACGCTCGGCCAGCTCGGCCTGGCGCTCCGCGCGGAACTGCTCGCGGTCGCTCTCCTCGACCGCGCCGCCCTCGGCGGAGGCCGACGGGGACTCGGGTGTCGGGGTCTCGGTGGCCAGCGCCGGCAGTCCGAAGCCGACGGCGGCGACGCCGGCGACGGCGAGTCCGGACAGGGCAGTGGTGGTGCGGCGCATCAGGTGCTCCTCGTTCGACGGGTTGCGGTCACCCTCACCCTGTCCGTGGACGCTGGCAGCGGCCCGTGTCGAACCTGTGGTCCACCTGTGAGATCGCGACCGCCGACGGTCGGACGTGGTAGGCCCCGTGGGACTCGAACCCACAACCAAGAGATTAAAAGTCTCCTGCTCTGCCCATTGAGCTAGGGGCCCGCGGTGTCGAACGGCGGTCTCGGGTCGAGGCCCGGGACACACCAGACGCCGAGGAGCCTAGTCCGACCGGCCGCGGCCCGTTCCCGCGGTTCGCGGCCGAGCCCGGTTCGTCGCCGAAGCCGGCGTCTCGGACCTCGCGACGTCGGTTCTCGACGGCCCTCTTGCCGGTGTCGGTGGGCGGTGGCATTCTGCAAAGCACCTTCTCGGGATCTAGGGGGCGCGATGCGCCAGCTCTTCGTGGGAATCGCCACCGCCGCGTTGATCGCGGCCACGTTCGGAGCGGTGCCGTCGCAGGCCGTTCCAGCGGCGCCCAGGGACGGTGACCGGCTCGACGCCTACACCGCTCGGGTCGCCCCGGAGCAGCTGGACCTGCTCACCCAGCAGGGGCTCGACATCGTCGGCCAGGCTCGCGCGGAGGACGGTCTCGAGGTGGGCCTGGTGCTCACCCGGGACCAGCGCGACCGGCTCCGGGACGCCGGGGTCGACCTCGAGCTGACCCGCGTCGAGGGTGGTCAGACCGTCCAGGAGTTCGCCGAGGCCCAGGCCGTCAACGGCTACACCGTGTGGCGTTCCTACGACGAGGCCGGCGGCATCCGTGACCAGATGTACGACGTCGCGCGCGACCAGCCGCGGATCGCGAAGCTGGTGCGGCTGGGCACCAGCACCCAGGGCCGCGAGATCCTGGCGATCAAGCTCACCCGGGGAGCCCGCGGGAAGCGGGACGGTGCCCGTCCGGCGGTGCTCTACAGCTCCACCCAGCACGCCCGCGAGTGGATCAGCACCGAGGTCAACCGGCGGCTGATGAACCACTACATCGACGGATGGCGCGCCAAGGACAAGCAGATCCGCAAGCTGCTCCGGACGACCGAGCTGTGGTTCGTCCTGGTCGCGAACCCCGACGGCTACCAGTACACGTTCGACACCGAGCGACTGTGGCGCAAGACGTTGCGCGACAACGATCGCGACGGCGAGATCTCGGTGGGCGACGGGGTCGACCCGAACCGCAACTACCCCAACCACTGGGGCTACGACGAGGAGGGCTCCTCGTCGATCCCCTCGAGCGAGACCTACCGGGGCCCGCGTCCGGCCTCGGAGCCGGAGACCCGCGCCCTGAAGGGCCTGCTCGACCGGATCGGTTTCGTCTTCCAGGTCAACTGGCACTCGGCCGGGGAGTGGCTCCTCTACGGTCTGGGCTGGCAGATCGCCACGCCCTCGCCGGACGACCCGATCAGCTACGCGCTGTCGGGGAACCTCGACAACCCGGCCATCGAGGGCTATCACCCCGGTCTCAGCTCGGACGTCCTCTACGCCACCAACGGTGAGACCAACGACTACGCCTACGACCGGACCGGGGCACTGGCCTGGACGCCGGAGCTCTCCGAGGGCTGCGAGGGCTGCGGCTTCGTGTTCCCCGACGACGAGGACTTGGTGCAGGCGGAGTTCGAGCGGAACCTCCCGTTCGCCGACTCCGTGGCGCGCTCCGCGCGCACCCCGGCCAACCCGAAGTCCGTCCTGGGGATCCGCACCAAGGCCTTCTACCTGAAGAGCGATGACCCGTACAAGGAGGGCATCCCGGGCGCGAACTTCACGTTCAAGCACTCCTTCGGCGACCGCCAGCCGGTGGCGGTCCTCGCCAAGCGCAGCCTGGGCAAGGTGAAGCTCAAGTACCGCATCAACGGCGGCAGGACCCGCACCGGCCGCACCCACGAGTGGCGTGGCGGGGAGCGCTACGACCCGCCCGCCGTCCACTACCGCCAGATGCGCGGAAAGGTCCGCGGCACCCGGCCGGGAGACCGGGTGCGGGTCTGGTTCCGCGCGAAGGGCAAGCGCAGCGACAGCTTCACCTACCGGGTCCTCTCCGACACCGGCAACCGGGTGCTGGTGGTCGCCGCCGAGGACTACACCGGCGCCTCGCCCGCCCAGGAGCCCGGTCCGCACTACCTGGACCACTACCTCGCTGCGTTGGCCGCCAACGGCATCGCCGCCGACGTGTACGACGTCGACGCCCGCGGCCGGACGGCGCCCGACCACCTGGGCGTGCTGGCGCACTACGACGCGGTCATCTGGTATCCCGGCGACGACGTGGTCACCCGCACCGAGGGTCGCGGCCCCGGCAACGCCGACCGGCTCGCGATGGACGAGATGCTCGAGATGCGGGCCTACCTGAACGAGGGTGGGCGGGTGCTCTACACCGGCGACATGGCCGGCGAGCAGTACACCGGCAACGTCGGCACCCAGCTCTACGACCCTCTTGGGACCGAGCCCTGCGACGACACGGCGCCCGAGGGGCAGGACCCGCGTCGGTGCCTGGCTCTGCGGGGATCGGGTGACGGCACCAACGACGTCCTGCAGTACTGGTTCGGCGGGTATCTCGGCGTGCTCGGCGACGGTCTCGACGGCGACGGCAACGCCCTCGACGTCATCGGCACGGCCCGGCCCCTGGACGGGTTCGACTGGGCGCTCAACGGCGGTGACAGCGCCGACAACCAGCACGACACCTCGTCGTTCATCGCGACGAGCGGGATCCTGCCGGTGACGGACTTCCCGCTGTTCGAGAGCTGGCCGTCGTCGAAGTGGGACAAGCCCGGCGGGCCGTTCGACCCGCACTCCGGCTCCCAGTACGTCTACTCCAAGATCGCCGACGTCTCCTACAAGCGGCTCAGCCAGACGATCGAGGTGCCGAACGGCGGTGACCAGACCCTGCGGTTCTGGACGTCGTACGACACCGAGGTGGACTGGGACTTCTTCCTCGTGGAGGCGCGGACGCCCGGCCAGGACGACTGGACGACCCTGCCCGACCTCAACGGCCACACCACCACGGAGCCGGGGGACAGCTGTGCGGGCGGCTGGACCGAGCTGCACCCCCAGCTCGAGCACTACGTCACCTGGGACGGTGAGCAGACCTGTCTGCCGACCGGGACCACGGGGGAGTGGCACGCGGCCTCGGGCAGCTCCGGTGGATGGGTCGAGTGGGAGGTCGACCTCTCGGCCTGGGCCGGGACATCGGTCGACGTCTCTCTCAGCTACGTCAACGACTGGGCGATCCAGAACCTGGGCGTCTTCCTCGACGACGTGACCCTGCCCGACGGCACCAGCACCTCCTTCGAGGCCGGCCTCGACGGCTGGACGATCAGCGGAGCGCCTCCCGGCAGCGCCGAGAACTCCACCGACTGGACCCGCTCGGACTCCTCCGGCTTCCCGGTGGGGGCGTCCATCACCACGCCGGACACCATCCTGATGGGGTACGGCATCGAGGGGATCCGCACGCAGGCCCAGCGCAACGCGGTGATCGGACGAGCCATGGAGCATCTCTTGGACTAGGGGCTGGCCGAGGGAGTCGGGGGTGATGACGAGCTTGCCGACCGTACGGCGGCGCGCCAGCTCCTCCTGCGCCTGCGGCACTTGGTCGAGGGGGAAGGTGGCGGCGATCACCGGGCGCACGTCACCGCGCCGAGCGGTGCGCACCAGCTCGGCGAAGATCCGCGGGGTGTGCATGGTGGAGCCCACCAGCGACAGGTTGGCGAGGTAGAGCCGCCGGATGTCGAGCTCGACGGCGTACCCGTCCAGGGCGCCGGCGACGACCCACCGGCCACCGGGGCGGAGCAGACCGAGCCCAGGACCCATCATGGCGCCGGCCACCACGTCGATGACGGCGTGGAAGCCCGACGGGGCCGCCGCGGCGGCGTCGGGGAGCACCGCACCCCGGTTCCGGTCCACGGTCTCGTGGGCGCCGGCGCGGCGCACCGCTTCCTGCTTGTCGGTGCTGCACACGGCGACCACCCGCGCACCACGGGCCACCGCGAGCTGGACCGCGGCCAGACCCACGCTGCCCGAGGAACCGGTGACGAGCACGGTGTGGCCCTCCCGGACGAGTCCGCGCTCGAGCATCCCCAGCGCCGTGCCGAAGGCGATCGGCAGCGCAGCGAGCTCGGCGTCGCTCAGCGGGGAGTCGTCGACGCGGTGAGCGCGGTCGGCCGTGACCAGGACGTACTCGGCGAAGCCACCGTCCTGCTCGCTGCCGAGGACACCGACCACCAGCGCGTCGTCCCCGGACCCGTCGTACTGGGCCGGGTCGACGAGGACCCGCGCGCCCACCAGGGCGTCGCCGGTGCCGCCGCCGCTGGCCACGACCGTGCCGGCGGCGTCGCCACCCTGGATCCGGGGGAAGTCGATCGGGCCGGTCCACCCGGACTTCGCGCCGGCGTCGCCGGAGACCCCGTAGGAACCCTCCCTGGTCCACAGGTCGGTGTTGTTGCAGCCGGCCGCGGCCACCCGGATCAGCACCTCGTCCGGCCCGGGCCGGGGCACCGCCACCTCTCGCAGGTCGATGGCCTCCAGTCCGCCGTGACGGGTGGTCACCGCGGCTCGCATGGTCTCGGGCAGCGGTGAGCTCTCCATCGCAGGAGCATCGCAGACCCGGGTCGGTGGTCACCGTTGCCCGGTGTGCCCGCCGGTCCCTAGGCTGAGGTCACTCGCGCGGTGGCGTGACTCCGCCGAGACCGTTCCGCTGCTGCAGGGGGATGACGTGGTTGCTCCCGGGAACGGTCCGGCCGGGCTCGCAGGCCTGCTGTGCGCGCTGGGGCTCGCCATGACCGCCACCGGGTGCGTGCCCCGTGAGACGGACGCCTTCGACAACGTGTGGCGGCCGTTGCGGGCGCAGGAATCCTGCACCTACGACGCGGCGGTGCGTGCGGTCCAGGCGCGTGTCCGGGTCCACGGGGACACCAGGCGCCGGAAGGCGCTGGCGGTGCGGGTCGCGGTCGAGAACGACGGCTCGCCAGGAGGCTCCGGCTCGACCGAGCTGAGCGTCGCCGGGAACTACGACGAGATCGTCCTCGTCGAGATCCCGTTGTCCCAGCAGAAGTGGGACGACGGGTACGACGAGTGCCTGGTCCAGGTCGAGAGGATCTAGACGCCGACGGGGCTCGGGGGGATCGGGTCAGAACGGCACCTGGGTCTGGGTCAGCCCCGTCGCGGGGGACCGGCCGCCGACCTGCCGGCAGAACTCGAGGGCGTCCAGGGTGGTCCGCTCGGCGGTGCCGCGCGACCAGTGTCCGCCCGCGGGTCCGGTCAGCTCGAGGTCGTACGGGCTCCCGTGCCGCCCGGCCCACTCGCGCACCACGGAGTCGACGATCACGCCCTCGTGATCGGCGGTCTGGGTGATCGGGAGCCCGGTGGCGTCGCAGATGTCGATCCGGTGCATGAACGGGTCCCGGGTGAGGATCTCGTCCAGCAGGAACCCCATCGTCCAGAACTCCTCGGCGCCACCCACCAGCTGCGGCTCGGAGAGCAGGCGACGACGGACGAAGCCGGGACTCCGCCGCCGGGCGCGGGCGGCCTTGGGCCCGAGCCGACCCTGCTCAGCGACCAGCTCGTCGACCGACAGCCCAGCGTTCTTCTCGACCTGGAGGGCGGTGAGCGCGTCGACGTTCTCCCCGCCCTCGACGCGGGCACGACGCGCTGCGGCGCGCTGCTGCTTGATCGACTCGACGAGCGAGGCGGCCATCTGGGTCATCCCGAGCATGTGACCGGCCATCGCCCGGACGTCCCATCCGGGGCAGCGGGTCGGCGTGGTCCAGTGCTCGGGCTGGAGCCGGGTGAGCAGCTCGGAGACGCGGGCGTACTCGGCCTCGGCCAGCCGGCCGGCGGTGTCGTGGTCGATGCCCGCGGGCCGTGGCCGGGCGCGTGACCCGGTCGGGGTCGTGGTGGTGACGGTGGTCATGGCGGGTGCTCCTGTCTGGTGGCTCGTCAGGTCGTGGTGCTGTTCGGCTGGGTCGGGGGAGTCGTGGTGGGGGCGGTGAGGTCGTCCGGGGCGAGACCGATCTGGTCGGCGAGCATGTCGACCGCGCGGTCGACCAGGCGCCCCCACCGGTCCCCGCCGGGGTCGTTGGCGAGCTGGGCGTTGACCAGGCCGCCGGTCAGCGCGACGAACAGGTCGATGTCCGCGGCGGTGAGCCCACGCGCCGTCAGCAGCCGCTCCATCAGGGCACGGGTCGCCACCGACGGCGCGTACGCCTCGGGGCTGGGCTCCCAGCCGGGGATCACGGGCTGGTTCATCAGCTGGTAGCGGGTCAGGTCGGCCACCGCGAAGGCGAAGAAGTGGTGCGCCCCGCGGCGGAGCACCCCCCGCGGAGACTCCGGCATCTGGTCCAGGTCGGCCTCGACGAGCTCGAGGTAGGTCTGCCAGGCCTCGGCGAACATGGCGTCGTAGATGGCCGCCTTGGAGTCCACGTGCGTGTAGAGGGAGGGCGCCCGCATCCCCACCCGGTCGGCGACGTCGCGCAGCGACATCTGGGCGAGGCCCTGCTCGCGGGCCACGGCCCAGGCGGCGGCCGTGATCTCGCGACGGGTCGCCGCTCGACGCCGAGCGATCCTATCGCTCTGAGGAGTTCCTAACACAGTTAGGAGAATCCTCCTGGCCGCGGACGTTGTCAAGGCCCGGGGGAGCACTCCCGGGCCTGGACGACGAGCGATGGAGCTGATGTCGCTGGTGGGGCTGGTCGGAGGGGGCGGGTGGTTCATGAGCGTCGGGTACCGGTCCGACCAGGTCCGGCACCCGACACCCCCATGACCTCGATGACCCGGCCAGCCGGGCGGTGGGACCACCGGTGCGGCCCTGAAGCCCCAACTCCAGGGGCGCGGTGGTGGCTGTCGCCCGCTCCGCCGGTCAGCGCTGCTGACCGAAGGTCGCCCGGCGGTAGGTCCGGGCCATCGAGGGGTCTGTGCGGCGTGCCAGGCTCAGCTCCGCGCTGTCTCGTAGGCACCGACGTCCGCGGCGGCGCGACCGTCACCGTTGCCGTCGGTGGGGACCCGGCGGCCGCCGACGTCGCGTCCCATCGGCGGGTGCGCCACCCGGTCCACCGCGGGGCTGGTCGCCTTGACGTAGAGCGCACCCCGGACGTCGCGGAACTGCGGGTCCGCGACCTGGTCACCGGGGAGCATCCGGTGCTCGACCGGCGCGCCCCAGTAGATGTTGCGCCCGCCGCGGAGCGGACCGTCGGAGAACCCGATCCGACCGCGCACGTCGATGATGTTGTCCCACAGCGTCAGCACGTTGCCGTTGCAGCCGCCGTTGCACCAGAAGCCCTGCGACCCGACCCCGGTGTGCCGGATCGTGTTGTTGCGGGCCACGGTCCCGTTGACCGGGCCGAAGTAGTCGCTGGTCCCGCGGGTGACGAGGAACTCGGCGTACTTCACCGACGAGATCGAGACGTTGTAGAAGTACTTCGTGTTCGCCGAGCGCCTGTTGCCGAGCTCGGTGAACGCCCGGTTGTTGCGGCCGATGTTGTGGTGGACGCGAGTGCCGCGGCCGCCGTAGATCTCCACCGCGGAGCCGTCGGTGCCGAAGTCGGCCGAGGGCGCCACGCTGCCGGAGATCTCGTTGTGGGCCACCTCGGTCTGGTCACCCATCACCACGATCCCGACGGCGCCGTAGTCGTCGAAGTCGCCCGGGGTGTTCGGCGCCATCCTCTGGTTGTCGATGAGGCGGTTGCGGACGACGCGGGTGTTCACCGCACCCTCGCCGACCTCGATGCCGTGCATGTTGTGGGTGGCGGTCACGTGACGCAGCACGTTGTTGTCGCCGTTGGTGTAGACGCCGATCCGGCAGCCGTCCGCGACGATGCCGACCACGGCGACCCAGCTGCCGTAGACGTTCACGCACTCGCCGGTCACCCGCGGTGCCGGCAGCGACTCGGGGCCGTAGGGGAGCACCCGGATCCGGGCGTTGCGGCGGCCGGACTGCCAGACCTGGAGCTCACCGGCGAAGGTGGAGCCGCGCTCGAGCATCACCCGGTCCCGGGGCTTGAGCTGGAGCTGACGAACCTTGTCCACCGACCGGAAGGCGGTGCGCGGGGTCAGGCCGTTGTTGTTGTCCGCGCCGTTGGCGGAGATGAAGTACGTCGTCCGCCGGCCGCGGGCGTCCGCCGCCGCCTTCTCGGGCTTCTGCTTCGGCTCGGCCTGCGCCTGGGGGGCGGTCTCCTCGCTCGCCTCCGGGGTCGGCTCCGTGACGGGCTGCTCGGGGGTCGACGGCTCAGGGTCGGGCAGCTGGGTGACCGGCTCGCCGGGGCTCTCGACGTACGGCGGCTCGGGCGCCGGGCTCTCGCTCGGATCCGTGCTCTCGGTGGGGCTCTCGGTGGGGCTGTCGGCGGGGGTCTCGGTGGGCGTCTCGGTGGGGGCGCCGGCCGTCGGGTTCGCCGACGGGGTCGGGGCATCGCCGTCAGCGCCGGCCGTGGCCGGGAAGCTGACCAGCAGCGAGCCGGAGAGGGCGATGGCGGCGACCAGGGTGCTGCGGCGCGGGGACGTCGTGCGGGAGGTGGACGTGAGGTGGGGGGTGCGCGGGCTGTTGAGGGCTCGCTTGAAGAACGCGTGGGGGGACATCGGGCCGTTCCTTGGGGGTAGGGCCCTACGTCCGCGAACGCCGGGGGACGCGGACGCGGGGTGGTCGGAGGGAGGGCACGAGCTGGGGGGCTCGAACGACTCCCGTTGGTGGGGGGATGACCAACGTGGGGGGAGGTCGGGATGAGCATGTACAGCGGCGACCGGCCGCGCATCCGCTTCGGTGACAGTTCGTCACGACGACGCTGGGCATAGCCCGTTCGGGCTATGCCGGTCCCGACCGAAGGAGCGGGTATCCCTCGTCGTCGAACGGTCAGGAGCAGACCCCAGGAGCGCCTCCGGCGGCTCGCCGAACGAGACGACGGGTGCGGAAAGCCCACCTGGGCCCAGGTGTTGCTACGCTCTTGCCAGCAACAGGTGCAAGTTCCAGCAGGTCTGACGCCCGCGGAGTTTGTGATCCAACGGCGTTTCTTCTTAGTGGTGTTGAGAATCACGGGTCGGAGCGACGTGTCACCGCACCTGGTGTCGGGGTCGTCGAAGTGACGGCCTCTCGCCCCGACTAAGGAGTAATCGAGCAATGGCTCAGGGCACCGTGAAGTGGTTCAACGCTGAGAAGGGCTTCGGCTTCATCGCGCAGGAGGACGGCGGCGACGACGTTTTCGTGCACTACTCGGCCATCCAGACCCAGGGCTACAAGTCCCTGGACGAGAACCAGAAGGTTGAGTTCGACGTCACCCAGGGCCCGAAGGGCCCGCAGGCGGAGAACGTTCGACCTGTCTGATCCCGGACACCGGGAAACGGAGACCGGACAGCACCTGTCCCCCAGTCTTCTGCGAGGCCTCACCCGTTCGGGTGGGGCCTCGTTCCATCTGGCGGTCCGGCAGCCACCCGAAAGAGCCAGTGGGTCGGGCCGGGTTTGACCGTACTGTTGTCAGGGCAGCCTGAAGAGGCGGAACCATGGGGCTCCGCGCGAGGCTTGCGCGACATCGGGGAGGGGGCCGCGTGCACGATCAGTTCGACGTGACGCTGGAGGACTCCGACCTGCTCGGCGAGGTGGAGCTGACCACCAACCTCATCATCGCGGCCAGTGAGTCCGACGAGCACCTCTCCGCCGAGCGGATCGACGAGATCCTCGGGCTCGACGGGTGGCCGGTCGCCTCCTCCGGAGTCGACCCGTCCTGAGCCGACCCCTCCCGCGTCGGGCACCGCGGCTCAGCAGGTGGCGAAGAGCAACGGTCCGGTGGAGAGGTCCGAGAGGACGTAGGCACCGGGGGCCGGGTCCAGCGCCAGGGTGACCACCCGTCCCTGCGCGGAGACCGCCTCGACCGCGAACCGGTCGGCGAAGTCGCCCCCCTGCCCGGGAGCCGGCCCCACGGGCCAGCACCGCCCGGGTGTCGGCGTTGGTCCGTGCCTGGTCCTCGGACTCGAACGCGAGCGCCACCCGGATCCCCCCGCCCGGCTGCACCGACATGGCGAAGCCGGTCAGCGGATCCACCTCGCCCGCCTCGGCGAGCAGCTGGTCGGCCAGCTCCTGGTCGGTGACGTCGGCCTGCCCCATCGCGAGCGAGGAGCACGCCTGGGTGCCGGTGTAGACGGCCGCGGAGACGGGCTCGGAGGAGGCCTCCACCACGGCGTCCAGCCCCTCGTCGTCGGCGCCGCTGCGGGGGCTGCGGTCCGCGGAGGAGACCCCGGAGCCCACGGCCTGCAGGGTCCCGTCCCTGGCCGCGAGCGCCTCGGCGAGGTACTCCGCGGAGTCACTGGCACGCACCAGCTGCTCGTCCTCGTCGAGGGCGAGGTACTGCAGCTGCGGGGAGACTCCGCCGATGCCCGCCACCAGGTCGGCGCCCCCGACCCACACCCCGCCCCGGGACCCCGGGCGGGTGTAGCCGAGCTCCACCAGGGTGCCGGAGAGGGCGTCGAAGGAGGCCTGGTCCGCCAGCTTGAGCAGCGCCACCGACCCGGTGGTGCTCTGGGCGAACAGCTCCCACTCCACGGTGGCCGGGGAGAACCCGTACCGGCGTTGCAGGCTCTCGGCGGAGTCGACCAGCGACGAGGTCGAGGTGAGGTCGGCGTCGTACCCCCGGTCCAGGAAGTCCCGGAGGTCCGCCGGCCCCGGGGACGCGACGTCGGAGAGGCCGAGCTGGTCGCGGACCGCCGCCCAGTCGGTCCAGGAGAACCGCTGGGCGTCGCCGGGGGCGAGGTCGATCGCCCGCTGCAGGTCGGTGCGGGTGGCGTCGCTCCACCACCGGCTCCCGACCACGACGGCCGCGGTGACCAGCACCACCACGAACAGGGTGCTGCCGAGGATCAGCAACGGCTTGCGCAACGCCGTGGTACCTCCTGGTCGTCGGTTCTGTGAGACTAGCGCCATGGCCCCCCAGCCCCGGGACCGTCCCGACATCCTCAGCGCCGGAGCCGTCGTCTTCGGACCCGGCAAGCGGGTGCTCCTGGTGCACCGGCCCAAGTACGACGACTGGTCGTTCCCCAAGGGCAAGCTCGACCTTGGGGAGCACGCCACCACCGCGGCGGTGCGGGAGGTGGCCGAGGAGACCGGGCTGCACGTCCGGCTCGGTCCGCCGCTGGCGGACCAGCGCTACCCGACCGGCAAGGGCACCAAGCAGGTGCACTACTGGACCGGTCGGGTGGTCGGCGAGGACGACGTCAGCGGCTACCGCCCCAACGACGAGATCGACGCCGTCGAGTGGGTCCGGGTCGAGGAGGCCCGCGACCGGCTCACCTACGGCTTCGACCTCGACACGCTGGCCGAGGCGATGCCGGTACGCCGGCGCACCCAGGCCCTGGTGGTGCTGCGGCACGGGCTGGCCCGCTCCCGCAGGTCCTGGCGCAAGGACGACCGGCAGCGGCCGCTGCTCCAGGCGGGCCGCGCCCAGGCCCAGCACGTGGTGCCGCTGCTCTCGGCGTACGACGTGACCCGGGTCGTCAGCTCGACCAGCACGCGCTGCGTGGACACGGTCGCGCCGTACGCCGACACCACCGGCTGGAAGCTCGAGACCGACGACGGGCTCGCGGAGGAGGACACCAGCACCAAGCGGGTCCGTCGCATCCTCGAGGACGTCCTGGGACGGCTGGGGCAGGAAGGCGACCGCGACGTCTCGGGGGCGGTGGTGTGCACGCACCGGACGGTGCTGCCGGCGGTCTTCGAGACCCTCGGGGTGGAGGACCCGCAGCTGGAGAAGGGCGAGATGCTCGTCGCCCACCTGCGCAAGGGCAGAGTTCTCGCCACCGAACGACACCTGGTCCGCTGAGTCAAGACCCGCGCACCCCGCTCGAGGGTATTTCACGTGACGGACGTCTCAGGGGTGCCGTGGCGTCGCGCAGCCCACACGCGTCGTTCACCGCCAGTTCACCGACGCCCCCGTGTCCGGACACCTCGGCTCCCTAGCGTCACCGGTGTCATCGAAGAGAGACACACATTCAGGAGATACGAAGTGAAGCGCACTTCCTACCGCTTGGCCGCCGCGCCCGGCGTCGCCGTCCTGTCGCTCGCCCTCGCGGCCTGCGGCGGCGCGGACGCCGGCACCGGCTCCAACGGCTCGTCCGGCGCCGGTGGCACCGTCAACGTCGACGGTTCGTCGACCGTGTACCCGATGAGCAGTGCCGCCTACGAGCTGCTCAACGAGGAGAACCCCGACGTCAAGGTGACCGTGGGTGCCTCCGGCACCGGCGGCGGCTTCGAGAAGTTCTGCGTCGGCCAGACCGACATCTCCGACGCCTCGCGTCCGATCAAGGACGAGGAGAAGGCCGTCTGCGACGAGAACGGTGTCGAGTTCACCGAGCTCCAGATCGCCACCGACGCCCTCACGGTCGTCGTGCACCCCGACCTCGGCGTCGACTGCCTGACCACCGAGCAGCTCGTCGAGCTGTGGAAGCCGGGCTCGAAGGTCACCAACTGGAACCAGCTCGACCCGAGCTTCCCGGACCAGGAGATCTCGCTGTTCGGTCCCGGCTCCGACTCGGGGACCTACGACTACCTGGCCGCCGACGTGATCGGTGACGAGTCGGAGACCACCCGCACCGACTACGAGGCCTCCGAGGACGACAACGTCCTGGTCCAGGGTGTCGCCGGCACCGAGGGCGGGGTCGGCTACTTCGGCTACACCTACTACGAGGAGAACGAGGACACGCTCAAGGCCCTCGCGATCGACGACGGCAACGGCTGCGTCGAGCCCTCCGCCGAGACCGCCCAGGCCGGGGAGTACACCCCGCTGGCGCGCCCGCTGTTCATCTACCTCAACAACGAGAAGTACTCGTCGAAGGAGTCGGTGCGCACCTACGTCGACTTCTACATCGAGAACCTCGCCATCATCGCCGACGCCGGCCAGTTCATCCCGCTGAGCGACGAGCTGTACGCCGAGACGCAGGGCGCGCTCCAGGGCGTCTCCGGCTGAGCGAGGTAGTTTCCCCTCGATGAACGATCAGACCGGTAGCGGCGCAGGCCCGTCCTCGGGGACGGGTCTGCGTCCTGCCTCCCCTCCCGCTGCCATCAACCTGCGCGGCAAGCGCCGGCCGGTCGAACGCGCGATCCTGCTGGTGCTGATGACCTCGGCGTTCGCCTCGATCGCGATCACCGTCGGCATCGTCGTCGCCCTGATCCGTCCGGTGATCGACTTCTTCGCCGAGGTCCCCGTCGGCGACTTCTTCGCCACCGAGGGCAAGTTCGCCGTGCTCCCGCTGGTCAGCGGCACGTTGGTGGTCACGGTGATCGCGCTGCTGGTCGCGGTGCCGCTCGGGCTCGGCGCGGCGATGTACCTCTCCGAGTACGCCTCGGTGCGCAGCAGGAAGCTGCTCAAGCCGACCGTGGAGCTGCTCGCCGGGGTCCCCTCGGTGGTCTACGGCTTCTTCGCCCTCGCGTTCGTCACACCGTCGCTGCTCCAGGACCTGCTGAACCTCGAGGTCGGCTTCACCAACGCGCTGTCGGCCGGTCTGGTGCTCGGCGTGATGATCATCCCGACCATCGCCTCGCTCGCCGAGGACGCGCTGTCCGCGGTGCCGCAGGCGATGCGGCAGGGCTCGCTGGCGATGGGAGCCAACCGGATGCAGACCACGCTGCGGGTGGTGATGCCGGCGGCCCTCTCCGGGGTCGCGGCCGCCGTGGTGCTCGGGATGTCCCGGGCCGTGGGCGAGACGATGATCGTCGCCCTGGCCGCCGGCGCGCAGAAGAACCTGTCGCTCGACCCGCGGGAGGGGATGCAGACGATGACAGGCTTCATCGCCCAGACCGCCGGTGGCGAGAACCCGGTCGGGTCCACGTCGTACAACACCCTCTTCGCGGTCGGACTGCTGCTGTTCGTGATGACCCTGGTCATCAACATCGTCAGCATCTCGTTCGTCCGCCGGTTCAGGCAGGTCTACTGATGAGCATCGCGACGACGACCGCCCGCGAGGTCACCGGCGTGGTGGCCACCGGCCGCAGCCGGGACCGCAACCTCAAGTCGATCCTCTTCCTCGGCGGCCTGTGGTTCTCGCTGTTCTTCGGCGTGATGGTGCTGCTGGTGCTCATCGTGACCACCGCCGTCGACGGGTTCCCTCGCTTCGACAGCGAGCTGATCACCAACTACGACTCGCGGCTGCGTCCGGAGACCACCGGCTTCCGGGCCGGCATCCTCGGGTCGCTGTGGCTGATGCTCTTCACCGCGATCTTCGCGGTGCCGCTGGGGATCGCCGCGGCCCTCTACCTGGAGGAGTTCGCCGACTCCGGCACCTGGTACAACCGGCTGATCGAGGTCAACCTGCAGAACCTGGCCGCGGTCCCGTCGGTGGTCTACGGGCTGCTGGCGGTCGCGGTGATGGCGCTGCTCGGCTTCGGGTTCAAGGGCATCGTGCTGGGCGGTGCCCTGGCGCTGGCGCTGCTGATCCTGCCGGTCATCATCATCACCACCCGCGAGGCGGTCCGCGCGGTGCCGACCGAGATCCGGCACGGCTCGTTGGCGCTGGGTGCCACCACCTGGCAGACGACCTGGCGCCAGACCCTGCCCTCGGCGGTGCCCGGCATCGCCACCGGCACCATCCTCGGTCTCTCCCGCGCGATCGGCGAGGCCGCGCCGCTGCTGCTGATCGGCATCGCCGCGACCGTCCGGTTCGACCCCGAGGGGGTCCTCAGCCCGGTCACCGCGCTGCCCATCCAGATCTTCTCGCTGACGTCGAACTCGCAAGAGGCCTACCAGCAGGCCGCGTCGGCAGCGATCATCGTTCTGCTGGTCATGATCCTCGGGCTCAACGGACTGGCGATCTTCATCCGCAACAAGTTCCAGCGATCCTGGTGAGGAGTCACCACATGTCCACCCACCCCGCAACCGCGTCGACGCGCCCCGACCCGGCGACGACCGACATCGGCCGCGTCGCCGAGACGCACACGGAGGCGGACCGTCGGCTTCCCGACCTGCCCCCGGACCCGGTGATGGAGGCGTTCAAGCTCAACGTCTTCTACGGCGACTTCCACGCCGTGCACGACGTGAACCTGGCGTTCGGCAAGAACGAGATCACCGCGCTGATCGGGCCCTCCGGCTGCGGCAAGTCCACCGTGCTGCGCTGCCTGAACCGGATGAACGACCTGGTCAGCGGCGCCCGGGTGGACGGCACGGTGAACTACCACGGGCAGGACATCTACGCCAAGGGCGTCGACCCGATCGCGGTGCGCACCCACATCGGGATGGTCTTCCAGAAGCCGAACCCGTTCCCGAAGTCCATCTACGACAACATCGCCTACGGCCCGCGGGTCACCGGCATGAAGGTCTCCAACATGGACGACCTGGTCGAGGAGGCGCTGCGCGGTGCCGCCCTGTGGGACGAGGTGAAGGACAAGCTCAAGCAGTCGGCGTACGGGCTCTCCGGCGGGCAGCAGCAGCGCCTGTGCATCGCCCGGACCATCGCCACGAAGCCGGACGTGATCCTCATGGACGAGCCGTGCTCGGCGCTGGACCCGATCGCGACGGCCCGGGTCGAGGACCTGATGCTGCAGCTGCGGACCGACTACACGATCATCATCGTCACCCACAACATGCAGCAGGCGGCGCGCGTCTCGGACCGGACGGCGTTCTTCACCGCCCGCCCCGACGAGACCACCGGCAACCGGACCGGACTGCTCGTCGAGTACGACCAGACCCGCAACATCTTCGCCAACCCCAGCGACAAGCGGACCGAGGACTACATCTCGGGTCGGTTCGGCTGATCCCGGTTCGTCTCCGCTGAGGCGAGCTGAGCCGAGCCGGGCTGAGTTGAGCCGGGCTGAGCTGAGCCGGGCGGATCCCGGCGGATGACGACGGCCGGCCACCCCCCGGGGTGGCCGGTCGTCGCTTCTCCGGGTCGACCGGTCCGGGACCGGCGGACTCGGTCGAGCGGTCTCGGGTGGTCGAGCGGTCTCGGGTGGTCGGTGCTGGGTCGGTGCTAGGCCGACCAGCGCAGCGACTCCTCCACGACGTCGGCCAGGGGCAGGACCCCGCGCAGGTCGCGCCGCTGCTGCATCAGCTCGGCGACCGCTCGGGCGTGCCGGGTGCGCAGCGCCACGCGGCGCGAGCGCTGCTCGTCGGACTCGTCGGGGGCTGCCGGTGGCGGTGCCGCCAGCGCGTGGGCAGCACTGGTGGCGGGGCTGGTCACGGGGCTGGTCACGGGGCTGGTCACGGGACTGGTCACGGGACTGGGGCCGGTGGAGACGGTCACGGGGGTCCTCCTGGGGGTGAGGTGCTCGGGTGCTCCCAGCGTGCACCGGCGACATCGCCGGGAGGTTGCCGCCCGATGACGTCCGGATCTCATGCTGGTCAGGGTCGAGCGCCTCGCCCGCACGGGGGACGGCCCGGGCTCGATTCTGCCGCCTGCGCGTCGACTGGTCAGGGGAATCCGGAACTTGGCGGGGGGTGCTTGCCCCGACCAGTTCCGGTTTCCCCGGCCGGCCGGGGAAACCGCAGGGCGATTTCACCGGGGCGGGGCGGTCCAGGCGACCTGGACGACCTGGACCCCGCCGTCGCGGGTGACCAGCCGGCCCCGCCCGGGCGGCAGGGGCATCGGCCGGACACCCGGGGCCAGCGGACCCTCGTCGGGGTCCCCGGAGAGCACCAGCGTCGGCTGGGCGAGGTCGCGCAACGTCTGGATGGTCGGCTCGTAGAGGGCTCGGGACGCGCCACCGGTACGCCGCGCCAGGATCACGTGCAGCCCCACGTCGCGGGCGTGCGGCAGCAGCGGCTGGAGCACCTGGAGCGGGGAGCCCTGGGCGGTCGCCACCAGGTCGTGGTCGTCGACCACCACGAACACCTCCGCCCCCTGCCACCAGGAGCGGGTCCGCAGCTCGTGGGGCGTCACCCCGGGACCGGGGAGCCGGTGTTCCAGGTGCCGCGCCAGGTCCGCCAGCACCGGCTGCGCCTGGGGAGCTGAGGTCAGGTGGGCGAACAGGTGCTCGTCGGGCACCTCCCCGAGCAGTGAACGCCGGTAGTCGACGAGGACGACCTGGGCCTGCCGCGGGCTCCGGGTCCGCAGCACCTCGTGCACCAGGCCGCGCAGCAGGGTGCTCTTGCCGGACCGGCCGTCACCGAAGACCAGCAGGTGCGGGTCAGGGTCCAGGGCGAGAGGCACCGGCGCGAGCCGCTGCTCGTCCAGCCCCAGCAGCAGCGGTCCGCCGGGGTACGCCGCGCTGCCGTCGGCGGCACCGGCCAGGGCGCGGACCCGGTCCAGCTCGATCTGCCGGGGGAGCAGCCGCAACCGGGGGGCCGGCGCCCCGGTCCACGCATCCCGGACCCGGCCGACCAGGTCCACCACCCCGTCCGCCAGGGTGCCGGCCGAGGCGTCGCCGTCGATCCGCGGCAGCGCGACCAGGACGTGGTGCCGGGTCGGCACCAGACCGCGACCCGGGCGTCCGGCCGGCACCAGCCCGGCCAGCCCGCGGTCGATCTCCGAGTCGAGCGGGTCCCCCAGCCGCAGCTCCAGCCGGGTGCCGAAGGCGTCGCGCAGGGCGGTCCGGAAGTCCGCCCAGCGGGACGTGGCGGCGACCAGGTGCAGCCCGTAGGCGAGACCACGCGTGCAGAGCCGCTGGACCTGCTCCTCCAGGTCCTCGAAGTCGGCGCGCAGGGTGCCCCAGCCGTCCACCACGAGGAACACGTCGCCGTACCCGTCGTCGGCGCGACCCGCCGCCCGGCGTGACCGGTAGGTCTCGATCGAGTCGATGCCCTGCTCCCGGAAGTACCCCTCGCGACCGTCCAGCAGGCCGGTCACCTCGGCGAGCACCCGGCGTACCGCCTCCGGCTCGGAGCGGGTGGCGACCCCGGCGACGTGCGGCAGGTCGGCCAGCGGCGCGAAGGTGCCGCCGCCGAAGTCGAGGACGAAGAACTGCGACTCCCGCGGTGTGCTGGTCAGCGCCAGGCCGGTGACGGTCGTGCGCAGCAGAGTGCTCTTGCCGCTGCGCGGTCCCCCCACCGCCGCGAGGTGACCGGCGGCGCCGCCGAGGTCGACGGTGAGGGCCTCACGGCGCTGCTCGCGGGGCCGGTCGACGCTGCCCAGCGGCACCACCAGCCCACCGCGGGCACGCCAGGACGGCGAGTGCAGCCCGAGATCCCGGTGGACGACCAGGTCGGGGAGCAGCAGGTCGAGGGTCTCGGGCGTCTCCAGCGGTGGCAACCAGACCCGGTGGGCTGCCGGCCCGTGGCCGCTCATCCGGTCGACCGCGGTCTCCAGCAGCGACCGGCTGGGCCCCGTTTCGTGCCCCGTCTCGCGCCGACGATCCGCCGCGTCTGCGGCGGGCGCCGCGGTCTCCGCGGCAGCCGTCGGCGCCACCTCGACGACCGTGTACGGCAGGATCCCGCCGGGCGTCTCGGGCTCCCGGTGCCGGGCCGGGGTCGGGGCGGGCGGTGGTCCCGAGACGTACGCCGCGGTGAACCGCACCAGTGCGCCCGGGCCCGGCTTGAGGTAGCCCAGCCCCGGCACCGGTGGCAGCTGGTAGGCGTCCGGGACACCGAGCACCGCTCGCGACTCCTCCGCGCTGAAGGTGCGCAGCCCGACCCGGTACGACAGGTGGGACTCCAGCCCGCGCAGCCGCCCCTCCTCGAGCCGCTGCGAGGCCAGCAGCAGGTGCAGCCCCAGGGACCGGCCGAGCCGCCCGACCGCCACGAACAGGTCGACGAGCTCGGGCCGGGCCGAGAGCAGCTCGGAGAACTCGTCGACCACGATCAGCAACGACGGCAGCGGCGCCAGGTCGGCACCGGAAGCGCGTGCCCGGTCGTAGTCGCGCACCGAGGCGAGGTTGCCGGCCTCGCGGAGCAGCTCCTGGCGACGTACCAGCTCCCCGGACAGCGCGTCCTGCATCCGGTCGACGAGGGAGAGCTCCTCGGCGAGGTTGGTGATCACCGCCGAGACGTGCGGCATCGCGGTCATCCCCGCGAACGTGGCGCCTCCCTTGAAGTCGACGAGCACCAGGTTCAGCTGCTCGGGGGAGTGGGTCATCGCCAGCCCGAGCACCAAGGTGCGCAGGAACTCCGACTTGCCCGACCCGGTCGCCCCGATGACCAGGCCGTGCGGTCCCATCCCCTGCTGGGCGGACTCCTTGAGGTCCAGGTGCACCGGGCCGCCGTCCTCGCCGAGCCCGATCGGCACCCGCAGCAGGTCCTGACCCTGGCGTCCGTGCCAGGCCGAGCTCGGCCGGTACGTCGCCAGGTCGCGCACCCCCAGCAGCGCCAGGTGGTCCCCTGCTCCGCCGACCTCCCCCGACCCGCCGACCCCGGGCGGCCGGTGGCCGGCTCCGCGACCGGGCCCGGGGTACCGCGCCGTGAGCCGGCGGGCGAAGGCCTCGGCGACGACCAACGGGCACTGGTCGGCGTCGGCGCGCACCGGCTCGGCGCGCCGCCGGATGGCGTGGACCGGCACCCGATCGCTGTGGTCGTCCCGGTCGCCCCGGTCCTCGAGCAGGAACCGCACGCCGGTCGCGGGGACCGGCTCGTCGCAGTCCCGCGACAGGTCCAGGACCGTGGTGCCGGGCCTGTCGGGCGGCGGGTCGATCCCGTCGAGCACCAGCAGCAGGTGCGGGGTCACGGCCCGGCCGTCGGCGCCGCTCCGGGGCCGGTCGGTCAGTCCGGGCGGAAGCAGCGCGGCCAGCTCGGCGGGTGCGGTGGCCACCAGCCGTCGCGGCCCGACCGCGTCGTACCGCCGGGTGCTGGCGGCGTGCGGCAGCCACTTCACCCAGTCCCAGTGGGCCAGCCGCTGCTGGTTGCAGAGCACCGCAACCACCAGGTCGTCCGGGGCGTGGCAGGCGGTCGCCGAGCACACCAGCGCACGGGCCAGCGACCGGGTGGACTCGCTGCTGCCGCAGAGCTCGACCCTGCCGAAGGCCCGCAGGTCGATCGCGGCGGGCAGCGCCGGCTGCAGCCGGTGCACGGCGAGCAGGCGGCGCAGCCCGGAGACCGACACCGGGTCGGCCCGGTCGTTCGGCGGACCGTCGGGCGGTGCGAGCTCGACCGCGAGCGGCTGGTCGCAGCGGCCGTAGCGGACGTGCAGGAACTGCGGGTCGGCGGCGGTGAGTCCCCACAGCAGGGAGCCCTCGGCGGCGATCGCCGGCAGGCTGGCCGGCTCCGGATGCCGCCGGGTCAGCGCTCGGCGTTGCCGGACGCCGGCGTCCCGTACCGCGGTCCGCGCGCCGGCCAGGTGCTGCAGGTAGTCGGCACGGGTCATGGTCACCGTCCGGCTGCGTTGCTTGCGCTGCCGGTCCACCTGGACGACGACGAAGCCGATCGTGGCGAACAGGAACATCCCCGCGGCGAGCAGGCTGCGACCGGTGTTCGCTCCGTCGCCGCCGGCCATCGAGGCGACCAGCACGATCGACCCCAGGCTGCCGAGCATCGGGATGGCGTTCATCAGCACGCCCGCTGCACCCTCGCGTGGCTCGAGCACGGGCGGCGCCTGCAGCTCGATGCGGTCCGGGCGCTGCGCCGGTCCGCGGGTGGTGGCGCCGGTGGCGATGCCGGTGGCGGCGCCGGTGCCGGTGGGGTGGGGTCTGGTGCTCGTGGTCACCCGGGTCCTCTCCTACGGGTTCGCCTGTGTGCGCCCCGCGTCCGCCCTGTGTTGCTGGGGGGCCGCGGTGGGGCTGTGGATGAGCGTCCCCCCGGAACCCGGCCCGGCGCTAGCGTGCTCGTGTCCAGCTGTGGACAAGCAAGCGGAGCGGGCGCCCTCGGCACCCGTCGCCTCGGGGGGCCCGGTCTCGGGCCCGTCCCGCGACGACGCGGAGGACGGCGAGCGGCCCTCGGCCCGACGATCTGCCGGCGCGCCCGGCCACCAGGGAGGAATCAGCGATGTCGCACGCATCCGGGGAGTACGGGCAGGGCGAGGGGGTCCTGCGCAACGCCGCCACGTTGGTGGCCAACGCGAAGAGCGATCTGGACAGGCTCTCGCGGGACATGGACGCCAGGATCGCGGCGCTCCGCGGCCGGTGGCACGGCTCCGGCGGGCAGGCGTTCTTCGTGCTCCAGCAGACGTGGGTCGAGAAGCAGGCGGTGATCGTGCGCGCGCTCGAGGAGTTCGAGGCGTCGCTGCGCTCCACCGAGCGCGACAACCTCGCCACCGACGAGGCCCAGCGCACCACCTACGGCCGGACCGCCGCGCGGCTCGGCTCGCTCTGAGCCAGCCCACCGAACCAGCCCACTGAACCAGCCCACTGAACCAGGAGGAACCGATGAACCTCGACGGAATCCGCGTCCACCACGCCGGGCTCGAGCAGGCCGCCCAGGACCTGCGCGACACGGTCACCAGGATCGACACCCGAATGAACCAGCTGGAGGGGGAGCTGAACCCGCTGCGGCACGGCTGGGCCGGGAACGCCCGGACCGCCTACGACGGCGCGAAGGCCCGCTGGGACGCCGCGATCGCCGAGATGAGGGACCTGCTCGCCCAGACCAGCGGGGCGGTGCAGCAGTCCAACGCCGAGTATCTGGCCGCCGACGCCCGTGGGGCTCGCGCCTTCGAGCGCTGAGCACCCGGGTCCCGATGAATCCGATGACCGCCCTCCCGCCGGGTCTGCTGCGGGTCAGCGTCGCCTCCCGGCAGCGCCGGGTCGACCTGGTGCTGCCCGGCACCGTGCCGGTGGCAGAGCTGGTGCCCGAGCTGGCACGGGCCGTCGGCCTGCTCGACGAGACCACGGTGCCCGGTGGCTACCGGTTGCTCGAACCGGGCGGTCGGGTGCTGGCCCAGGAGCGGGGGTTGCTCGCGCAGGGGGTCGTCGACGGTGTCCTGCTGTCGGTCGTGGCGGGGGTGGACGATCCCGCGCCGCGGGTCTACGACGACGTGGTCGAGGCGATGGCCGACGTGGTCGAGCGCGATCGGGTGCCGTGGTCGCCGGCAGCGGGCCGGCGTACCGCTGTGGTGGCGGTGGGCCTGCTGGGCGGTCTCGGTGCCGCGGCACTGCTCGCGGCGCTGCTGGGGGACCGCGCCGCGGGCGGTCCGGCCCGGGCGGCGGGTCCGGTCGGGACCGTCGCTCTCGTCTGCGCGGTGGTCCTCCTCACCGGCGCTGTGCTGCTCTCCCGCGTCCGGCGGGAGGCGCAGGTCGCGGTCGTCGCGGGGTGGCTGGCCACCGGGTACGGCGTCGTCGCCGCCCTGGCCCTGCTCGACGGGGGTACGCCGGTCGGCACGGCGTGGGGCAGCGCCGGAACCGGCCTGCTGGTCCTCGGCACGGCCGGCGTGCTGGGGCTGGACGGGGGCCGGGTGCTGCTGGCGCCGGCGGTCGTCGTCGGTGCGGTGCTGACCGGGACCGGGTTGCTGGCGCGGATCGCCGACGTCGACGCCGGAGTCGTGCTGTCCGGCGGCATGGTGCTGGGCGTGCTGGCGGCCGGTGCGCTCCCGGGGATCGCGGTCGGCGCCACCGGTACCTCGGTGGACAGGCTCTCCCGCGTCGACGACACCGTCGCGCCGGAGCCGGTCGACGCGTCCCGCGTCGGTGCCGACGCCGCGGTCGCTCGACAGCTCCTGCTCGCGCTCACGGCGAGCGTGGGCATGCTGCTCGTCCTGGCCGCACCGGCGGCGGTCTCACGGGGCCGGGCCGGGACGGCGTTGGCGGTGGTGTGCTGTCTGGTCGTCGTGCTGGGCTCCCGGCGGTACCGCGACCTCTCGGCGGTGCTCGTGGGCGTGGCCTCCGGGCTGCTGGGGCTGGTCGCGGTGACGGTGTCGGTGCTGTGGCTGCACCCGGACTGGAGCTGTGCGGCCGCGGTGGGGTTGGCGGTGGCAGCCGGGGCGCTGCTGGTCGCGACCGTGGTGCCGATCGGCTCCTCGTCGCGCCGGACGCGGCTCGCCGAGCTGGCCCAGACGGCGGGCGTGCTCGCCCTGCTGCCGCTGGTGGTGCTCAGCAGCGGCATGTTCGCCGCGGTCCGGGGCTGACCGGGGCCGACGGGACATGGCCACGGCGAAGGACCTCCTCGAGGCGCAGACGTTCAGCAGGCGGCGGTTGGTGGCTGCCTTCGTCGCCGGGGGTTCCGGGGGTTCCGGGGCCGCCGGGGCGCCTGAGGGGGAGCCGCCGCGCCCCGGCCGGGCAGTCCTCGGCGGTCTGGCGCTGGCGGTGTTGCTCGTGGCGGGAGCGGCGGCCTCCGCGGTGCTGGCGCCGCGTACCCCCAGCGACTGGGCGAGTCCCGGGCTGGTGCTGGGTGAGGAGACCGGGCAGGCGTACGTGATCCTCGACCCGGAGGATCCAGGGCCCGGCAACCGGACCGGGCCGGTGCTGTCGCCGGTGCTCAACGTGGTCTCGGCCCGGCTGCTGCTGGGCGCGGAGGGCAGCACGCCGCGGATCCTTCCCGAGCAGACCCTCCACGGGTTGAGCCGCGGCGCCACGATCGGTATCGCCGGCGCCCCGGACGGGGTGCCCGACCCGGACCGGCTTCGCGACGCCGGCTGGACGGCGTGCGCCGAGGACGGGCGCGGGTTGACCGTGGAGCTTGCTGAGCGTCCCGCCGCGGCGCCGGTCCCCGGCCGGGGCATCCTGGTCCGCACCGAGACCGGCGCTGCGTGGGTGATCGCGCCCGCCGGGTCCCGGACCGGAGAGCCGGATGGGGCGTACGCCTATCGGGTGCCGGACCGGGGCGACCACCAGGACTCGATGCTCGGCGAGCTGGGGTTCGGCCCGCGGCAGGCCGCCCCGGTGGTGCCGGACGACTTCGTCCGGCTGTTTCCTCGCGGGGGTGATCTGGACCTGTCCGCGTTCGGTCTCGGGTCCGGTCTCGGGTCTGATCTCGGGCGGGTGGCGCGGCCGGTCGGGCCCGGGCTGCCTGGGAGCGCGCGGGTCGGGGACTACGTGGTGGCCGGTGACCGGGCGCTGCTGGTGACCTCGCAGGGGCTGGTGCCGCTGGAGGGGTGGGCGTTGAGCGTGTACCGGTATGCGGTGGAGGCGGTGCGGGGGACGCCGGCGGGGGAGCCGGTCGGGCGGCGCTTCGAGCGGGAGACCCTGCCCGGGGGCGTCCAGGTGGCGCCGCCGTACCTGGCCGCGCACTGGCCGCGCGAGCCGGTGCAGGCGCTGATCGGCGAGCCCTGCGCCGTCCTGGACCCGGCACCGGACCGGCCTCCGGTGGTGTCGCTGGGCACGGTCGCGGTGGGGGAGGCGGTGGGGGTCGCGGTGGGGGAGCCCACGGAGGCTGTTCCGTCCGCGGACTCGCCGACACGGGCCGGATCCCGCCAGGTGAGCGTCGAGCCGGGGCTGGGGTCCTATGTCGTCGCCGGGGGGTGGGACGGCGTCCGCCGCGACGGCGATGGCGAGGCCGTGGTCGCTGCGACGGGCGGGCGGTACCCGTTGGCGGACGACGGCGCGGCGGAGCGGCTGGGGTACGGCGACCACGAGCCTGTCGTGGTCCCCGATCCGTGGCTGCAGTTGTTCCCGCGCGGGGTCACGCTGTCCGTCGCCGCGGCGCGCTGCCCGGTCGCGGGGGAGCTGGGCTCGGGTCCGCCTGATGTTCTGGGGTGCGGATGAGGGGCCTCGGGTCGTGTGCCTGAGCACGCGGCGGAGCGCTTCCCCAGGCACACGACCCCGCCGGGTCGGGGAGTCCGGGGCTTGCTGTCGCGCTCACCGTGGTCGTCGGTCCGGCGGTGGTGGCCGCGGTCTGCGGTGGTTGTCCCTCGGGTTCGGAACAGACCGTGGGTACGTCGCGACCCTGGCGCCGGGGGACCGAGCAGAACCCCGGAGCACCCGGCAACGACTAGGTCGGTCAGCGACCGAGAAGCACCGCGGGGACGGCGAGGGCCCAGGCGACGAGCACGGTGCCGTAGATGAGACCGGTCGCCAGGCCGTGCCTGACCAGCGAACCGGGCCTGGGTCGCTTCCGGCCGAGGAAGATCCCGGTGTCGAGGCCCAGCTCGAGCTCGGCGCGACGGCCGCGGCTGATGAGGTCGTCGTACAGCTGGGAGTTCCGCAGGTCGTAGATGTAGAGCCCCGCGGTGACCAGGAACCCGAACAGCGCGGCGCCGATCCGGGCGGCGGTCGGTGAGCCAGCCAACGGGCCGCCGGAGGACACCACGGCGAAGAGCCCCAGCCCGGCTACCGGCGGCACCAGCGCCAGCAGCTTGAACCGGACGTCGGTCAGCGCCCGCCAGCTGTCACAGATCTGGGCGTACACGGCCAGCAGCACCTCGGGGTGGTCCGTCGCCCGGTCCCCGTCGCGCAGCAGCGGCAGCAGCGAGGTGGCGTAGTGCCGGCCGAGCCGCTGCTCGGCCTTCCTCACCTCGGGGGGATCCTGCTCGCCCACCGTCCCACCCTAGCGACGCGCAGCCCGGCCAGGCCCGGGGTCGTGTGCCTGCCGACGCGCCCCACCGCGTCGGGGGGCACACGACCCCCGCGGGGGTGGGGGGTGGGAGTGCAGGCCGCTGCCTCCCCGGCGGGCGACGATCGGCTGGCCCGCGAAACCCGCTCCGATCAGCCGAAGAAGTCGTCCAGCGCGTGCGCGTCCGGTCGGTGGTGGGTCCGGACGATGTAGCCGTCGACGATCTCGTGCACTAGCGCTTCCACGCAGTCGAGCTGGCGGCCGTCGCGGTGCGCGGTCACCCGCTGGAGCTGGGCGGCGCCTCGGTTGCTGCCGAGCACGTCGATCACCTCGAGGTCGAGGGTTCCTCCCGAGAGCTCGTAGGAGCGGGCCAGGAACCCGGTGATCTGCTGAGGACCGGTGTAGACGCCGGCCAGGGTGCCTCGGCCCGGCAGGTCCCAGACGGCGTCGTCGGAGAAGTGCATCGCGACCGCCTCCAGGTCGCCGCGCCGGAAGTCCGCGATCATCCGGCGCACGAGCAAGGTGTTCGCGGCCGGGTCGGGGGTGTGGGCGGCAGATGCGGTTGCCGCGGGGGTGGTGGTGGCCGGGGACGGCATCGGGGAGTTCGTCGTGGTCATGGTGATCCTCCTGGCTCGTGCCGGCCGCTGCTCGGTCCGGCTCCTGGAAGCCTGGCCCGACGGCGGTGCCGGGTGACCCGCCGTTCGACGGGTTTAGCCGCGAACCGGTGGTCCGGTCAGGTGGGTGGCGAGCTGGGTCCGGTTGGCCGCTCCGGTCTTGGCCAGCAGCTGCTCGACGTACCCCTTCACTGTCCTCGGTGAGAGGTAGAGGCGCTCGGCGACCTGAGCGTTCGACAGCCCCTGTGCCACGAGCAGCAGAACGTCGACCTCGCGGCTGGTGACTCCGACGGCGCGCAGGTGGTCGGGAACCTCGGCATTGCCGCGGCCCCGTCGTCGCTGGGTGACGCCCGCGCGTCGGGCCAGGCTTCGGCAGGTCGCCGCCAACGGGTGCCAGCCGCGTTTCGCGAAGTACGGCTCGGCCTCGATCATCCACGTCGCCGGGGCGCCCCAGCCCGCGAGGACCGCGTCCTCGGAGACCCAGCGCCGAGCCAGGTGTGCCCACCCCGCAAAGGCGGGCACTTTCCTCAGCAGCTCCTCGGCCGCGTCGGCGTGCTCTCCCGCTGCGGACCGGTCGCCGGTGCGCCCGGCGGCCACCGCCGCCGCGAGACGCCACAGGCCGTCCGCCCCCGGGAACACCCGGAGGTCCCCGTGCTCGGTCTCCGCGCGAGCCCTCGCTCCGCCGTCACCCTCGGCATCGGTGACGGTGGCCAGCACCGGCCACAGGTACCAGGGCGGGACCGGCGAGACCGCTGACAGCTGCCTCATCCACCGCACCCCCTCGGCCCAGTCCCGCAGTGCCACCTCGATGTCGTCGGCGAGCAGCGCCGGCAGCCCGTGGCAGACGGTCCGGGCCATGCCGAGGAGCTCCGGGTCCCCCTGGGCGCTGTCGACGGCCTCCCTGCCCGCGGCCTCCGCCCGGTCACGACTCCCGGAGACGGCGTGCGCCTGCCCGATCAGCACCCATGCCCACGCCTCCTGGCGACGCGCGCCCAACCGCCGTGCGTCGCTGAGCAGTCGTCGCGATGCCACCAGGGCAGGCTCACCCTCGAAGCGGACCCCATGGGTGGCCGCGAGGTGGAAGTCGACCGCCGTGACCAACCCCGGCGCGCCCGCGGTGACGGCCGCGGCCCGCGCATCGACCAACGGTGCGATCGCGAGTGCCCGGAGCTGGGCGACCGTGGCCAGCTCGTGAGCGGCTCGCGCCCGCCACAGGTCCAGGCCGAGGCTTTCGGCGAGCTCCACCCCCCGCGAGAACCATTGCTCGGCCTCGGCGAGGTCGTGCCGACGTCCCAGCCGCCCGAGCACCTCGATGGACTCGCAGGCACCCGGGCCGTGGTTCCCCGCCTCCAGGACCGCGCGTGCCCAGGTCTCGGCGTTGGTGTAGTCGCCACGGTGGAGCGCAACCAGCGCGCGCAGCGAGCTCGTCGTCGCCGGCTCGTCGGTTCGCGGTACGCCGAGCAGGTGACGCGCGCCCGCCCAGTCGCCGCGGTTCACGTGGGCGCGAGCGACCGCCTCCCGGGACCGGTCCTGGCGCGTCCGATCCAGGTCGTCTCCCCCTGGGCGTACCGCGAGAGCGGCCTCCAACCGTCCGGCGGCGTGCAGGGCCCGGTCGACCTCGCCGCCCAAGGCCAGTGCCTCGACCAGGCAGAGGAGCGCATCGACGCGAAGGTCGCTCACGCCGGCGATCCCGAGGGTCTCAGGTGTCTCAGGGATCTCCGGGGTTCCGCTGGGGTCGGCGACGAGAGCGCTCTCGGCCGCCGCTGCGGCCGCGACCGGCGTACCGCGCGCCAGGTGTCGCCGGGCAGCTTCGAGGTGCAGCACGGCGGCGGCGCCGGGGCGACCGGCGAGCGCCGTCAGCCGGCCGGCCAGAACCACCGCCTCGAGCGACTGAGTCGTCGGCCAGGTCGCGTACGGCGACGAGGACGGTACCCCGAGAGCAGCCAGCAAGGCGTCGGCGTGATGGGTGCGCTCCAGGTCCAGCAGCTGGATCACGACGGCGTCGCGCAGCAGCTCGTGGCGGAAGGCGACGCGCCCGCCGGGGTCGACGCTGAGCAGGCCCGCCGACGTTGCCTCCGAGACGAGCGACCTGAAAGTCTCGTCGGCCACCTCGAAGGAGGTGGCGAGCAGCCTGGTGTCCAGCTCAGGTCCGGCAACCGCGGCCCGCTCGACCAGCGCCCGAGCGGGGCCGGAGAGCGTGGCGAGCCTGCCCCGGGTCAGCTCGGCCATCCCCCCGGTCGCGGCCCGCCCCAGCCCGTCTCTGCCTCCCCCGGCGCGGGGGCGACTGAGGGCGCCCGGAGCGTTCGGCTCCTCCGTCTGCCGCGTCAGCGCCGCGAGGAGCTCCTCGATCAGCAGCGGCCGCCCCTCCGCGGCCCTGACCTCGACCAGGACGTGGTCCGGTACCGCCTCGGGGCTCGTCCCCAGCCGGTCCGCGACCAGGAGCTGCACGGCCGACTCCGGCAACGGGGCGAGGTGCAGGACGCGCCCCGTGCCGTCGTCGAGGAGCCGTCGGACCGCAGGCCACACCGCTCCCTCGGGGCGGGTCGTCATCAGCAGCGGCAGGGTCTCGGTCTCGGCCCTTTCCGCCCACCGCTGCAGCAGCGCCCAGGTCTCCGGGTCCGCCCAGTGCACGTCCTCCACGACCAGGCGAGGACGCTTGGGGACGGGCAGGGTCGCCCACAGTCGGAGCGCGGCATCCGCGATCACGACCGGGTGCGGGTCTCGAGGTGTTCGCGTCGTGTCGGGGGTTGGTGTCGGGAGCAAGCCGGCCAGCGTGGCGGCGTACGGGCCCATCGTCGCGGCCGTCGGGTCGGCGCCGCGGGCGACGAGATCGGCGAGCAGACCGGGTAGTGGCCCCCAGCCGGCACCAGGTCCGGGGAGAAGGTGTCCGACGGCGACCCGGTCCGGGTCCAGCGCAGCCAGCCACAGGGCCGACTTGCCGATCCCGGCCTCGCCGGTCAGCACCACCAGCCCGCCCGAGCCGTGGTCCCAGGCGCGCACGACACGCTCGAGGACCTCGAGCTCCGGGGCGCGACCGACCAGTCGCGGCGACCCGCGGACCATGACGACGCCACCCGATGGGGTCGTGTGCCTGCCGACGCGCCCGACCGCGTCGGGGGGCACACGACCCCCGCGGGTCAGGGGGCCAGCTGGCCGCGGACGGCACCGCCGCCGTAGGCCTCGTTGTGGACGTTGACGTAGAACTGGTCCGGGTGCTCCAGGATGAACCGGGCCACCCGCTTGGCGACGTCGGTGCAGCCGCGGTGCCACGGCGCGAGCGGGACCACGACCGGTCCTGAGACCCCCGCCGGCCCGGCGTGGATGTGTGCCGCGGTCGGGTCGCCGACCCCCGCGATGGTGATCTTCCAGCAGACCGACTTGCCCTTGACGCGGACGTCGGCCAGCCCGTACCCGGAGTCCCCGGGCCCCGGTACCTCGTTGCCCCCGACCAGGACCGCGCCGAGGTGGTAGGAGCCTCGATCGGCGGAGTCGGCGGCGCCGGCTCCGGTCGAACCGGCCAGACCGAACAGTGCCGCGCTGACGAGCACTGAGACCGCTGCTGCTCTTCTCATGATGTCCTCCTGTGAGTTGACGTGACCTACGTCACACGACGCTAGACCTGGGTGCGCCCGGGGTCCACCACCGGTCGTGCTCCTTCGGGGCAGGGTCGTGTGCCTGCCGACGCGCCCCGCCGCGTCGTGAGACACACGACCCGGGCAGGCGCCGACCGCGGCGCCCTAGCCCCAGCCGATGCGGGGGGCTGCGGAAGGGGGAAGGGAGAAGTGGGGAAAGGGGAACGGGGTCAGCCGCCGGGCCAACCCCACTCGGCCAGGTACAGGATGGCCGAGGTCCACACCACCGCGATCAACGTCGCGAACAGCAGCCCGCCCGCGACCGGGAGGAACCAGCCGGGGGCCCGGTGCGAGCGGACGGCCACCACCTTGACCACCAGCGCCCCGATGACCACGCAGCCGAGGACGCCGTGGGCGACGACCCTGACGGGCACACCGTCGTACGTCGCCAGCCCGAGGCCCCACAGGCAGTGGTAGGCGACGAACACGGTCAGCAGCAACGCCGTGGCGCCGCCGGTCCGGTGCACCGTGCCGAGCCACGGGGGAGCGGAGACGCCGAGCTTGCCGTACAGGACGAGGGCGCCGACCACCTGCAGCAGGGCGAGTCCCCCGACCACCAGCGTCAGCGCGATCTTCATCCCCAGCACCGAGTCGAACCACAGCGACGTCAATCCGTCCTGGGTGGGGTCGTGGACGCTGCCGGCCACGCCGACCAGCAGGGCGATCACCGCTCCTACGGCGAAGGCGCCGAGGGGCACGGCCATGCCCCGTCCCGGCGCCGCCGTACCGCCGCCGCCCGATCGGACGACGGAGGGGTCTTCGGCGGAGCCGGCCACCCCTCGATTGTGCTCCCTGCGCGCCGCCGGCGACAGGGCCGGTCCAGGACCGCTCGCGCGCCGGGTCGGGGCCGGGAGCAGGACGCCGGTCCCGACCCAGGAGGTCGGAACCGGCGTGTCCGCTGCTGCGGCGGCGGAGGATAGGGGATTCGAACCCCTGAGGGCTGTTAACCCAACCCGCTTTCCAAGCGAGCGCCATAGGCCACTAGGCGAATCCTCCGCCGAGGAGAGTACCGGTCTCCTCGCCGCGGCCGGAAATCGCCTCCGGGACGCTCGTACGCCGCGCGTGCTGCGCAGCCGCGTGCGAGGTCTCCCCGGCTTTGCCGGTGCGCCGCGGCCTCACCTACACTCGTGCCAACCCCCCGTGTGGCGGCATCTTGCCCAACTCCCCCAGGGCCGGAAGGCAGCAAGGGTAAGCGAGCTCTGTCGGGTGCGCGGGGGGCCTTTTCATGCCCGGCCGCAGTCCGCCTCCACGTCCCTGCCCCGCAGCCTCCCCAGGGATGAGCGCCCCGTCAGCCCCGTCAGCGCCGCCATGTCGGCTGTCGGAGCCGCTGGTTAGTGTTCAGGGGTGGAGTCACCGCTCGCGTTGTACCGCCGCTACCGGCCCGAGACGTTCGCCGAGGTCATCGGTCAGGATCACGTCACGGCGCCGCTGCGTGCCGCGCTGGCGAACAACCGGGTCAACCACGCCTACCTCTTCTCCGGTCCCCGTGGCTGTGGCAAGACGACCTCGGCACGGATCCTGGCGCGGGCGCTGAACTGTGAGCAGGCGCCGACCGCGGACCCGTGCGGGGACTGCGAGAGCTGTCGCGACCTGGCTCGGGGCGGTCCCGGGTCGATCGACGTGATCGAGATCGACGCAGCCTCGCACGGCGGCGTGGACGACGCCCGGGACCTGCGGGAGAAGGCGTTCTTCGCGCCGGTGCGCAGCCGCTACAAGGTCTACATCATCGACGAGGCGCACATGGTCTCCTCGCAGGGCTTCAACGCGCTGCTCAAGCTCGTCGAGGAGCCGCCGCCGCACCTGCGCTTCATCTTCGCGACCACCGAGCCGGAGAAGGTGCTGCCCACCATCCGGTCCCGGACCCACCACTACCCGTTCCGGCTGATCCCGCCGCGGCTGCTCTCCTCCTACCTGGCCGAGCTGTGCGAGCTGGAGGGGGTCACCATCGAACCGGCCGCGCTGCCGCTGGTGGTGCGAGCGGGGTCCGGTTCCGCGCGGGACACGCTGTCGGTGCTGGACCAGCTGCTCGGCGGCGCGGGTCCCGAGGGCGTCACCCACATCCTGGCCACCGGGCTGTTGGGGTACACCCCCGACACCCTGCTGGACGAGGTGGTCGACGCCTTCGCCGCCGGTGACGGCGCCTCCGTGTTCGGGGTCGTCGACAAGGTGATCGAGACCGGGCAGGACCCGCGGCGGTTCACCGAGGACCTGCTGCGCCGGCTGCGCGACCTGGTCATCGTCGCCGCCGTGCCCGAGGCGACCGGCTCCGGGCTGATCGACGTCTCCGAGGACCAGGGGGAGCGGCTCGTCGCCCAGGCCGCCCGCTTCGGCCGCGGGGAGCTGAGCCGGGCCGCCGACCTGGTCGCCACCGGCCTCACCGAGATGCGCGGGGCGACCGCACCCCGGCTGCTGCTGGAGCTGATCTGTGCCCGGGTGCTGCTGCCCGGGGCGGACCACGCCACCGAGGGGGTGCTGGCGCGGCTGGACCGGCTCGAGAAGCGGATGACGATCACCGGGGTCCCGGCCGCCGCGGCGGCCCCGCCTGCCCCGGTGGCTGCCGCTGCCCCGCCGGCCCAGGACCGCCCGGCGACCGAACGCCCCGGCCCCGCGGCACTCGGGGAGGACGCGCCGCCGTCCCCCGCCGAACAGCCACCTCGGCCGCCGGCTTCCCCGCAGACAGATCGGCCGACCGACCAGCCCGCGCAGTCGCCGACCGGGCGGGCCGCGGAGCAGCCCGTCCGGCAGCCGCCCGCGGCGGACGCCGAGCCCGAGCCCGCTCCGCCCGCGACGCAGGCCGCCCCGTCGGACCCCGCCTCGTCGGATCCCACGGGGTCCCCGACCCCGTCCGGCCCGCCCGATCCCCCCAGCCAGCAGCCGACCGCTTCCGCCGGCGGGCTGAACCTGGTCGACGTACGACGGCTGTGGCCGGACCTGGTCGAGGCCTCCAAGCTGCGCCGCCGCCTGGCCTGGATGCACCTGAGCCAGAACTGCCAGGTGGTCGCGGTCGAGGGCAACGTGGTGACCCTCGGCTTCGCCAACGCGGGTGCCCGCGACTCCTTCATGGGGGCCGGCTGCGACGAGGTGCTGCGACAGGTCGCCATCGACGTGGTCGGCGCCGACTGGCGGATCGAGACGATCGTCGACCCGGGTGCCCGGGCGGACGCGCCTCGGATCACCCGGTCCAGCACCGGCGACGCCCCGGCGGCCGCGCAGAGCCGGGTCGAGCCGGCCCCGGAGGACCCCGACGACGGCCCGCCGCCGTCGCGGTCGTCGGGGTCGTCGGGGTCCTCAGGCTCGGCAGAGTCGCCGGCGGGGCCGCCCTGGGACGTCCCGACCACCCCCGCGACTGCCACCCCCGCGACTGCCACCCCCACCCCCACTGCCGCGCCCGCCGCGCCCGCCACCGCCGGCCCGGAGTCGATCGCGGCCGCCCGAGGCGCGGTGCAGCAGACCCGGGTCGCCGGACAGGACACCGGTCGCGACGACCCCCGCTCCGCCGCAGACGCCGACGCGCACCCCGACGACCTCGACGCCGACGTGGACTCCCTCGCCGGCGCCGAGCTGCTGCAGCGCGAGCTCGGAGCCCAGATGATCGAGGAGATCCCGAACTCGTGACGGCCTGCCGGCCGCTCACCCATCCCCACCCGTCCCGAGAGGACCAGCCATGACGCAGAACCCCTTCGAAGGCCTCGGAGGCGAGGGCGGCTTCGACATGAACGCGCTGCTCCAGCAGGCCCAGCAGATGCAGGAGCAGCTGCTCGAGGCCCAGCAGCGGTTGGCCGACGCGACCGTCGACGGCACCGTCGCCGGGGGTGCGGTGACGGTGACCATCAACGGGGTCGGTGACCTCGTCTCGGTGGACATCAAGGCCGGCGGCTTCGACGGCAACGACGCCGACGACCTCTCCGACCTCGGCGACATGATCGTGGCGGCGTTCCGCGACGCCAAGAGCCAGGCCGACGAGCTGGCCAGCCGGACCATGGGCCCGCTGGCCGGCGGGCTCGGCGGGGGCGTCCCCGGCCTCGGCGGTCCCGAGGGTGGCGGCGGCCCGGGCGGCGTCACCGGCTTCGGCGTCTAGGCGCCGACCTTGTACGAGGGCGTGGTCCAGGACCTCATCGACGAGCTCGGGCGGCTGCCCGGGGTCGGTCCCAAGGGCGCCCAGCGGATCGCGTTCCACCTGCTGCAGGCCGACCCCGTCGACGTACGACGGCTCGCCGACGTGCTGATCGAGGTCAAGGCCAAGGTCAAGTTCTGCTCGACCTGCTTCAACGTCTCCGAGGACGACCAGTGCCGGATCTGCCGGGACCCGCGCCGCGACCCGTCCGTGCTGTGCGTGGTCGAGGAGTACAAGGACGTCGTCGCCATCGAGCGGACCCGCGAGTTCAGGGGTCGCTACCACGTGCTCGGGGGAGCGATCTCGCCGATCGACGGGATCGGTCCGGACCAGCTCCGGATCCGTGAGCTGATGACCCGGCTGGCCGACGGGACCATCACCGAGACGATCCTGGCGACCGACCCCAACCTCGAGGGGGAGGCGACTGCGACGTACCTCACCCGGCTGCTGCGTCCCCTGGGGTTGCGCGTCACCCGTTTGGCGAGTGGACTGCCGGTAGGAGGCGACCTCGAGTACGCCGACGAGGTGACCCTCGGTCGGGCCTTTGCCGGAAGGAGATCCGCAGATGACTGACCTGGAGGACCTGGAGGGCCCCGAGCCGTTCGCCACCGGCTCCGACCCCTTCGCCGCGACCGCCGACCTGGACGAGCGCACCCTCGACTTCGCCCAGCAGATCGCCGACTCGGTGGCCAGCTTCCTGATCTCCCTGCGCGAGATCGCCCGGGAGGCCGACGGCGGCCGCGCCATCTCGCTGCTGCTGCTGGAGATCAGCCAGGTCTCGCTGGCCGGCGCCCGACTCGGCGCCCAACGCGACTTCGCCCCGCGGGCGGAGTACCAGCCCGACGTCGGTCCTGAGCCCGACCTGGACCGGATGCGGCTGCGGCTGGCCGAGACGCTCGGCAACGTGGACACCTACAGCCTGGTCTTCGACCCCTACGTGCCGGAGCTGGTGGAGAGCCAGCTCTCCGACGACCTGACCAGCATCGCCACCGATCTGGAGACCGGGCTGCGCCACTACCGCGCCGGGAACGTCGACGAGGCCCTGTGGTGGTGGCAGTTCTCCTACGTCTCCTCGTGGGGCAACCTGGCCGGGGCGGCGCTCAACGCGCTGCTCTCGGTCGTTGCCCACGACCGGTTGGACGCCGAGATCTCCGGCGAGGACGAGCGGGTCGCGGCGGCCAATGAGATGCTGGGCGGTCAGTCCGAGCGACCCCGGTAAACTCGGGCGCGGTCGTCGCCCGGCCCCCTGCCGCGGGGTGCCGCCCGGCGCGGCCGTCCCAGACCGCCACCACCTCGAGGACTCACCGTGGGCATTGTCGTGCAGAAGTACGGCGGCTCGTCCCTGGCCGACGCGACCGGTATCAAGCGGGTCGCGCAACGCATCGTCAACACCCGCAAGGCCGGTCACGACGTGGTCGTGGTGGTCTCGGCGATGGGCGACACCACCGATGAGCTGCGCGACCTCGCGGAGCAGGTGACCCCGCTGCCGCCGCCCCGCGAGCTGGACATGCTGCTCACCGCGGGGGAGCGGATGTCGATGGCGCTGGTGGCGATGGCGATCGCCCAGCTCGGCCACAAGGCGCAGTCGTTCACCGGCTCCCAGGCCGGGGTGATCACCGACTCCGCGCACGGCAAGGCCAAGATCATCGACATCACCCCCGGGCGGATCGAGAACGCGATCGGTGAGGGCGCGATCGCGATCGTCGCCGGCTTCCAGGGCGTCTCGCAGGACACCAAGGACGTCACCACGCTGGGCCGCGGCGCCTCCGACACCACCGCGGTCGCCCTCGCCGCTGCCCTGGGCGCCCAGGTCTGCGAGATCTACAGCGACGTGGACGGGGTCTTCACCGCCGACCCCCGGATCGTGCGGACCGCCCGGAAGCTGGAGAGCCTGTCCACCGAGGTGATGCTCGAGATGGCGGCCTCCGGAGCCAAGATCCTGCACCTGCGCTGCGTGGAGTACGCCCGGCGCTACAGCATGCCGGTGCACGTGCGGTCCTCGTTCAGCCAGCACGAAGGAACCTGGATCATCCCCGACCCCCAGCCAGGAGAAGAACCCATGGAGCAGGCCATCATCGCGGGCGTCGCCCACGACCGGAGCGAGGCGAAGATCACCGTCGTCGGCGTGCCCGACAAGGTCGGCGAGGCGGCCCGGATCTTCGAGTCGCTGGCGGCGGCCGAGGTGAACATCGACATGGTCGTCCAGAACGTCTCCGCCGCCGCGACCGGACGCACCGACATCTCCTTCACCCTGCCCCGCTCCGACGGGCAGCAGGCGATGAGTGCGCTGGCGCGGATCCAGGACGAGGTCGGCTACGACAAGCTGCTCTTCGACGACCAGATCGGCAAGGTCTCCCTGATCGGGGCCGGGATGCGCAGCCACCCGGGCATCACCGCGAAGTTCTTCGCGGCGCTGGCCTCGGTGGGGGTGAACATCGAGATGATCTCCACCTCCGAGATCCGGATCTCGGTCATCGTGGACGCCGGCCAGGTCGACACCGCCGTCCAGGCCACCCACACCGCCTTCGACCTCGACGCCACCGAGGGCGAGGCCGTCGTGTACGGCGGGACGGGCCGATGAGCGGGGTGCGGCTCGGCGTCGTCGGCGCCACCGGCCAGGTCGGGGTGGCGATGCGGCAGATCCTCGAGCAGCGCGGCTTCCCCGCCGCCGAGCTCCGGTTCTTCGCCTCCGCGCGCTCCGCCGGCACCGTGCTGCCGTACGCCGGGCGTGAGATCACCGTCGAGGACGCCACCACCGCCGACCCGGCCGGGCTGGACATCGCGCTGTTCTCCGCCGGGGCCACCACCTCGCGTGCCCTGGTGCCCACGTTCGTCGATGCCGGCGTGATCGTGGTCGACAACTCCTCGGCGTTCCGCAGGGACCCCGACATCCCGCTGGTGGTCTCGGAGGTGAACCCCGAGGCGGCCCGGTCGGTGATCGAGGCCGGCCGCGGCATCATCGCCAACCCGAACTGCACCACGATGGCGGCGATGCCGGTGCTCAAGCCGCTGCACGACGCGGCCGGGCTGGTGCGGCTGATCGCCTCGACGTACCAGGCGGTCTCCGGTTCCGGCGTGGCCGGGGTCGAGGAGCTGATGGGGCAGGTCAGCGCTGCCGGGGACAAGGCCCGGGAGCTCGCCTACGACGGCGAGGCCGTCGCCTTCCCCGAGCCGGCGACGTACCAGCGGACCATCGCCTACAACGTGGTCCCGCTGGCCGGCAACCTCGTCGACGACGGACAGCACGAGACCGACGAGGAGCAGAAGCTGCGCAACGAGTCGCGCAAGATCCTCGGGATCCCCGACCTGCGGGTCTCCGGGATCTGTGTCCGGGTGCCGGTCTTCACCGGGCACTCGCTGGCCATCAACGCCGAGTTCGCCGAGCCGATGCCGGTCGAGCGGGCGCGCGCCCTGCTGTCCTCGGCCCCCGGGGTCGAGCTGGCCGACATCCCGACGCCGCTCCAGGCGGCAGGCAAGGACCCGTCGTACGTCGGTCGGCTGCGGCAGGACCCCGGTGTCGACGACGACCGCGGGCTGGCGCTGTTCATCTCCAACGACAACCTGCGCAAGGGTGCCGCCCTCAACACGGTGCAGATCGCCGAGCTGGTCGCCGCCTCGCGCTGAGCTGACCGGGCTCCCGGGCCGAAACCCCCGGTCGTGTGCCCGAGGACGCGCTGGGGCGCGTCCCTGGGCACACGACCCCTCGAGGAGGGAGCGGCTCCGGCCCGGCTAGTACTCCCTGGGGTCGATGTAGGTGGTGGTGACCCAGTGGGAGAGCAGGAATGCCCCCACGGAGGTCAGCGGGACCACGACCACCATCCACCACGACAACAGCACGTTGATGAAGAACAGCAGGGACGCCACGGCGACCAGGCTCACCGCGAGGAAGCTGGTGCTGCCCGGCTCGGGCTCGCCCCACAGCCGCAGCAGCAGGGCCCCGGCGTAGATGCTGACGATCATCGTGGCGACCAGCAGCAGGAACCCGGGTCCGCCGCCGCACGTGGACGTGCCACGGACCACCTCGCAGCCGCGCATCACCCCGGCGGTGATCGCGACGACGAGCAGCCCGACCAGCAGGCCGGTGACGGCGGCGGCCTGACGACCCGCGAAGACCGGGATCCGCTCCGTCCACGAGGTGGCAGCCGACTCTCCGGTCACGCCCGGCTCGGCGTCGGTGCTGGCGATCGGCTGGACCGCCGTCGGCGCGGGCTCGGGTCCGGGTGCGGGCGGAGGCGCGGCGGGGCCCGGCGGGGTCATCGCAGCGGCGCCGACCCGCTCCGGCTGCGCCTCGTCGGCGAAGAGCGGTCGGCCCTGCTGCCTCTCCTCCTGTCGGACCACAGGAGCGCTGGGCCGTGCGGGTGCTGGCGCGGGCGGCGCGGGCGACGCGGGCGACGCGGCGGATGCCGGGGGAGCCTCGTCGGTCCTGACGGCACTGTCCGGAGCCTCGACGGCGACCGTCTCGGGTGGACCGTCGGAGGGCTCGTCCTCCGAGGACTGCTTCTTGCGACGCCAGAAGCCCAGCCCGAGGGACGGCGGCTCCAGCGACGGGCTGTCGGTGCCGCTGTCGTCATCTGCCATGCGCTCAGTCTGACAGACCGCGTCCGGCCGGGAGGGGAACTCCCCAGAGTCCCGACCTGCCGTGGTCCAGCCCTAGTCCCCGGCGTCGCGGAACCCGGCCTCCACGTGGCTGCCGTCGCAGAACGGCTTGTTCGCCGACCGCCCGCACCGGCACAGCGTCATCCGCGGGCGGGTCTCCCGGGACCCGTCGGCGCGGACGAGGGAGATGGCTCCGGCCGCTCCGCCGGTGACCGCGAGCGGGCCGTCGTCCACCACCCGGATCGCGGGCCGCAGGTCGGGCTCCACCTCGCGGCCGTCGACCTGGTAGGTCAACGCGCCCGACGGACAGCGCTCGATCATCGCGATCACCTCGGCGCGGACCCGGGTGTCCTCGGTGCGTCGCGTCATCTTCCAGACGTTGGAGTCCTTGTTCGCGCAGAACGAGGCGTGCTCGCAGATCGAGCGGTCGTCGCGCACGGTGATCCCGGTGCCCTCGTAGGACTTCGCGCGCGCGTCGTAGCCGGTGCCGTCCGCGGTCTCCGTACCGTCGAACCCCTCCCGGGCGTGGGAGTCGTCGCAGAACGGCTTGTTCCCCGACTGCCCGCAACGGCACAGCTCGTACTCCTCGGAGGTGTCCAGCTCGGCGGTCTCCCGCCACGTGAGGGGATGTCCGTGCTCGGAGACCACGGCCCGGCGCCGGGTCAGCGGCACCGATCCGGTGACGACGTACGGGCCGTCATCGGTGACCCGGATCTCCATCGCCGTGCCGTCCTCGACGGTCTCGTCACTGTCCGGGTCCGCGTGGGTGCTCACGCAGCAACTGTCCCGTGCAGGGGGCCGCCCGGCAAGGCGGTGAGGATGCTCGCCAGAGCCGAAGGTCCGGATCCATTGGCGTGGATCCGGACCTTCGTCGATGTCCTGTGACATCTTCCGGTCGGGCTGACAGGATGTGACCCTGTTGCCACCCTCGATCAACAGCACACCGCTGGAGTAGCAGAACGGCCGCTGACCTGCACAGCCATGCGGGCAGCGCGCGGTCACCAGATGGCACGAACGGACGCGACGCGCCATGATTCATGGCACGTTCAGCGCATGCAGCAGGCCGCGACGCCAAGATCGCGCAGCCCTCTCCCGGATCGCCAACGGCACGGGACCGTCCTAGCAAAGCCACAGTGCGCGCGGTCGTCGGGCGTCCCGCATCGGGATCCCCTTGCGACCCATTCTTGGACGGGAACGCGAGTCCGAGTGGATCCCGGCCGAAGCGGACCGTCGGTGCGGCCGCACTGGGAACCTGCGCCACCTGACGTGGGGCAAGATGTCGTCCATGGTGCGCTTCAGTTCGATCACTCTGGCCTGCCCAGACCCTGGGCGACTCGCTGCGTTCTATGCGGACATCACCGCCGGCGAGGTCACCTTCGTGCACGAGCTCGAGTGGGCGAGCATGCGCTGCGAGGGTGCCCGGATCGAGTTCATGGGCGTCGACGACTACCGGCCGCCGCGCTGGCCCGAAGAGTCCTCTCTGGTGCACCTCGACTTCCACGTGGAGGACCTCGAACAAGGCGCAGAGCTCGTGGAGCGCGCCGGAGCGCGCCTCTTCGAACACCAGCCGAACGCTGCGCACTGCTTGGTATTCGCGGACCCTGACGGCCACCCCTTCTGCTTGTCCTTGATCGACGAGGTCGGGTGACTGAAAGCCGATCGGCACGCGGACCGTGACCAGTACGGATCCTCCTGCGGGACGTTCAATTCGAACTGCCCAGGTGCTCGAGATGTCGCCGCGCGTCGTTCCGCATGCGGGACGCCCGATCATGCCGATGAGCGGGCGCCCCTCACGTAACGCCAAGACCGGTCGTGCGTTCAGTTGGCGTGTTGAGACGCGTCGTGACCCGCACCCTCGCAGCGCTCTTTCTGCTGACAGGGCTCACCGTGTCTGTGCTGGTCTTTCTGATCGGCGCGGGTGTGGCAGCCGGAGCGGAGTTCAAAGAACCGATGGAGACCGTGTGCTACGACCCGTGGGTGCAGACTCACCCCGGCGACCACGAGCCGGACGTTGACGCCACATGGTCCTGGTGGCCGCCGGGGATCACATGCATACACGCGAGCGGTGAGGTCTTCCTCAAGCCCACAGCGCCTGACGCTGTCGCGGTCGGTGGGTTCGGGTTGGCCGTGCTGATATTCGGGATCGTGCCGACGTTGCTCATGACTCGTTTGACCTGGCGGCTCGGCAACCCCCGGGTTCTTCCTAGTGCCAGCGCGGATGCCTGAACGCACGGATCTGGCAGACCGGTCCCGTGCACAGTGTGCGGCCCGAAACGGACAGGTGCAGTTGTGCCCCCGGAAACGCACTCATCTGCCGCGTAGCGTGCGCCCGCGGCCATCCGGTTCTGCCGCGATCCGCGCTCGGAATGGACCCGAAAGCCGATCGGCACGCGGGGCGTGCCACAACGGGATCCACTGTCGGTACGGCTGTCGCGCATGCGACACCTCACTGGGACGCTGGCGACCCCTGTCAATTTGCACGGCGAGCGCCGTCTTTCAGGGTTGGTTCAGTGAGCTGAGCGGGCTCTGTAAGCCGCGGTCTTGGTTCGGTTCTGGCAGCCGGTCGAGCAGAAGAGACGGCCGCCGTTCTTGGAGGTGTCGATGAAGACCCGGTCGCAGCGCTCAGCGGCACAGGTGCCCATCCGACCGGCAAGGTTGCTACCCAGGGCCAAGGCCAGCCCGGTGGCGCACCCGGCGGCCCACCCGACGGCCAGGGTGTCGTCGGAGCCGTGGAAGTGGACGTGCCAGCCGCCGTCCGGGAGCGGGTCGAGCTGAGGGCGCGCGCCGGTGGCGCGCAACAGCGGATTGAGGATACTCGCCGCGCCGTCCGGGTCGCCGTCGCTCACCGCGGCGAAGACCCGCCGCAGTTCTCGAGCGTGGGCCGCCAGCGTGTCTGCGTCCGCACGGGTCACCTCGGGCACACGCCCCGCGTCTCGCGCCAGCGCGACCGCAGTTGCCTGGATGCGGGCATCGCCCTCAGGGGGGGCGTACGGCTGGCCGCGGGCGTTCCGACCGGAGTGCGCGTTGACCAACTGTGCAGCCACGTCCAACAGCGCCACTACGTGACTATCAAACGCCACTTGACCAGTCACTTTCTTGTGTCGTAGGTTCACCGGACGATGTAACCGGCAAAAGGCCGGAAGCCAGTGACAGAACGGTACAGGATGTCCACGCCCACCACCGCCCGGACCACTCCGCTGTCGAGGACCGTCTGGATCCTGGTGATCGCACGGGCCGCCAACCGGCTCGGAGCATTCACGCTGCCGTTCCTCATGATCACGCTGGTCGAGGAGTTCGACGCGACGCTTGCTGAGGCCGGCTGGGTGCTCGCTGGCTTCGGTCTGGCCACCATCCCGTCACGCCTCTTCGGCGGCCGGCTCAGCGACACGATCGGCGCCAAAGCCACCATCGTCGTGGGCCTCATGGGAACGGCTGTTGCCCAACTGGCGATCGCGGGCGCCCAGTCCCTGGTCCAAGCGATCGTCGCGGCAGTGACACTGGGACTGTTCTTCGAGATCTACGAGCCACCGAGCCAGTCGATGATCGCCGACGTCACACCGCCGGAACAACATCCTGCCGCCTACGGCCTGCTCGCCGCCGCCATGGCCGCCGCCGGCATGGGCGCCGGCCTGCTCGCCGCCGCGCTGGCGCACTTCGACCTCCGCTGGCTGTTCGTCGTCGACGCTGCCACCTGCCTCGCCTGCGCGGCTGTCGTCCTCGTGCTGCTCCCGCACGGCCGCCGTACCGGCACCAACGACACCGACACTACGAATGCCTGGCGGGACCGGAGGCTGCTCACCATGCTCGGACTCGGCACCGCGTTCGCCGCCATCTATCTGCAGATCACGATCGCCCTGCCGCTCACGCTCTCCATGCGGGGGCTGGAGGCGTCCACGCTGGGACTGCTGCTGACGCTCTCAGCCGTCACCATCACCGTCGGCCAGCCGATCCTGAGGCGATCGGCGCTCGGGCAGGACCACTTCACAACCATGGCGATCGGCTACGTCCTCCTCGCAGCCGGGCTGCTCCTGAACGGCCTCGCGACCACGCTGCCCGCGTTCGCCCTCGCCACGGTGGTCTGGAGTCTCGGCGACCTGCTGCTCCTCGGGCACGCCTACAGCATCGTGGCCGCCCTGGCGTCCGAGAACTCCCGCGGCCGCTACATGGCCGTCTACGGGATCAGCTGGGGCCTCGCCGCGATCATCGCCCCACCCGTGGGCACCCAACTCCTGGAGCACACGGGCCCGACCACCACCTGGATCGCGGTGGCGGGAGGTGCGGCCCTGTTGGCAGCGCTCCAACCTTTCCTCCGTCGCCAGTTCCATACTCTGGTTGACCCGGATCGCGTACTCAGCGCCGACGCCCTGGAAAGCCTCTAGCCTCCCGCGCCGCTCACCAGGGCATCTGGGCGATTCCCATTCGGGGGATCGTCCGCCGGGACAGCGTGCATCGCGACGGAAGCGACCTTTGTTCCACGCCGCACCATGGCTGAATACTGCCCTGGTGGGTGTCCGCAACTATCTCGTTGAGGGCGTCTCCGGAACGGGGAAGACCTCAGTGTGCCGAGAACTGAACCGGCGTGGCTTCCGGGCCATCCACGGCGACAAGGAACTTGCTTACCAGGGGAACCCCGAGACTGGTCGAGCGACGGACACCGCCGCGCACCAGCACCACATCTGGGACGTGACGCGAGTGCGGGCTCTGGTGGCCGACCAGCAGGAGCCCGTCACTTTCTTCTGTAGAGGCTCCCGCAACTTCTCGAAGTTCATTGATCTGTTCGACGAGGTCTTCGTCCTCGACATTGATCTTGAAACCTTGCACCGCCGGCTCGACCAGCGCCCGCAAGACGAGTGGGGAGCGAGACCATCCGAGCGTGACCTCATCGCTGGACTCCACCGGACCAGGGAAGACATCCCAAGTGCCGGGTTGGTGATCGACGCCACGCGACCGCTCGCGGACGTGGTCGGCGAGATCCTTCGCCATGTGGGGTTGTCCGACGCCGGCCGGAACGACGCCTCGTGATGCGTGTCGCCCTCAACTCGGCAAGTCAGGCGTGCCGTACGAGAAACCCTCTGCGGGAACCAACCAGGTCGACGGGCGTGGATCGCTGCGGGAGTCCCGCAACACCCGTCCAGACGAGAGTCCCCCTGGGGTCCCCCATCCGACACGCCAGGCTTGGCCTGAGCCAGCCAGGGAATTGATCGCGTATGTCGATCACATCCGAACAGCCGACGCCTTCGGCATCTTCCTGCAGTCCGGACAGCTCGAGTGGCAATCAGTGACGGACCCAGAATCCTCACCGCCGCACCCACCTTGACGGCCTTCAAACCGAGCGGCACGCATGCTACGAAGGTCCGTAGATCGGTCCGCCCCTCGGGGTGGGCCGAGCGTCATTTCAAGGCTAGATGACGAGTACTGACGGGCGGTGACGGGGCCGATGCATGGCGGGGTGAAGTTCTACCGCGGCTCTGCGGCTGCCGCGCGCTCCTACGTCGAGGCTGACCACTCACGCGCCGATGACTACTACCTGGCCGAAGGAACCGGCCTGGCCGAGAACTACATCGCCGGCCCCGGCGCGGTGCAGCGCGTCGGCGACCTCGACGGCCCGACCTACGAGCGCTGGGTCGCCGGCTACGACGTGCTGACCGGCGCGGCCAAGGGCCGCCTGCGCGACGATGCCCGCGCGCTGCGGTTCGTCGAGGTCGTCGTCAACGGGCCGAAGTCCTGGTCGCTCGCCGCCGCACTCCACCCCGACATCGCGGCGGCGTACGACGCGGCCATGGATCGGGCCGCGAACGAGGTGATCGGGTGGGTGGCCGAGCACGCCACCACCCGGGTCGGGCCGCGCGGCCGACAGGTGCAGGTGCCGGTGGAGATGGTCGAGGCCGCCGTCGTACGTCACGACACCTCGCGAGCCGGCGACCCGCACCGTCACCTCCACGTGCAGATCAACGCACGGGTCTTCGCGCGTGGCGCGTGGCGTGGACTGCACTCGGTCGGTGTGGTCGACAGCATCGAGGCGCTCAACGGGATCGGTCACGCCGCCGTGATGTGCGACCCCGAGTTCCGGGCCGCACTCGCGGGCCGTGGCTACAGCCTCGACGACGACGGCGAGATCGGTCAGCTCGCGCCGTACGCCGGCGGGTTCAGCCAGCGCGCCGCACAGATCAACCGCAACGCCGACCGGTACGAGGCCACCTGGCGTCTCGAGCACCCCGACCAGGAGCCCGGGCCGCGACTGCGCCAAACGTGGGATCAGCGCGCGTGGGCGGACGCGCGACCCGACAAGGTCGTGCCCCACAGTGGCGCCGAACTCGGCGCCGCATGGAACAGTGAACTGCGCGACCTCGGGTTCACCCCACCCACCAGCCGCGCGCCAGAGCCGGGTCTTCGGATCGGTCGGCTCAACCGCGACGTCGCCGCCGACCTCGTGCTCACCCGGCTCGGCGCCAAGCGGTCGGCGTGGAACGCCGCCGACATCCGTGGCGAGGCCGAACGACTGATCGCTTCTGTCGGCGTGGTCGCCGAGCGACCCGTCCGGCAGGAGCTGGTCGAAGACGTCGCGGAGCGTGCCAGGTCACGGTGCGTGCCGTTGCTGAAACGCGATGACGTCCCCGCGCATGTCCGCAGCCTGACGTCCGAACGAGTCCTCGCCGTCGAAGCCGACCTGGTCGACAGCATCGTTGCCCGCTCCGCACGGCCGGTGATCGACGCGGTCCGGCTCCGCGGCATCGCGCACCTCGACCCCGCGCAACGGCGCGTCGTTGCGGCTCTCGCCGGTGACGCGGGACTGCTCGTGATTGAGGGTGCCGCCGGCGCCGGCAAGACCACCACCCTGGCTGCCGCGCGCGACGTACTCGACGGCGCAGATCGTCGGCTCGTGGTCGTGACGCCCACGCTCAAGGCTGCCCAGGCAGCCCAGCAACAGGTCGGCAGCGACGCGTTCTCCGCCGCCTGGCTCGTCCATCAGCACGGCTACCGCTGGGATGAGGACGGGCACTGGTCGCAGACCGACGCCGCTCCCGAGGCCCGCGCCCGCCTGCTCCCCGGCGATGTCCTCCTCGTCGACGAGGCCGGCATGCTCGACCAGGACACCGCTCGCGCGCTCTTCGCCATTGCCGACCGAGCCCACGCAGTCGTCGCGCTCCTCGGCGACCGCCACCAGCTCCCGGCCGTCGGCCGCGGCGGGGTCCTCGACCTCGCCGCACGCTGGGTACCACCCGCAGCGCACCACGAGCTCGACTCGGTCCACCGGTTCAGCGATCCCGCCTACGCCGACCTCAGCCTGCTCATGCGGACCGGTGAGCGCTCTGGTGAGGTCTTCGACGCCCTCCTCGAACGCGGCGAGGTCGTTGTTCATGCCGGCGAGGTCGAACGCACCGCAGCCCTGGCCGCCATCGGCGCGACCCCTGCTGATGCCGGTGCCGATGACGGTGACCAGCTCGTCATCGCCGACACCCGCGACCAGGTCATCGCACTCAACGCAACCATCCGAGACCGCCGCCACGGCGAGCGCGAACAACCTGGTGAGCACGCTGGTGAGCTCACTACGCGTCGTGGCGAGCCGATCGGCCTCGGCGACCGGGTCGCCACCCGACGCAACGACCGCGACCTCGCAGTGGCCAACCGCGACACCTGGACCGTGGCCGGGATCGGCGCCGACGGCAGCCTGCACGTCACCGGTCGTGCCGGCCGGCGCACCCTGCCCGCCGAGTACGTCAACGATCATGTCGAGCTTGCCTTCACCACCACCGCCTACGGAGCCCAGGGCGAGACAGTCGACGCCGCCCACCTCGCACTCGGCGAGACGACCGGCGCCGCCTCGGCGTACGTCGGCATGACCCGCGGCCGCCACCGCAACGTCGCCCACCTCGTCGCCGAATCCATCGACGACGCCCGCAGCCAATGGGTCGACGTGTTCAACCGCGACCGCGCCGACCTCGGGCCCAGCAACGCCGCCGAGAGAGCCGCGGACGACATCGACCGGTACGGACCGACGGCGCAGCCGACCGCCGTGGCACTCCAGGCTGCGGTGCTGCGCGACCGCCCGAGACGGCCACCTCAACCGATCCCGGCGCCGCAACCAACCTCCCCGCCGGCCTCCCGCGGGATCGGCCGCTGACCAATGTCCTCGCCTCATGTGATCGCCCGGAGCGGCCTGGATGACATAGGTGACCAGGAGAGGCTCGGGTCTCGACAGCAGCGGCCACCAGGTGTCCGATCCGCCGAGCGCGATGTTGCTTCTCCAGGTAGGAGTCGCCGAACCCGTCGGCGGCCACGGGCGAGAGGCGAAGTGATGGTGACACCCATCGGTATCCCCGAGGACTGGGACGACAACAACCTGATCCTGTTCGAAGAGTTCTGCGAACTCATCCGCACACCGCAACGCACCGTCCGCGACTGGCGCCGGCGCGGCGTCGGCCCCAGGTGGACCCGCTTCCAAGGCGTCGGCCGGCTCTACATCACCGTCGCCGAAGCCCGACGCTTCCTCGCCTCCGCCTCCGCCACCCTCACCCGAGCGGAGGTGCGTTCCGATGGCTGAACGACGCTCCATCCCGGTCTACCTCAGCCTCGAGGAGGCAGCCGAGGCAATGTCGGTCTCAGTCAAGACGATCCGGCGCTGGATCGCAGCCGGCACCCTCCCCGCGTACCGCTGCGGCAAACGGGCCATCCGCATCAAGCTCGAAGACCTGGAGGCCGCCCCTCGACAGATCCCATCAGCACGGTGGTGAGCAAGGTGGTCGAAGGGCTTGCGAGGCGGGCGTTATCGAATTCGATAATGGTAGAGTTGCGTGCGTGGAGCCGCCGCTCGATCGAGACACCGCCCAAGTCATGACCCTCCTCCGCGAGGCCGTGGCCGCCAGTGGTCTGTCCCAGGCCGCCTTCGCCCGGTCGCTTGGCACCTCCGCGCCCCGTCTGTCGACGTACCTCACCGGAGACACCCGACCATCCGCGCGGTTCCTTGTCCGTGCTCGCCGGCTCGGTCGCGCCCTGGGGGCCGCAGGTTCCCGGGGGCTGATGTCGGCACCGGTCACGGCGGCTGCGATGCGTGAGTACTTTCTCGCCGGTGACGTCGAGTGGGTCTGGCGGATGCTGCTCCAGGGGCGAGACCACCTGGCCGCGGTCATCGAGGAGCGCGACCAGGCCCTGCTCGATGCCTGGGAGGCCGAGCCGGGCACCGTCGGTTCAGCCCAGTGGGACGCGCTCCTCGCCGCGGTCGTCGCCCACGAGCACGAGTCCGTCGACCTCGAGCCGCCGACCTGGGCACTCCGCCAACCCCTCTCCGATCCCTGGATCCCGGAGCACCCCTTCCTCAGCCCCGATCGGGTCCGCGCTCAGACTCCTGACTGGCTGGGCCGCCAGAACATCTACGTCCCGGCCCGCGACCTGGTGACGGCATGACGAGGCCCCGGCACGAGTTCACTGCCGAGGAGACCGCCGGTCTGCTCGCCGAGCTCGACGCGCGTCTGCGCCAGCGTGGAGTCGGCTCGTCGATCTTCGTCGTCGGTGGCGCCGCGATCGCCGCCAACCATGCACTTCGGGAACGGGTCACCGAGGACGTTGATGCGCTTACCCGCGACACCGTGGTGCTCGACGAGGCCAAGGCGCTGGCGCGCGAGCGCGGTCTGCCGGAGGCCTGGCTGAACCCGAACGCCGGCATGTGGATGCCGCCCCTGCCCGAGGGGGTCCTCGAGCAGCCGGCCGAACCCGGCCTCCGCGTCACCTATGCCGACGATGGCTTCCTGCTGGCGACCAAGCTCATCGCGCAACGCGCCAAGGACGCCGACGACGTCGTCGCCCTGGCCAGACAGCTGGGTCTCGAGACCGCGAGCCCCGAACAGCTCGAGGCGCACATGCGCCGCTACTACACCGACCCGGCAGCGCTGGAGTTCATCGTCGACGGCAACGACGTCGACCGTGAGATCAGCCTGCTTGCCCAGGACGCGTCGCGCATGCTGGGCCGCACCTCGGCCGGCGACGTCGACGCCACCCAAAGCGACGCCGGAACGGCGCGGTTACGGGACAGCACCGACCTCGAGCGCCGCACACCACCGACCCCCGGGAGCGATCCCACCCCCCACACCCCGAACCTCTGACAACGCAGTGCCGCGTCCTACGTCCGGTGTCGTCGACATGCGCGGACTTCACGTCCCGCGTCAGGCGAACCGGCTACCCGGTCCAGCGGGCAGCCGTACGGCGGGCCAGCTCAGCGTCTCGACCCTCCGCCACGTGCTGGTAGCGCAGTGCTATGACCGAGGGTCCCTCGTGAGGTGTGGAAGCTCGCTGGCACGCTCGTGGCACGGGATTCCCCAGGCCTGGCCCGATATGGGGTCTGACCTGGGGAAACCTTGGTCGGGCTGACAGGATTTGAACCTGCGGCCTCCTCGTCCCGAACGAGGCGCGCTACCAAGCTGCGCCACAGCCCGATCGTGGGCCCGGTGCTCGTCGCCGAGCCAGGCCCACAAGCACGGGAGCATACCCGAGCGTCCAGGGCGCTCCCAATCGCCCTCACCCTCGTGGACGAGCCGGGGTCCGCGCTCGCGTCAGCCCCTCGGGAGCAGCGTCAGCAGGGTCGCCTCGGGGCGGCAGGCGACCCGGATCCGGGCGTACGGGGAGGTGCCGAGCCCGGCCGAGACGTGCAGCCAGGCGGACCCCTCGTCGCCGGGTCGCGAGTCGGCGGGGTGCCGGTGCAGGCCCTTGGCCCGGGCGGGCTCGAGGTCGCAGTTGGTGGTGAGCGCCCCGACCCCGGGGACGCACACCTGACCGCCGTGGGTGTGCCCGGCGATGATCGCGTCGTACCCGTCGGCGGCGAACCGGTCGAGCACCCGCAGGTACGGCGCGTGCGCGACGGCGATCCGGACGTCGGCGGTGCGGTCGGCCGGACCGGCGACGTCGGCCAGCCGGTCGTACTCCAGGTGCGGGTCGTCCACCCCGGCGAAGGCGAACGTGGTGTCCGCGACCTGCAGCGAGTCCCGGGTGTTGGTCAGGTCCCGCCACCCGCGCGCGGTGAAGCGTGCGGTCAGGTCGGGCCACGGCAGCTGCGCGGAGGACACGTGCCGGTTGCCGTCGTCGGGCATCAGGTAGCGCAGCGGGTTGCGCAGGGTCGGCTCGAAGTAGTCGTTCGACCCGAGCACGAAGACGCCCGGCACGTCGAGCAACGGGCCCAGGCAGTCCACCACCACCGGGACCGAGTGGCGGTGGGCGAGGTTGTCGCCGGTGTTCACCACCAGGTCGGGGCGGAGGTCGCGCAGCGAGGCGAGCCACTCCTGCTTGCGCCGCTGACCCGGGGTCATGTGGATGTCGGAGAGGTGCAGCACCCGCAGCGGTCGGTGCCCGGGCGGCAGCAGCGGCACCTCGACCCGCCGGAGCACGAACGCGCGCGCCTCCCAGGCGGCGTACGCCGTGAGCGCGCCGCCGGCGGCCGCGCCCGCCGCCGTCAGCCGGGCCAGCACGGGGACGACGGAGCGCAGGGGAGGCACCCGGCAAGGCTGCCACAGGCTGTCATGATGAGCCCCATGGGTGCTCTGAAGGACCGTCTCCGCGCCGACCTGACCGCCGCCATGAAGGCGCGGGACGAGGTGCGCTCCTCGACGCTGCGGATGGTGCTGTCCGCGATCACCAACGCCGAGGTGGCCGGGAAGACAGCCCGCGAGCTGACCGACGACGACGTGATCGGGGTGCTCACCACCGAGGCGAAGAAGCGCCGCGAGGCGGCGACGGCGTTCGCGGACGGCGACCGGGCGGAGATGGCCGCCAAGGAGACCGCCGAGGCGGCGGTGATCGCCGACTACCTGCCCGAGCAGCTGACCGAGGAGGAGGTGGCGGCGATCGTCACGGCCGCGATCGAGCAGACCGGTGCCGCCGGCGAGGGAATGCGCGCCATGGGCAGGGTGATGGGCCTCGTCCAGCCCCAGGTCAAGGGCCGCGCCGACGGCGCCGAGGTCGCCGCCGAGGTACGCCGCCGGCTCGGCCAGTCCTGACCCCGGCTGCCGTGGCGGTCAGCCGCGGCCCTTCTTCTTCTTCTTGCCACCGTTGTTCTTCTTCGGCGGCGGCGGGGGCGGGGCGGGTCGGGCCCCCGCGGACGGGTAGATCGTCACCGTGGTGCCGCTGCCGGCCTCGCTGCCGCTGCCCGGCGAGGTGTAGGCGACGGTGCCGCGGGAGTAGCCGGAGTACACCGAGGAGGCGACCGAGGTGGTGAAGCCCGCCGAGGCCAGGGTGTCCTGGGCCGAGGAGATGCTCATCCCGCTGGTGGACGGCACCGGCATCATCACGCCGGCGACCTCGGTGATCGACGGCTTGGTGAAGTCGACCCAGTCGAGCCGGTCGTCGACGACCTTCATCGCATCGCCCCACATCGGTCCGGCGAAGCCGGAGCCCGAGGCACTGGAGATGTAGTCGCCACCGATGACCTGACCCTGCAACCCCTTCCAGCGGCCGTTGTAGTCGGCGCCGGCGATCATCGCCGCGCCGGCGACCTGCGGGGTGTACCCGACGAACCACACCGACTTGCCGTCCTGGGTGGTCCCGGTCTTGCCGGCCGAGGGCTGGTCGAGGATCAGCCCGTTGCTGGCGCCGAAGCCGTTGCCCTCCTGGACGCCGCGGAGCACGTCGTTGACCGCGTCCGCGGTCGACTGCGGCAGCGCCTGCGTGCAGCGGGCGTCGTACTGCTTGAGCACGTTGCCGCGGGAGTCCTCGATCGCGGTCACCGGGCGGGAGTCGCAGTGCAGCCCGCGCCCGGCGAAGGTGGCATAGGCCTCGGCCATCTCCAGCGGGCTGACGCTCGCGACGCCGAGGGTGAAGATCGGGATCCGCTCGGCGCCGTTGCCGTACTCGTCACCGGTCGGGTCGGTGAGCCGGACGCCGAGGTCCTTGGCCAGGTTGAACGGGGCACACACGCCCGTCTCGCGCTCGAGCTGCACGAAGAACGTGTTCACCGACTCACGGGTGCCGTTGTAGAGGTTCTTCTGGCCGCTGGTGGTCGAGTTGCCGACCGGGAAGTCGCCGCTGAAGGGCGGCTCGCCGGGGCAGTTGGCGAACTCGCTCTGCTGGAAGGTCATCTGCGGCTGCGCGTTGAAGGTCTTGCTCAGCGGGATGCCCTGGTTCACCGCGGCGGCCAGCACGAACGCCTTGAACGTCGACCCTGCCTGGAAGCCGTTGGAGTCGCCGTACTCCTGGGGCACCACGTAGTTGAGGAAGGTCTGACCGGCCTCCCGGTTGTTGCCCATCGGGCGGGACTGGGCGACCGCCCGGACGGCACCGGTCCGTGCCTCCACGATGGCCAGGCCGCCGATCGCGTCGTCGGTCGGGTAGACGTGGGTGCGCACCGAGTTGTCCGCGGCGTCCTGGTCCTGCAGGTTGATCGTGGTCCGGATCGTCAGCCCACCGGAGTAGAGCAGGCGCTTGCGGTCGGCGACCTTCTTGCCCAGCGCCTTGTCCTGGAGCAGGTAGTTGATGACGTAGTCGCAGAAGAACGGCGCCCGCGACTCCACGCAGCCGTTCTTGACCCGCCGCAGCTTGAGGCCGAGGGGTTCCTCGCGCAGCTTGCTGGCCTTCTTGTCCGAGATCACGCCGAGCTGCGCCATCCGGTCCAGCACCACGTTGCGGCGCTCCAGCGCGCCGTCGGGGGAGTTGGTCGGGTCGTAGCCGGTGGGGTTCTTCACCAGCCCGGCGAGCAGCGCCGACTGGCGGAAGTTGAGGTCGCGGGCGTTGATGTCGAAGTAGTGCCGGGCGGCCGCCTGGATGCCGTACGCGCCGTCGCCGAAGTAGGCGGTGTTGAGGTAGCGCTCGAGGATCCAGTCCTTGGTGTGGTTCTCCTCCAGCGCGATGGCGTAGCGGAGCTCCCGCAGCTTGCGGGCGTAGGTGTCGTCGGTCGCCGCCTGCTGCTCCTTCTTCGTCTTGGCCTGGTCGATGAGGGTCAGCTTGACCAGCTGCTGGGTGATCGAGGACCCGCCCTGGACCACGCCGTTGCTGGCCTGGTTGGTGACCAGGGCGCGCATGGTCCCCTTGAGGTCGAGGGCGCCGTGCTCGTAGAAGCGGTAGTCCTCGATCGCCACGATCGCCTTGACCATCCGGCGCGAGACCTGGCGCAGCGGGATCGTCACCCGGTTCTCGTCGTACAGGGTGGCGATGGTGAAGCCGTTGGGGTCGACGATCCGAGTCTTCTGGGCCAGCTGCTGGGTCTCCAGCTCGGCGGGCAGGTCGTCCATGGTCCGGGCCACGTTGCGGGCCCCGATCCCGACCACCCCGGCGAAGGGGATCACCAGGCCGGCGACGACCACCCCCATCACGGCGGCGACGGCGACCATCACGACCAGGTGCGAGAGGACCCGTCGCGCAGGCAAGCGTTCAGAAGGCGGCATCGACACGCGACCAGGGTACGGGCCTCTGGTACGCCCGAGGGAATCGTAGTCATATGTAACTAGTTACTTGTGACTAGACAGGTCCAGTCGAACGCCTGCTGCCCCCGAGGGTCGTCGTGGTTTTAACTACTTGCACCGGGTCGCCCCCGCGACCTGGGCCGGGAACCACGATTCTCGGCACACTCGCCCGGGTCGCCCCATCGCCCCGGACGCCGACCACTGGGGACCATCATGTGGGTTGAAGATTGGGCGCCTCGCGCCGCGTGCCGTACCGCTCAGCCGGACCAGCTCTTCGTTCGAGGAGCCGAGCAGAACCAGGCCAAGCAGATCTGTGCCGGGTGCCCCGTGCGCACCGAGTGCCTCGCCGAGGCCCTGGACAACCAGATCGAGTGGGGTGTCTGGGGTGGGATGACCGAGCGCGAGCGCCGGGCGCTGCTGCGTCGCCGCCCGAACGCCTCCTGGCGCGCCGTCTTCGAGGCCGCCCGCACCCAGGGGACCCCGACCCCCGCGACCCAGCCGACCCGCACCGCCACCTCCCGCCCCTCGCTGGAGAAGGCCTCCTGATCACCCGGGTGGCCTGCTGACCCCAGCCGGCGCCTGGGTTCCACTCAGGCGCCGGCCAGCAGGTCTCCCACCCGACGCAGACCGTCGAGGTCGTGCACGTCCCCGGCCAGCGCCGGGACCACCACGGTGGCCACCTCGGGGTGCGCCGCGGCGAACCTGCCCCGCAGGCCCTCCTCACGCTCCACCAGTCGCACCCGGTCCGCGTGCAGGCGCAGCAGCGAGGCGGTCACCGATGCCGGGTCGTCGCGGCGCAGCCGTGTCGCGGCCGCCATCGCCTCGTCGCCGGAGAGCGAGCCCACGGCCGCCGGACTGGCCCGGTTGACCACCAGGCCGGCCAGCGGCATCCGGTCCTCGCTGAGTCGCTCGACGAAGTACGCCGCCTCGCGCAGCGCGTCCGGCTCGGGCGCCGCGACCACCACGAACGCGGTCTCCCTGTCCTGGAGGAGCGCATAGGTCTTCCGGGCCCGCTGCCGGAACCCGCCGAAGACGGTGTCCAGGGCGGCCACGAACGTCTGCACGTCGCGCAGGAACTGGCCGCCGAGGATCTTGGTCAGCGCGTTGGTGATGAGCCCGAAACCGGCGGTCATCAGCCTGGCCGGCCCCCGAGCCGGGGCGAGCAGCAGCCGGATCAGCCGCCCGTCCAGGAAGCTGGAGAGCCGTTCCGGCGCGTCGAGGAAGTCCAGTGCGGAGCGGGACGGCGGGGTGTCGACGACGATCAGGTCGTAGCTGCCGTCCTTCTTCGCGTCCGCGTGGATCTGCCCCAGCTTCTCCATCGCCATGTACTCCTGGGTGCCGGCGAAGGAGCTCGACAGCGCGATGTAGAAGGGGTTCTCCAGGATCTGCTTCGCCTTCTCCGGGGTCGCCTGGCTGGTCACGACCTCGTCGAAGGTGCGCTTCATGTCCAGCATCATCGCGTCCAGGTGGGGGGCGGACCCGCCCGTGGATCCCGGGGCGGGCCGCAGCCCCTGCACCGGGCGCGGCACGTTGTCCAGCGCCTCGATCCCCATCGACTGCGCCAGTCGCTTGGCCGGGTCGATCGTCAGCACCACGACCTTCCGGCCGCGCTCGGCGGCGCGCAGCGCCAGGGCCGCGGAGGTGGTGGTCTTGCCGACGCCGCCGGCTCCGCAGCAGACGATGATCCCGGTGCCGGGGTCGTCCAGCAGCGCGTCGACGTCCAGCGGCCGGGCGGTGCTCCCGGGAACCGCCATCGGGCCCACCCGGGCTCGTGACCTGCTCATGCCATCCCCTGATCCTTCAACGCCGCCGCGATCGCGTACAGGCCGCCGATGTCCACCCCGCCGGGCAGCCGCTCCAGCTCGTACGTCGGCACGTCGAACTCCGCGACCAGCGCCCGCTGCGCCGCCTCGAGCGCCCGACGCTCGGCGTGGTCGGCCGCCTCGGCGAGCAGCCCGTCGACCAGCCCCTCGCCGGTTCCACCGTTGCGGACCCCGGCCCGCTCCAGGTCCGCCGCGATCACCGTTCGCGTCCATGGTCCCGGCCCGGGCCGCGGCGAGATCGACCTCACCCAGCTCCTGGGGTCGGACCATGTTGACCACCACGCCGCCGACCGGCAGGCCGGCCGCGCGCAGCTGGGCGATCCCGTCGGCGGTCTCCTGCACCGGCATCTCCTCGAGCACCGTCACCAGGTGCACCGCGGTCCGCCGCGAGCGGAACAGGGTCATCATCGTGTCGGACTGGCTCTTCAACGGCCCGGCCTTGGCCAGCCCGGCGAGCTCGTTGCTGACGTTGAGGAACTGGGTGATCCGGCCGGTCGGCGGCGCGTCCAGCACGACCGCGTCGTACTGCCGGGCGCCCTTGTTCCGGTGGTTGCGCTCGACCGCCTCGAAGATCTTGCCGGTCAGCAGCACGTCGCGGACGCCGGGCGCGATCGTGGTGGCGAACTCGATCGCGCCGAAGCGCTCCAGCACCCGGCCGGCACGGCCGAGCTTGTAGTAGAGGGAGAGGTACTCCAGGAGCGCCTCCTCGGTGTCCACGTGCAGCGCGTAGACGTTGCCGGAGCCGCGCTCGGCGCTGTGCAGCCCGGTGGCGATCCGGCGCTCCTCGTGCGGGAGCGGGTCGATGTCGAACATCCGGGCGATGCCCTGGCGGCCTTCGACCTCACACAGCAGCACGTTCTTGCCGTGCCCGGCCAGGGCGAGGGCGAGGGCGGCGGCGACGGTCGACTTGCCGGTCCCTCCCTTGCCGCTCACGACGTGCAGCCGCACCTGGGGCCAGTGGGGGATGGTCACGGCTCGACTCTAGGGGCTGGTCCCACACCCGCGGCCGGGGGTCAGCGCTCCCGGAGGCGGCGGGAGAGGTCGTGCGCCTCGCGCAGCAGCAGCGCTCCCAGCTCCCGCTGTCGCTGCTCGGTGAACCGCTGCTCGATCCCGGTCAGGCTCAACGCCCACCGGGGCCGCTCCTCGGCGTCGAAGACCGCTGCGCCCATCCCCCAGCTCCCGGCCACGATGAGGCCGGGGTTCACCGCATACCCGGTACGCCGGGTCGCGGCCACCCGCTCGAGGATCCGCTCGCTGGCGTGCGCAGGGCCGTGCTCGGTCACCAGGTCCGGACCGGCCAGCAGCTCGGTGATCTCGGCGTCGGTGAGGTAGGCCAGGATCACCAGTCCGGCCGAGGCGACGCCGAGCGGGAAGCGGGTCCCTTCGGACAGGACGTGCGAGCGGATCGGGAAGCTGCCGTCCTCGCGGACCAGGCAGATCGTCTCGCCGCCGCGCCGGGCGGAGAAGAAGGCGCTCTCCCCGGTGGCGATCGACAGCCGGCGCACCACCGGCTGGGCGATCGCGGTGACGTCGTACCGCGACGCCGCCGCGGAGCCGAGGAAGTACAGCTCGGGCCCCAGCACCCAGCTGCCGCTCTCGACGTCCCGGTCCACCAGCCCGTCGCCGGCCAGCGAGGTGAGCAGCCGGTGGACGGTCGGCCGGGCCAGGCCGGTGCCGCGGGCGATCTGCGAGGTGCCCGCGCCCGCCGGCTCGTGTCGGGCGACCTGGCGGAGCACCGCGGCCACGCGACCCACCACGTGCGGGGATGGTGCGGAGCCGGTCACCACGGCAGGCTAGGAGGGTCCGGGCTGGGTGTCCATCCAGTGGACGTCTGATCGGGTGGGTGTTCGGGGAGCGAGAGATCGGCGACTTCTGCGTCTCGGCCCGCTTGACGTGGCCGGGCAGGGATCCTTCACTGGTCGCCCGGTGCCGAGCGCGGCCGGTGGAGTCCGTGGAACGGACGAACGGCACCGGACGAACGACATGACGAGCGACATGACGAGCGATGACGGAAGTGGGGACCGATGCTGGACAAGGTCGTGGGCTCGGCGGCGGAGGCCGTCGCCGAGGTGACATCGGGGTCGACGCTGGCCGTCGGCGGGTTCGGGCTGTGCGGCATTCCCTCGGTGCTCATCGAGGCGCTGCTGGAGTCCGGGGTCGACGAGCTCGAGGTGTTCTCGAACAACGCCGGCGTGGACGGGCGCGGCCTCGGACTGCTGCTCGGCGCCCGCCGGCTGCGCCGGGTGGTCGCCTCCTACGTGGGGGAGAACAAGGAGTTCGCACGGCAGTACCTCTCCGGCGAGCTCGAGGTCGAGCTCACCCCGCAGGGCACGCTCGCGGAGCGGATGCGGGCCGGCGGCTGTGGCATCCCGGCGTTCTTCACCGCCACCGGGGTCGGCACCCAGGTCGCCGAGGGCGGCCTGCCGTGGCGGTACGACGCCGACGGCAACGTCACGGTGGCCTCGCCGCCCAAGCAGACCCAGACCTTCGAGACCCCCGAGGGTGAGCGGGAGTTCGTCCTGGAGCGGGCCATCGTGGCCGACGTGGGCCTGGTCCGCGCCTGGAAGGGCGACCGGCACGGCAACCTCGTCTACCGACGCTCCGCCCGCAACTTCAACCCGCTCGCCGCGATGTGCGGGCGTACGACGATCGCCGAGGTCGAGCACCTGGTCGAGCCCGGCGACCTGGACCCTGACGAGGTGCACACCCCGGGGGTCTTCGTCAGCCGGGTGCTGCCGCTGACCCCGGAGCAGGCGGCCGACAAGGCAATCGAGAAGAAGACCACACGGGGGGCTCCGTCCCCCGTGGACTCCCCGAAGACGTCCGCGGAAGGCGGTTCCCGATGAGCTGGACACGTGACGAGATGGCGGCCCGGGCCGCGGCCGAGCTCGAGGACGGCTCCTACGTCAACCTCGGGATCGGCCTGCCGACGCTGGTGCCCAACCATGTCGCCGACGGCGTGGAGCTGGTGCTGCAGTCGGAGAACGGGATCCTCGGGGTGGGGGCCTACCCGCTGGACGGCGAGGAGGACCCCGACCTCATCAACGCGGGCAAGGAGACGGTCACGGTGCGGCCCGGGGCGTCGTACTTCGACTCCGCGACCAGCTTCGGGATGATCCGCGGCGGCAAGATCGACGCCGCGATCCTCGGCGCGATGCAGGTCTCGGTCGGCGGCGACATCGCCAACTGGATGATCCCCGGCAAGATGGTCAAGGGGATGGGCGGCGCGATGGACCTGGTGCACGGGGCCCGCAAGGTCGTGGTGCTGATGGAGCACGTGGCCCGCGACGGCTCCTACAAGATCGTCGAGGAGTGCTCGCTGCCGTACACCGGTCGCGGCGTGGTGCAGCGGATCATCACCGACCTGGCCGTGATCGACATCATCCCGGCCGAGGAGGGCGGCGGGCTGCGGCTGGTCGAGCTCGCGCCCGGGGTCACCGAGGACGAGGTCCGCGAGAAGACCGAGCCGGAGCTCGTCTGAGAGGGAGTCGATGGTCGAGGACCACGGGCTGGAGCCGCTGCCCGACGACCTGGAGGAGCTGCTGCTCCCCGACGCCGCGGCCTGGCGAGCCTGGCTGCTCGCACACCACGACTCCTCGCCGGGGGTGTGGCTGGTGACCACCCGCAAGGGTGGCCGGCTGACCAGCATCGGCTACGAGGAGGCCGTCGAGGAGGCGGTCTGCTTCGGCTGGATCGACGGTCAGCGGCGTCGGCGCGACGAGCAGAGCTCGCGGCAGCGGATGACGCCGCGGCGGCCACGCAGCACCTGGTCGCGCAGCAACGTCGAGCGGGTGGCCCGGCTGGCCGACCAGGGCCGGATGCACCCGGCCGGGTGGGCAGCCGTGGAGACGGCGCAGGGCCACGGGTCGGTGGGACGTGGTCTGAGCCAGATCCCAGGCGGACTGGACCGGCGGGAATCCCCCGACCCCAAAGCGGGTATTGAACACGATGCGCCGAGGCAGCCCTCGGGGATCTGCGTTCGTCGCCGGTGTCGACTAAGGTCGGCCCCTTTGTCCGGCGATCCACCGATCCCAGGAGAGGCCCGTCATGTCACAGAGTCCACCGATCGATCGATCCCCGGAGTCGGAGGACGCGCCCAGTCCGCCGGAGTCCGGGGGAGGCCGCTTCGCGATGGCCGCGCCGCGGGTCTTCCTGCCCGCCGCCGGGCTGCTGGTGCTCTTCGTGGCGATCGCCGCGATCTTCCCCCGATGGCTCGGCAACCTGCTGTCGGCAGCGAACACCAACGTGGTCACCGACCTCGGCTGGTGGTACGTCCTGGTCGTCACCGGCTTCGTCGCGTTCTCGATCTGGATCGCGGTGTCCCCGATGGGCGAGATCGTCCTCGGCAAGGACGACGAGGACCCCGAGTTCGGCCTCAAGTCCTGGTTCGCGATGCTCTTCGCCGCCGGGATGGGGATCGGACTGGTCTTCTGGGGCGTCGCCGAGCCGCTCAACCACTACGCCTCCCCGCCGCCGGGCACCCCGACCGACCAGGGCCCGGAGGTGGTGGCGCGGACCGCGCTGGACACCACCTTCCTGCACTGGGGCCTGCACGCCTGGGCGATCTACGTCGTCGTCGGCCTCGCGATCGCGTACGCCGTGCACCGCAAGGGCCGGCCGATCTCGCTGCGCTGGGCGCTCGAGCCGCTCTTCGGCAAGCGGGTGCTGGGCTTCTGGGGTGACGTCATCGACGTGATCGCCATCGTCGGCACCCTGTTCGGTGTCGCCACCTCGCTGGGTTACGGCGTCACCCAGGTGGGTGCCGGCCTGTCGTTCCTCGGCGTGGTCGACGAGGCCACCGACCTGCTGCTGGTGCTGCTCATCGTCGGCATCACCGCGATCGCCCTGGTCTCGGTGGTGACCGGCGTCGACAAGGGCATCCGGATCCTGTCGAACATCAACATGGGGCTGGCGGCGGGACTGCTGGCGCTGGTGCTGCTGCTCGGTCCCACGGTGTTCCTGCTCAGCGACTTCGTCACCCAGATCGGGTCGTACCTGCAGAACTTCCTCCGCCTCTCCTTCGACGTCAAGCCGTTCCAGGAGGACGGAGCCGGCTGGCTGTCCGGCTGGACGACGTACTACTGGGGCTGGTGGATGAGCTGGGCGCCGTTCGTCGGCATCTTCATCGCCCGCATCTCGCGGGGCCGGACGGTGCGTGAGTTCGTCGCCGGGGTGCTGCTGGTGCCGACCCTGGTCACCTTCCTGTGGTTCTCGGTGATGGGTGGCTCGGCCATCTACGTCGAGATGTTCGGCGACGGCGGTCTGGTCGACGGCGAGGGCAAGGTCGACCGCGACACGGCGCTCTTCCAGCTGCTCGACGGCCTGCCACTCGGCACGGTGACCAGCATCATCGCGCTGTTCCTCATCGTGGTCTTCTTCGTCACCAGCTCCGACTCCGGCTCGTTCGTCGTCGACATGCTGGCCGAGGGCGGCAACCTCGACCCGCCGGTGTGGAGCCGGGTCTTCTGGGCGTCGATGGAGGGTGCGGTCGCGATCGTGCTCCTGCTGGCCGGCGGGCTCGGCAGCACTGCAGACGATGGCGATCCTGGTGGCCGCCCCGTTCAGCATCGTGATGGTGCTGATCGTGATCGCGACCGCCAAGGCGTTGATGGCCGAGAACAAGGTCCGGCAGCGGCGCAAGCGGAAGCTGCTCGCCGAGCAGATCACCGACGACGTGCGCGACGGGCTCCCGGACTTCACCGAGGCGGCTGTCGCGCCCTCGCCCGCATCGGCCTCCCGGCCGGCACGGGCGCCGGGGGCGCGCCGCCGCGAGCGGTAGCGGGTACGACGCACCAGGGCAGCGGAGCCGGTCGGGGGATCTCCCCGGCCGGCTCCGCTGCTCTCCGGCCGGCCTGCTGCGGGGCCGGCCCGGCTGTCGGGTGGCCCGAGTAAGGTGCCCCGCATGACCAAGTGGGAGTACCTGACAGCACCGATCCTGGTGCACGCGGCCAAGCAGATCCTGGACAACTTCGGGTCCGACGGGTGGGAGCTGGTGCAGGTCGCACCGGGCATGAACCCGGAGAACATGGTGGGCTACTTCAAGCGGCCGATCGCCTCATGAGCCACCCCGAGGAGCGGCTGGCCGAGATGGGCCTGGCGGTGCCCGGCGTGGCCGCACCGGTCGCGTCGTACGTGCCCGCGGTGCGTTCGGGTGACTACGTCTACACCTCCGGCCAGCTGCCGATGCGTTCCGGTGAGCTGATGTGCACCGGCAAGGTGGGCTTCGAGGTCACCCCCGAGGAGGCCGCCGCCTGCGCCCAGCAGTGCGCGCTGAACGCGATCGCCGCGGTGAAGGCGGAGATCGGGGACCTGGCGCTGGTCAAGCGGATCGTCAAGGTGGTGGTCTTCGTGGCCTCCACCCCCGACTTCACCGGTCAGCCCGGCGTGGCCAACGGTGCCTCCGAGCTGTTCGGCAAGGCGTTCGGCGAGGCGGGGGTGCACGCCCGGTCCGCCGTCGGGGTCTCGGTCCTGCCGTTGGACAGCCCGGTCGAGGTCGAGCTCCTGGTCGAGCTGTGACCTCGATCCCGGTCCCGCCGGTGCCGCTGCCGGAGCAGGTGGTGGCGCTGGCCCAGGAGTACGCCGACGGCACCCGGACGCCGGCCGAGCCCCGGGACGCGGCGACGGTGATCCTGCTGCGCCCCTCGGCCAGGGGGCCGGAGGTGTACCTGCTCCACCGCCAGGCCACGCATGGCCTTCGCGGCCGGGATGTGCGTCTTCCCCGGCGGCGGGGTCGACCGACGAGACTTCGACTCGAGCCTCGCCTGGGCGGGGCCGACGCCCACCGAGTGGGCCGAGGCGCTGGGCACCGACGAGGAGAACGCCCGCGCGCTGGTCTGCGCCGCGGTCCGTGAGACCTTCGAGGAGTCCGGGGTGCTGCTGGCCGGCCCCTCGGCCGGCACCGTCGTCGAGGACACCACCGGCGAGGACTGGGAGGCCGACCGCGTGGCGCTGGAGTCGCGTGAGCTGTCGATGACCGACTTCCTCACCCGACGCGGGCTGGTGCTGCGCACCGACCTGCTCGGCGCCTGGGGAGCCTGGCTGACCCCGGTGTTCGAGCCGAAGCGGTTCCGCACCTGGTTCTTCGTCGCCCAGCTCCCGGACGGCCAGCGGACCCGGGACGTCTCCAGCGAGTCGTCCGCGGTGATCTGGCGCCCGGCCCTGGAGGCCGTCGATGCGGTCGAGGCCGGTGAGCTGATGATGATGCCGCCGACGTACCTGAACTGCCTGGAGGTCGGCCAGTACGGCACCCCGGGCGCGGTCATCGACGCGGCCCGCGGCCGCCGGCTGGAGATGCACACCCCCGAGGTCGGGCCCGAGGCCGAGCCCGGGGCCGAGGGTCGGACCCTGTCGCTGCCCGAGCACCACCGGCAGCTGCTGGCGGCCCGGGGGCGCCGGTGAACCGGTCGTGGGCCCGGTCGTGAGCCGGGGGTGAGCCGGCGGTGAGCTGGGCCGGAGGCCCGTTCGGGGAGCGCGGTCGCTGCGTGCTGGCCCCCAACGCCGACCACATGACCCTGGACGGCACCAACACCTGGGTGCTGCGCGAGCCCGGCGCCCGACGCAGCATCGTCGTCGACCCGGGTCCCTCGATCCTCTCCCACCTGGACGCGGTCGCCGAGGCCGCGGGGGAGGTGGGCGTGGTGCTGCTCACCCACCACCACCTCGACCATGCCGAGGCCGCCCGGGAGTTCGCCGAACGGGTCGGCTGCTCGGTGCGGGCCCTGGACCCGAGCGTCCGGCTCGGGTCGGAGGGGCTGGCCGGGGGCGACGTGGTCGACGTCGACGGCCTCGAGGTGCACGTGATCGCCACCCCGGGGCACACCGCCGACTCGCTCTCCTTCCACCTGCCCGCCGAGGACGTGGTGCTCACCGGTGACACCGTGCTGGGTCGCGGCACCACCGTGGTGGCCCACCCCGACGGCCGGCTCGGTGCCTACCTGTCCTCCCTGGACCGCCTGCACGCGCTGGCCTCCGAGCACGGTCTGGCCGCGATCTGGCCCGGTCACGGCCCGGTGATCCACGACGCGCTCGGGGCGCTCGAGCACTACCTCGCGCACCGCCGCGATCGCCTGGCGCAGGTGGAGGCGGCCGTCGAGCAGCTGCGGGGCGCGACCGGCGGGGCCCCGGGTGGCGACGAGCTGCCGAGGCGGGTCGTCGAGATCGTGTACGCCGACGTCGACCCGGTGCTCTGGCCCGCGGCCGAGCTCTCGGTGCGTGCCCAGCTGGCCCACCTGGCCGAGCGGGGCTGACCGCGCTCAGACCGGCGCCGGCTCGTCGTCCAGCCGTCGGAACGAGGTGACGGTGCCGTCGCGCACCACGGTGGCGGTCTGCCGGACGCGCCGCGCGAACCGGACCGCCGCGAGCACGCCGTACACGATCGAGAGCCCGACGATGGTGAGACGGTTCTGCTCGTCGGTGCCCAGGACGCTGACGAGGAACTGGATGGCGAACAGCGCGAGCAGGGCGCCGGCTCCGCGCACGGTGAGCCGCAGGTCGATGAGCAGGGCCACCGCGAACAGCGACTGGGCCCCGGTGATGAGCAGCTCGTAACGCTGCTCGGTGGCCAGCGGCAGCCCGGAGGTCGAGACCGCGGACAGGGCGAAGACGATCGGCAGTCCGCCGACCAGCAGCGTCCACTGGTTGACCTTGCTGGACAGCAGGGCCCCGAGGGAGTCCGAGGCCTTCAGCCGCCAGGCGTACAGGCAGGCCACCATCAGCTCCGGTGACTCACTGGCCAGCGGGGCCACCCACTGCACCAGCAGGAAGGTCGAGACACCGAGCGACTCCCCGGTCCCGACCAGGCTGTCGGCGAAGTGCTCCGCTGCCAGCAGGATCACCACGGCCGCGAAGCCGAACATGCCGATCACCCAGGAGCGGCGGCGGGCTCGCGGCTGGCCGCCCACCCACTGCGAGGTGCCGATCAGGTCCGGCTCGACGGGCTCCATCCGGGAGAGCCGCCAGGCGTAGCCGGCGAAGATCCCGAGGAACACCAGCGAGTCGAGGAGGGTGAGGCTGCCCTTGAGCGGCAGCGTGAGCGAGTAGAGCGTGGCGAAGCCGAGGAACGCCACCTCCACCGACATCACCGGCGCGACGCGGACCTCCCCGGACCGGGTCGAGGGTGTGGCGGTCTCCTGCGTGCTCTCGTTCCGGCGACGGCTGCGGGCCCAGCACGGCCAGCGTCGCCACCAGGACCACCAGCGGCCAGCCCACCCCGACCAGCACCCGGTTCGCGCCGGTCATGTTGGCCAGCGACAGGTCGCAGACCTCGGGGATGGAGCCGCTGCCGTCGTACTCCGCGCCGCACTGGGCGGTGAACACGAAGTCCACCGCGTACTCGGGCAGCACCGCGACCAGCGCCAGCAGCGCCAGCGCGAGACCGGCGTTGATGTCGACCTGCGCGGCCTCCGCCGCCCAGGCCAGCACGAACGCGGCGCCGACGATCGCGACGCCGTAGACGAGCGCCAGCAGCGGCTCCGTCAGCTCCGGCGCGGGCAGGCCGAGGTACGCCGCGGCGCCGAGGTAGGAGCCCGGCAGCGTCACCGCCGCGGCCAGCGCCAGCTGGCTCGGGAACCGGTCGGTGCCGGATGCGGTCGAGCTCACCCCCGTCCCTTACCCAGTCCGGGGGAGCATCCACGCCCTCGCCGGGGGTCGTGTGCCTGGGGACGCGTCGGGGCGCGCCGAGGGGCACACGACCCGGAGGTGGTGGCCGAGCGGGGTCAGCGGGAGCGGCGGGCCATCCGCTCGACGTCCATGATGACCACGGAGCGGGGCTCGAGGCGGAGCCAGCCGCGCGAGGCGAAGTCGGCCAGCGCCTTGTTGACCGTCTCCCGGGAGGCGCCGACCAGCTGGGCGAGCTCCTCCTGGGTGAGGTCGTGGTGCACGTGGACGCCGTCGTCGGCGGTCCGGCCGAACCGGTCGGCGAGGTCGAGCAGCGCCTTGGCGACCCGGCCGGGGACGTCGGAGAAGACCAGGTCGGCGACCACGTCGTTGGCCTTGCGCAGTCGGCCCGCCAGCTGCGCGAGGAGACCGCGGCTGACCATCGGGCGACCCTCCAGCCAGCGCAGCAGGTCCTCGTGGGAGAGCGAGGCGAAGCTGACGTCGGTGACCGCGGTGACGGTGGCCGAGCGCGGACCGGGGTCGAAGAGCGACAGCTCGCCGAACATCTGCCCCGGGCCGAGGATCGCCAGCAGGTTCTCCCGCCCGTCGGAGGAGGTCCGGCCGAGCTTCACCTTCCCCTCGAGGACGATGTACAGCTTGTCGCCGGAGTCGCCCTCGTGGAAGAGGACCTCGCCCCGGCGCAGCCGGTTCTCGGCCATCGAGGCGCGCAGCGCCGTCGCCGCCTCGTCGTCCAGAGCGCTGAACAGGGGCGCCTGACGCAGCACGTCGTTGTCCACGGAAACCCTCCTGGGTCATCGTCGGGCGCGCAGCGGTCACGCCGGCGTCGCGTGAATCCTATCCAGTGGGCCAGGTCACAGGAACTACCGGCCCCCGCCGGGTGTCCCCGGCGCGGCGTGCCACGTCGCCGGGACTCCGGGCGGGGGGCGCGGGGGCACCGCCTACCCTGTCGGGGTGCCCCCCGTCGAGACCCGCACCGCCCTGGTGCGGCGCGCCCGCAAGATGGACCGGGTGCTGGCCGAGACCTACCCGGAGGCCCGCTGCGAGCTCGACTTCGACGACCCGTTCCAGCTGCTGGTGGTCACGGTGCTCTCGGCGCAGACGACGGACAAGAGGGTCAACGCGGTGCGGCCGACGCTGTTCGCGGCGTACCCGGACCCGAAGGCGATGGCGGCCGCCGACCGGACCGCGCTGGAGACGATCCTCGGTCCGCTCGGCTTCTTCCGCGCCAAGACCGACGCGCTGCTCAAGCTCAGCGGCGCCCTCATCGAGCGGTACGACGGGCAGGTGCCTGCGCGGCTGGAGGACCTGGTCACGCTGCCGGGAGTCGGCCGCAAGACCGCCAACGTGGTGCTCGGCAACGCCTTCGGCGTTCCCGGGATCACCGTCGACACCCACTTCGGGCGGCTGGCCCGCCGGTTCGGGTGGACCGAGCAGACCGACCCGGTCAAGGTCGAGCACGAGATCGGCGCGCTGTTCGAGAAGCGGGACTGGACGATGCTCAGCCACCACCTGATCTGGCACGGCCGGCGGCGCTGCCACGCCCGCAAGCCCGCCTGCGGGGCCTGTCCGCTGGCCCGGTGGTGCCCGGCGTACGGCGAGGGCCCGACCGACCCGGTCGAGGCCGCCGCCCTGGTGAAGACCGAGGGACGCGCGTGACCGTCCGCGCACGTCCCCGGTGCCGCGCCCGGACCGCCGCGGTCGTGATGACCGCGGCGGTGCTGCTGGGCGGCTGCACCTCCGGCATCGAGGGCTCCACGGGCTCGGCGCCCGAGCCGCTGCCGTCGCGGGAACCGGTGGCCGAGTCCCGGGTCGAGGTGGACACCCCCGAGCTGCGCGCGCTCAAGGCCGAGGCCGGGGTGGAGCCCTGCCGGGCCGGTCGTGCGGCCCCCGGCGCCGGCGTGCTGCCGGCCCTGTCGCTGCCCTGCCTCGGTGGCGGCCCGGCCGTCGACCTGTCCACCCTCGAGGGGCCGCTGGTGATCAACCTGTGGCAGGCCTACTGCGCCCCCTGCATCCGGGAGATGCCGGCGCTCCAGGAGTTCCACGAGCGGTACGGCGACCGCGTCGGCGTGCTCGGCGTGGACTACCTGGACGTGGCGCCCGAGGCGGCCCTGGCCCTGGTGCAGCGCACCGGGGTGACCTACCCCCTGGTCGCCGACCCCGGCGGTGACCTCAGCGCCAACGAGCCGTTCCCCCCGGTGCGGGGGCTGCCCTACCTGGCCTTCCTGTCCGCCGACGGTGAGCTCGTCGTCGAGGCCGGCGGGGTCGAGACCGTCGAGGAGCTGGTCGCCAAGGCCGAGGAGCACCTCGGGGTGGACCTGTGAGCGACCTGCCCGGGTGGCTGCACCCGGTCCGGGAGGCCGTCGACGCCATCGAAGCCCGGCATCTGACCCGGTTCGTCCCGCCCGAGGGCGGCGACGCCCGCCGCGGTGCGGTGCTGATGCTCTTCAGCGAGGGCGGCCAGGGAGGCGAGCTGCTGCTCACCGAACGCGCCCACGACATGCGCAGCCACCCCGGCCAGGTCTCCTTCCCCGGCGGCGCCATCGACCCCGGCGAGACCGAGGTCGAGGCGGCGCTGCGCGAGGCGCACGAGGAGGTGGGCGTCGAACCGGACTCGGTGGACGTCGTCGGGGAGCTGCCCGAGCTGTGGCTGCCGCCGAGCAACTTCGCGGTCACCCCGGTCGTGGGCTGGTGGCGCGACCCCAGCCGGGTCGAGGTGGTCAGCCCGGCCGAGGTGCACGCGATCCACCACGTGCCGCTGGCCGAGCTGATCGACCCGACCCATCGCGTCACGGTGCGCCACCCCCGCGGCTTCGCCGCGCCGGGCTTCCTCATCGGCCCCGACAAGGACGTCATCCTCTGGGGGTTCACCGGCGGGATCATCGCCCGGCTGCTGGACTTCCTCGGCTGGGCCGAGCCCTGGGACGACACCCGGGTGATCGACCTGCCGTCGTACCAGCTCGAGGGCGGCTCCGCCGGTCAGCGGGCCGCCAGGGCGGGTCTGCTCGACATCTCCGACGACCTCGACCCCCCCGGTGAGCCCGACCGACCCGGAGCGGGGGCGACCCGGTGAACCCGCTGGACTGGCTGCTGGTCGTGCTGGTGCTCGCCTACGCGCTGTCGGGCTACTGGCAGGGCTTCGTCACCGGGGCGTTCGCGGTCTCCGGCTTGCTGCTCGGCTTCCTGTTCGGCATCTGGCTGGCACCGGTGGCGCTCGGCAACGCCGCCGGCTCCCTGCTGGTCTCGCTCGGCGCGCTGCTCATCGTCATCCTGGCCGCCTCGTTGGGGCAGGGGTTGATGCAGTTCCTCGGGGCCCGGCTCCGGGACCGGATCACCTGGCAGCCCGCCCGGGCCGTTGACGCGGTCGGCGGTGCGGCGCTGAGCGCGGCCGCGGTGCTGGTGGTGGCCTGGGCGCTCGGCGTGGCGATCTCCGGGACCCGGATCCAGGTCATCACGCCGACGGTGCGGAGCTCGGCGGTGCTCGCTCAGGTGGACCGGGTGCTGCCGGACTCGGCGGGACGGGTGCTCAACTCGTTCAACGACGTCGTGGGCGAGACCTTCTTCCCCCGGTACCTGGAGCCGTTCGCCCCCGAGCGGATCGTCGAGGTCGGTCCCGGCCCGCAGCGCCTGCTCACCGATCCCGACGTGGTCCGGGCCGAGCAGAGCGTGCTCAAGATCCGGGGCGCCAACGTGTGCGGCCGCGGCATCGAGGGGTCGGGCTTCCTCTACGCGCCGGGCCGGCTGATGACCAACGCGCACGTGGTGGCCGGGGTCGAGAACCCCGAGGTGGAGATCGGCGGGAGCACCGTGCCGGCCCGGGTGGTCCACTACAACCCGGACCTGGACGTGGCCGTGCTGGCCGTCGAGAGCGGCGGTCGCCCCGTGCTCGCCTTCGACCAGGGCGCGGTGGCCAAGGACCCGGTGGCGATCCTCGGCTACCCCCAGGACGGACCGTACGACGTCAAGCCCGGCCGGATCCGCGCCGAGCAGCGACTGCGCTCGGCGGACATCTACGGCGACGGGACCGTCATCCGCGAGGTGTTCTCGGTGCGCGGCCTGGTGCTGCCGGGCAACTCCGGCGGCCCGATCGTCTCCTCGGCCGGCGACGTGGTCGGGGTGGTCTTCGCCGCGTCGGTGAGCGACCAGGACACCGGCTACGCGCTCACCGCCGAGCAGGTGGCCCAGAGCGCGGCAGCGGGCGTCGCCAACCCGGACGCGGTCTCGACCGGGGACTGTGCCGCCTGACGGGGGCGGGTCAGGCCTTGCCCTTGAGGGCGCGGGGGATCTCGCGGCCCTGCTCGATCGCCTTCTCCGGCGCCTTGACCTTCTTGATGCTGCGCAGCCCGAGGAAGCCGAGCAGACCGGCGACCAGCAGGTAGAGGAAGAACACGATCAGGAACGACAGGCCGAGGCCCAGCCCCAGCCAGTGGATGAAGAAGGCCAGCGCGATCGACAGCATGATGATCGCGAGCACCGCCACGAACGCCGCGGCGGCGAACAGCCCGATGCCCAGACCCCCGGCGCGGACGCTGACCTTGAGCTCGGACTTCGCGAGCTGGATCTCCTTCGAGACCAGCGTCGAGATGTCGCGGCTGGCATCGGCGACCAGTCGACCGATCGTGGGATCGGTGTCCTTGACCGGGATGGTTGCCATGGGGGTTTCCTCGCTCTCACCGGGACAAACTGTCCACGACCCTACAGAACCAGACGGTCCCTGCTCTCGCTAGGATCACGTGCGGTGAGCCGGGAAGTCTGGTCGGCACGTCCTCGCGGGTGCGGGGGCGTCGAGCCGTCTCGCCTGCTCTGGAGGAGCCACTGATGCCCGCACCCCGCGCCAAGCTGTTCGGCAACCTCACCTCGAGCGAGGACAGCTTCCTCGGCGACTTCCTGCGCAAGGAGACCGTGGGCGGGGCGACCGCCCTGGTCGCCGCGGCGATCGCCGTGATCTGGGCGAACTCCCCGGTGGGGGACGCGTACGAGTCCCTGCGTGCCTTCGAGCTCGGCCCCCTCGACATCGAGCACTGGGCCGCCGACGGCGCGCTCACGCTGTTCTTCTTCGTGGCCGGGCTCGAGCTCAAGCGCGAGTTCGTGGTCGGGTCGCTGCGCAAACCGAGCGATGCCGCCGTACCGGTCGTCGCCGCCTGCTGTGGGGTGGCGCTGCCCGCGCTCGTCTACCTCGTCGTCAACCTGGTCGCGGACGAGGGTGCCCTGCGGGGCTGGGCGATCCCGGCGGCGACCGACATCGCCTTCGCGCTCGCGGTGCTCGCCGTGGTCGGCTCCAACCTGCCGACCGCGCTGCGCGCGTTCCTGCTCACGCTCGCGGTGGTCGACGACCTCATCGTCATCGTCATCATCGCGGTGGCCTACACCGAGACCCTGCACCTGACGTCGCTGGGGCTGGCCGTGCTCGGCCTGGTGGTCTGGGCGGTGATGCAGAAGCTGCGGATCTCGGCGGCGTACCTCTACGTCCCGCTGGCGATCGCGATCTGGTGGTTCGTGCACGAGAGCGGCATCCACGCCACCATCGCCGGTGTGGCGATGGGCCTGCTGATGCGGGTCAAGCCCGACGTGGAGGGCGAGACCAGCCCGGCCGAGCGGCTCGAGCACCTGCTCTCGCCGCTGTCGGCGGGCGTCGCGGTCCCGTTCTTCGCGCTGATGTCGGCCGGCGTGGTGATCGCCGGCGGCGGCGCGCTGCTGACGGACCCGGTGGTCATCGGCGTGGTCCTCGGGCTGGTGGTCGGCAAGCCGATCGGTGTCTTCGGCGGGGTCTGGCTGCTGACCAAGCTGACCCACTCCGACATCAACGAGGACCTGACCTACCGGGACGTGGGCGGCGTGGCGCTGCTCGCCGGCATCGGCTTCACGGTCTCGCTGCTGGTCTCCGACCTGTCCTTCGACGGGTCCGAGGGTGACGCGGCCAAGACCGCGGTGCTGGTCGGCTCGCTGATCGCGGCCCTCCTCGGAGCGCTGGCCCTCGGGCACCGCGACCGGTTCCGCGCCACCCCCTGAGCCCCGGCCCGCCGCGGACTCATGTAACGCGGTGTCCGCTCCACCGAAGTGCCGCTGCAGCAGCGATCAGGTGTAGCGAACACCGCGGTACATAGGGGCGTTCCGCGGAGTTGCCTGGGCGTTCCGCCCGGTCAGAGGGGCCTGCCGGCGGGGTCAGTCCTCGCCCTTGCCGGAGTCGACGCCCTTGCTGATCAGGTCCATCACCGAGGAGTCGGCCAGGGTGGTGACGTCGCCGACCTCGCGGTGCTCGGCCACGTCCTTGAGCAGCCGCCGCATGATCTTGCCGGACCGGGTCTTCGGCAGCTCGGCGACGATCATCACCTGCCGGGGCTTGGCGATCGCGCCGATCTCCTTGCGCACGTGGTTGCGCAGCTCCTCGACGATGTCGTCACCGCCGTCGCCGGCCTCGTCGCGCAGGATCACGAAGGCGCAGACCGCCTGGCCGGTGTCCTCGTCCTTGGCGCCGACCACCGCGGCCTCGGCCACCTTCGGGTGCGAGACCAGCGCGGACTCGATCTCGGTGGTGGAGAGCCGGTGCCCGGAGATGTTCATGACGTCGTCGACCCGGCCGAGCACCCACAGGTCGCCGTCGTCGTCCTTCTTGGCGCCGTCACCGGCGAAGTACCAGCCCTGCTCGGCGTACCTGGACCAGTAGGTGTCCTGGTACCGCTCGTCGTCACCCCAGATGGTGCGCAGCATCGAGGGCCACGGCTTGGTCAGCACCAGGTAGCCGCCGGACCCGTTCGGCACCGACTCGCCCTCCTCGGTGACCACGTCCGCGGCGACGCCGGGGATCGGGATCATCGCCGAACCGGGCTTGCCGTGGGTGACCCCGGGCAGCGGGCTGATCATGATCATGCCGGTCTCGGTCTGCCACCAGGTGTCGACGACCGGGGTGCGGTCGCCGCCGATGACGTGGCGGTACCAGACGTAGGCCTCCGGGTTGATCGGCTCACCCACCGAGCCGAGGACCCGCAGCGAGGACAGGTCGTGCCGGTCCGGGATCTCCTGGCCCTGCTTCATGAACGAGCGGATCGCGGTCGGCGCGGTGTAGAAGATCGTGACGCCGTACTCCTCGATGATCTTCCACCAGCGGCCCCGCTCGGGGCTGTCCGGCGTGCCCTCGTACAGCACCTGCGTGGCCCCGTTGGCCATCGGCCCGTAGACGATGTAGGAGTGCCCGGTCACCCAGCCGATGTCGGCGGTGCACCAGTAGACGTCGGTCTCCGGCTTGAGGTCGAAGACCGCCCAGTGGGTGTACGCCGAGCCGACCAGGTAGCCGCCGGTGGTGTGCAGGATGCCCTTGGGCTTCCCGGTGGTCCCGGAGGTGTACATCACGTAGAGCGGGTGCTCGGCGTCGAAGAACTCGCAGGCGTGGTCGGGGGAGGCCTTGTCGACCGCTTCGTGCCACCACACGTCGACGGCGTCGTCCCAGGCGACGTCCTGCTCGGTACGGCGCACCACGAGGACCTTCTCGACCTCGAACCCGTTCGAGGCGGCCTTCTCGCGGGCCTCGTCCACGGCCGGCTTCAGCGACGAGGCCGAGCCGCGGCGGTAGCCGCCGTCGGAGGTGACGATCACCTTGGCGCCGCAGTCGGTGACCCGGGAGGCGAGCGCGTCGGAGGAGAAGCCACCGAAGACCACCGTGTGCGGGGCACCGATCCGGGCGCAGGCGAGCATCGTGACGATCGCCTCGGGGATCATCGGCATGTAGATCGCCACCCGGTCGCCGGTGCCGACGCCGAGGTCGATGAGTGCGTTGGCGGCGCGGCAGACCTCGTCCTTGAGCTCGGCGTAGGTCAGCGAGCGGGTGTCGTCGACGGGCTCGCCGACCCAGTGCAGCGCCACCCGGTCACCGTTGCCGGCCTCGACGTGCCGGTCCACGCAGTTGTACGCCGCGTTGATCCGGCCGCCGACGAACCACTTCGCGAACGGCGGGTCGTCCCAGTCCAGGACCCGGTCCCACTTCTGGTCCCAGGACAGGCGCTCGGCCTGCTCGGCCCAGAAGCCCTCGAAGTCCTCGTCCGCGCGGGCGTAGGCCTCCTCGGTGACGTTCGCCGACGCCGCCAGGTCGGCCGGGGGCTCGAAGCGGCGGTCTTCCTTCAGCAGGTTGGACAGGGTCTCTTCGCTCACAGCTCTCACTCCTGGATCTCGACCGACGGTGGTCTACGCCACGTTCCCCACACTAGGACGATCGACACGGCGGTCGCGACGCCCCGGGGGGTGGGTCCGCGGGGACGTCGGTGTTCTCTGCAGGCCCCCGCGGACCCGGGTGCGGCTCAGTGCTGGATGGCCTGCTCGGCGCCCGCGCCGGTCAGGGCGCGGACCTCGAGCTCGGTGAAGCGGTCCTCGGCGGTCGGCTCGGGGGCGGAGATCGTGCCCAGGTAGCCGAACAGGAAGCCGAGGGGGATCGACACGATGCCCGGGTTCTCCAGCGGGAACCAGGAGATGTCGATGCTTGCCGGCAGCAGGCTCTGGTTGACCCCGTCCACGATCCCCTTGCCGGACATCACCGGGGAGAAGATCACCAGGCCCAGCGCCGAGCCGAGGCCGCCGTAGATGCTCCACACCGCACCACGGGTGTTGAAGCGCCGCCAGAACATGTTGTAGACGATCGCCGGCAGGTTGGCCGAGGCCGCCACCGCGAACGCCAGCGCCACCAGGAACGCGATGTTGAGGTTCTGCGCCGGGATGGCGAGCACGATCGCCACCAGGCCGATGCCCGCGGCGGCGTACCGGGTCACCTTGATCTCCTCCTTCTCGGTGGCGGTGCCCTTGCGGATCACGTTGTTGTAGATGTCGTGCGCCACCGACGCCGAGGAGGTCAGCACCAGGCCGGCCACCACCGCGAGGATGGTGGCGAACGCGACCGCCGAGATCAGCGCCAGCAGCACCGCGCCACCGGTGGACCCGGCGCCGCCGCCGACGGCCTCGGCCAGCAGCGGCGAGGCCAGGTTGCCCTTGCTCGCGGCCACCTGGTCGGCCTTGTCCCCGCTCAGCAGCGCCGCGGCACCGAAGCCGAGCACCAGCGTGAACAGGTAGAAGGTGCCGATCAGCCCGATCGCCCACAGCACCGACTTCCGGGCGTCCCGCGAGGTCGGCACGGTGTAGAAGCGGATCAGGATGTGCGGCAGGCCGGCGGTGCCGAGCACCAGGGCGACGCCGAGGGAGAGGAAGTCGATCTTGGAGGTCAGCGAGCCGCCGTACTTCAACCCGGGCTCGAGGAAGGCGGAGCCCTTGCCGGTGTTGGCGGCCGCGGTGCCCAGCAGGTCGGAGATGTTGAAGTTGAACTGGATCAGCACCAGGATCACGATCAGCGCGGACCCGGCCATCAGCAGCACGGCCTTGACGATCTGCACCCAGGTGGTGCCCTTCATCCCGCCGACGGTGACGTAGAAGATCATCAGCACGCCGACCGCGAAGATCGTCAGGTTCTTGGTCACCTGGCTGTCGACCCCGAGCAGCAGCGCCACCAGGGCGCCGGCGCCGACCATCTGGGCGAGCAGGTAGAAGATCGAGACCGCCACGGTCGAGGTGGCAGCCGCCATCCGGACCGGGCGCTGCTTCATCCGGAACGCCAGCTGGTCGGCCATCGTGTAGCGGCCGGAGTTGCGCAGCATCTCCGCGACCAGCAGCAGCGCCACCAGCCAGGCGACCAGGAACCCGATCGAGTACAGGAACCCGTCGTACCCGTAGAGCGCGATGGCGCCGGAGATGCCGAGGAACGAGGCGGCCGACATGTAGTCGCCGCCGATCGCCAGACCGTTCTGGAAGCCGGAGAACGACCGTCCGCCGGCGTAGAAGTCGTCGCTGCCGGAGGTCTGCCGGCTGGCCCAGAAGGTGATCGCGATGGTGAGCGCGACGACGGAGAGGAACAGGGTCGCGGTCAGTGCCTGGGTGCCCATCTCAGCGGCCCGCCAGCTCGGCGCGGTATGCCTCGTCGAGGTCGCGTGCCAGCGGGTCCAGCTTGGCGTTGGAGTACCGCGAGTAGAGCCAGGCGATGAGGAAGGTGGTGGCGAACTGGAGCAGGCCGAAGGCCAGCGCGACGTTGATGTTGCCCACGAGCTTGATGCTCATGAAGCCGGATGCCCAGTTGGAGAGCACCACGTAGAGCAGGTACCAGGCCAGGAACGCCAGCGTGGCCGGGATGACGAAGCTGCGGTAGCGCCGGCGCAGCTCGATGAAGTCGGGCCGCGCGTGCAGCTCGTCGTAGACGGGGTCGTGGCGAGACGCCTGCCCGGTGTCCTGAGTGGTCACGCTTCCTCCTGAGGTAGTGATCGCCGTCACCCTAGGAACGGTTCCGGGGCGGGCATCAGGGGTCGGGACCGATCGGTCGCCCAACGGCGACCGGCCCGCGCCGAACGGCCCGCCGGAGCCGGTGAACGGTCCTGAACGGGTCGGTCGCGGCGGTCGTCGGGCGGGTCGTCGGGCCGCGGGCGGGGTGTGAGGCCGTGAGGACAAGTTGACCCCGGCGTCGCGGATCGAGGTCGAACCGCGAAATCTGCGCCGCCCACGATCGTCATCACCCGTCCCCCTGCCTGTTCAGGAGACCCGATGACCCTCACCGCCACCCCGCCCGGGCCGCCTGCTCCTGCGGCCCCTGCACCGCGCCGTACCGGACGCTGGATCGACGACTGGCGCCCCGAGGAGCCCGAGTTCTGGGAGAACGGCGGCCGGCAGGTCGCCCGCCGCAACCTGCTCTGGTCGATCTTCGCCGAGCACCTCGGCTTCTCGGTCTGGCTGATCTGGAGCGTCAGCTCCGCGTTCCTGGTCGCCCAGGGCTTCGCGTTCAGCCCCCAGCAGCTGTTCCTGCTGGTGGCGCTGCCGAACCTGGTCGGCTCGCTGCTGCGGCTGCCCTACACGTTCGCGGTGCCGGCCTTCGGCGGCCGGAACTGGACGATGGCCAGCGCCGCGCTGCTGCTGGTCCCCACGCTGCTGTTCGCCTGGGCGGTGCAGAACCCGAGCACGCCGTACTGGGCCTTCTGCCTGATCGCGGCGACCGCCGGCTTCGGTGGCGGCAACTTCGCCTCCTCGATGGCCAACATCAACTTCTTCTACCCGGCCGCCAAGAAGGGCGCCGCGCTCGGGCTGAACGCCGCCGGCGGCAACATCGGTGTCTCGCTGATCCAGTTCTTCCTGCCGGTGATCGTCGGCGGCGCCGGCATCTTCGGGCTGGTCAAGGCCAGCGAGGGCGGCATCAACCTGGAGCGGGCCGCCTGGGTGTACGCCGGGCTGGCCGTGGTGGCCACGCTGGCGGCGTACCGGTTCATGGACAACCTCGGCACCGCGACCTCGAAGCCGCGCGAGCAGCTCCAGGTGGTCCGCCGGCCGCAGACCTGGATCATGGCATTGCTCTACGTCGGCACCTTCGGGTCGTTCATCGGCTACTCCGCGGCGATGCCGCTGCTGATCAAGCTCAACTTCTGGGTCCCGGACCCGGCCCCGCTCGGCACCGGCATCTTCTTCGCCTACTACGCGTTCCTCGGTGCCCTGGTCGGCTCCGCGACCCGGCCGTTCGGCGGCTGGCTCGCCGACCGGTTCGGCGGCGCGAAGGTGACCCTCGGCTCGTTCGCGGCGATGATCGGCTTCACCCTCGCGGTGCTGTGGACGCTGACCCAGCTGACCCCGAACCCGACGGCCGACCCGGCGATCGCGTTCGACAACCAGGCCTGGTTCCCGTGGTTCCTCGGCTTCTTCCTGTGTGTCTTCGCGGCGACCGGGATCGGCAACGGCTCGACGTACAAGATGATCCCGGCGATCTGGCGCAGCGACGTGGAGCGCAGCACCGCTCCGGGCACCCCGGAGCGGACCGCCGCGGTCTCGGTGGCCACGAAGCAGTCCTCCGCGGCGCTCGGGGTGATCGGCGCTGTCGGCGCGATGGGCGGGTTCCTGATCCCGCTGGCGTTCGCCTCGCCGTGGGTGGACGACCCGCTGTCGGCGACCAAGGGCGCCTTCAGCCTCTTCGCCGCCTACTACGTGCTCTGCGCCGGGGTGACCTGGTTCTGCTACCTGCGCCGCTCGCTGATGGTGGCCCGGGTGCCGAGCCTGGCCGCGGCGAACGTCTGATCCCGCCCCTCGACCCGGGGTCGTGTGCCCCGCGACGCGCTCCACCGCGTCCACGGGCACACGACCCCACCGGAAGGTCCCCCATGAAGACGCACTGCCCCTACTGCAGCCTCCAGTGCGGGATGACCCTGGTCGCGGGTCGGCGCACCCTGGAGGTGCAGCCGTGGCCGGAGTTCCCGGTCAACCAGGGCGCGCTGTGCCGCAAGGGCTGGACCGCCGGCGGGCTGCGCGGTCACCGCGAGCGGCTGACCACCCCGCTGGTGCGCGACCGGGCCACCGGGGAGCTGCGCGCCGCCGAGTGGGACGAGGCGCTCGACCTGGTCGCCTCCCGGCTGGCCGTGATCCGTGCGGAGGACGGTCCGGACGCGGTCGCGGTCTTCGGCGGTGGCGGGCTGACCAACGAGAAGGCCTACCAGCTCGGCAAGTTCGCCCGGGTCGCGCTCGGCACCAGCCAGATCGACTACAACGGCCGCTGGTGCATGTCCTCGGCGGCCTCGGCCGGCAACCAGGTGTTCGGGGTCGACCGCGGCCTGCCGTTCCCGCTGGCCGACGTCGAGCGCACCGACGTGGTGGTGCTGGTCGGCTCGAACCTGGCCGAGACGATGCCCCCGGCGGCGCGGCACCTCGACCGGCTCCGGGAGCGCGGCGGCCGGCTGGTGGTGATCGACCCGCGCCTCACCTCGACCGGGGAGCGCGCCGACCTGTTCCTCCAGCCCGTCCCCGGCACCGACCTGCCCATCGCGCTCGGCCTGCTGCACCTGCTCGACGCCGCCGGTCACGTCGACGAGGAGTACGTCGCGGCCCGGACCACCGGCTTCGAGGAGGTCCGGGGCTCGGTGACCGCCTGGTGGCCCGAGCGGGTCGAGCGGGTCACCGGGGTCCCGGCGGAGGAGCTGCGGGCGCTGGCCGCGCTGCTCGGCGAGTCCGAGCGGGTGATGGTGCTGACCGCCCGCGGCGCCGAGCAGCACCGCCAGGGCACCGACACGGTGCTGGCCTGGATCAACCTCGCCCTGGCGCTGGGCATGTGCGGCAAGGACGCGGCCGGGTACGGCTGCCTGACCGGTCAGGGCAACGGCCAGGGCGGCCGCGAGCACGGCCAGAAGGCCGACCAGCTGCCCGGCTACCGGATGATCGACGACCCGGCCGCCCGCGAGCACGTCGCCCGGGTGTGGGGGGTCGAGCCCGACGACCTGCCGGGCAAGGGGCGCTCGGCGTACGAGCTGCTCGACGCGCTCGGCACCCCCGGCGGGCCCCGGGCGCTGCTGGTGCACGGCAGCAACCTGGTCGTCTCGGCGCCGAACGCCGACCACGTCACGGCCCGGCTCGCCGCCCTCGACCTGCTGGTGGTCGCCGACATCGTGATGTCGGAGACCGCGGCGATGGCCGACGTCGTGCTGCCGGTGACCGAGTGGGCCGAGGAGACCGGCACGATGACCAACCTCGAGGGCCGGGTGATCCTGCGCGAGCGCGCGGTCGCCCCGCCCGCCGGGGTCCGCAGCGACCTGGAGGTGCTGGCCGGGCTCGCCGAGCGGCTCGGGTCCCCGGTGCCGTTCGGCACCGACCCCGAGGAGATCTTCGCCGAGCTGGGCCGGGCCTCCGCGGGCGGCACCGCCGACTACGCCGGGATCAACTACGACCGGATCCGCGCCGAGCACGGCGTCTTCTGGCCCTGCCCGGCGCCCGAGCACCCGGGCACGCCGCGGCTGTTCGCCGACCGGTTCGCCACCGCCGACGGCCGGGCCCGCTTCCGGGTGGTCGAGCATCGCGGCGCGGCCGAGCAGCCGGACGCGACGTACCCGCTGCACCTGACCACCGGCCGGGTGCTCTCGCAGTACCAGTCCGGCGCCCAGACCCGCCGGATCCGGGACCTGCCCGACCCCGGCCCCTTCGTGGAGCTGCACCCGATGCTGGCCGACCGGCTCGGTGCGGTCGACGGGGAGCCGGTCGTCGTCCGCACCCGGCGCGGCGAGCTGAAGGCAGCCGCCCGGGTGGTCGCCACGATCCGCCCCGACACCGTCTTCGTGCCGTTCCACTGGGTGGGCGCCAACCGGCTCACCAACGACGCCCTCGACCCCACCAGCCGGATGCCCGAGTTCAAGGTCTGCGCCGCGGCGGTGACGACGTGACCGCGGCGGTCTCACCCCGGCCCTCGGAGCGGTCGGAGCGGCTCGGAGCGGCCTGGCGGCCGGCGGTCGGAGCGGCCTGGGCGTCGGCAGCGACTCGTCGTGGTCGGCAACGGGATGGCCGCGGTCCGGCTCGTCGAGGAGCTGGTCGCCCGCGGTGTCGCCGCCCGGCACGACGTGGTGGTCCTCGGCGACGAGCCGCACCCGCCGTACAACCGGATCCTGCTCTCCGCGGTGCTCGAGGGCATCCACCGGGCCGAGGCGCTGACGCTGCGCGAGCCGCAGTGGTACGCCGACCACGGCGTCGACCTGCGGCTCGGCGCCCGGGTGCTGGAGCTCGACCGGGACGCCGGCGAGGTGATGCTGGTCGACGGCACCCGGGTCGGCTACGACCGGCTGGTCCTGGCCACCGGGTCGATCCCGACGCTGCCGCCGATCCGCGGCCTGGTCCGGATGGACGGCCGGCTGCACGAGAAGGTGCACGCGTTCCGCAGCCTCGACGACTGCCTGCGGCTGGTCCGCGCACTGGGCCGGTCCCGACGCGCGGTCGTCGTCGGCGGCGGGCTGCTCGGCCTGCAGGTGGCCCGGGCGCTGGCGGTCCGGGGCCTGGAGACCGAGGTCGTCGAGGGCGGCGACCACCTGCTGCGCAGCCAGGTCGGCGCGCGGGCCGGTGCGATCATCGCCCGCGACCTGCGGCGGCTCGGCACCGAGGTCTACACCGGTGCCCGTGCGGTCCGACTGGTCGACCGCGACGGCGAGGCGGGCCTGGTCCTCGACAACGGGTTCACCCTGGAGACCGACCTGGTGGTGCTGACCGCCGGCGGCCGACCCTCGACGGCGCTGGCCCGCCGGGCCGGGCTGCCGGTGCGCCGCGGCATCGTCGTCGACGACCAGCTCCGCTCGGTCGAGGACCCCGCGATCCACGCGATCGGCGACTGCGCCGAGCACGCCGGCCGCACCACCGGCTTCGTGCCCCCGGCCTGGGAGCAGGCCGGTCTGCTGGCCGAGCACCTCACGCAGGTGCTGGCGCCGGTTCTGGGCGGCGGCACTCACGACGGTGCCGCCGACGGTGACCACGACGGGGACGCTCCCGGCGTCGGCCCGGTCCGCTACGACGGCAGCCGGATCGTCGCCCGGCTCCGCGCCACCGACCTCGACGTCGCCGTCCTCGGCGACCCCGAGCACACCGACGGCGAGGTCGTCGAGGTGTCCAACCCGCTCACCGGCTCGCACCGCAAGCTCGTGGTCCGCGACGGCGTCATCGTCGCCGCCACCCTGGTCGGGGACCTGTCCCGGATCGGCCTGATCACCCAGTACTACGACCGCGGCCAGCGGCTCGCCCCCGGCGAGCCCGGCGCCCTGCTGATGGCCGACCGGCCCACCACCCCGGTGGCCCTGCCCGACCAGGCCGAGGTCTGTGCCTGCGCCGGGGTCACCGCCGGTCGGATCCGGGCCTGCGGCTCGCTCGCCCAGGTCCGCGAGGACACCCGGGCCACCACCGGCTGCGGCGGCTGCGCCCCGACCGTCCGGCAGCTCCTCGCCACCCGCCCCACCCTCGGCTCCACCCTGGAAGGAACCCCCCTGTGATGGCACATCTGCGCAAGACCCTGGTGGTCGTCGGCCACGGCATGGTCGGCCACCGCTTCGTCCAGGCCGCGATCGAGCGCGGCCTCACCGAGACCCACGACATCGTCGTCGTCGGCGAGGAGCCGCGCCCGGCGTACGACCGGGTCGCGCTGACCTCGTTCTTCGACGTCGGCGCCGACGAGCTCTCGCTGCTGCCGTCCGGGCGGTACGACGACCCGCGGGTCCGGCTGCTGCTCGGCACCGAGGTCACCGGGATCGACCCGGTCGACCGGACCGTCAGCCTCACCGACGGCGAGGTGCTCGGCGTACGACGAGCTGGTGCTGGCCACCGGCGCCGCGCCGTTCGTGCCGCCGATCCCCGGCCGGGACCTGGACGGCTGCTTCGTCTACCGCACCATCGAGGACCTGGAGGCGATCCGGGACGCGGCCGCCGGCGCCCGGGTGGGTGCCGTGATCGGCGGCGGCCTGCTCGGCCTCGAGGCCGCCAACGCGCTGGCCCAGCTCGGGCCTGGAGACCCACGTGGTGGAGATGGCGCCGCGGCTGATGGCGGTGCAGGTCGACGACGCCGGCGGCGCCACCCTGCGCCGCCACGTCGAGGGGCTCGGCCTGTCGGTGCACACCGGTGCGGCCACCACCGAGGTGCTCGGCGACGACGCCGGTCGGGTGACGCGGCCTCGGGCTGCGCGACGCCGACCCGATCCCGGCGCAGGTGGTGGTCTTCTCCGCCGGCATCCGGCCCCGCGACGCGCTGGCCCGGGCCGCCGGGCTCGACCGTCGCCGAGCGCGGCGGCGTCCTGGTCGACGAGCAGTGCCGCAGCTCCGACCCGCACGTGTGGGCGATCGGCGAGTGCGCGGCCCCCGCCGGGCGGATGTACGGCCTGGTCGCCCCCGGCTACGCGATGGCCGAGGTCGTCGTCGACGCGCTGCTCGGCGGGCCGGGCACGTTCCTCGGCGCCGACATGTCCACCAAGCTGAAGCTGATGGGCGTCGACGTGGCCAGCTTCGGCGACGCCTTCGCGGCCACCGAGGGCGCCCTCGAGCTGGTCTTCTCCGACGCGGTCGCCGGGGTCTACAAGAAGCTGGTCGTCTCCGAGGACGGCACCCGGCTGCTCGGCGGGGTCCTGGTCGGCGACGCGACGGCGTACGGCGTGCTGCGGCCGATGGTCTCCAGCGGCATCGCGCTGCCGGAGAACCCCGAGGAGCTGATCCTGCCCGGCCGGCCGCGGCGGCGCCGAGATCGGGCTGCCCGACGAGGCGGAGGTCTGCTCCTGCAACAACGTCACCAAGCGGCGATCACCGGTCACCTCGCCGAGGACCCGGACCGGGACGGGGACGCCCTGCGACAGCCCCGCCTGCGTGACCCGGTGCTCGGGGCCGGCAGCACCTGCGGCTCCTGCAAGCCGCTGGTGAAGACGATCGTCGAGGACTGGTTCGCCGCCGCAGGGCCGCACCGTCGACCGCAGCCTGTGCGAGCACTTCGCGCTGACGCGGGCCGAGCTCTTCGACGTCGTCGCGGTCCACGGGTACACCCGCTTCGACGACGTCGTCGCCGGCCACGGCACCGGCCGCGGCTGCGACATCTGCAAGCCGGCGGTCGCCTCGATCCTGGCCAGCCAGCTCAACGGGCACGTCCTCGACGAGGGCAACCGGGTCGCTCCAGGACACCAACGACGCCTACCTGGCCAACATCCAGCGCAACGGCACCTACTCGGTCGTGCCGCGGATCCCCGGCGGCGAGATCACCCCGGAGAAGCTGATCGTGATCGGCGAGGTGGCCCGCGACTTCGGGCTCTACACCAAGATCACCGGCGGCCAGCGGATCGACCTGTTCGGCGCCCGGATGGAGCAGCTGCCGCTGATCTGGCGGCGGCTGGTCGACGCCGGCTTCGAGTCCGGTCACGCCTACGGCAAGTCGCTGCGCACCGTGAAGTCGTGCGTCGGCTCGACCTGGTGCCGCTACGGCGTCCAGGACTCGGTGCAGCTGGCGATCGACCTGGAGCTGCGCTACCGCGGGCTGCGCTCGCCGCACAAGCTCAAGGGCGGCGTCAGCGGCTGCGCCCGGGAGTGCGCCGAGGCCCGCGGCAAGGACTTCGGCGTGATCGCCACCGAGAAGGGCTGGAACCTGTACGTCGGCGGCAACGGCGGCGCCACCCCGGTGCACGCCCGGCTGCTGGCCGGCGACCTGGACACCGCGACGCTGGTCTCGCTACCTCGACCGCTTCCTCATGTACTACGTCCGCACCGCCGACCGGCTCCAGCGCACCGCCCCCTGGGTGGACGTCGCTCGACGGCGGCCTGGACCGGGTCCGCGAGATCGTCGTCGACGACGCGCTCGGTCTGGGCAGCGAGCTCGAGGCCGCGATGGCGCGGCACGTCGACGGCTACTTCGACGAGTGGAAGGCCACCATCGAGGACCCGGAGAAGCTGAGCCGGTTCGTCTCGTTCGTCAACGCCCCCGGCACCCCGGACCCGCACATCACCTTCCGCACCGAGCGCGACCAGGCGGTGCCGGCGGACTCCGCACGGCCCGGTCTCGCTGGGCACGAGCATCCCGGTGGGTGCCCCGTGAGCGCGGCGACCCGGACGATCGCCACGGTGCCGGGCGCGGCGTACCTCCCGGTCTGCCGCCTCGACGACATCGAGGTCGAGGGCGGCGTCGCGGCGCTGGTGCGGGGCGAGGCGGTGGCCGTCTTCCGGACCTACGACGGGGCCGTGTTCGCCCTGGGCAACTACGATCCGTACTCACGGGCCTCGGTGCTGGCCCGCGGCATCGTCGGGACGCGGGGGGAGACCCCCTTCGTGGCCTCGCCGATGCACAAGCAGGCGTTCGACCTGCGCACCGGGCCGTGCCTCGACGACGCGGCCGTCCGTGTCCCGTCCTACGACGTGGTGGTCCACGACGGCACCGTGTACGTCGGGGCCGCAGAGGGAGAGTCCGTGACCGAACCGCTGCCGCTCGGGCTTCCGGATCGGGGTGACCGCTGCCCGCAAGGTCGAGGAGCAGGTGGCCCTGCTGGAGCGCCGCGGCGCCACGGTGACCTGGGCCCCGGCGCTGTCGACGGATCCCAACCACGTCGACGACGGCGAGCTGCGCGCAGCGACCGAGGAGGTGCTGGCCCGCCCGATCGACATGTTCCTGGCCACCACCGGGATCGGCATGAAGGCCTGGTTCGCGGCGGCGGAGCGGTGGGGCCGGCTGGACGAGCTGGTCGCCGCCATCGATGCCGCCGAGGTGCTGGCCCGCGGCCCGAAGAGCGTCGGCGCGCTGCGGCGGCGGGGTCTGCGCGAGCTGTGGGCGCCGGACTCGGAGTGCTTCGAGGACGTCCTGGAGCACCTGCGGGGCCGGGACCTGAGCGGGATGCGGATCGTGGTGCAGGAGCACGGCCAGTCGCTGTCGATGGTCGCGCACGCGCTGCGCCGGCAGGGGGCCGACGTGACCACGGTGACGATCTACCGGGTCGAGGCCGCCGAGGACCCGACCCCGATGTTCTCGATGGTCGACCTGATCGCCGATCGCCAGCTCGACGCGGTCACCTTCACCTCCGCACCGGCGGTGGCCGCGCTGATGGACGCCGCCGGGTCGACCGGCCGTCGCGACGCGGTGATCACCGCCTTCCAGGCCGACGTGGTGGCCTCCTGCGTCGGGCCGGTCACCGCGGCCGCGTTCGAGATGTGGGGGGTGCCGACGCTCTTCCCGGACCGCTCCCGGCTCGCGGCGATGATCAAGCAGCTCGAGACCGAGCTGCCCTCGCGGCACTCCGGGCTGACCCTGGAGCTGGCCGGCGGCCACCAGCTGCTGCTGCACGGGGACGGCGTGCTGCTCGACGGCGTCGAGGTGCGGCTCTCCCCGGCACCGAGCGCGGTGCTCCAGGCCCTGGTCGCCAACCCGGGCAACGTGGTCTCGCGCCGGGCCCTGCTGGCCGCGCTGCCCAGCGGGACCGCCGGGTCCGAGCACGCGGTGGAGATGGCGGTGGCCCGGCTGCGCGCCGGGCTGGGCACCACCAGCGTGCAGACGGTCGTCAAGCGCGGCTACCGGCTGGCGGTGGCCGGGGCGTGAGCGGGGCGGCAGCGCCCCGGTTGGTCACCGTCGCGCACGGCACCCGGCACGCCACCGGCAACGAGGTGGCCCGGGAGATCACCGCGCTGGCGGCCGCTCGGCTGGGGCTGCCGGCCACCTGCGCGTACGTCGAGCTGTCCGACCCGCTGTTCGCCGACGTGGTCGCCGGGCTCGACCGGCCCGCGGTCGCCGTACCGCTGCTGTTCTCGACCGGGTTCCACCTGCGCCAGGACCTGCCCCGGATGGCGGGCTCCGCCGGCCGGCCGCTGGTGCTGGGCCGGTCGCTGGGGCCGCACCGGCTGCTGGCCGCCGCGCAGGTCGACCGGCTCCGCGAGGCGGGGGCGTCCCCCGGGAGCCGGGTGGTGCTGGTCGCCGCCGGCTCCTCGGACCCGCTGGCCACCCGGGACCTGGACCGGGCCGCCGAGCTGCTCTCGGCCGCCTGGGGTGGTCCGGTGGCGGTGGCGACGCTGAGCGCCCGGGGCCGCCGCCCCGCCGAGGTGGTCCGCCCCGGTGACGCGGTCTCGCCGTACCTGCTCTCCCCGGGCTTCTTCGCGACCCGGTTGCGCGAGGAGTCCCTGGCCGTCGGTGCCGCGGTGGTGGCCGAGGTGATCGGGGTCCACCCGGCGGTCGTGGAGCTGGTGGTCCGCCGCGCCGAGACGTTGCGGGCCTTCGGCATGTAACGCGGTGTCCGCTACGCGGATCCGCCGCTGCAACGTCGTCATGGAGCAGCGAACACCGCGTTACATGGGGCGGCGCCGGCGGCGGGGTGGGCGGCGGGCTGGCGGGCTGGCGGGCTGGCGGGCGGCGGGGTCAGCCGCGGTCGAGGTCCAGTGCCTCGGGGGTGTGCAGCCGTACCAGCAGCCGGGTGGTGTGGGCGGGGACCCGATCGGCGGTGGCCAGGCTGACCAGCACCATGGTCGTGAAGGCCAGCGGGACCGTCCACGCGGCCGGTTGCTCCAGCAGCGCCGCGACCCAGCCACCGCCGGACTCGACCTGCGGCACCAGCGCGAAGGCCACCGCGACCCCCGACCCGGCGCCACCGGCCAGCAGCCCCGCGATCGCGCCGGCGTCGGTGAGCCGGCGCCACCAGATGCCGAGCAGCAGCAGTGGGCAGAACGTCGAGGCGGCGACCGCGAAGGCGAGGCCGACGGTGCGGGCCACGCCGACGCTCGGCACGGCCAGCGCCACCAGGCACGGCACGCTGACCGCGATCACCGCCGCCAACCGGAACGCGGTCACGCCGGGCAGCCGGCGCTGACCGTACGGGCGGCCGGTGACGTCCTGGCCGAGCACCCCGGCGACCGCGATCGCCAGACCCGAGGAGGTGGACAGGAACGCCGCGAACGCTCCGGCGGTGACCAGCCCGGTCAGCAGGTCGCCGAGCGGCCCCGGCACCATCAGCCGCGGCAGCTCCAGCACCAGGACGTCGGAGGAGCGACCGGTCGCGGCCAGCTCCGCGGCGTACACCCTGCCCAGCGCCCCGTAGATCGGCGGCAGCAGGTAGAAGACGCCCAGCAGCGCCAGCACGACCAGGGTGGTCCGGCGGGCGGCGCGGCCGTCGGGGTTGGTGTAGAAGCGGACCACCACGTGCGGCAGCCCCATCGTGCCGAGGAAGGTGGCGAGGATCAGCGAGTAGGTGATGTACAGGCCCTGGCCGCCGCCGTCGGCCAGCGGCTGGGACCAGGCCAGCAGGTCCGTGCCGCTCATGCCCCCGGCGCCAGCGGTGCCCCCGGTGCCCCCGTTGCCCCCGGGGCCGGCCGCCCCGCCGCTGGAGCCGGGGGAGGGAGCGCCGTCCCCGACCCAGACCACCAGCAGCACCGCCGCCGGCAGCAGCAGGGCGGTGAGCTTGAGCCAGTACTGGAACGCCTGGACGAAGGTGATGCTGCGCATCCCACCGGAGGTGACGTTGATGAGCACCACCAGCCCGACGACCACCGGGCCCACCCAGGTCGGCGCTCCGACCGCGGAGCGCAGGGTGATCCCGGCGCCCTGGAACTGCGGCAGCAGGTACAGCATCCCGATCACCACGACCAGCAGCGAGCAGACGGAGCGGACCGCGCGCGAGCCGAGCCGCGCCTCGGCGAAGTCGGGCAGCGTGTACGCCCCGGACCGTCGCAGCGGGGCCGCCACCAGCACCAGCAGCACCAGGTAGCCGGCGGTCCAGCCGACCGGGTACCAGAGCATGTCCGCGCCGAAGGTCAGCAGCAGACCGGCGACCCCGAGGAACGAGGCGGCGGAGAGGTACTCGCCGCTGATCGCGGAGGCGTTGAGCCGCGGCCGCACGGTGCGGGAGGCGACGAAGAAGTCGCTGGTGGTGCGGGAGAAGCGCAACCCCCAGGTGCCGATCGCCAGCGTGGCGATGACCACCGCCACGATCGCGACGATGCCCGGGGCAGCGTTCACGTCGGCTCCCGGCCCGGCTCGGCCTCGCCGACGAGGTCGGCGAAGTCGGCCTCGATGCGTTCGGCCTGCCGCACGTAGCGCCAGCCGAGCAGCCAGAGCAGCGGGTAGGCCAGCACCCCGAGCAGCACCCACGACACCGGTACGCCGGCCACCTCGACCCGGCCCAGCGCCGGCGCCAGGAAGAACAGCAGCGGCAGCGCGCCCAGGGTCAGCGTCAGCGTCGTGAGCACCCGGATCGCCAGCCACCGCTGCTCGCGCAGCAGCGAGGTCAGGTACACCCCGCCCAGCCGGGTCTCGGAGTCGATGTCGCGGGACCGGGGGTCGTGGGTACGCCGCCGCTCCGGCCCGGTGACCCGGACCCGCTCGGGTCGGTGCCCCTCGGTCACGGGGACGCCCGGCGCAGCAGCAGCTCCCGGAGCTCGCGGGTGTGCCGTCGACTCACCCCGAGCTCGGCGGTCGGCGCACCGTCCGGTCCGGCGGCGACGACCACCGAGCAGCGGCCGCCGTCCATCCGGACCTCGGCCACGTGGGCCAGCGAGACCAGCAGGGACCGGTGGATCCGGACGAAGCCGGCCGGCGCCCACTCCTCCTCGAGCTGGGTCAGCGGGGTGCGCACCAGGTGGGAGCCGTCGGCGGTGTGCAGCCGCGCGTAGTCGCCGTGCGCCTCGACGTGGCTGATCTCCGAGCGGTGCACGAACCGGGTGATCCCGCCCCGCTCGACGGCGATCTGTGGGTCGTCCGAGGCCGGCGGCCGCTCGCCGCCGGCGGTGACCCGGCGTACCGCCTCGGCGAGCCGGTCGGCGCGGACCGGCTTCAGCACGTAGTCCACCGCGCGCAGGTCGAAGGCGTCCACCGCGTGGCCCTCGTGGGCGGTGACGAAGACGACCTGGGGTGGGCGCCGGGACCGCGCCAGCACCTGGGCCAGCTCGAGCCCGTTCAGCCCCGGCATCTGGATGTCGAGGAAGACCGCGTCCACCTCGGTGCCGAGCAGCAGCCGCAGCGCCTCGGTGCCGGAGTCGCAGGCCAGCACGGTGCCGACCCGGGGGTCCCGGTCGAGCAGGTAGGTCAGCTCGTCCAGGGTCGGTCGCTCGTCGTCGACGACCAGCACGGTCAGCGTCATGCGTGCACTCCCGGGGCGAACTTCGGGGCCCGGACGATCACCCGGGTGCCGGCCCCGGGTGCGGTCTCGACGATCAGTCCGAAGTCGTCACCGAACGCGTTGCGCAGCCGGCTGTCGACGTTGCCGAGCCCGATCGAGTCCAGCGCGGTGTCCCCGGCCAGCGCCCGGCGTACCCGCTCGGGGTCCTCGCCGCTGCCGTTGTCCTCGACCTCGATGACGCACTCCTGACCTTGGTCCCGGGCGGTGATCCTGATCTGGCCGGCGCCCCCGACGCCCTCCAGGCCGTGACGCACCGCATTCTCCACCAGCGGCTGGATGCACAGGAACGGCACCGCCACCGGCAGCACCTCGGGGGCGACGCTGAGGGTCACCCCGAGCCGGTCCCCGAACCGGGCCTGCTCGAGCATCAGGTACTGCTCGACCGAGCGGAGCTCCTCAGCCAGGGTGGTGAACTCGCCGTGCCGGCGGAACGAGTAGCGGGTGAAGTCGGCGAACTCCAGCAGCAGCTCGCGGGCCCGGTCCGGGTCGGTGCGGACGAAGCTGGCGATGGCGCCGAGCGAGTTGTAGATGAAGTGCGGGCTGATCTGGGCGCGCAGGGCCCGCACCTCGGCCTCCATCAGGCGGGTCCGGGAGGCGTCGAGCTCGGCGAGCTCGAGCTGCCCGGAGACCCACTGGGCGACCTCGTCGGCCGCACGGGCCAGTCCGGCGGTGGGGTACGGCGCGAACACCTGCAGGGTCCCGACGATCCGCTCCTCGACGACCAGCGGACTGACCACCGCGCTGCGGACCGGGCAGCCCGCCTGGCTGCAGCGCAGGTCCACCCGGTCGAACATCCGGGTCCTGCCCCGGTCCACGGTGGCCTCGGCCAGGGCGCCGGCCTGCTCGAGGTGGTGCTGGCCGGTGCCGTCCCAGGCGAGCGGCTCCCGGGTGTCGGTCAGCGCCAGGGCGGGCGCCCCGAGCAGCGTGCGCAGGTGCCGGATGCTGCGCTCGGCGCTGCTCGGGTTGAGCCCCTCGCGCAGCGCCGGCCCCGCCAGCGAGGCGGTGTGCAGGGTCCGGAACGTGGTGCGGTCGGCCTCGGTGCCGAGATGGGTGCGGCGCCAGGGTCGGACCATGGCGTCATCGTGACACCCCGCCGGCGCCCATGGGGGGTCGTGTGCCCCGGGACGCGGTCGGGCGCGTCGCGGGGCACACGACCCGGTGGGCGAGCTCCCGAGGGTCAGCAGTTCGGGTTGCTCATCGGCAGCGGCCGCCCGCCGGTCGCGTCGAGGACGGTCGCGCCGGGGATCCTCCGACCTTGCCGGTCGATCACCTGGAGGTCGCACACCTGTCGGCCGCCGTACTCGATGACGCCGGGGTTGGGCCGGCTGACCTCGCTGAAGTGGTGGGCCCGCTGCTCGGCCACGTGCCAGGCCACCCGGTCCACCGCGCCCGGGACCATGGTCACCGCGAAGACGTTGAGTCCGACCAGCGCCGCCCGGGCGATCAGGGAGGTACGACGCAGCTCCCCCAGCCGCCAGGCTCCCCGGCCGAGCTGCACGCTGACGAGGAGGAAGACACCCAGCACCACCAGCCAGGGCACGTCGAGCACGATCCACGGGTGGCGGATGTCCTGGAGGACCAGCCAGGCGACCGCGCCCCGGGCCACCCACCACACCGGTTGCAACGCGGTGAGGATGCCGCGGAGATCTCCGGGGAGCGCGTCGAGAACGCGGTCCCAGGTGCCGTGGGCGGTGTCGATCGCATCCATCAGGGTGGCTCGAGGCGAGCGGGCGGCCGGCGCGCCCGGGGCGGCCGGCGCGGCGGGTGGCAGTCCCGCGGCGGCCCGCAGCTCGGCGGCGTACGCGGCCGGGTCGCCGAGGGCCTCGGCTCCCCGTTCGGCCACCAGCTCGGCCAGGTCCACCTCCAGGCCCATGGTCAGGTCGGCCTGCTCGCGGGGGGCGAGGTCGGCGAGATGGGTCCGCATCACGCGGACGAAGTCGTGCACCTCGGTCGCGTCGGCCAGCTCCGGCTCGGTCATGCAACTGCTCCTTCCAGGAGGGTGGAGACCGCGTCGCTGAACTGGCGCCAGTCCGTGGACTGGCGCTCCAGCTGGGTGCGGCCGGCGGTGGTGATGCCGTAGTACTTGCGGTGCGGACCGGCCTCGGAGGCCACCACGTAGGAGGTGAGGGCTCCCGCGGCGTACAGCCGACGCAGGGTCCCGTACACGGAGGCGTCGCCGACCTCGCTCAGGCCGGCGGCCCGCAACCGTCGGACGATGTCGTACCCGTAGCCGTCCTCGTGCTCGACCACGGCGAGGACCGCGAGGTCCAGGACTCCCTTGAGGAGCTGCGTTGCATCCATGCGCTGCATACTACTGTGGATTGCGCAGTAGTGTGGGATTCGGGGGTCCGTCCGGCGTGTGCGGGTCGTGTGCCCGAGGACGAGGTGGGGCGCGCCGCCGGGCACACGACCCCGAGGGTCGGGACCGCAGCCGGGGGTTGTGTGCTCCAGCACGCGGCCCCGCGCGTCCTCAGGCACACGACCCCAGGGGTCGGGGGCGCGAGGGGGCGGGGCCGCGAGGGGGCGGGGCGAGGCGGGCTGCTACCGGAAGTCGATCAGCAGCATGTCGGTGTCGGTGCCGTCGGAGGTGGTGGTCATCGGGTCCGAGGCGTGGTCGGTGTCGTCCGGCTCGGCCCCCGCACCGGTGTCCTGCTCGGCGACGGGTGCCGGCTCCGGCTTCGGGGGTACGACGGTCGCCTGGTAGCAGCAGGCGATGTAGGGCAGCTGCATCCCGTCCATGCCGCGGCCGTAGTCGTCGTAGAAGGCCAGCACCTCGGCCAGCTTGGCCGCCCGGCCCTCCTCGTCGAGGACCGCCACGTCGGAGCGGGACAGCACCAGGTCCTGGATGCTGGCCCGGTCCACGGTCTGCCAGAACGAGAAGCTGGCGTCCTCGACGAAGCCGAACAGCCGGGAGCCGACCAGCGACCGGGTCGGGTTCCGGCGCTCCGCGTCGGGGTCGAGGATCCGGCCGAGCTTGCGCACCCACGGGATCCGCTCGTCGCGCTCGTTCCAGACCAGGCCGATCCGGCCGCCGGGCCTGAGCACCCGGGCTATCTCGGGCAGCGCCCGGTCCAGGTCGAACCAGTGGTACGCCTGGGCAGCCACCACGACGTCGACGGAACGGTCCTGGGCCGGGATCTCCTCGGCGGCCGCCTGCGCGGTCCGGAGCCGGGGGTGCCGGGCCTGGAGGATCGCCAGCATCTGCGGGTCGGGCTCGGTGGCCAGCACGTCGTGGCCGAGGCCGACCAGGTGGTCGGTGAGCTTGCCGGTGCCGGCGCCGAGCTCGAGGACGGTCAGCGGCTCGCGGCCGGTCAGCCAGGTCGCGGCCTCGCGCGGGTACGTCGGGCGCCCGCGTTCGTACGCCCCGGCGACGGACCCGAAGGCCCGTGCGGGCGGAGGCGGCTGATCGTTCATCCCGCGAGGCTACCCCGCGCCGCGGGCGGGTCCGACGGCACTGGTTAGCCTTCGCGGGTGAGCGCGGATCCCCTGTCCTGGTTGGGCTCCCTGGAGGGGGTCGGTTCGGCGTACGCCGCCGCCCGGGACGGCATCGACGTGCTGCTGCGGGACCGGGGACTGCGGCGTACCTCGCCGGAGCTCACCGCTGCCTCGCTGCTCGCCGGCGCACACGCCAGCGCCGTGCTGGAGGGCTCCGCGTCGAGCCGGGAGGAGGTGGAGGCGGGCACCGGCGACGAGGTGGCCCGGGCCGCCGTCGGGGTCTCGGTCGAGGTGCTCTCGCTGGTCCCGACGCTGCGCCGCACACCGCTGCAGGCGCTGGCCCGGTTGCACGCGCTCGCCGGCGCCGGGGCGGTCGAGCCGGACCGGTTGGGCAGGCCCCGGGACGACGCCTCCGCCGAGCGGCTGCGTGGGGTGGCCGCGCTGCTCACCGCCGAGACCGAGGTCCCGGCCCTGCTGGTGGCCGCGGTGGTGCACGCGGACCTGGTCACCGCGGCACCGTTCGGGTCGCACAACGGGATCGTGGCGCGGGCCGCGGAGCGGCTGGTGCTGGTGGCCCGGGGCGTCGACGAGAAGTCGCTGGTGGTGCCCGAGGCCGGTCACCTGGCGCTGCGGCCGGCCTACGAGTCGAACCTGCGCGGCTACCGCGACGGTGGCACCGCGGGCGTGCACGCCTGGGTGCTGTACGCCGCGGAGGCGTACGCCGCGGGCGCCGAGGCGAGCCCGCTGCGTGGCAGGGCCTGAGAGCCACCGAACTGGTCCGGACATGCAGGTGGCACCCGAGTTCTCCAGGACCTCGAGTGCCACCGCTGACACGTGCGCCACGAGCTACCAAGCGTGCACCTGATTGCTGCCCCGGAGATGTTCCGAATGACAGTCGCCCTCTTCGAGAGGTAGATCGCCGCGTGGGTACTCCGGCTCACGTGTGGCTCTGTTGAGTTGCTGTGCCTCATGTCTACGCCGGATCCGCCCCGTCTTCAAGGGTTGACATTCCGGGTGAAGCCAGCATGCGCCGCGGACACGCCCGGATCGACGGGGGCGCCGAACGGCGGGTCAGGCGCCGAGCCGGCGACGCCGGGTGTTGGCCCAGACCACCCCGCCGACTGCGACGACCCCGCCCACGGCGAGCGCGGTCAGGGTCGGCCCGGTGGCCGGGAGCAGCAGCCGCTTGCGCAACGCGATCGGCTTGTCGAAGGTCAGCACCGGCCACCCGTTCGCGGCGGCGGCCCGACGCAGCTCCCGGTCGGGGTTGACCACGTGCGGGTGGCCCACCGCCTCGAGCATCGGCAGGTCGGTCACCGAGTCGCTGTAGGCGTGGCTGCGCGCCAGGTCGTACCCGTGCTCGGCGGCCAGCTCACGGATCGCGTTGGCCTTCTCCTGCGCGTAGGCGTAGTAGGCGATCTCGCCGGTGTAGCGACCGTCGGCGACCTCGAGCCGGGTCGCCACCACCAGGTCGGCCCCCAGCATCGCGCCGATCGGCTCGACCACCTCGCTGCCGGAGGTGGAGACGATCACGACGTCCTGGCCGGCGGCGTGGTGCTGCTCGATGAGGGTGACCGCCTCGTCGTAGACCAGCGGGTCCACGACGTGGTGCAGCGTCTCGGCGACGATCTCCCGCACCGTGGCCACGTCCCAACCGGCGCACATCTGGGACATGAACTCGCGCAGCTTCTCCATCTGGTCGTGGTCCGCGCCGCCGACGAGGTAGACGAACTGGGCGTACGCCGAGCGCAGCACCGCGCGACGCGTGATCAGCCCGCCCGCCTGGAACGGTCGGCTGAACGCCAGCGTGCTGGACTTGGCGATGATCGTCTTGTCCAGGTCGAAGAACGCGGCGGTCCGGGTCCCCGAGGCACGCTCGCCGACCGCGCCGGGGTGCGGGAGCGGGCCGGCCGGGCTGATGGGGGGGACCGCGCGGGGGGACGCGGTCGGGCGGGACGCCATGGGGCCATGGTGACACGCCGGGCCAGGTCCGTCCCGCGGACCGCTGAGTCCGGTCGGTCGACCGCGGCTCCGGGCCACCGGACGTCCACAGGACCGGGTCGGCGGCAGGTTGTCCCCAGGTCCCGCCCCGACGGCTGCGGGCGGAGCGGAGGCCGGCCAGGGTCGGGTCATGACCGTCCTGCCCGCGACCGACCGGCCGCTCATCATCACCCGCGACGAGACCCTTCTCGACGAGCTGCTGCGGCTGACCGCCGCTGCCGGGACCCCGCCGGAGGTGGCGCACGACGCGGGGGCCGGGCTGCGGGGCTGGCAGCGGGCGCCGCTGGTGCTGCTCGGCGCGGACCTGGCGGCGGACGTGGCGCGGCTGGCGCCGGTACGCCGCGACGCGGTGCACCTGGTCGCCCGGGGCGTGGTCTCCGAGCCGGACCTGCGGTGCGGTCTGAACGTGGGGGTCGAGTCGGTGGCCGAGCTGCCCGCCGCGGCGGACTGGGTGGTCGACACGCTCACCGATCTCGGGGACGGCGGGCAGCGCGGCGGCGCGGTGATCGGCGTGGCAGCCGGTTCCGGGGGCGCCGGCGCCACCACCTTCGCCTGCGCCCTTGCCCAGCTCGCCGCCGGAGCCGCGCCCGGGGTGCTGGTCGACGCCGATCCGCTCGGCGCGGGCGCCGCGACGGTGCTCGGGCTGGACGAGGCCGACGGCGCGAGGTGGGACTCGCTGGCCCAGACCACGGGCCGGCTGGGGGCCAGGGCACTGCGCGAGGGCCTGCCGCGCCGCGGCCCGCTGGGGGTGCTGGGCTGGCCGCCGGGCCCGCTCGGGTTCGAGGTCCCGGTGCCGGCGGGGCGCGAGACCCTCGCCGCCGCCCGGCGCGGCCACGCCACCGTGGTCGTCGACCTGGGCCGTCTGGTGGACCCGTTGTCGCAGGCGCTGGCCGAGCGCTGCGACCACCTGCTGCTGGTGGTGCTGCCGACCCAGGCGGGAGTGGCTGCGGCCGCGCGGGCGCTGCCGCGGCTGCCCGCGGTCCGGCGGGTCTGGCTGGTGGTCCGCGGCCGCTGCCTCGACCCGGAGCAGGTGGGGCGGCAGGTGGGGGCGCCGGTCGGGGTCGCGATGGCGGACCAGCGCGGGCTGGCCGAGGCGCTGGAGCTCGGGGCCGGACCGCTGCGGTCCCGGCGCGGGCCGCTGGCGCGGGCGGCCCGCGAGGCACTGGTCCTCGTCGCCGGCGACCGGGCCGCGGGGTGAGCACGATGACGGCCGGGGGTGGGGAGCTCGCCGGCGACGTGCTCGACGCGGTGCGCGAGCGGCTCGCGGCCAGCCCGGGAGAGCTCACCCCGCACCGGGTGGCCGAGGCGCTGCGCGGCACCGGCCGGCCCGTCGGCGACACCACCGTGCTCGCCGTGTACGAGATGCTGCGGCGCGACATCGTCGGTGCCGGACCGCTCGAGCCGTTGCTGCGGCTGCCCGGGGTCACCGACGTGCTGGTCAACGGGCCCGACCAGGTCTTCGTCGACCGAGGTGGAGGTCTGGAGCCGGCCGACGTCCGGTTCGCCGACGACGCCGCCGTACGACGCCTGGCCCAGCGTCTGGCCGCGCACGGCGGCCGTCGGCTCGACGACTCCTCACCCTGGGTAGACCTGCGACTGGCCGGGGGCACCCGCTTCCACGCGGTGCTCTCACCGGTCTCCCGGCCGGGGACGGTGATCTCGCTGCGCGTACCGTCCTCGCAGCCGTTCACCCTGGAGGACCTGGTCGCGGCCGGGACCGTCACCCGGCCCGCCGCGGCCCTGCTCCGGTCGATCCTCGACGCCCGGCTGGCGTTCCTGGTCAGCGGGGGCACCGGCACCGGCAAGACCACGCTGCTCGCGTCGCTGCTGGCACTGGTGGATCCGCAGGAGCGCCTGGTCCTCGTCGAGGACGCCTCGGAGCTGCGCCCCGACCACCCGCACGTGGTCGGGCTGGAGGGCCGTCCGCCGAACATCGAGGGCGCCGGCCGGATCACCGTCGCCCAGCTGGTCCGGCAGGCGCTGCGGATGCGGCCGGACCGCCTGGTCGTGGGGGAGGTCCGGGGCGCGGAGGTGGTCGATCTGCTGGCCGCGCTCAACACCGGCCACGAGGGTGGCTGCGGCACCGTGCACGCCAACTCCGCCGCGGACGTGCCGGCCCGGATCGAGGCGCTCGCACTGGCCGCGGGTCTGGACCGAGCGGCCAGCCACAGCCAGCTGGCTGCCGGGCTGGACGTCGTGCTGCACCTCGGCCGCGGTCGCGACGGCGTCCGCCGGCTGGCCGAGGTGGCGGTTCCGGACCGCGACTCCTCGGGGCTGGTCCGGATGGTGACCGCGGTCGAGCTCACCAGCGCCGGGCACACCCGTGAGGGCCCGGGCGCGGACCGGCTCGCCGAGCTGTTGTCGGACCGGTGACAGCCGTGCTCGCCTCCGGCATGGTGGAGCTGTCGGCGCTCGCCTCCGGCTTCGCGGGGCTGTCGGCGCTCGTCTCCGGCCTCGCGGTGCTGGCCCTGGTGCCGCCACCTCCCGGCTCCACCCGGCGAGGCGGTGCCACCGGACAGCGGGTGCCTCGCCCGGTGCCGGCGGTGCTGCTGATGGGCGCGGGCGTGGCTTGCCTGGTGGTCCTGGTGCCGACCCGGACCGTGGCGCTGGGCATGGTGGTGGCGGCGGCCGTCGTCGCCGGCCTCCGCCTCGTCCGACGGCACCAGGCCCGGCGCCGTACCGCGGCCACCGCGGCGGCGGTGCGGGAGGTCTGCGCCGGGCTGGCCGCGGAGCTGCAGGCCGGTCAGCCACCGGGCACGGCGTTGGCGCGGGTGGCGCAGGAGTGGCCGCCGCTGGCCGCGGTCGCGGAGGCGCACCGGGTCGGCGCGGACGTACCGGGCGCCCTGCGGCGGCTCTCGGCCGTGCCGGGTGCCGGCGACCTGAGGTACGTCGCGGCCGCCTGGCAGGTGGCGCACCGCACCGGCCACGGTCTGGCCGCCGCGGTCGACCGCGTGGCCGGACGGCTCCGGGCCGACGCGGTCACCGCGCGTCTGGTCGACGGTGAGCTGGCCTCGGCCCGGGCCACGGCCCGGTTGGTGGCGGGTCTCCCGGTGCTGGCGCTGGTGATGGGCTCCGGCGCCGGCGGGGACCCGTGGGGCTTCCTGTTCACCACCCGGGCGGGACTGGCCTGCCTGGCCGGCGGGCTGGGGTTCGGGCTGGCCGGTCTGTTCTGGATCGAGGCGATCGCGGCTTCGGTCACCGCCTCCTCGGGGCGATGACCGACCCCGCGGTCGTCGCCGCCGGCTGCTGCGCGGTCGCCGCCGCCGGGGCCGCGGCGCTGGCGATGCCGTCGCGGCCGCGGCTGTGGGCCCCAGCCCCGGCGGTCAGCCTCGCGCCCGCGGACGGGCGAGGCTGGATGTTGCGGCACCGCTGGGCGTGGAGCGGACTCGGGGGAGCCGGCGCCGCCGTGTTCGTCGGGGGCGGGCCTGGCGCCGCCGTCGGCCTGGTCGCCGCCGTGGTGCTGTGGGTCGTGATCGGGCGGAGCGAGCCGCCGGAGCTGCGCCGCGACCGGGAGGCGGTACGCCGGGAGCTGCCCCAGGTGGTGGCGCTGCTCGGCGCTGCCCTGCAGGGTGGCGCGGCCGTACCGGAGGCCCTGCACCTGGTCGGCACCGCCCTGCCGGGTGCTGCCGCGAGAAGGCTGGGGGCGGTCGAGGCTCGGCTGGCGGTCGGTGTCGATCCGGCGCTGGTGTGGCGCGCGCTGCTGAGCGACCCCGAGCTCGCCCCCCTGGGTCGGGCCCTGGCCAGAGCCCACGACAGCGGCGCCCCCGTGGTCGGGGCGGTCGAGCAGCTGGCCGGGGAGCTGACCGGGCGGGCCCGCGCCGACGTGGAGGACCGCGCCCGGGCGGTGGGGGTCCGTGCCGCGGTCCCGCTGGGCCTGTGTCTGCTCCCGGCGTTCGTGCTGCTCGGGATCGTGCCGTTGGTGGCCGGTCTGGCCTCGACGCTGGCCTGGTGAGAACCGTCCGCCCCCCGTGGGGCGCCGGCAGCGAGTCCTGCGAGCGGCCGCTTTTCGTCCCCAGCGCCTGCGGCGGCAGGACTTGTCCCCAGCCCGCTCCCGGCGGCGCGCGGCGTCGTCTCATCTCGACCAGCCTGGGAACCACGAGCCGCGACCGCGGTCTCGCACCGTCCACACGACCAGGAGATCCCGTGCACCTCGCCACCACCACCCACCCCGCCGCCGGACGCGCGTCCAGGCCCCTCGTCCCGCCGACCGGTCGCCGCACCCGGCGTCCGCGTCCTCGCGACGAGCAGGGCATCACCACCGCCGAGTACGCCGTGGGCACCGCGGCCGGGGCCGGTCTGGCCGGCCTGCTCTACAAGATGCTCACCGGAGGGTTCGGCGACCGGCTGCTGCGCACCCTGTTCGACCACGTGCTGGCGCTGCTGGGGATCGGATGATCCGCGTCCGGCACCGGCGCCGCGGCCTCCGGGGGGAGCGAGGTGCGGTCACCGCCGAGCTGGCGCTGGTGCTCCCCGTCCTGGTCGCGGTCACCGTCGGGCTGGTCTGGCTCCAGGCCCTCGGCGCCGCCCAGCTGCGGGCCGTCGACGCCGCGCGGGAGACCGCCCGGGCCGCCGCGCGGGGCGAGGACCCCGAGGCTGCCGTGGCCCGGGGCCGGGCCGTGGCCCCGGCGGGCAGCGAGGTGGTGCTCACCGGGGGCGACGGGGAGGTGGTGGCCACGGTCTCGGGGACCGTGTCCGGTCCCGGCGGGCTGTTCGCCGCCCTCCCCGTCCCGCGGGTCTCCGCCCGGGCGGTCGCCGCCGTCGAGGACCGATGAGCTCCTCGGAGCGGGGAGCGGCAACGGTGCTGGGCGTGTCCGTGCTGGCGGTGCTGCTGCTGGTCGGCACCGCGCTCGCCGTGGTCGCCGGCATGTTCCGGGCGCACCGGGTCGCGGAGTCGGCGGCCGACCTGGCGGCGCTGGCTGCCGCGGGGGCGTTGGCGCGGGGCGAGGACGCCTGCGCCACCGGCGCCCGGATCGCGGCACGCAACGACGCCGTGCTGGTCGACTGTCGGACCGCCGGGTGGGAGGTGTGGGTCGCGGTGACGGTCCCGGGGCCCCGCTGGCTGGGTCACGGAGCGGACCTGGCGGCACGAGCCCGCGCCGGCCCCGGACCGGGCTCGCGGGGCGGTGAGCCTCCGTGACCGGATCAGGTGGTGGGGTGGCTCCGGGGGTCCTCCGGGTCGGTACGGCGCTGGTTCTCGGCCTGGTCGAGCTGCTGGAGCCGTTTGGACTCACGGCGGTGCCGCAGCGAACGACGGGTGCCGAACTTGGAGAGCTCGAAACCCCACCACAGGGCCAGGCCGGCGCCGAGACCGACCAGGAACAGGCCGAAGGCGGTGAGGTCGGTCCCGAGCAGCTGGACGGTCCCCTCCGCGGTGAGGAACGCGGCCACGACGGCGAGGGCGCCCGCGGCGATGAGGATGAGTCCCAGCAGCACCATGGTCGGAGGCTACTCGCCCAGCAGCACCCGCAGCAGGGTCGCGGCGCCGGGCTTGTCCAACGGGTGGTTCTGGTTGCCGCACTTGGGCGACTGGATGCAGGAAGGACAACCCTCGACGCACTCGCACGCCTCGATGGTCCGCAGCGTCGCCAGCAGCCACTCCCGGGCCGCGGCGTACCCCCGCTCGGCGAAGCCGGCACCGCCGGGGTGGCCGTCGTGCACGAACACCGTCAACATCCCGGTGTCCGCGTGCAGCGCGGTGGAGACCCCGCCGATGTCCCAGCGGTCGCAGGTCGCGAAGAGGGGCAGCAGGCCGATCGAGCAGTGCTCGGCCGCGTGCGCGGCTCCCGGCAGGTCGGCGGCGGCCAACCCGGCCTCGGCCAGCACGTCGGCGGGCACCGTCCACCACACCGCAGCGGTCCGCAGCGACCGCACCGGCAGGTCCAGCGGCTCCTCGGCGATGACCTGCCCGCCGGGGGAGCGTCGCTTGAGGTAGGAGACCACCTGGTGGGAGACGTCCACCTGTCCCAGGGACAACCGGCACGGACCCCACCACCGGTGCTCACGCTCGGCGACCACCGTGATGTCGGTGACCTCCCGGGCCGAGGTCGTGTAGTCCGGGTCGTCCCGGGTGATCACCGCGACGTGCTCGTCGAGGTCGAGCGACTCCACCAGCCACGTCTCGCCGCGGTGAACGTAGACGGCACCGGCGTGAGCGGTGCCGTGGGCGGAGCCGGCGTCGACGGTGCCGATCACCCGCCCGGTCACCGCCTCGACCAGCTGCACCGGGGCGCCGCCCGCCGAGCGGATGTCGGCCAGGTCGGCGGCGCGGCGCCGGTCGGTCCAGTACCAGCCCCGGGGTCGGCGTCGCAGCACCCCGGCCGCGGTCAGCGAGTCCACCACGTCGCGGGCGGTCGGCCCGAAGAGCTCGAGCTCCTCGGCACTCAGCGGGATCTCCTGCGCCGCGGCCGCCAGGTGCGGGCCGAGCACGTACGGGTTGGCCGGGTCGAAGACGCACGCCTCGACCGGCCGACCCAGCAGCGCCTCGGGATGGTGCACCAGATAGGTGTCCAACGGGTCGTCGCGGGCCACCAGGATGCCCAGGGCGTCCTGGGCCTCCCGGCCGGCGCGGCCGACCTGCTGCCACAGCGCTGCCCGGGTGCCGGGGAAGCCGGCCATCAGCACCGCGTCCAACCCGCTGACGTCGATGCCCAGCTCGAGGGCGTTGGTGGCGGCGAGCCCGGTCAGCTCCCCGGACCGCAGCGACTCCTCGATCGCGCGGCGCTCCTCGGGCAGGTATCCGCCGCGGTACGACCCGACCCGCCCCGGCAGCGACGGGTCCACCTCGGCCAGCAGCCCGGCGGCGGTCATCGCGACCTGCTCGGCGCCGCGCCGCGAGCGGACGAAGGCCAGGGTGCGGACGTCCTCGGCGACCAGGTCGGCCAGCAGGTCGGCGGTCTCGGAGGAGGCGGCACGCCGCACCGGGGCACCGTTCTCGCCGGTGAAGGAGGTCAACGGCGGCTCCCACAGCACCAGCGACACCGTGCCGCGGGGCGAGGCGTCGTCGGTGATCGGCAGGACCTCGAGGCCGGTCAGCCGTCGGGCCGCGACCTCGGGCTCGGCGACGGTGGCGGAGGCGAGCACGAACGTCGGTGCGGCGCCGTACGCCGCGCAGATCCGGCGCAGCCGGCGCAGCACGTGGGCCACGTGGGCACCGAACACGCCGCGGTAGTGGTGGCACTCGTCGATCACCACGTACTGCAGGCGGCCGAGGAAGTCGGCCCAGTACGTGTGAGCGGGCAACAACGACCGGTGCAGCATGTCGGGGTTGGTCAGCACGTACTCGGCGTGGTCACGGGCCCAGTCCCGCTGATCTCGACTGCTGTCCCCGTCGTGGGTGGTGACCCGCACGTCGAGCCCCAGCCCGGTGATCGAGGTCAGCTGGTCCTGGGCCAGCGCCTTGGTGGGGGCGACATAGAGCGTGGTGGCGCCGCGCTGCCCCCGTGGTCGGCGCTCTGCTCGGATGGCGGTGAGCGCCGGCAGCTGGTAGGCCAGCGACTTGCCCGAGGCGGTCCCGGTGGCCAGCACCGTGTGCTGCCCCCGGTGGGCGGCGTCGGCGGCCGCCGCCTGGTGCCGCCACGGGGTGGCGATGCCCCGGAGTCCGAGCGCGGCCACCACGTCCGGGTCGGCCCACTCGGGCCAGGGTGCCGCCCTGCCGACCCGGGCGGGCAGCACCTCCAGGTGGGTGAGCCGGCCCTCGCGACCCGGCACCTCGGCAAGACGGCGCACCAGATCGGCCACGGCCGGTCGGTGCACGGTGCTGGACACCCCCTGATCCTCGCAGTCGCCGGCGACACCGGTCCCGCGGACGGTCCCCGGGATCACGCCGGTGGGCGGTGGAGTGGACCCCGAGGGCGCCGTACCCGTCGGACCACTGGTCTGGCTGTGCCGGCGAACTTTGTGAGAACCTGGCAAGTGTCGAGGTCTTTGTGCGCGCGAGCCCGCCGGCGTGGTTTCATATTGCTGGCCGAGGTCGGGACCGCGCACGGGCTCGGCACTGGACCTGATGAGCGGATGTCTTGCCAGGGAAGAGAGTGAACAGTGGACTTATCTCTTGCAACGCGCGAGGTTGACGGCAAGACCTTGGTGACGGTCGGTGGCGAGATCGACGTCTACACGGCTCCCAAGCTGCGGGACAAGATCACTGCGCTGGTCGCCGACGGCGTCTACGACATCGTCATCGACATGGAGGGCGTGGAGTTCCTCGACTCCACCGGCCTCGGTGTGCTCGTCGGCGGACTGAAGAAGGTGCGCGCTCACGACGGCTCGCTCCAGCTCGTCTGCACCCAGGACCGGCTGCTGAAGATCTTCCGGATCACCGGCCTGGCCAAGGTGTTCGTCATCCACGACTCGCCCGAGGCGGCTCTCGCCGTCCGTTGACCGTTCCGGTCCGGCCCCGCACGTCCTGACCCCGGGTGCGGTCCGAGGTCGCGTCGACTCGGCGTGCCCGCGCCCGAGGTGGCGCCGACCCACGGCAAAAACCGACCCGTCGTGTGGGACACGTCACGGCCCCTGCGTGAGCCCGATCACCCATGCGTAAACTCCGCCACGGTCCGGGTCCGGGGTCGTCCACCCGTGCCTGCAGCCATCCAGTCTCACTCGAGCTCGCAGGAGGAAACACATGACGGGGATCGTTCCCGCAGTCGTGGACCTCACCGGCGGCAATCTCGTCCTGGTTCTCGTCGTCGCAGCGATCGCCCTCGGCGCGCTGGCGATGGCGGTCATGTTCCGCCAGGAGGTCCTTGCTGCCGGTGAAGGCACCGACAACATGAAGAACATCGCCCAGGCGGTGCAGGAGGGGGCCAACGCCTACCTCGCCCGGCAGTTCCGCACCCTCGGCATCTTCGCCGTCGTGGCGTTCTTCCTGCTGCTGGCGCTGCCCGCCGACGACCTGACGGTCCGGATCTTCCGATCGTTCTTCTTCCTGGTCGGAGCCGGGTTCTCGGCCTCGGTCGGCTACTTCGGCATGAACCTCGCGGTGCGCGCCAACCTGCGGGTCGCCGCGGCCGCCAACGAGGCCGGCCGCGAGCCGGCGATGCGCATCGGTCTGCGCACCGGCGCGATGGTGGGCATGATGACCGTCGGTCTCGGCCTGCTCGGTGCGAGCGCCGTGGTGCTGCTGTTCCAGGACAAGGCCCCCGACGTGCTCGAGGGCTTCGGCTTCGGTGCGGCGCTGCTGGCCATGTTCATGCGGGTCGGCGGCGGCATCTTCACCAAGGCCGCCGACGTCGGCGCCGACCTGGTCGGCAAGGTGGAGAACAACATCCCCGAGGACGACCCGCGCAACGCCGCCACCATCGCCGACAACGTCGGCGACAACGTGGGCGACTGCGCCGGCATGGCCGCGGACCTCTTCGAGTCGTACGCCGTCACCCTGGTCGCCGCGCTGATCCTCGGCTCGCAGGCCTTCGGCGACAAGGGCCTGGTCTTCCCGCTGCTCATCCCCGCCATCGGCGCCCTGACCGCGGTCGCCGGGGTCTACCTCACCAAGCCCAAGGCCGGTGAGAACGGCCTGACCACGATCAACCGCTCGTTCTACCTCTCCTCGGGCATCGCCGCGGTGGCCAGCGTCGTGCTGGCCTACCTCTACCTGCCCAGCAGCTTCGCCGACTTCACCAACATCGCCGGCGACCTCGCCGGTGCCGACGGCGACCCCCGCTTCATCGCCGCGTCCGCGGTGGTGATCGGCATCGTGATGTCGGCCGGCATCCTCGCGCTGACCGGCTACTACACCGGCACCGAGCACCGCCCCGTCAAGGACGTCGGCAAGACCTCGCTCACCGGCGCGGCCACCGTGATCCTCTCCGGGCTCTCGGTCGGCTTCGAGTCGGCGGTCTACACGACACTGGTGATCGGGGCCGCCGTCTTCGGCGCCTACCTGCTCGGTGGTGCCGCGCTGACGGTGTCGCTGTTCGCGGTCGCGCTCGCCGGTACCGGTCTGCTCACCACGGTCGGCGTGATCGTGGCGATGGACACCTTCGGTCCGGTCTCGGACAACGCCCAGGGCATCGCCGAGATGTCGGGCGACGTCAGCCCCGACGGCGCGCAGATCCTCACCGAGCTCGACGCGGTCGGCAACACCACCAAGGCGATCACCAAGGGCATCGCGATCGCGACCGCCGTGCTCGCGGCGACGGCGCTGTTCGGGTCCTACGCGACCTCGGTCTTCGAGTCGGTGCGTGAGGCCAACGTGGGCGCGGACGAGGTCTACCTGCTCGACTTCAGCGTCTTCAACCCCGCCGTCATCGTCGGGGTGCTGCTCGGCGCGAGCGTGGTCTTCCTCTTCTCCGGGCTGGCGATCAACGCCGTGGCCCGGGCAGCGGGCGCGGTGGTCTACGAGGTGCGCCGCCAGTTCCGGGAGATCCCCGGGATCATGGAGGGCACCGGCCGGCCGGAGTACGGCAAGGTCGTCGACATCGTCACCAAGGACTCGCTGCGCGAGCTGGTCACGCCCGGCCTGCTGGCCGTCCTGGCGCCGATCGCGGTCGGCTTCGGCCTCGGCGCCACCGCGCTGGCGGGCTTCCTGGCCGGCGCGATCGGCAGCGGCACCCTGATGGCCGTCTTCCTCGCCAACTCCGGTGGGGCCTGGGACAACGCCAAGAAGCTGGTCGAGGACGGCCACCACGGGGGCAAGGGCTCGCTGGCCCACGAGGCCACGATCATCGGCGACACCGTCGGCGACCCGTTCAAGGACACCGCCGGCCCGGCGATCAACCCGCTGATCAAGGTGATGAACCTGGTCTCGCTGCTGATCGCCAGCGCGGTGGTCTCGATGAGCGTCGGCGACGACCAGAACGACGTGGTCCGGCTCCTCATCGCGGCGGTCGCCACGGCGATCATCGTGGTGGCGGTCTACATCTCCAAGCAGCGCGAGGTGTCGATGGGCGACGACGCACCCACCCCGCCGCCGGCCCCCGGCGCCGGGGACACCGGCCACGCCACCCCGGGGGAGACCTACACCGGTGACCCGACCGCGACCCAGCAGCGGGTCCCGTCGGCGCAGCCCGGCTCCCCGGCGTACGACGAGGAGGCCACGCGGCGCTTCGACGCCCCGTAGCCGCGGGGCGCCACCCGCACCACCAGCAGCACCGCACACGACCCGCCCCGGCCACGCCGGGGCGGGTCGCTGCCGTCCGGGCCGCCACCGGAGGCGGCGCAGCGCCCTAGGGTGACGGCGTGCGCACCGACCTGCCCGCCCGGCTCCGCGACGCCCTCGAGGTGGCGGACTTCACCGACGACGCGGTCGCGGAACGGCTCGGGTCCGCGGCCCACGCGGCGCTCGGGCGCAACGAGACCACCCCCGGGCTGCGGCGTACCTCCGCCGGATCCGGCCTCGACACGCTGATCCGGCTCTTCCTGCTCCAGCGGCCGGTCCCCACCGCCGCGGCCGAGGCTGCGCTGCCCGGACTGGTCGAACGCCTGGCCGTGGAGGGCCTCCTCGACCAGTCCGTCGGTGAGGTCGCGGCCCGGCTGGACGTCCGGCCGTACGCCGCCGACGACCGGCACCTGTGGGTGGTCAGCGACCTCACCCCGGGTCTGGACGGCTCGCCGCACCGGGTGAGCGGCGACCACGTGCTCGGGATCAGCTCGGCCTCGACGTCCCTGGCCCAGCTCACCCTCCGGGCGCCGGTGGCCTCCTCGCTGGACCTCGGCACCGGCTGCGGGGTCCAGGCCCTGCACCTGGCCGGGCACAGCACCCGGGTCGTCGCCACCGACGTGAACCCGCGGGCGCTGCGGCTGGCCCGGCTGAACGCGGCGCTCAACGGGGTGGCGGACCGGGTGGAGGTACGCGAGGGGTCCTTCTTCGAGCCGGTGCGCGGCGAGCGGTTCGACCTGATCGCCACCAACCCGCCGTTCGTGATCTCCCCGGGGACCGGGGAGCGACTGGTGTACCGGGACTCCGGGCTGCCCGGCGACCAGGTGGTCGAGGACATCGTCCGCACCGCGCCGGAGCACCTGACCGACGGCGGCTGGTGCCAGGTGCTGGCGAACTGGGTGATCGAGGACGGCCGCGGCTGGGACGAGCGGCTGGGTGGCTGGCTGCGAGCCGACTGCGACGCGTTCGTCGTGCAGCGCGAGGTGCTCGACCCGGCCTCGTACGTCGAGCTGTGGCTCAAGGACTCCGGCCACCACGGCGGGCCGGACTACCCGGCCCGCTACGACACCTGGCTGTCCTGGCTGGAGGAGCAGGGGGTGGCCGGGATCGGGTTCGGCTGGATCAACCTGCGCCGGCGGGCGGCCGGGGCCGGCGCCGGCACCGTCGAGCTGCTCGACTGGCCCTACGACGTGGAGCAGCCGATCGCGCCGGCCGTGGAGCAGTGGGCCGCGGCCGTCGACGTGGTGGCCGGCCCGGCCTCGCGGCTGGTCCGCCGCCCCGACGTGCTCCAGGAGACCCAGGGTCCCCCCGGGGCGGAGGATCCGGAGACGGTGGTGCTGCGCCAGCAGCGCGGGATGCGCCGGGCCCGCAAGGTGGACACGGTCGAGGGGGCGCTGGTGGGTGCCTGCGACGGGGAGCTCACCGTGGGACAGATCCTGGACGCGGTCGCCCAGCTGCTCGACGCGGACCCGGCGGCCACCCGGACGGCGTACCTGCCCGCGGTCGCCGAGCTGGTCGCCGAGGGGTTCCTGGCTCCGGCGCCCCGACCCTCTCCAGCCGCCGGCTGACCCCCGGGGGTCGTGTGCCCCAGGCCGCGCCGGGGCGCGTCACCAGGCACACGACCCGTCCGAATCGACCGCGGCACCAGGCCCACGACCCGAGGAAAAGCTGGTCCGGCACGTACTGTCCACAGGGGTCCGCGCGGGGCCGCCCGGCCGGACCCAGGCCGAGCACGCGCTACCGTGTTCGGCCGTGAGGCCCCTCGACCCGGGCCGACGACACCCCAGCGTGAGGAATGGCAGCGCAAGTGACACACAAGTTGGTCATCGTCGAGTCACCGGCGAAGGCCCAGAAGATCGGGGGCTTCCTCGGCAGCGGCTATGTCGTGGAGTCCTCGGTCGGCCACATCCGGGACCTGCCCCAGAGCGCCGCGGACACGCCCGCGAGCATCAAGGACAAGCCCTGGGGCCGCCTCGCCGTCGACGTGGAGAACGGCTTCGAGCCGCACTACGTGGTGCCCAGGCGGCAGAAGGACCAGGTCCGCAAGCTCAAGGGCCTGCTCAAGGACGCCGACGAGCTCTACCTCGCCACCGACGAGGACCGCGAGGGCGAGGCCATCGCGTGGCACCTGCTCGATGAGCTGAAGCCGAGGAACATCCCGGTCAAGCGGATGGTCTTCCACGAGATCACCGAGCCGGCGATCCTCGCCGCGGCCGAGAACCCCCGCGAGATCGATATGGATCTCGTCGAGGCGCAGGAGGCCCGGCGCATCCTGGACCGGCTCTACGGCTACGAGGTCTCACCCGTGCTGTGGAAGAAGGTCATGTCGGGCCTGTCCGCCGGGCGGGTGCAGTCCGTGGCGACCCGGCTCGTGGTCGACAAGGAGCGGGAGCGGATGCGCTTCCGGCTGGCGTCGTACTGGGACCTCGAGGGCACCTTCGACGCCGGCAGCAAGCACGAGCAGCGGATGTTCCCGGCCAAGCTGTACTCCGTCGACGCCGCCCGGGTGGCCCGCGGCTCCGACTTCGGCCAGGACGGCCTGCTCAAGCAGTCCGCCGAGGGCAAGGTCGTGCACCTGGACCGCAGCCGTGCCGAGGGTCTGGCCGCGGCGCTGTCGGAGTCGACGTACGAGGTCCGCTCGGTCGAGTCGAAGCCCTACCGCCGCGCGCCGTACGCCCCGTTCCGCACCACCACGCTGCAGCAGGAGGCCAGCCGCAAGCTCGGGATGAGCGCCTCGGCGGCGATGTCGGTCGCCCAGCGGCTCTACGAGAACGGCTTCATCACCTACATGCGCACCGACTCCTCCACCCTCTCGGGCGGAGCGATCGAGGCCGCGCGGGCCCAGGTCCGCGAGCTGTACGGCGCGGAGTACCTCCCCGCCGAACCTCGCGTCTACGCCTCCAAGGTCAAGAACGCCCAGGAGGCGCACGAGGCGATCCGCCCCTCCGGCGACACGTTCCGGACCCCGGCGCAGACCGGGCTGACCGGCGAGCAGTTCCGGCTCTACGAGCTGATCTGGATGCGCACCGTCGCCTCGCAGATGAAGGACGCGGTCGGCAACACCGTCACCATCCGCCTCGGCGGCACGGCCGCCACCGGGGAGGACGTGGTGTTCTCCTCCAGCGGGCGCACGATCACGTTCCACGGCTTCCTCAAGGCGTACGTCGAGGGGACCGACGACGCCAGCGCCGCGCGCGACGACGCCGAGACCCGGTTGCCGGCACTCACCGAGGGCGACGCCGTGTCGGCCGCCTCGGTCACCGCGTCCGGGCACGAGACCAAGCCGCCGGCCCGCTACACCGAGGCCACCCTGGTCAAGGAGCTCGAGGAGCGCGAGATCGGCCGGCCGTCGACGTACGCCGCGATCATCAAGACCATCACCGACCGGGGCTACGTCTACAAGAAGGGCACGGCCCTGGTGCCGGCCTGGCTGGCGTTCTCCGTGGTGCGGCTGCTCGAGGAGCACTTCACCCGGCACATCTCCTACGAGTTCACCGCCGACATGGAGGACGTGCTCGACGAGATCGCCGCCGGGCGGCGCGACCGTTCGACGGAGCTCGGCGAGTTCTACTACGGCTCCGACAAGGTCCAGGGCCTGCACCCGCTGGTCACCGAGCTCGGCGACATCGACGCCAAGGAGCTGGCGACGTTCCCGGTCGGTGGCCCCGACAGCGGGATCAACCTGCGGGTGGGCCGGTACGGCCCCTACCTGGAGGGTCCCGACGACGACGGCAACCCGATCGGCAAGCGCGCCAACGTGCCCGACGACCTGCCGCCCGACGAGCTCACCTTGGAGAAGGCCACGGAGCTGTTCGCCAACCCCGCCGGGGAGGAGATCGAGCTCGGCGCGCACCCGGAGACCGGACTGACGGTGGTGGCCAAGAACGGCCGCTTCGGTCCGTACGTCACCGAGCTGCTCCCCGAGGACGCCAAGAAGAACGACAAGCCGCGCACCGGCTCACTGTTCAAGTCGATGTCGCTGGACACCATCACCCTCGAGGACGCGATCAAGCTGCTCTCGCTGCCGCGGGTGGTGGGGGCCGCCGAGGACGGGGAGGAGATCACCGCCCAGAACGGCCGCTACGGGCCGTACCTCAAGAAGGGCACCGACTCCCGGTCGCTGGCGGCCGAGGACCAGCTGCTCACGATCGGGCTGGACGAGGCGCTCAGGATCTACGCCCAGCCCAAGCAGCGTGGGCGCGCTGCCGCGGCCCCGCCGCTCAAGGAGCTCGGCAACGACCCGGTCTCCGGGCAGCCGGTGGTGGTCAAGGCGGGTCGCTTCGGCGAGTACGTCACCGACGGCGAGTACAACGCGACCCTGCGCAAGGACGACTCGGTCGAGGAGATCACCCTCGAACGGGCCGCCGAGCTGCTCGAGGAGCGACGCGCCCGCGGTCCGGCGAAGAAGTCGGCCAAGAAGGGCGCCAAGAAGAGTCCGGCCAAGAGCACCGCGAAGAACAGCACCGCCAAGAAGAGCACCGCCAAGAAGAGCACCGCGAAGAAGAGCACTGCGAAGAAGAGCACCGCGAAGAAGTCCTGACCCGCGTGGGTGGGCACCGGGTCGGTTTGGGTACAGGATCGGAGTACCAGCCACCGAGACCGACCGATGAGGAGCACGCATGACCAGCACCCCGGAAGAGCCCCTGAAGGACGAGGACATGACCACCGTGCCCAGCGGTGACCCCACCCCGGGCGGCGGTGGTGGTGACGCCGACGGCACCGACAGCGACGCCTCGGACGGGGACGCCACGGACACCACCGACGGGGACGCCTCCGACGGCGACGCCTCGGACGGGGACGCCACGGACACGACCGACGGGGACGCCTCCGACGGCGACGCCTCGGACGGGGACGCCACGGACACCACCGACGGGGACGCCTCCGACGGGTGAGTGCCCTCGACCTGCTGACCGGTGACGCCCGGACCTTCCTCGAGAAGGTCTGGGCGTCCCGCACGCACCTGCACCACGCCGAGCCGGCCGACCTGGTCGGTCTGCTCTCCCTGGCCGACGTCGACCACCTGCTCACCTCGACCGCGATCCGGACCCCGTCGGTGCGGCTGGCCCGGGACGGCGCGGTGCTGCCCGAGTCGACGTACACCCGCTCCGCCACGCTGGCCGGCCGCAGCCTCACCGGGCTGGTGGACGCGCGCAAGGCGCTGGCGCTGTTCGCCGACGGCGCCACGGTGGTGTTCCAGGGACTGCACCGCTACTGGCCGCCGCTGACCCGGCTGGTCGCCGAGCTGGAGCTGGAGCTCGGCCACCCCTGCCAGGCCAACGCCTACCTGACCCCGCCCGGCTCGCAGGGGTTCGCGGTGCACGCCGACAGCCACGACGTGATCACCTTCCAGACCGCCGGCGCCAAGCAGTGGGAGATCCACACCGGCGAGGGGGTCGAGGAGGTGAGGATGCTGCCGGGGATGTCGCAGTACCTGCCCACCGGCACCCCGCACGCCGCCCGCGCCCAGGACACCGTGTCGCTGCACGTGACGCTGGGGATCAACCAGCTCACCTGGCGAGGGCTGGTGCGCCGCGCCGTCACCCCGCTTCTCGACGAGGTCCCGGACGCCCACCTGCCCGCCGGCTACCTCGAGGACCCGGCCGTGCTGACCTCCGACCTGGCCGACCGCCTGGAGACGCTCGCCGCCCGGGTCCGCGAGCTCGACGCCGGGGTCGCCGTCGAGCAGGAGGTACGCCGGTTCCTCACCGGCCGCGGCCCGCGGCTGCCCGGGGGGCTGGCCGATGTGCTCGCGGTCGAGGACCTGACCGACCGCACCCGGCTGCGCCGCCGCCCCGGCCACCCGTGCGTGCTGCTCGACCACCCCGACGGGGACGCTGCCACCGCCACGACCGGGCAGCTGGAGGTGCTGCTGGGGGATCGGGCGCTGATGGTCCCGACTCGGCTACGGCCCGCCCTCGACGTGATCCGCGCCCGTCCCGAGCTCCGCCCGGCCGACCTGACGATGCTCGACGAGCAGTCCCGGCTGGTGCTGTGCCGACGACTGGTCCGCGAGGGCCTGCTGCAGGTCGTCGACGCCGGCGGGGACGACCGCGGGGACCCCCGCTCGGACCGGGAGTGAGCCCGCCCCGCCCCGATCGCCCCCGCCCCGACGCCCCCCGGCCCGGGGACAAAGACTGGCGCTGCGCGGTGGCCAGCGCGGACCGGGACGAGTCGCTGTCCGGCACCGCCTCCACGGTGCGCGCCTTCGTCCTGCTCGAGCACAACGGACCGTGGGGGACCAACGCGCCCCGGGACGCCCGGATGCCCGACGGGCTCGGCGAACGGATCGACCTGGCCGCAAGGGCGGCCGGGGTCCGGGTGCTGCTGGCCCGACGGCCCGACCGGTACCGGTCCACCGTCGACGGACACCGGCTGCTCGCGGCGTACCCCCATCCCACCCGGTCCCGGCTCGAGGGCACCACGCTGCACTCGCTGGGTGACGTGCTGGACCTCGACCTGGGCGCGCTGCGACAGCAGGGATCGCTGGGGCTGCCCGCCCTGCACGGTCCGGTCTTCGGGGTCTGCACCCACGGCCGGCACGACGCGTGCTGCGCCGAGCTCGGCCGGCCGGTCGCCGCGGCGCTGGCCGAGCGGCACCCGGAGGAGACCTGGGAGGTCACGCACATCGGCGGCGATCGCTTCGCCGGGAACATGGTGGTGCTGCCGCAGGGGCTCTACTACGGGCGGATGACCCCGGCCGCCGCGGTCACCGTCGCCGACGAGGTCCGCGCCGGTCGGCTGGAGCTGGAGCACCTGCGCGGCCGGACCTGCCTGGCGATGCCGGTGCAGGCCGCCGAGATCGCGCTGCGCCGCCGGCTCGACGTCACCGAGGAGAGCGCGGTCCGGGTCACCGGGCGGAGCGTGGAGGACGAGGTCACCCGCGCCACCTTCCGGGCAGGTGACCGGGAGTACGCCGTGCGGGTGCGGACCACCCGCGGGCCGGAGCGGTCGCTGCTGACCTGCCGAGCCGACCGTGACAACCCGCTGCCGCACCACGAGGTCCTCGACATCACCGCGGTGGCCTGACCGGGCCGTCCCGACCGCAGGGGCCGACCGGTCCGCAGTCACCCCCGTGGGGTGCGGTCGGTGCCGCCGCGTAGGTTCGGCGCGTGAGCAGCACCGACGCCCCGGGGCCGACGTACGCGACGTCCGGCGTCTTCGTCTGCTTCGAGGGCGGCGAGGGCTCGGGCAAGTCCACCCAGTCCCGGCTGCTCGGTGAGTGGCTGGCGACGCAGGGGTACGACGTCCGGCTCACCTTCGAGCCCGGCGACACCCCGGTCGGCGCCGAGCTGCGCCGGATCGTGCTCAGCCCCGAGACCGGCGCCCTCGCGGACCGGACCGAGGCGCTGCTGTACGCCGCGGACAAGGCCGAGCACGTCGCCACCGTGGTCAGCCCCGCGCTGGCGGCCGGCGCGGTGGTGATCACCGACCGGTACGTCGACTCCACCCTGGCCTACCAGGGCGCCGGCCGCGCCCTGGACGTGGCCGAGGTGGAGCAGGTGGCCCGGTGGGCCACCGGCGACCTGCGGCCGCACCTGACGGTGGTGCTCGACCTGGCCCCGGCCGACGGGCTGGGTCGTTTCGAGGGTCGCGACCGGATCGAGGGGGAGTCGCTGGAGTTCCACCAGCGGGTCCGCGAGGCGTTCGTGACGATGGCCGCCGCCGACCCCGAGCACTACCTGGTCCTGGACGCCCGCGCCGCGGTCGAGGAGATCGGGTCCGCGGTCCGCGGCCGGGTCGAGCCGTTGCTGGACCGGGCGTCCCGGAGGCTGCGATGAGCACCGTTCAGCGGTCCGGCCACCAGTCCGACGGGCAGACCGGTTCCGTGTGGGACGACCTGGTCGGCCAGCGCCGCGCGATCGAGGCGCTGAGCACCGCCGCGGGCGGGCACGGCATGAGCCAGGCCTGGCTGGTCACCGGTCCACCCGGCTCCGGTCGGTCCAACGCCGCGGTGGCCTTCGCGGCGGCGCTGCAGTGCGAGCACGCGCCCGAGGACGCCGGTTGCGGCCGGTGCCACGCCTGCCGCACGGTCCTCGCCGGGTCGCACGCCGATGTGGCGATGATCCGCACCGAGAAGCTCTCCATCGGGGTGACCGAGGTCCGCGACCTGGTCCGGCGCTCGGCGTTGGCCCCGGTCGGCGACCGGTGGCAGATCCTCATCGTCGAGGACGCCGACCGGCTCACCGACCAGGCCTGCAACGCCCTGCTCAAGGCGATCGAGGAGCCGACCGTGCGGACGGTGTGGATCCTGTGCGCCCCGACCGTGGAGGACGTGCTGCCGACGATCCGCTCGCGGTGCCGGCTGCTCAGCCTGACCACACCGACCGCCGTCGACGTGGCCGCGTTCCTGGCTCGGGCCGACGGGGTCGATGCCGCGCTCGCGTCGTACGCCGCCCGCGCGAGCCAGGGTCACATCGGCCGCGCCCGGGCGCTGGCCCGGGACGAGGCGGCCCGCAGCCGACGACGCGACGTGGTGTCGCTGCCGGCCCGGCTGCTCACCCTGGGCGACTGCATGCGCGCGGCCACCGAGCTGGCCGAGGTCACCAAGGAGGAGGCGGACCTGGCCACCACCCGGCTGGACGCCCGGGAGAGGGCGGACCTGGACGCGTCCTACGGCGTCGTCGAGCGCGGCCGTCGGCCCCGGGAGTACGGCCCCGCGCTCGCCGCCCTGGAGAAGGGGCAGAAGACGCGGGCCAAGCGACGGCACCTGGACATGGTCGACCGTGGGTTGATGGACCTCGCCTCGGTGTACCGGGACGCGATCGCGCTGGCCACCGGCGCTCCCGGGATGCTGGTCAACGAGGAGATCCGCGGTGACGTCGAGAAGGTGGTGCGCTCCTCCACCCCGGAGCTCAACCTGCGTCGGATCGGCTGGATCTTCGAGGCCCGCGAGCAGATGCTCGAGTTCAACGTCCCGGTCGCCTTGGCGCTGGAGGCCATGATGGTCGCCCTGAAGGTGCCCGAGGGGAGCAGGACGTGAGGACGACGACGCTACGGATCGTGGTGGCGGTGCTGGTGCTGGCCCTGGTCTTCGGCGGTGTCGGGGTCGCGCTGTTCGGGCTCGCCTCCGGAGGCGGCGGCACCGACGTCGACCGGAGCCAGCGCCCGGCCTTCCCGGCGCCCACCTCGACCCCGGATGCCGCCACCACGCAGCCGCCGGAGCCGGCCCTGGCCGAGTACTACGCCCAGGAGCTCGACTGGCAGCAGTGCCGGGACGCCTTCGAGTGCGCCACGCTGACCGTCCCGCTGGACTACACCGACCCGGGCGCCGGGGACCTCGAGCTGGCCCTGCTCAAGGACCCGGCCGACGAACCCGAGCAGCGGCTCGGGTCGCTGGTCGTCAACCCCGGCGGCCCGGGCGCGCCGGGGACCAGCTACGCCGAGAACGCCTCCGCGGCCTTCCGGCAGCCGATCCTGTCGAGCTACGACGTCGTCGGGTTCGACCCGCGCGGCACGGGTGCGTCGAGTCCGGTGGACTGCCTCTCCGACGCCGAGCTGGACACGTTCATCGCCACCGACCCGGACCCGGACAACGCCTTGGAGGCATCCCAGTTCCAGGACCTCTCCGCCGCGCTCGGCGACGGCTGCCGACGGCGGTCCGGCGACCTGGCCGCGCACGTCTCCACCGTGGAGGCGGCCCGCGACATCGACGTGCTCCGAGCCGCACTGGGTGAGCCCGAGCTGCGGTACTTCGGCGCCTCCTACGGCACCCAGCTGGGCGCGACGTACGCCGAGCTCTTCCCCGACCGGGTGGGCCGGATGGTGCTCGACGGCGGAGTCGATCCGGCGCTGAACTTCCGCGAGCGGTCGCTGGGCCAGGCCGCCGGCTTCGAGACCGCGCTGCGCGCCTATGTGTCCAACTGCGTCGAGCAGTCCGAGACCTGCTTCCTCGGCGCCGACGTCGAGTCGGGCCTGGCGCGGATCCAGCAGTTCCTGGCCGAGGTCGACGCCGAGCCGCTGCCGACCGAGGGGGAGCGCACCCTCCAGGTGGGCAACGCGTTCTACGGGATCGTGCTGCCGCTCTACGTGCGGGACTACTGGATCCTGCTGAGCCAGGCGCTGCAGGCGGCCTTCGACGGCGACGGCACGGCGCTGCTGCGTCTCTCCGACTTCTACACCTCACGCAGCGCGGACGGCTCCTACGAGGACAACAGCGCCGAGGCGATCTACGTGATCGGGTGCCTGGACGATCCGTCCTCGGTTCCGGTCGACGAGATCGACGAGGAGTTCGCTGCCTTCGAGCAGGCCTCGCCCACCTTCGGTCGGGTCTTCGCCTGGGGGCTGAACAACTGCAACGGGCTGAGCACCCGGGCCGCCGAGACGATCGGGGCGATCGACGCCGAGGGTGCCGAGCCGATCGTCGTGGTCGGCACCACCCGTGACCCGGCCACGCCGTACGCCTGGTCGGTGGGGCTGGCCGAGCAGCTGGAGTCCGGGGTGCTGATCACCCGGGACGGCGACGGTCACACCGGGTACAACAGCGGCAACGCCTGTGTCGACGCTGCGGTCGAGGACTACCTCCTCGACGGCGACGTGCCCGAGGACGGGCTGGCCTGCTGAGGGCCGGCGGCTTCAGGAGCGGCGGCCACCCGCTACGGCAGCCCGGGCCGCACCGGCCAGGCCGAGCAGGGTCGAGCGGCCGGCGCCGAGCCAGCTGAACCGGTCGTCCCAGAGGGCGACCTTGCCGTGCCGCACCACGAACGTGCCGTTCACGGTGAACGTCGAGCGCACCCCACCGACGATCAGCGTGTCCGTGCGGTCGGTGAGGACCGCGTCACCGTCCGCCGCGACATGGTGCATGACCACCTCGAACCCGACGCCGCGGCGGACCATGCCGCGCAGGGCGTCGGCCACCCGGCGCCCGTGCAGCGTCGGCAGGCCGCTGTTGCGCCACTCGACGTCCACGTCGAGCAGCTCGACGGCGGCCTCGGCGTCCTGCTCGGCGAGGCGGTCGAGCAGCGCCCGGACGACAGCGATCGGGTCGGGCTCGTGGTCGCTCATGCCCCCAGCCTAGGCAGGACCCGGGTGTCCAGGGGGTCGCCCGCCACGGCCCCTTCCCGTCGCTGGTGCGCCCTGCGATCCACCGGGGTGGTCTCCACCGGCCCGAAGTGACGATGGCCGGTCGACGGCCGCGCTCGTACGCTCGATGGAGGCGCTGGCGATGCAGCCCGGCGCAGGAGGTGGGTCATGGCAGAGTCGGTACGTGTCCTGAGGCACGGGGACGGCGAGGCGCTCGGGAACCCGGAGTCGTGCACGGACCGGTTCATGATCGACGGTGCGGACAGCGGTGGCCGATTCGCGCTCGTCGAGCACACGGTCGCCCCGGGGGCGCTGGCGGCACCGATGCACCGCCACACCCGCGAGGACGAGTTCACCTACGTGCTGTCCGGAACGTTCGCCGCCGTACTGGACGGCGAGCAGGTCATCGCCCGACCCGGCGACCTGGTCTTCAAGCCGCGCGGTCAGTGGCACACCTTCTGGAATCCCGGCGACGAGCCGACGCGCGTGCTCGAGCTCATCTCGCCGGCCGGCCTGGAGGAGTTCTTCCGGCTGGTGGGCTCCCCGGACGTCGAGGACAACGCCGAGCGGATCGCGGAGCTGGCAGAGGCCATCGGTTGCGAGGTCGACGAGGCTGCCACGGCAGCGCTGGCCGCCCGGCTCGGCCTGCGGTTCTGAGCGACTGTGCTTCTGTGCCGGGGCGTCGGGGCGCTGGGGCGCCGGGTCGCCGGGGCGCTGGGGCGCCGGGGCGCCCGGTCGCGGGTCAGCGCGGGCGGATCGGCTCCGCGATCGCCCGGATTCGCGCGGTGGCGAGCTCGATCATCAGCTGGGCCGCCGGCGAGAGGGTGGCGCCGGCGCGGTGCACGATCGCGATCATGTCGAACTGACGGGGTCGCAGCGAGACCCAGCCGGCGTGCGGCGCCAGCCGCGGGAGCAGCGCGTCGAGGGCTCCGCGGGGGATGACGGTGTCGGCCAGGCCCATCCCGACCAGCTCGACGGCGGTCTCCACGTCCTCGACCTCGATCCGGGTCTGCGGGTTCCGGCCGGTCTCGTGCAGCATCTGGCGCAGCACGATCCGGGTCGAGTCGTCGGCGCGCCAGGTGGTCTCCGGCATCACCAGGGAGGCCTGGGAGAGCCGGTTCGCCGTCACCGGCGAGGTCAGGTGCTCGGGGTCGGCCGAGACGTAGACCAGCTCGTCGCGGGCGACCGGGATGATCGTCATGCCCTCGCTGGAGGCCGAGGCCACCGCGATCATCGCCGCCTCGAGCCGGCCGCGGCGCAGCTCCTCCTGCACGTCGCTGGAGTTCTGGCCGACCAGCTCGACCCGGACCCCGGGGTAGCGGTGCAGCACGTCGGCGACCAGCCCCGCGCCGGCGTACAACCGGGCGGTGCCGAACATCCCGAACCGGATGGTCCCGGTCTCGAGCGACTTCACGCTCTGCACGGCGCGCTGGGTCTCGTCGATCGCGGCGAGCACCTTCTCGGCGTACGGCCGCAACGTGTCGCCGACCGGGGTGGGGATCACCCCGCGGCCGACGCGCTGGAACAGGGTGACCCCGAGCGACTTCTCCAGCGCCCGGATCTGCTCGGAGACCGACGGCTGGGCGTACCCGAGCTCCTCGGCAGCGCGGGTCAGCGACCCGTTCTCGTAGGTGGCGAGGAAACATGTGAGCTGGTGCACAGAAAGCACAAGGTTGATCCTAGGGCACCGGCTGGAAAGAGAGGCTACCCCTATGACTGGAATGACCCCAGAATAGAGGAGTACGCGTGACCCCCGCCGAGAAAGGATCCGCCGTGTTCGTCCACACCTGCAGCGCCTGCGAGCGTCGCCAGCTCATCTTCCCCTCCCAGTTCACCGCGGTCGCCGCCGGTGAGCAGGGTCCCGTCGCCACCTTCACCTGCTGGTGCGGTGCCGAGCAGACCGCGTCCGTGAACTGGGCCCCCGCGGCGCCGGCTCGCGAGCCCGTCGCCGCCTGATCCCTCGCCCGCCAGGGCGCGATCCGGCCGGGTCGCTGCCGGTTTCGTCTCGGCAGACCTGCGTCTGTAGAATCCGGCGGGTTGCCCGGCAGGTCCTCGGACCGCGCCGGGCAGCACGCCGCCTTAGCTCAGTCGGTAGAGCGATTCACTCGTAATGAATAGGTCATCGGTTCGATTCCGATAGGCGGCTCCACGTCAGCCCGGGTTTGTCCGGGATGCCCGGGTGGCGCAACTCGGGTCTGTCCCGACCGCGTCGGTCCAGGCCGGGTCGGCCTGGGTCGGCCTGGGGCGGCCGAAATTCTCGCGACGCCGAGCCGGGTTGTCAGGCTCTTCCTGCGGTTGTCGGCCGTTGCAACCCCTGACCACCGTCGGAAACCCCTGACGACCGGGGATTCCCACACGGTTCCCGTCGGGAACCCCTGACAACCGGGGATTCCCGCACGGTTCCCCGTCGGGAACCCCTGACAACCGGGGATTCCCACACGGTTCCCGGAAACCGGGCCAGGCGTCGACCGGACGGACACGCCCGGACAGGTTCGCGAGACGACCCGGCAGGCTCGCCATCGCGCTGCAGGAGTTCCCCTGCGTGCACCTGGCTCTGGCTCTGAACTCCGTCCGCGAGATGCGGCACCACGGGCATCTCGGTGACCCGGCCACCCGACCGAGGGTTCCACCAGGAGGCCGTCGCGGTTGACGGGGCCACCCACCCGGGGGAGGGTCGAGGCATGGTGAGACAGCCGACAGGCCCTCTCGGGCGTCGTTCACTACTGCGGTTCACGGCCGGAGGCGTCATCGGGTTCGCGGTCCTCGGGACCGTCTCCTGTGGGAGTGACGACTCCGCCGCTCCCGCCGACGACGCCGCGGGTGAGTCCGACCCCGCCCAGGCCGATCCCACCGAGGAGGGCACCGAGAACACCTCCTCGCTGACGTGGGAGCGGGTGGATTTCGGGTTCGTGGCCGCCTACGTGCTGGTTCGCGGCGGGGAGGCCGCCGTGGTCGATACCGGGGTCGAGGGCAGCGCCGACGCGATCGGGACCGTCCTCGACAGCGCCGGGCCCGGCTGGGCGGGAGTCCGTCACGTCGTCCTGACCCACCAGCATCCCGACCACGCCGGGAGCATCAGCGAGGTGCTGTCCCGGGCCGGTGGGGCGACCGGCTACATCGGCGCCGCCGACCTGTCCGGGGTCGACGCCCCCGGACTGCAGGAGCTGGCGGGCGGCGACGACGTCTTCGGCCTGCAGATCGTGGCCACGCCCGGGCACACCGAGGGTCACCTGTCGGTCTTCGACCCGGACACCTCGGTGCTGGTCGCCGGCGATGCGTTGGGCTACGACGGCGGGCTGACCGGATCCAACCCCGAGTACACGGCGGACCCGGAGGCGGCCGCCGCGTCGGTCCGCGCCCTGGCCGAGCTGGCGCCGGGCACGATCCTGGTGGGTCACGGTCCGCCGGTCACCGAGGACGCCGCGGCCCAGCTGGAGGCGCTGGCCGCGTCGCTGTGACGGTTCAGAGCAGCGAGTCGTCGTACGCCGCGGTCAGCTCGCCCTCGACCTCGCCGGTGTTGACCACGCCCCGCGGCTCCAGCAGCAGCGCATGGGTCTCCTCCTCGGCGATCGGGCAGTGCTCGACACCGCGCGGGACGACGTACAGCTGACCCGGGCCGAGCTCCACGTCACCGTCGCGCAGCTGGATCCGGAGTCGGCCGCGCAGCACCAGGAACAGCTCGTCGGTGTCGTCGTGGGTGTGCCACACGAACTCGCCGCGCACCTTGACGACCTTGACCTCGTCGTCGTTGAGCCGGGCCACCACCTTCGGCGACCAGAGCTCGGAGAACAGCGACAGCTTGTGCTCCAGGTCCACGACTCGCGGATCGGTCTCCATGTCGCCAGTCTGTCAGCGGTGCGGGAGCGGCGGCAGTCGCACGGCGGGCCAGAGCGTGGTGGATCGCTCGTACCCCACCACGAGCGTTCCACCACACGTCCCCCGGGCCGGCAGCCCGACCGGGTCCTAGGCTGGGGCGATGACCTCTCGCGTGATCCTCATCGTCGGCGCCGGACCCGGCGTCAGCGGCTCCGTGGCCCGACGCTTCGCCGCCGACGGGTACGACGTGGGGCTGGTCGGCATCGACGAGCTCCAGCTCGAGGAGCTGGCCGACGAGCTCCGCTCCGCCGGCGCACAGGTCGACTCGGCCGTTGCTGACCTCACCGACGTGTCCGCCGCCACCGCGGCGATCACCGGCCTGGCCCGGGGGTTCGGCCGCGTGGACGTGTTGCACTTCAACCCCAGCGCCTTCCGGCAGAAGGACCCGCTCAGCCTCTCGGTCGAGGAGCTGCTGAGCGACGTGGCCCTCGGCGTCGGGGCGTTGCTGACCGCCGTGCAGGCGGTCCGCCCGTTCCTGTCGGCCGGCGGCCGGGTCACGGTCACCGGCAGCATGGCCGCCGACAAGCCCTGGAACGAGGCCGCATCGCTGGGCGTCCAGAAGGCCGGGGTGCGCAACCTGGTGCACAGCCTCGACACCACGCTGAAGCCGGACGGGATCCGGGCGGTCTCGGTCACGGTGCGCGGCAGCCTCGACAGGGAGGGTCCGTTCACCCCGGACCGGGTCGCCGAGGCGATCCACGCCGCCGCCGGCCAGGACGAGGACAGCTGGCGGACCGAGGTCCCCTACGAGGGCTGACCCAGCCCTGATCCAGCCCTGGGGGTTCCGACCCGCCCGGTCCAGACCAGCGCGTCCGCGGACCGTCCGACGCAACCGCGGTGGCGGGTCCGGCGTACTCCTCCTGCACCGCTGTCGTGACGTCAGGGCGACGTCCCCGGTGCGGGACCGGAGGCGGGACGCAGATGTGGCGCAGGGTGCTGGCGGGACTGACCGTCCTGAGTGCAGTGAGTGCCGGGGGAGGACCGGCCGGGACCTCGGCACCGGTCTTCGCCGAGTCGGCCGAGGCTGCCGAGGCTGGTGCCGGGGCCGGGCCCGGCTGGGTGGTCGGCCGCGTCGTCGACCACCGGGACCGCCCGGTCGCCGGCGCGCTGGTGAACGTGCTCGGGCCGCGCTGGGTCCCCGAGCGCGGGCTCGTCGAGGACGAGACCGACCGTCGCGCCTGGACCGACGCCGAGGGCCGGTTCCGGGTCCGGCAGGACCCGGCGGGCTACCTGGTGCAGGTGTGCGAGCCGGACCCGCGGGACCGCACCGTGTGCCAGGGGGCAGCGCAGGGCGTCGCCTTCGTGATCACCTACGCCGGTGGCTCCGGGGTGACCGACAGCTGGGTGCTCCAGCAGCAGCTGTTCGAGGCCGGAGCCACCAGGCGCAACGTCGGTGACATCGCGGTCGGTCGCCCCGGGCGGGTGGTCGGCGCGATCGCCGGTGCCCCGACCGGCGCCGAGGTCCGGGTGATGCGGCTCAACGACACCCTCGCCTTCCGCACCTGGACCGAGGAGGGCGGTTCCTATCGCGTCGCCGGGCTGGTGCCCGGCGAGTACTACCTGGCCACCGGCGGCTCCGGTCACCTGCCCTGGCGATCGGACCCGATCCGGGTCACCGCCGGGACGTCCACCCGGGTCGACGGCCGCCTCGACCGCGGTGCCGCGATCGTGGGGACGCTGCGTTCCTCAGGGACGCCGGTGGCCGGGGTCGACGCCTGGGTCCGACGGGCCGGCGCGGGAGTGCTGGCGGTCGCCACCAGCGACCGGCAGGGCCGGATCCGGGTCAGCGGCCTGGAGCCGGGCCGGTACCGGATCAGCGTGGAGCAGGGCTCCGGCTACCTCCCGGTGGCCACGACGGTCGAGATCACCGAGGCCGACCAGACCCTCACCCCGGTCGTCGCGCTGACGCGGGGGGCGACCATCCGGCTGCGGGTTCGCACCGACACCGTCACCGGGCGGGTCATCGACGAGCTGCGCGATGCCCGGGGGCGGGTGATCCAGAGCTTCGGCAACGACGGCAGCGGCCTCATCGAGTACCACGGGTTGCCCGCGGGCCGGTACACGGTGATGGTCGCCGACGCCGACGGGTACGCCTCCCGCACCGTGCGGGTCGGCGCGGACCGGACGGTGCGGCTGGGCACCCTGGACCCTGCACGTCCGCTGGTCGCCCTGACCGGTCGAACCACCCCGAGGGCGGTGGTCGAGGCCACCACCGGTGACTTCTGCCCACCCGACGGGCGGCACCGGTACGGGGCGGTCCACGAGATCCAGCGGGCCGACGCCGCCGGGCGGTACCGGATCCCCGGCCTGGTCCCCGGCCGCTACATGCTCGGTGCCGACCACTGGCCGGCCGACCACGCGCCGCGGTGCGTCTCCGACGTCCAGGTGCGGGCCGGGACCTCGGTCGACCTGCCGCTGGAGCAGGGCGCGGTCGTCACCGGACGTCTGGTGTACGCCGGCACCGGCGACCCGGTGATCACGCCGCTGTCCTACCAGCTGGCCTACCCCCAGGGGCTGCCGACCAACCCGACCGAGGAGCACCCCGCCCGAGGTCGGACGGTGCGCGACTCCGGCCGGTTCACGATCCCGCGGCTCGCGGCGGGGGAGGTGCTGGGCCGGCTGGCCACCGAGGCCGGGGACCTGATCAACCACCCGAGCTTCTTCGTCACCTTCCCGTTCCAGGACGGTACGCCGTACTGGCTGGACACCGCGGCCGCTCCGGTCCGGATCACGGCCGGGGGACGAGCGGAGCTCGGGGACGTCGAGGTGGTGACGCACGGGGCGAGGTGATCGCGACGTTCGCAGGGGCGTGCGGCAGGATCCGGGGATGACCGTCACCGCAGTCCGGCTCGGCGGCCGCCGTGACCAGCCGCTGCTGGTGCTCGGGCCGACCCTGGGCACCTCGGCCCGGACCCTGTGGGCCGACGCCGCCGAGCACCTGGCCCGGGACTTCCAGGTGGTCGGCTGGGACCTGCCCGGGCACGGCACCAACGCGTGGCTGCCCGAGCCCGAGGCGGAGCCGCTGACCGTCCGCGACCTGGCCCGCGGACTGCTGGCGATCGTCGACGAGCTGGCCGACTCCTTCGAGCCGGCACGGTTCCACTACGCCGGTGGTTCGGTCGGCGCAGCGGTCGGCCTGCGGCTGCTCCTGGACGCGCCCCAGCGGGTGGTGAGCGCGACGCTGCTCGGGTCCGGTGCCGGGTCCGCTGACCCGGCCCCTGCCTCGCGGTTGCCGGATGGTCTGGTCGACACCGACGACCGGGGGTACGCCGTGGTCCGCGCCGCGTTGGCCTCCTCCGACGTCGGTGACCGGTGGGATCGGGTGACGCGGCCGGACCGCAGGTTGGTGGTGCTCGACGACGTGGGGAACCTGGCCCCGGCGGAGGACCCGGTCCGGGTCGCCCGGTTGATCCGGTCGCACGCCCTGGGGGAGCCGGACCCCGTGCCCGAGTCGGTCTCCGGTTCCGGTGACGCGCCGGGGCGAACGGGGCTGTCCGGGCGGGACCGGTCGCTCGTCACCCTGGCCGCGGGGGTCGCTGCCGGGCACCCGGAGGAGCTGACGAGCCACGTCCGGACGGCCAGGGCCCACGGCGTCACGGCCGAGGAGATCCGGGAGGTGGTGCGGCTCAGCGCGGGGGGCGAGGGGCCGGACATGGACGCCGCCCGCCGGGTCGCCGACCGGGCCCTGGCGGAGCTCGGCGACTCGTGATCGGTCCGGTCCGGTCGGCGACCGGCCTGCCCCGGCCTGCCCGGCCGGCCCGGCCCCGGCCCCGGCCCCGGCCCCGGTCCCGGTCCGGCCCCGCAGTTTCATCACGGTCTGCAGGCGAAGCGACACCTCCCTCGACGTCACCGCACTTCCCGGGATCTGCAGGCCGCGGGAAGTGCGGTCCCAGCACGGGGAGTGCGGGTTCGCCGACATACCGTGGGGAAACTACAGCCCCGGCCACCCGAGGCACCCCGCAACCGCCCCGCAACCGCCCTGCAACCGCACTGCAACCACAGTGACCGCTCCCGTCCGAGGAGACCTGCATGACGTCCTACCTGTACGCCGCCACCCGCACCCCCTTCGGCCGGTTCGGCGGCGCCCTGGCCGAGGTGCGCCCCGACGACCTGGCCGCCGTCGCGCTCACCGGGGTGCTCGACAAGGCCCCGGGTCTGGACCGCACGGAGATCGGCGAGGTGATCTGGGGCAACGCCAACGGCGCCGGGGAGGACAACCGGAACGTCGGCCGGATGGCGGTGCTGCTGGCCGGTCTGCCGGTGACGGTCCCCGCGAGCACGGTCAACCGACTCTGCGGCTCCTCGCTGGACGCCGCGATGCAGGCCTCCCGATCGGTGGAGACCGGTGACGTCGAGGTGGCGGTCGCCGGCGGCGTGGAGTCGATGACCCGGGCGCCCTGGGTGCTCCCGAAGCCGTCGCGCGCCTTCCCGGCCGGGAACGTGACCGCGGTGTCGACCACGCTGGGCTGGCGGCTGGTCAACGACCGGATGCCGGTGGAGTGGACGGCCTCGCTGGGGGAGTGCAACGAGCAGCTCGCCGAGAGGTTCGCCATCTCCCGCGAGCGCCAGGACGCCTTCGCCGCCCGGTCGCACCAGTCGGCCGAGCAGGCCTGGGCCGACGGCTTCTACGACGACCTGGTGGTACCCGTCCCGGGGGTCGAGCTCGACCGGGACGAGAGCATCCGCAGCGGCACCACGCCTGACAGGCTGGCCGGCCTCCGGCCGTCGTTCCGTCCGGAGGGGACGATCACCGCCGGGAACGCCAGCCCGCTCAACGACGGGGCCTCCGCCCTGCTGATCGGCTCCGAGGCTGCCGCCGCCGACATCGGCCTGGAGCCACTGGCCCGGATCGCCGGCCGCGGTGCGAGCGCCCTGGAGCCGCAGCTGTTCGGGTACGCGCCGGTGGAGTCCGCGGCGCAGGCGCTGCGCCGGGCCGGGATCACCTGGGCCGACGTCGGCGCGGTCGAGCTCAACGAGGCCTTCGCGGTGCAGTCACTGGCCTGTCTCGACGCCTGGCTGGCCGAGGGACTGGCCGACCCGGACCTGGTCAACGCCCGTGGCGGAGCGATCGCGATCGGCCACCCGCTCGGAGCCTCCGGCGCCCGAGTACTCGGCACCCTGGCGCACCGGCTGCGCGAGGAGCGCCAGCGCTGGGGCGTCGCAGCGATCTGCATCGGGGTCGGCCAGGGTCTCGCCGTGGTCCTGGAGAACCCTGCCGCGTCAGGGTCGGCCTGACGCAAGACGATCCGCGTCGACTCTCCGGGGCGCGCGCGGCGCGGGGCGGGGCGGGCGTGCGCGGGTGCGCGGGGCGGGGCGGGCGTGCGCGGGTGCGCGGGCTGAGGAGCTCGCGGGCTGAGCCACGCCCGCCGACTTGGCGGGGGAAACCGGAACCTGCCGGGGCAAACCGGAACCTGGCGGGGGGTGCTCCCCCCGACCAGTTCCGGTTTCCCCGGCCGGCCGGGGAAACCGCGCCCCGGATCCGAACCGGCCCGAGCGGGCCGCCGTACCGTGATCGACACCACCCGGTCACCGGTGTGGCCTTCGCCTCGATCGGGCATGCCGACGCCGATGCTCGGGGACAATCACGGGGGTGCAGGCGTCGTACGCCGGCCGCCGCACGACTCCCCCCGACCACCCTGACAACGCCTCCGAGGAGACGTATGCCCGGGCGATTCCTGCCTGCTCTCGCGACCGCGACCCCCGCCGCGGCGCCCCTGACGACCCCCGCCGCGACGACCCCCGCCGCGACAACCCGCGCAACCCGGACGGACCGGACGGACCGCGCGACCCGGACGACAACGGCGCCGACGGCAACCGGGCCGACGTCCGCCGCCGCGCCGACGACCACCCCGTCGACGGAGACGGCGACCACCCCGGCGACCGACCGGACCGGTCGCCAGGTGTGGGCCGACGTGGCCAAGGGTGTCAGCATCCTGTTGGTAGTGCTCCACCACGCGACCACCAAGCACTACCTCCCGGAGGTCCCCGCGGAGCTGGCGGCGGTCGCCGACGGGTGGTCCTGGCTGACCAGCGCTCTCAAGCCGGTGCGGATGCCGTTGTTCTTCGTGGTCGGCGGGATCTTCGCGGCTCGCGCCGTGCAGCGCCCCTGGTCTGACTCGTGGCGACGGGTGGCCTCGCCCTACTACCTGTACGTCGTGTGGCTGCTGGTCCTGGGCGCGGTCTTCGCCGTCGAGCGGACGCTCCCGATGAACCGCACCCAGGACCTCGGCGAACTGGTCCAGGACCTGGTCTGGGCCTCGACCGGCGTGTGGTTCCTCTACGCCCTGGCCGTCTACTTCCTGGTGGCCCGGCTGACCCGCGCTCTGCCCACCCCGGTGGTGCTGGTGGCCGCCACCGCGGTCGGGGTGGCCGGGGCGCTGGCGCCGATCGAGGAGGTGAACCGGCAGGCGCTGCTGCTGCACCTGGTCCACTTCCTGGTCGGGACTCGGCTCCCAGCCGTCCTGCGAGGTATCGCGGAGCTGGGCGGCCGCAGCGTGACCGCGCTGGTCGTGTCGTACCTGCTCGGCACGGCGACGGTGGTCGCCCTGCCGGTCGACCGGTCCGTCGAGCTGCTGCTGCTCAGCGTTCTGGGGGTGCCCGCCGGTCTCGCCCTGGCCGGTCTCGTGGCGCGGCGGTTCCGGGCGGCTGCTCCGCTGGCCTGGATCGGGCAGCGGACGTTGTCGGTGTACGTGCTGCACATGCCGGTGCTGGCGGTGGTGCAGCTCAGCGGCCTGGGGCCCGGATGGTCGGCCGGCGGGTTCGCGCCGCTCTGGGTGGCGGCGTACCCGGTCCTGGTCACCGTCCTGGTGGTGGTCGGCAGCCTGGTGCTGCACCGGGTGCTCGTCGCCGCGGGACTGCCCTGGCTGTTCGCGATGCCGGAGCTGCGGACCCGGCCTCAGGCCGAGTCGGCCTCGGCGTCGACCTGACCCAGCACGGCCGCGACCCGGGCAGGGGTGGGCCGCTGCGCCGGGTCCTTGGCGAGCATCGCGTGCACCACGGCCCGCAGCCGGGCGTCCAGGCTGGCCGGAAGCGGCGGCGCCTCCTCGTGCAGATGGGCCATCGCCGAGGCGATCGGGCTCTCCCGACGGAACGGGCGCAGGCCGGTGAGACAGACGTAGGCAACGACCCCGAGCGAGTAGACGTCCGAGGCCGCGGTGGCCCGGCGTCCGGAGACCTGCTCGGGGCTGATGTAGTCGAGGGTGCCGAGGATCTCCCCGGTCTGGGTCAGCGGCTCCGCGTCGTCGGGGGTGGCGATGCCGAAGTCGATCAGCGCCGGGGCAGCGCCGTCCGGCCGGACGACGATGTTGCCCGGCTTGATGTCGCGGTGCACGATCCCCTGGGCGTGCACCGCGGCCAGCGCCTCGGCCAGCGCCCGGACGATCCGCACCGTCTCCTCGGGATCCAGCCGTCGCCGCTCACGCAGCAGCGCGGACAACGGGTCTCCGTCCACGAACTGGAGCACCAGGTAGGGGTGCACGACCGGGCCGGAGATCTCCTCGCCGAAGTCGTAGACCCGCGGCAGGCTGGGATGCTCGAGCCGGGCCAGACACTGGGCCTCGGTGCGGAACCGGGCTCGCGCCACCTCGTCGTCGGGCCGCTGGTTGTGCAGCCGCTTGACCGCCACCACCCGCTCCAGGAGCAGGTCCTGGGCGACGAAGACCGAGCCCATCGAGCCGGTGCCGACGAGCTCGATGAGCTCGTACCGTCCGCCGACGGGCTCCACGGGGGTCGCCGACGGGGCTGCGGGGTCGCCGGGGCGCGCGGGAGGTTCGTGCGCAGCCGTCATGCGGCGTCCCTTCTGGGTCGTGCCCGGACCCGTGGAGTGACGACCCGCTTCCTCGAGGGGCGACCCGCCGTGCCGTGCAAGGTCCGACGGTAACCGCGGAGCCGACCGCCCATGCATTCTTCACGCCTGCTTCATCCCTCCGGGTGAGGCGACCCGGCGCTCGACAATCGGTGGCCGACCCGGCCAGGACGGGTGGTGCCGACTGGCCCTTCCGATGCGGAGGCGTCCGCCCTAGGGTAGGTCGTAAAGGCTTTTACTACCCGCCCGTGCGGGGGAACGGAGGGCTCGTGGCCCACTACCAGCGGATGGGGGACGTCCCGCGCAAGCGGCACACCCAGCACCGCGACGCCGACGGCAACCTGTACGCCGAGGAGCTGATGGGCGAGGAGGGGTTCTCCTCGGACTCCTCGCTGCTCTACCACGCTCACCTGCCCTCGGCGATCCGTGACGCCCGGGTCTGGCAGCTGCCCGACCAGACGACCACCCCCAACGCTCCGCTGGTGCCGCTGCACCTCACGCTGCACGACCTGTTCGACGACCAGGAGTGGCGCGATGTCGACGCGGTCACCGGCCGCCGGCTGGTGCTCGGCAACGCCGACGTGCGGATCTCCTACGCGGTCGTCGGGGCGACCTCGCCGCTGTACCGCAACGCCGTCGGCGACGAGTGCGTCTACGTCGAGGCCGGGCAGGCAAGGGTCGAGACGGTCTTCGGCGACCTCGAGGTCGGCACCGGCGACTACGTGATCCTGCCCCGCTCCACCACCCATCGCTGGGTGCCGACCGGGGACGACCCGCTGCGGCTCTACGCGATCGAGGCGAACGGCCACATCGCGCCCCCGAAGCGGTACCTGTCCCGCTACGGGCAGCTGCTGGAGCACGCGCCGTACTGCGAGCGGGACCTGCGCCCGCCGACCCCGCCGAGGGTGCTGGACGAGCAGGACGTGGAGGTCTACCTCAAGCACCGGGGCGACGGACCCTCCGGCCTCGCCGGCACCGTGCACGTGGTCCCGCAGCACCCGTTCGACGTGGTCGGCTGGGACGGCTGCCTGTACCCCTACGTGTTCAACATCGCCGACTTCGAGCCGATCACCGGCCGGGTGCACCAGCCGCCGCCGGTGCACCAGGTCTTCGAGGGCCCGAACTTCGTGGTGTGCAACTTCGTGCCGCGCAAGGTCGACTACCACCCGCTGGCGATCCCGGTGCCCTACTACCACTCCAACGTCGACTCCGACGAGGTGATGTTCTACGTCGGCGGTGACTACGAGGCCCGCAAGGGCTCCGGGATCGGCGTCGGGTCGATCTCGCTGCACCCCGGGGGCCACTCCCACGGGCCGCAGCCGGGGGCGGTGGAGGGAAGCCTGGGGGTGGAGTACTTCGACGAGCTCGCGGTGATGGTCGACACCTTCCGTCCGCTCCAGGTCGGTGAGGGTGGCCGGGCCACCGACGACGGCCGGTACGCCTGGTCCTGGGCCGGCGGTCGGCGCGCGCCCGAGGGGAGCGAGGGGTGAGCTGGCTCGACGTACCCGCTGATCACCCGTTCGGACGGCACACGCTGCCGTACGGCGCGTTCCGCACCGACCCGGACCGGCCGTCCCGGGTCGGGGTGGCCATCGGCGAGCACGTCCTCGACGTCGCGGCGGTGGCCGAACAGCTGGAGCCGGGGCTGGTCCCCCTGCTGGCGGCGCCGACCCTGGACCCGCTGCTCGCCGCGGGACCCCGGGCCTGGGCGGAGGTGCGGGCGGTCATCGGGTCCTGGCTGGACGACGACCACGTCGCCTCCCGGGTCTCCGCGCACCTGCTGGACCGGGCCACGGTGGAGCTGGTGCTGCCGTTCACCGTTGCCGACTACGTGGACTTCTACGCCTCCGAGCACCACGCGACCAACATCGGCCGGATGTTCCGGCCGGACTCCGAGCCGCTGACGCCGAACTGGAAGCACCTGCCGATCGGGTACCACGGCCGGGCCGGCACGGTCGTCGTCTCCGGCACCGACGTGATCCGGCCACACGGCCAGCGACGCACCCCGGACGGCGACATCGTCTTCGGTGCCTCCACCCGGCTCGACATCGAGGCCGAGGTCGGCTTCGTCGTCGGTACGCCGAGCACGCTCGGCCGGCCGGTGCCGCTGGGCGGCTTCGCCGAGCACGTCTTCGGGGTCTGCCTGGTCAACGACTGGTCGGCGCGGGACCTGCAGGCCTGGGAGTACGTGCCGCTCGGACCGTTCCTCGGCAAGTCCTTCGCCACCTCGATCAGCCCGTGGGTGGTGCCGCTGGCGGCGTTGGAGCATGCGCGGGTGCGGCCACCGGCGCGGAACCCGGTGCCACTGCCGTACCTCGACGACGCGACGGCTGAGCCCTGGGGTCTGGACCTCGCCCTCTCGGTGCGGCTCAACGGTCACGAGGTGTCCCGGCCGCCGTTCGCGACGATGTACTGGACCGCTGCCCAGCAGCTGGCCCACCTGACGGTGAACGGGGCGTCGCTGCGCACCGGTGACCTGTTCGCCAGCGGCACCGTCAGCGGACCCCGTCGCGGCCAGCGGGGCTCGCTGATCGAGCTGTCCTGGGGCGGGGCGGAGCCGATCGAGCTGCCGGACGGCTCGACCCGGTCGTTCCTCGAGGACGGTGACGAGGTGGTGATCAGTGCCACCGCACCGGGTCCGGGCGGGAGCAGGATCGGGCTCGGCGAGGTCCGCGGCCGGGTGGTCGGGTCGTGACCGACACCGCGGACCCCCGGGCCCAGCTGGAGGAGCTGCGGGCCAGCATCGACAACCTCGACGCGATGCTGGTGCACGTGCTGGCCGAGAGGTTCAAGTGCACCCAGCGGGTCGGACGGCTCAAGGCCGAGCACGAGATGCCGCCGGGAGACCCGGCGCGGGAGGCGTACCAGATCGCCCGGCTACGGGAGCTGGCCGCGAGCTCGGGCCTGGACCCGGGGTTCGCCGAGAAGGTGCTGGCGCTGGTGGTCGACGAGGTGATCCGGCACCACGTCTCCGCCGCTGAGCGGCACCAGGCGGGGACCGCTCGCGGGTCGGCTCGCGGGGCGGCTCGCGGGGCGGTGGGCGGGGACGCCGGCGGGGGCACGGGGTGACCGACCCCGCCGAGCTGGGCTTCTCGTCGTTCGTCAGGTACGCCGTCGAGCGCACCCGGGTAGTGGCGCCCGAGGCCGACACCGACGCCACCGCCCTGGTGCTCTCACTGTTCCGGGCGGCCAACGCGGTGGTCTACGACCTGGAGTCCTCGGTGCACCGTCCGCACGGGTGGAGCTGGGCCGGGTTCCGGTTGCTCTTCGTGCTCTGGCTCTCCGGGCCGCTGGACGCCAAGGACGCCGCCAGGCTCGCCGGGATGAGTCGGCAGGCGACCTCCACGCTGGCCAACACGTTGGAGCGCGACGGTCACCTGCACCGGGAGCGCCCCCGGGGCGACGGGCGCAGCGTGACCTTCTCCTTGACCACCGGAGGTGCCGCTGCGGTGGCGACCGCGTTCGCCGAGCACAACCGCCGGGAACAGGTCTGGGCCGAGGTCCTCAGCGAGGACGAGCGGACGGCCGTGACCGCGGCGCTGGTCAAGCTGCTGAGCGCGGCGCCGGACCTCGACGTACGCCGGCGCTGACCCGCCCCGCGGCGGGCTCGCGCGGTCGGGCGGCGGCGATCGGGTGCTCAGTGGTGGCGCAGGGCGTCGATCAGCTCGTCCTTGTTCATCGAGGAGCGGCCCTCGATGTCGAGCTCGGCGGCGCGGTCGTGCAGCTCGTCGACCGTCCAGTCCTCGTACGAGGGCGAGGAGCCGCCCCGCTGACCGACCTCGCTCCGCGAGCTGTTGGCGGCGGAGTTGGCGATCCGGGCGGACTTCTCCTTGCTGTTCCCCTCGTCGCGGAGCTTCTCGTACAGCTCGTCGTCCTTGACGCTCGGTCCGGGCTTCTCGTTCTCGGGCACGGTGGTCCTCCCTCTCGGATCGCTGGCCGTGACGCCTGTCCGGTACCCGGCCCGCCGCGGCTCGATGCCCCCGGTGGGGTCGTGTCCCGACGCCCCCGGGTGGGGTCGTGTGTCCGTCGACGCGGTGGGGCGCGTGCTCGGGCACACGACCCGGGTGTGGGGGTGGTCCGGGGAGTGGCTCGGTGGCCCGGGTGGGGTTGTGTGTCCGTCGACGCGGTGGGGCGCGTGCTCGGGCACACGACCCGGGTGCGGGGGTGGTCCCGGGGAGTGGCTCGGTGGCCCGGGTGGGGTCGTGTGTCCGTCGACGCGGTGGGGCGCGTGCTCGGGCACACGACCCGGGTGTGGGGGTGGTCCCGGGGGGTGGCTCGGTGGCCCGGGTGGGGTCGTGTGTCCGTCGACGCGGTGGGGCGCGAGCTCAGGCACACGACCCAGGTGGGGCGCGTGCTCAGGCACACGACCCGGGGTGGGGCGCGAGCTCAGGCACACGACCCGGCAGAGGCATCTGGCACGACCCGAAGGAGGCCAGTGCGGCCAGTGCGGCCCGCGCGGCCGGTGCAGCGCATGACAAGGCCGGTGGTCACCGTGCCCAGCTTCCCCCCACAGGAGCTGCGCCGCCCTTCGGCTTCGGCGACCACCGGCCTGTCTCTCTGATGCCCGCCCCTCCCCGAACCTAAACGTGACTCGCAGTCATTTTTTACTCGGATCTGGCAGGGGCATCCTCCCGGTGCGACCACGATCGTGCCCACGTCGCCGGCGGCCTACACGGCCGGTCTCGCCGGTCTGGACAGCCGCCCATGGATGACGGTGCCGCCGCCCACCGGGTCGGAGACCACGCTCGCCGCGAAGCCCGCGGCACTCATCAGCTCGACGTCGTCGCGGGCCTGGAGGGCCGAGGTCTCCAGCAACAGGACCCCGGCCGGGGAGAGCCACGCCGGCGCGCCCGCCATGATCCGTCGGTGCACGTCGAGACCGTCCCGGCCACCGTCCAGGGCGGACCGCGGCTCGTGGTCGCGCGCCTCGACCGGCAGCGTCCCGACGATCTCGTGCGGGACGTACGGCGCGTTCGCGGTCAGTACGTCGATCCGGCCCCGGAGCCGGCCGGGGAGCGCGTCGTACAGGTCGCCCTGGTGGACCCGCTGGCGGGGCAGGTTGGTGCGGGCACACGCCACCGCCACCGGGTCGACGTCGGCCGCGTGCACCTCCGCGCCCACCCGGGACAGGACCGCGGCGGCCACCGCCCCCGAACCGCAGCACAGGTCCACCACGGTGGCGTCGGCGCCGCGTGCGGTGATCGCCCGGACCGCCTCGGTGACCAGCAGCTCGGTACGCCGTCGGGGCACGAAGACCCCGGGCGTCACCCGGACCCGCAGCCCCGCGAAGGCGGCCCAGCCCAGCAGGTGCTCGAGCGGGGTGCCGGTCACCCGGGCGGCAACCAGTCGGTCGACCTCCACCGGATCCTCGACCGCCTCCCGGAGCAGGGTGGCCTCCTGGTCGGCGTAGACACAGCCGGCCGCCCGCAGCCGGGCCACGATGTCCACCCCGCCACGGTACGGCGCCTACAGTGCGCCCCGTGGATCCCACGGCCGGCACTCCGAGCACTCCGAGCACCGGGAGCACCGCGGAGCACGGACAGCACGGCCAGCACGGACAGCACGGCCAGCACGGCGAGGGCGGTCTCCCCGGACTCCGGCGAGCACTGGGCCGCACCCGGGGCCTGGCCGGTCGCCGCGGGCGTGCACCGGATCCCGCTGCCGCTGCCGATGGACGGCCTCCGGGCGGTCAACGTCTACGTCCTCGAGACCGAGGAGGGGCTCACCCTCATCGATGGTGGGTGGGCGATCGCGGAGGCCCGCGCGCTGCTCGAGTCGTCGCTGGCCTCGATCGGCTTCGCCTTCACCGACATCCGGCGCTTCCTGGTCACCCACGTGCACCGCGACCACTACACGCTGGCCCGGGTGCTGGGCACCGAGCACGGGGCGGAGGTCACCCTGGGCATCGGGGACAAGCCGACCCTCGACCTGGTGGCCGACCGCGACCGGGGGACCGGTAGCACGACGCTGACGGCGCTCCGCGAGGCCGGGGCCCACGACCTCGCCGACCGGTGGGCCGCCCTGGCCGACCGACACCGGCCGGAACCGGAGCTGTGGGCCTACCCGGACCGCTGGCTCGACGGTGACCAGCAGATCCAGGTCGGCTCCCGGACCTTGGACGCGGTGCACACCCCCGGACACACCCAGGGCCACTACGTCTTCGCCGACGCGGCCGACGCCCTCCTCTTCGCGGGCGACCACGTGCTGCCCACGATCACCCCGTCGATCGGGTTCGAGCCGCAGCCGGTCCGGCAGCCGCTGCGCGACTTCCTCGCCTCGCTGACCAAGGTTCGCGGCCTCCCCGACCTCCGACTGCTGCCCGCGCACGGACCGGTGGCTCCCTCCACGCACGCCCGCATCGACGAGCTGCTCGCCCACCACGAGCACCGGTTGGCACTGTGCCGGGCCGCGCTGTCCAGCGGAACGGCCACCTCCCACGACGTGGCGCGGCAGCTGCCCTGGACCCGGCACGACCACGCCTTCGCCACGCTCGACCTGTTCAACTCCGCGCTCGCCACCCTCGAGACCAAGGCTCACCTGGAGCTGCTGGTGGCTCGCGAGCAGGCCACCCGGGCCGTCGACGACGAGACAGCGGTGGTCTTCACCGCCCGTCCGGCGGACCCCCGGGCGTAGGTCCGCCCGCGCGCAGCATCGGCAGATGCGGGATCCCGTCCTCGAGGAACTCCTGCCCGCTGACCACGAACCCGAACCCGGCGTACCACCGGGCCAACGGTGACTGGGCGTCCAACCGGACCGGCCGGCTCCCGCACCGGTCCAGGGCCGACCACAGCAACCCGTCCGCCAGTCCCCGGCCGCGCGCCTGCGCGCGCAGCACCACCCGACCGATCCGCAGGTGGTCGCCCTCGTCGAGCAGCCTGGCGTAGCCGAGCAGCTCCCCGGCCGGCGACTCCAGCAGCAGGTGACGGGTGGACGGCTCGGGGTCCCGGCCGTCCAGATCGGGGTAGGGGCAGGTCTGCTCGACGATGAAGACCTGCTGGCGCAGCCGCCACACCTGGTACGCCGTGCGCGCGTCGAGCTCGTCGAAGGCCAGGTCGCGCACCACCGGCGGAACGGGGCGGCCGGGCAGGTCCTCGGGTCCGTCCGGCGGGGGCCCGGTCATCGCAGGAAGGCCAGCGTCCGCCGCCACGCCGCCCGAGCCTCGGGCAGGAACGGCAGGATCGAGACGACGTGGATCCGGTCCGGCGCCTCCAGGTAGGTCAGGTCCCAGTCGGTGCGGGCCGCCCGGTCCGCCAGCAGCCGGCAGCCGGGGGCGAGCAGGTCCCGGGTGCCGCAGAACATCAACGCCGGCGGCAACCCGGCCAGGTCGCCCAGCGCCGGGGAGACCTCGGGCCGGGCCAGGTCGGCCGGCGAGCCGGCCCACCACGCGGCGTACGCCTCGGTCTTGGTGAGGAACAACCACGGGTCGCGGGCGGCGAAGGCCGCCGTGTCGGGGGCGCTGCTGGTCAGGTCCACCCACGGCGAGTGCAGCAGCAGGTGGCTCGGCTGCGGACCACCGCGGTCTCGCAGCGTCTGCGCGATCGCGAGGGCGAAGCCGCCCCCGGCGGAGTCACCGGCCAGCACCAGCCCGTCGGGGGAGTCGGTCGTCCACCGAGCGGCCAGGTCGGCGACCCCGGGGTGGGAGGCACGCCAGCTGTGACCGGGTGCCAGCGGGTAGTCGGGCAGCACCACCCGGACGCCCAGCGCCCCGGCCAGCCGCGCGGCGTACCGGACGTGCACCGGGTCGATCGGAGCGACGAACCCACCGCCGTGCAGGTAGAGGACGGTGCGCCGCGGCGTGCGCCCGCGCGGTGAGAGCACGGACGACGGGAACGGGCCGTCGGGGCCGTCGACCTGCTCGGTCGTCACCGAGAACCGTCGGTCGAACCCCGGCACCCACCGAGTGGGCAGCCGAGGATCCAGGCTCTCCTGGCAGCGCAGCAGCCGAGCCCGCTCCGACTCCACGGAGTCCAGCTCCCCGGCGTTCCGCAACCGGGGGATCGCCCAGGCCAGCAGCTCGTGACGAAGGCTGGGGGAGGGATCGAGGGCCGACATGGCGCGAGCCTCGCACACCGCCGGAGACGGCTGGCAGCGGCGACCGCTGCCGGCGTACGCCGGTCCCTTCACCCGAACGGGTGGGTTTCGGCTGCGTCCGCGCTTTCGGCGGTCTTCGAGATTTCTTCCACGAGAGGGTAATGTCCAGACCAGACGGCTCGCCGGATCCTCCACGATCGCGTCGAGCCGGGACCACAGCGGTCCCCACCGGGCTTGGGGGAGTTCCGGCGGGGGCCGCTCTGGATTTCCCGCCGGCGGCGCCCGGAGCGCCCACCCCCCGGGCCCTCGCGGGTCGGGCTGGGCCGGTGACCTAGGCTGGGCACCTACGACAGGGGAGCACACCGCGGGCCGACGGCCGGTGGAGCGTGCTGAGAGTGCGGACCAGCCGCAGACCCTCGAACCTGCTCCGGTTAGTACCGGCGAAGGGAGTCATCATGGCCAGGCCCACAGGTGCGCTCGTCGCGGCTGTCCTGCTCGGCACCGCCGTCACCAGCGGCTGCTCGCTGATCGGCGGCGGCGAGACGGCCGACGGCGGTGGTGCGGTGGACTCCGACCGGGTCGTCCTGGTCACCCACGAGTCCTTCGTGCTGCCCGAGAGCCTGACCCGTCGCTTCGAGGAGGAGTCGGGGCTGACGCTGCTGGTGCGGCCCTCGGGTGACGCCGGGACCCTCACCAACAAGTTGGTGCTGACCCAGGGCAGCCCCACCGGGGACGTCGCGTTCGGGGTCGACAACACCTTCGCCTCGCGGGCGTTGGACGCCGGTGTCTTCGTCCCGCACGAGGTCGATCTGCCGGACGGCGCCGAGGAGTACCAGCTGTCCGGCGACGCCGCCGGCGACCTGGCGCCGATCGACAACGGCAACGTCTGCGTCAACATCGACGAGACCTGGTTCGCCGAGAACGAGGTGGCCCCGCCGGAGATGCTGGAGGACCTGACCGAGCCCGAGTACGCCGGCCTTCTCGCGGTGCCCGGCGCCTCGACCAGCTCGGTCGGGATGGCCTTCCTGCTGGCCACGATCGCCGCCTACGGCGAGGACTGGCAGGACTACTGGACCCGGCTGATGGCCAACGGAGCGGTGCTCACCGACGGCTGGTCCGATGCCTACCAGGTCCGGTTCACCCAGGGCGGCGGCGACGGCGACCTGCCGATGGTGGTCTCCTACGACTCCTCGCCGGCGTTCACCGTCGACGGGGACCGCAGCACCACCCGTGCGCTGCTCGGGACCTGCTTCGAGCAGGTCGAGTACGCCGGGGTGCTCGCCGGCGCCGACAACCCCGAGGGGGCCCGCGAGCTGATCTCGTTCCTGCTCAGCCCCGAGGTCCAGGCGGCGCTGCCCGAGTCGATGTACGTCTTCCCGGTGGTGAGCGGGATCGAGCTGCCCGCGGACTGGGCGCGCTACGCCGAGCAGCCGACCGCCCCGTTCTCCATCGATCCCGAGCAGGTCACGACCAACCGCGACGACTGGCTGCGGGCGTGGAGCGACATCACCACCCGGTGAGAGCGCGAGCGGTGTCGACGACGCCCGGACCTCGACGGCGGGAACGACCCGCCGCCCCGGGGTCACGGGTCGCCCGCCCGCTGAGCCTGGCCGCGCTGGCGCTGCTGCCCGTCCTGGTGCTCGGGGTCTTCTTCGTGCTGCCGGTCAGCGGCATGGTCGGCCGGGGGTTCGTGGTGGACGGGGACCTCGCCCCCGGCGCCGTCCTCGACGTGCTGGCCCGGCCGCGGGTGCACCGGGTGCTCTGGTTCACCGTCTGGTCGGCCAGCGCCGGCACGGTGGTGGCGGTGCTGCTCGGTCTGCCCGCGGCGTACGCCCTGCACCGGCTGTCCTTCCCGCTGCGCCGGCTGGTCCGGGCGCTGCTGCTGGTGCCGTTCGTGCTGCCGACCGTGGTGGTGGGGGTCGCGTTCCGGCAGCTGCTCGGCGAGGCGGGCCCGCTGGGGTTCCTCGGCCTCGACGGCACCCCCGTCGCGATCGTCGCCGGGATGGTCTTCTTCAACGTGGCCGTGGTGATCCGGACCGTGGGGGCGGCCTGGGAGACGCTCGACCGGCGTCCTGGCGAGGCGGCCGCGGCCCTGGGCGCCGGACCGTGGACCGTCTTCCGGACCGTCACCCTGCCGGCGCTGCGTCCCAGCGTGGTCTCCGCCGCGATCGTGGTCTTCCTCTTCTGCTCCACCGCGTTCGGCGTGGTGCTGATCCTGGGCGGGCTGCGCTACTCCTCGGTGGAGACCGAGATCTACTACCTCACCACCAACCTGCTCGACCTCCAGGCTGCCGCGGCGATGTCGCTGCTGCAGCTGGCGGTGGTGCTGGTGCTGCTGGTCCTGGTCGGTCGGCTCCGCACCGGCGCAGACCCGACGGTGAGCCGGGAGACCCCCCGCCCGCACCGTCCGCGCCGCAGGGACCTGCCCGCAGTGGCCGGGACGCTGCTGCTGCTGGCGGCGGTGGCCGCCCCGATCTGGACGCTGGTCGCCGGGTCGCTGCGGGTCCGGGGGGTCTGGAGCCTCGGGAACTACCGGGCGCTGGCCGACGCCGACGGCAGCCCGGCGCTGCTCGCTCCGGTCACCACCGCCCTGGGCACCTCGCTGCGGACCGCGGTCGACGCCACCTGGATCGCGGTCGGGCTCGGCCTGCTGGTGTCCTTCGCGGTCACCCGACGCTCCCGCGGCCGGGCCGAGCGACGGCTGAGCCGGTTCCTCGACGGCTTCTTCATGCTGCCGCTCGGGGTCTCCGCGGTCACGCTCGGCTTCGGCTTCCTGATCACCCTGGACTCGCCCCCGGTCGACCTGCGCGACAGCCCGCTGCTGGTGCCGATCGCCCAGGCCCTGGTGGCGCTGCCGCTGATCGTGCGGACCCTGGTACCGGTGCTCGAGGGGGTCGACGACCGGCAGCGTCAGGCCGCCGCGTCGCTGGGGGCGGGGCCGCTGCGTGCGGTCGCCACCGTCGACCTGCCGGTGCTGTGGAAGCCGCTGCTGGCGGCGGCCGGCTTCGGGTTCGCGGTCTCACTGGGGGAGTTCGGGGCCACCTCGTTCCTCGCCCGCGCCGAGAGCCCGACGCTGCCGGTGGTGATCTACCGGTTGCTGGGCAGCCCCGGCGAGGCCAACTACGGGATGGCGCTCGCCGCGTCGGTCGTCCTCGCCGCCGCGACCGCGCTGGTGATGGTGGCCGTGGAACGGCTGCGCGCACCGTCGATCGGGGCGTTCTGATGCTCGAGCTGGGTGAGGTGGGCGTGGCGTACGACGGCGAGCCCGCGGTCCGGGACGTCACGCTGGACCTGGCCGACGGGCACGTGCTCGCGGTGCTCGGCCCGTCCGGGTGCGGCAAGTCCACGCTGCTGCGGGCGGTCGCCGGGCTGGAGCCGTGCACCGGGTCGATCTCCTGGGACGGCCGCGACCTCTCCCGGGTGCCCACGCACCGGCGCGGGTTCGCGCTGATGTTCCAGGACGGGCAGCTGTTCGGACACCTCAGCGTGGCGGGCAACGTCGGCTATGCGCTGCGGCTGCGCCGCCCCCGCCCGTCCCGCGCGGCGATCGGCGAACGGGTCGACGAGCTGCTCGACCTGGTCGGCCTCACCGGGTACGCCGACCGGTCCCCGGGCACGCTCTCGGGTGGCGAGCGGCAACGCGTCGCCCTGGCCCGCTCGCTGGCGGTCGAGCCGCGGCTGCTGCTGCTCGACGAGCCGCTCTCCGCGCTGGACGCGGGGCTGCGGGAGCGGCTGGGCCGCGACCTGCGGGGGATCCTGACCCGCTCCGGCACCACCGCGCTGATGGTCACCCACGACCACGACGAGGCGTTCGCGGTCGCCGACCGGCTGGCGGTGATGCGCTCCGGCCGGGTGGTCCAGCACGGCGGGATCGACGAGGTGTGGCGCGCACCGGCCGACCCGGAGACCGCCCTGTTCCTGGGGTACGCCCGGGTGCTCCTCGGACCCGCCGCGCGGCTGCTGCTGGGCGCCGCGAGCCTCGACCGGGGCCCGGACGCGGGGCGGGAGGTCGCGGTCGCCGTCCGTCGCTCGGCGCTGGTCGAGGCCGCCGAGGGCGCCATCGGCGCGCGGGTGATCTCGGCCCGGACCACCCCCGAGCTGGTCCGGCTGGTGGTCGAGGCCGACGGGATCGGGGAGATCGACGCGGTGGCCCGTCTGGACCGGCATCCGGGTCCCGGGGACCGGGTCAGACTGGGGGTCGACGGGACCAGGCTGGCGGTCGTCCCACCCCCCGGGGATGACCCCGGGTCGACCCCGCGTCCCTAGACTGGCCCGATGTATCGCCGCGCCTACGCCCTGCTGGTGGGCAACGCCGTCCTCATGGGCGGACTGGCGGTCATCGCGGCCCTCGTCTACGACAAGCGGCTGGCCGACCCCGAGGGCAGCTTCCTCGGGCCCTCGTGGCTGCGGCTGCCGCTGCTGCTGACCGGTGCGCTGGCGCTCGACCTGCTGCCGCGGACGCTGTGGTACTCGAAGCTGGACCCGCGGGCGATGCTCCCGATCGTCCGGGCACGGTTGCGACAGCACTGGAACAGGGAGCGGCTGACCCTGGTCGCACTGGGGATCATCTGCTTCTACGTCGTCTACGTGAGCTACCGGAACCTCAAGTCGTTCCTGCCCTTCGTCATGGGGCCGACCAAGTACGACCGCGAGCTGCACATCCTGGACCGAGCGCTGTTCTTCGGCAACGAGCCGGCCACGGTCCTGCACGCGGTGCTCGGCACCGACGTCACCGCGTGGGGGCTGTCCTACATCTACCTGTGGTTCCTGCCGCTGGTGCCGCTGGGGCTGACCGCCTGGCTGGTGTGGTCGCGGAACTTGTCGATCGGCTACTGGTTCGCCACCTCGCAGTGCGTGGCCTGGACCCTGGGCACCCTGTCGTACTACGCGCTGCCGACGCTGGGTCCGGGCTTCCGCTACGTGCAGCTCTACACCGACCTCGCGCACACCCCGACCACGTCGCTGATGGACTCGTTGTTCTACGCGCGCCAGGACGTGGTGAACGGTGGCGTCGAGGGAGCGGTGCAGTCGGTGGCCGGGTTCGCCTCGCTGCACACCGCGATCACGCTGCTCTTCGCGCTGATGGTGCAGTACACGTTGCGCTCGCGGATCCTCAAGGCGGTCTTCTGGACCAACTTCGGGTTGACGATCGTGGCCACCCTGTACTTCGGCTGGCACTACGTCGCCGACGACGTGGCGGGCATCATGATCGCGCTCATCGCCTTCTATCTCGGTGGCGTGGCCAGCGGCCAGAAGTTCGAGCACCACGGGCTGGCGTCGCACCCGACGACCACCACCTCCGCGGTGCCGGTCCACCGCGACTGACCCGTCGGCGCGGGCGCTCGTCAAGGCTGCAGACGAATGACAGCGGTGTAGTTCGTCAAGCCGACACGCCGGGCCTCGATGGGAAAGTTGAGGAAAATGTGGCGCGCGGGGCTGTGGAGCACTAGCGTGCCCGGTGCGTCGCAGGGGACATCTGGGGCGTAGCCCCCCGCGCCGGCCCGTCCGAGCCGCCGCTCCCGACCGATGAGGTGCCCTGCCGTGCGGATCCTCCGACAGCTCCGACGGCCGAGCGACCGTCCCGCGTCGTACGACGCCGCGACGGCGCGCTCCGCGGTTCGCTCGGGGCGGCTGACCACGGCGGTGGCCCTGGCGTGCCTGGTCACCGGGCTGACCGCGGTGGTGCCGACCGAGGCGCGAGCCGACGACCACGTGCCCGATCAACAGGAGGTCCGCCAGGCGCAGCGGCAGGTGGCCGAGCGCGCCACCGACGTCGCAGCGGTCCGTGCGGAGCTGGCCCAGGCCAACCAGCGTGCCGAGCTGGCCGCGGTGCTGGCCGCCCGGGCTGCCGAGGCCTTCAACGGCGCCCGGCACCACGCCCGGCTCACCCGCCGCGCCGCCGCCGCGGCCGATCGGCTGGCCGGTGCGGCGACCGCCGACGTGGCGCACCAGCGGGACGCCTACGCCGACGCGATCGGCACCAGCTACCGGCTGGCCCCCGGACTGACCGCACTCGTGGCGATCACCCGGTCCGACGGGCTCACCATGGTCCTGGACCGTGCGGCCACCATGCGCAACGCCGAGGACGCGCTGGACGGGCGGTACGACGAGTTCCGGGCCGCGGCCACCCTGGCCGAGGTGTCCGCGGACCAGGCGGAGCTGGCCAGGGCGGAGGCCGAGACGTCTCGTCGGGCCGCCGACACCGCCCGCGAGCGGGCCCAGGAGGCCGCCCGAGGGGCGCTCGACGAGGCGCGAGCGGTGGCGGAGCGGAAGCTGGTGCTGCTCGCCGACCTCGCCCGGCTGGAGGGCATCAGCGTCGCGCTGGCCGAGCAGCGCCAGGCGGCCCTCGAGGAGGCCGCCGCGCAGGCGGCTGCTGCCCGCGCGGCAGATCGGGCGCGTGCGGCGGCCGCCCAGCAGGCCCTCACGGCGACGCCCTCACCGACGGCCACACCGACGCCGACGGCCGACGGCCCGCCGGTCGACCCGACCGAGACCCCGACCGAGACCCCCGCGGAGACCCCGGCCGAGACTCCGACCGAGACCCCGGCCCCGGAGGCGCCCGCCGATCCCGGCCCGCCCCCGGCCGGCGATCCGCCGCCGGTGACCGAGCCCCCTCCGCCGGCCGCGTCCGGCGCGGCGGCGGTCATCGCCTTCGCCCGTGCTCAGCTCGGGGAGCCGTACCGCTGGGGTGCTGCCGGGCCGTCCGCCTGGGACTGCTCGGGGCTGACGATGATGGCCTGGCGCGAGGGTGGTCGCAGCCTGCCGCACTACTCGGTGGCGCAGTACCAGAGCGCGACGCCCGTCGCCCCCACGTCGCTGCAGCCGGGGGACCTGGTCTTCTGGGGTTCCAGCAGCAACCCGTCGTCGATCTACCACGTGGCGCTGTACACCGGCAGCGACCAGATCATCCACGCCCCCCGGGCCGGGCGACCGGTCGAGGAGACGTCGATGTACGCCTGGACGCCGCCGACCTTCTTCGCCCGGCCGTGACGCGGAACACCTGACCCGCGCCTCGACCGGCGGGTAACTTGGGGGGATGGCCACCCACACCGTGCCCCCGTCCGCTGCCGACGACGTCCCGGCCACCGGTGGGGCCGCCCCGGGTCACGACGCCGATGGCGACGTGGAGGACCGCTCCGGCTACCGGCAGCCGGAGGTGGACGTCCCGTCGCTGCGCCGGCTGTTGGACGGGCGGTACGCCGAGGTCCGCGACCTGGTCCGCGGCAACCTCGCCGAGCACGCCTCGATCCTCACCGATGCCGAGGAGATGACGCGGGAGGAGTTCCGCGAGCGGGTCAAGGACGTCGTGGTGGAGATGGCCGGCACCGGCCAGACCGGGATGGGCTTCCCGGTCGAGTACGGCGGCGCCGGCGACCTCGGCGCCTCGGTGGCGGCCTTCGAGACGCTGGCCTTCGGGGACCTCTCGGTGCTGGTGAAGGTCGGGGTCCAGTTCGGTCTCTTCGGTGGCGCGATCCTCCAGCTGGGCACCGAGGCCCACCACGAGGCGTACCTGGCGGACCTGGTGAGCGGCCGGCTGATGGGCTGCTTCGCGATGACCGAGAGCGCCCACGGCTCCAACGTGCAGGCGATCGGCACCGTCGCGACGTACGACGTGGCGACCGAGGAGTTCGTGATCACCACCACCTACGAGGAGGCCCGCAAGGACTACATCGGCAACGCGGCCGTGCATGCCGAGCTGGCGGTGGTCTTCGCCCAGCTCGAGGTGGGCGGTGAGTCCCGCGGCGTGCACGCCTTCGTGGTGCCGATCCGGGTCGACGGCCGACCGGCTCCCGGCGTCCGGATCGAGGACGACGGGTTGAAGATGGGCCTGAACGGGGTCGACAACGGACGGCTCTGGTTCGACGGTGTCCGGGTGCCGCGCGGGAACCTGCTCAACCAGTTCGCCGACGTCTCGGCCTCCGGGGTCTACACCAGCGACATCGAGAATCCCGACAAGCGGTTCTTCACCATGCTCGGCACCCTGATCACCGGGCGGGTCTGCGTCGGTGGAGCCGGGATCTACGCCAGCAAGGTGGCGATGACGCTCGCGGTCAAGTACGCCCTTCGCCGGCGCCAGTTCGAGGCCACCGGGGACGGCCAGGAGGAGCTGCTGCTCGACTACGGGCTGCACCAACGCCGGTTGCTGCCGCTGCTGGCCCGCACCTACGCGCTGCACTTCGCCCAGGAGGACCTCGCGACCGCCCTGCACGAGACCATCTCCTCCGAGAGCGGCAGCCAGGCCGGCACCACCCGTGCCGACGAGAGCGAGGAGGACGCCGACCAGCGGCGTCGTGAGCTCGAGTCCCGCGCCGCCGGAATCAAGGCGCTCGGCACCTGGCACGGCACCCGCACGATCCAGGAGTGCCGGGAGGCCTGCGGCGGCGCCGGCTACCTGGCGGTGAACCGGTTCGCCGCGCTCAAGGCCGACACCGACGTCTTCACCACCTTCGAGGGCGACAACCACGTCCTGCTCCAGCTGGTCGCGAAGGGGCTGCTCACCAACTACGCCAGCGAGTTCGAGGAGATGGACCAGCTGGGGATGGTCCGCTTCGTGGCCAACCTCGCCGTGGACACGGTGCTGGAGAAGACCGCGGTCCACAAGCTGCTGGAGCGGGTCCGCGACCTGCTGCCCGGCGGCGACGACTGGGACCAGGAGGCCGGGCTGCTCGACCCGGACTACCAGCTGACGATGCTGCGGTTCCGCGAGGAGCACATGATCGCCGGGGTGGCCCGCCGGCTCAAGCGGGGCATCGACAACGGGATGAACCCGGGCGAGGTCTTCTCCCGGGTGCAGGACCACGTCATCGCCGCAGCCAGGGCGCACGTGGAGCGGATCGTGCTCGAGTCGTTCACGGCCCGGACCGCCGAGCTGGCCGACGGTGACCTCAAGGTGGCCCTGAACCTGCTCTGCGACCTGCACGCGCTGTCGACGATCGAGGCGGACCGGGCCTGGTTCATGGAGCACGGCCGGCTCTCGGTGACCCGGTCCAAGGCGATCAGCCGCGAGATCAGCTCGCTGTGCCGCAAGCTCCGGCCGCTCGCCGACGACCTCGTCGACGGGTTCGGCGTACCTCCGGAGATGCTGCGCTCGCCGGACCTGCTCGGGAACTGACCGGCCCAACGGGCGGGTCCGGCGGCCGCTGCGGTTTCATCACGGTCTGCAGGTGAACCGTCACTTCCCGGGGCGAGCATGCCCGGGGAAGTGACGGTGCGTCACGGGGAGTGCGGCTTCACCGACATACCGTGATGAAGCGACGGCGGCGGCGGACCAGCGGCGGCGGCGGACCAGCGACGGCGGCGGACCAGTGGCTCAGTGACTGCCGAGGTTGTCCTTCTCCCGCTGGAACGAGGCACGCACCTCGTCCTCGGCCTCGGACCGGCCGACCCACTCGGCGCCCTCGACGGACTTGCCGGGCTCGAGGTCCTTGTAGACCTCGAAGAAGTGCTGGATCTCCAGCCGGTCGAACTTGGAGACGTGGCTGATGTCGCGCAGGTGCTCCAGTCGCGGGTCGGTCGCCGGCACGCACAGCACCTTGTCGTCGCCGCCGGCCTCGTCGGTCATCCGGAACATGCCGATCGCGCGGCACTTGATCAGGCAGCCCGGGAAGGTCGGCTCCTGGAGGATCACCATGGCGTCCAGCGGGTCGCCGTCCATGCCCAGGGTGTCCTCGATGTAGCCGTAGTCGGCCGGGTACTGCGTCGAGGTGAACAGGGTGCGGTCGAGCCGGAGCCTGCCTGACTCATGGTCGACCTCATACTTGTTGCGCACGCCCTTGGGGATCTCCACCAGTACGTCGAACTCCAGCACGCCAGCCTCCGCGAATCTCGTGCGGGCCCGGTTGCCGGGCCCTCAGGTCAGGGTGGGTCCGCCAGGGACCCGGGAGCATTGTCGCGCACAATGGCACACACAGGCAGGGGGAGGCTTCGGGTGTCGCAGGCTGGTACGGGTCGGGCCGGCCCCACGGACGGGCGATCGGCGACCCGCCGACCCCCGCGAGCCCCGCGGGCGCCCCGTGGCCGACGCACCGGACGCTGGATCGCCGTGCTCACCGTCCTGGCGCTGCTCGCCGGCGCCGCAGCGGCCTACCGCTTCGACCTGGTCGACCGGTATCTGCGCGTCGGCCCGGCGCAGCCGACGGAACCGGCCCTGGTCGCGCCGCCCCCCGGCCTGGAGCTGCCCGAGGTCGTGGAGCCCCCGCTCGTCGCCCCGCCCGTCAGCACCTCGGCAGCCCGCGGTGGCGGCGCGCTCGACGCGGCGGCGGTACGACGGGCGCTCGCGCCGTACCTCGACGACCCGGACCTCGGGCCGCACGTGCTGGCCGCGGTGTCGGGGCTCGACGGCGGGCCGCTGGTCTTCCGCCGCGGGAACGGCGCGGCCATCCCCGCCTCGACCACCAAGCTGCTGACCGCGGTGGCCGCTCTCACCGTCCTGGATCCCGAGGAGCGCTTCGTCACCAGCACGCTGCGCCGCGGCAACACCCTCTTCCTGGTCGGCGGCGGGGACCCGCTGCTGGCCGCCGAGCCGGTGGCGGTCGACACCTACCCGGCCCGGGCCGACGTGACCACGCTGGCGGAGCGGACGGCCGAGCGGCTGCGGGCGGACGGGATCCGCCGGGTCAGGCTCCGGTACGACGCCACCCTCTTCTCCGGCGACGGCGTCAACGACGCGTGGCGAGCCGACTACGTGCCGGACGGGATCGTCTCGCGGATCAGTGCGCTCTGGGTCGACGAGGGTCGCCCCGCGGTCGGGTACGGACGGGTCGCGGACCCGCCGCTGGCGGCGGCCACCGCCTTCGCCGGCGCCCTGGGCCGGGCCGGGATCGAGGTCGCCGCCGAGCCGGAGCCGAAGCAGGCCCCGACCGCGGCCGAGCCGGTCGCCCTGGTCGAGGGCCCGTCGGTGGCCGAGGTGGTCGACCGGGTGCTGCTGGTCAGCGACAACGAGGCCGCCGAGGTGTTGGCCCACCACGTCGGCCTGGCCAGTGGCGGCAGCGGGACCTTCGCCGACGGGTCGGCCGGCACCGTCGCGGCGCTGACGGACCTCGGTGTCGACACCCGCGGACTCGTCCTCCACGACGGCAGCGGACTCTCCCGGCGCAACCGGATCACCCCCCGGACCCTGCTCGACGTGCTCGCCGTCGCCGCCACCGAGCCTCTGGCGCGGACCGCGCTCACGTCGTTGCCGGTGGCCGGGTTCACCGGCTCGCTCGCGGTCCGTTTCGACGAGGGGCCGCCGCCGGGGCGGGGACGGGTGCGCGCCAAGACCGGCACCCTGACCAACGTCAGCTCGCTGGCCGGGATCGCCACCGGCGTCGACGGGGTGCCGATGCTCTTCGTGCTGATGGCCGACCGGGTGGCCGTCCCGGACACCCTGGATGCCCGCGAGGCGATGGACAGCGCCGCCGGTGCGCTCGGGGCCTGCCGCTGCGGCGCCTGAGCGGGCCGCGGTCCTGCGCCGCGCCGCCGGACCAGCGCCGACTCGGGGTCGAGCGCGACCCGAGGAGGCGACCGCTCACGCGGGCGGGGGAGGGGAGACACCCGCCGGGTACGGTCGCCTCATGACCACGATCGAGCCGCCCCGGATGATCGACTGGGACCTGGCGGTCTCGTTGGGCTCGCGGCTGGCCGGGGACGGCCCCACGGTGACCCGCGCCGAGGCCGACGCCGCAGTGGCCGAGCTGCGCGCCGACGCCGACCGGTCCACGGGCCTGGTGGCCGAGTTCACCGGCCTGGTCGCCGAGGACCGGAAGGCTCCGGTGCTGGTGGTCGACCGGCCGGGATGGGTGCAGGCCAACGCCGAGGGCTTCGCCACCGTGCTGGCGCCGATCGTGGACCGGCTCACCGAGAAGAAGCCGCCCAGCGGCCTGGCGCTGGCCGTCGGCTCCCGGATCACCGGCGCCGAGGTCGGCGCCCTGCTCGGCTTCCTGGCCGGCAAGGTGCTGGGCCAGTTCGACCCGTTCCACGACCCGCACGGCCGGCTGCTGCTGGTCGCCCCCAACATCGTCCACGTCGAGCGGGAGCTCGGCGCGGACCCGTCCGACTTCCGGCTCTGGGTCTGCCTGCACGAGGAGACCCACCGGGTGCAGTTCACGGCGGTGCCGTGGATGCGCGACCATCTCTTCTCCGAGATCACCGCGCTCGCCGACACGATGGGCTCCTCGACCTCGCTCGAGGACACCCTCGGCCGGGTCGTCCAGGCGGTCCGGGGAGGACGCGCCGGGGGCAGCCTGCTGGACATCATGGGCAGCCCGGAGCAGAAGGAGATCCTCGACCGGGTCACCGCGGTGATGTCGTTGCTCGAGGGGCACGCCGACGTGGTGATGGACGGGGTCGGGCCCACGGTCATCCCCAGCGTCGAGAAGATCCGCGCCGGCTTCGACCGGCGGCGCCAGGGCGTCGGCACCCTCGACCGGATCCTGCGTCGGCTGCTGGGGCTGGACGCGAAGATGGCGCAGTACCGCGACGGGGCCGCCTTCGTCCGCGCCGTGGTCGACAAGGTCGGGATGGACGACTTCAACGCGGTCTTCGCCTCGCCGGACCACCTGCCGACCCGCGCCGAGATCGCCGACCCGGCCGTCTGGGTCGACCGGGTGCACTGAGGCGGTGCGGCCGTCGTGCCCCTGCATCCCTGCGTCGCCGCCGTACGCCGCGGGGTGCGCCGCGCGCTGAGCGACGTCCCGGCGGGCAGCACCGTGCTGGTCGCCTGCTCCGGCGGCGCCGACTCGACCGCGTTGCTGGCCGCGACCGTCGCCGAGGCCCGTGCCGGCGGCTGGCGGGTGGTCGGCGTCACCGTCGACCACGGGCTGCAGGAGGGCTCGGGTGAGGTGGCGGCCCTGGTGGTCCAGCGGATGGCCGTGATCGGCGCCGACGAGACCGTCACCGCCCGGGTCTCGGTCTCCGGTGCCGGGCTCGGGACCGGAGGCGGCCGCGCGCGAGGCCCGGTACGCCGTGCTCGGCCAGGTCGCGGACTCGGTCGACGCCGCCGTCGTGCTGCTCGGCCACACCCGCGACGACCAGGCCGAGACCGTGCTGCTCGGGCTGGCCCGCGGGTCCGGGGCGCGATCGCTGGCTGGGATGCGCCGCGCTTTCGACCGCTACCGCCGCCCGCTGCTCGACGTCTCCCGCGACGACACGGTCACCGCCTGCCAGGTCGAGGGACACCCGGTGTGGAGCGACCCGCACAACGAGGACCCCGGCTACACCCGGGTCCGGGTCCGCACCCGGGTGCTGCCGCTGCTCGAGCGGGAGCTCGGGCCCGGGGTGGCCGCCACCCTGGCCCGGACCGCCGACCAGCTGCGCGAGGACACCGAGCTGCTCGACGACGGTGGCGCAGGCGGCGTACGACGAGCTGCGCACCGCTGCCTCCGCTGAGCCCGCTGCCACCGCTAAGACGGCTGAGACCGCTGAGCCCCACGGCCCCCCGGCCTCCGGACAGCCCGGCCGGTCGCCGCGGCTGCCCGTCGAGACGCTGGCCGCGCACCCCCCGGCCGTACGACGTCGGGTGCTCCGCCTGGCCGCGCTCGAGGCGGGCAGCCCGCCTCCGAGCTGTTCCGCCACCACGTGCTCGCCCTGGACGCCCTGGTCACCGACTGGCACGGCCAGAAGTGGATCGACCTGCCCGGGCACGTCCGGGGGACCCGACGCGACGGCTGGCTCCGGCTCGATCGCGGCGCCGAGGCCTCGCGGAGCACCGACCTGCCGGGGTAGCCGGACACCGTCCGCATGGCCCGATCGGGTGGTCCCTGGAGCCGATCGGTGGAATCGGCCCTGAGTCGTCGGTGCGGCCCGCGGACCGACCTAGCCTGGACGCCGGTCCGCCCCCATCGGGCCGGAACAAGGAGATGTCCCCCCATGCGCAGAATCCCCCTCGTGGCCGCCGTCCTGATCGGCGGTCTGACCTTCGTCTCGGCCCCCTCGGTGACGGCGACCGCCGCCCCCACCGCGGACGGCGGAGCCGCCCCCACCCTGGCCGCCCAGCTGACCCCCGACGCTCCGCCGGCGGGGCGCACCTGGATCCAGGGCGTCGTCGTCGACCAGGCCGGCCGGCCCCGTGACAACGTGCTCGTCCAGGCCTTCGTGCCCTGGGAGCGCAAGCCCCGGGCGTCCTGGCTGACCTATGCCGACCCCGCCGGCGGTGAGCCGCACGGCTGGTTCCGGCTCTACGTCCCCGGTGGCCCGAACACCTGGTACCAGCTGAAGTTCTCCAGTCCCGAGCGGCACCGCTGACCCGTTCCAGACCCTGAGGACCGGGGCCGACTACCGGGCCCGTGGCGGTGACATCGTCAACGTCCCCGACACCGAGCTGCAGCTGGTGCGCAAGGCCGACTCGCGCACCGAGGTGTGGACCGATCGCAAGGCCACCCAGCCGAGGACGCGGGGCAAGGTGACGGTCAAGGTGACCAGCCCGGACGTGAAGCCGGTCGTCGGCGACGTGGTGGTGCGGGTCAACGGCACCAAGCTGCGCTCGTTCACCCTCGGCAGGGGCCGCGAGGGCAAGATGCGGCTCAACCTGCCGGGCCGCAAGCCCGGGAAGTACCGGATCAAGGCGGTCTTCAAGGGCGCCGACAACGTGAACCCCTCCAGCGACGTGCACGTGCTGAAGGTGAAGCCCCAGCGCCGCACGCGCTGAGGCCGTCCCGTCCTCGACGAGGTGGTGACCCGGCGGTGATCGGGCGGTTCCGAGGACCGTCCGGTCACCGCCTAGGGTGTGCCCATGGACTCCGCGCACGTCGAGAACGACCTCGTCTCCGTCCTCTTCACCGAGGCGCAGATCCAGGCTCGGATCCAGGAGCTGGCCGAGGAGATCGAGCGCGACTACGACGGGCAGGACCTGCTGATCGTCGGCATCCTGCGCGGCGCCGTGATGGTGATGGCCGACATGGCGCGCAGCTTCTCCCGGCACCTGGAGATGGACTGGATGGCGGTCTCGTCGTACGGCTCGGGCACCAAGTCCAGCGGGGTGGTCCGGATCCTCAAGGACCTGGACACCGACATCTCGGGTCGTCACGTGGTGATCGTCGACGAGATCATCGACACCGGCCTGACCCTGTCCTGGCTGACCTCGAACCTCAGCTCCCGCAACCCCGCCAGCGTCGAGATCGCCACGCTGCTGCGCAAGCCGGAGGCCCTGCAGATGCCGGTCGAGGTGAAGTACGTCGGCTGGGACATCCCCAACGAGTTCGTCGTCGGGTACGGCCTGGACTACCGGGAGAAGTACCGCAACCTGCGCGACATCGGCACCTTGGCGCCGCACGTCTACTCCTGAGCCGACGCCTGTCGGGGTGCCCGTCGGCGGGGACATACTGGGAGAAGGCTGATTGTCGACGACGTGTACCGTCGTCAGTCCAATGAGCGACCCGTCCGGCACCGCCGGACGGCCGTCCGGCACGCGTTCGGAAGAAGTCTGTGAAGCGCATATTCAAGGGTCCCTGGCTGCTGATCGTCGTCCTCGTGATCGGCGTGCTGCTCGCCCTGCAGTTCCTCGCGCCCAGCAGCGGGGGGCAGGAGATCACCACCTCCCGGCTGGTGGAGTACGTCGAGGCCGGCGAGGTGAAGGAGATCACCTTCATCGACGGTGACCAGAAGATCGAGGCAGTCCTCGACGACGGCGTCCGATCCGAGGGCGCCGAGGTCACCACCCAGTACATCCAGGGCCAGCAGGAGACGATCCTCGCGGCCGTGGCCGAGCAGGTCGATGCCGGCACCATCGAGGAGTCGAACTCCACGAACCCGCAGCCCAGCCTGATCGGCTCGCTGCTGAGCATGTTCCTGCCGATCCTGCTGATCATCGTGGTCTTCCTGTTCCTGCTGAACCACTTCCAGGGCGGTGGCGGCCGCGGCGTGATGCAGTTCGCCAAGTCCAAGGCGAAGCTGATCTCCAAGGACATGCCGAAGAGCACGTTCGCCGACGTGGCCGGGTGCAACGAGGCGATCGAGGAGCTCGGCGAGATCAAGGAGTTCCTCCAGGAGCCTGCCAAGTTCCAGGCCGTCGGCGCGAAGATCCCCAAGGGCGTGCTGCTCTACGGCCCGCCCGGCACCGGCAAGACGCTGCTCGCCCGGGCGGTCGCCGGCGAGGCCGGCGTGCCCTTCTACTCCATCTCCGGCTCGGACTTCGTCGAGATGTTCGTCGGTGTGGGTGCCTCCCGGGTGCGCGACCTGTTCGAGCAGGCCAAGGAGAACGCCCCGGCGATCGTCTTCATCGACGAGATCGACGCCGTCGGACGGCACCGCGGCGCCGGCATGGGCGGCGGTCACGACGAGCGCGAGCAGACCCTCAACCAGCTGCTGGTCGAGATGGACGGCTTCGACGTCCGCGGCGGGGTCATCCTCATCGCCGCGACCAACCGTCCCGACGTCCTCGACCCGGCGCTGCTGCGTCCCGGACGATTCGACCGCCAGATCGGCGTCGACGCCCCGGACCTGGCCGGCCGCGCGCGGATCCTCGAGGTGCACTCCCGCGGCAAGCCGATGTCGCCGGACATCGACCTGATGTCGTACGCCCGGCGTACCCCCGGCTTCACCGGCGCGGACCTGGCCAACGTGCTCAACGAGGCCGCCCTGCTGACCGCCCGCAACAACCAGAAGCAGATCACCAACGAGTCGCTGGACGAGGCGATCGACCGGGTGATCGCGGGCCCGCAGCGCAGCTCGAGGTTGATGAGCGAGAAGGAGAAGCTCATCACCGCCTACCACGAGGGCGGGCACGCCCTGGTGGCCGCAGCGCTGCCCGGCACCGACCCGGTGCACAAGATCACGATCCTCCCGCGGGGCCGGGCGCTCGGCTACACGATGGTGCTGCCCGACGAGGACAAGTACTCCCAGACCCGTTCGGAGATGCTGGACAAGCTGGCCTACATGCTCGGCGGCCGGGCCGCCGAGGAGATGGTCTTCCACGACCCCACCACCGGGGCCGGGAACGACATCGAGAAGGCCACCAGCCTGGCGCGGGCGATGGTCACCCAGTACGGCATGACCGAGCGGCTCGGGGCGATCAAGCTGGGTGAGGCCCAGGGCGAGCCGTTCCTGGGTCGCGACATGGGACACCAGCGCAACTACTCCGAGAACATCGCCGCGATCGTCGACGAGGAGACCAAGAAGTTCCTCGCGGCCGCCCACCAGGAGGCCTTCGACATCCTCGAGGAGAACCGGGACGTCCTCGACGACCTGGTGCTCGCGCTGCTCGACAAGGAGACCCTCGACAAGGCCGAGGTCGCCGCGGTCTTCGAGCCGCTGCGCCGCCGCCCGTCCCGGCCCGCCTGGACCGGGTCGCCGGACCGCAGCCCCTCGGAGATCCCGCCGATCGAGATCCCGCAGGAGATCCGGGACCGCGCAGCCGCGAACGGGCACGCCGGCGACAGCGGCGCGGTCGTCGTGACCCCGCCCGGTCCCGGCGGCGACATCCACGGCGGCGTCCCCGGAGGCCTCTCGGGCGGCCCCGGTCTCGGCGGGCCGGCCGCGCCCCCGTCGCCCCCGCCGCCGGGGGGACAGCGCAGCACCGGCGGGCCTGCGTGACCAGCGTCCTGGGACCGGTCAGCAACCCGAGCCGTCCGCCGGCCGAGGTGCCCGAGTTCGACCACCCCCGGGCCGAGGCCGCGGTGCGAGAGCTGCTGCTGGCGATCGGCGAGGACCCGGACCGCGAGGGGCTGCGTGACACCCCGGCCCGGGTGGCCCGGGCGTACGCCGAGGTCACCGCCGGCCTGCGGATGGAGCCCGAGGACGTCCTCACCACCACCTTCGACATCGGTCACGACGAGATGGTGCTGGTCCGCGACATCGAGCTGTGGTCGATGTGCGAGCACCACCTGGTGCCGTTCACCGGGGTCGCCCACGTCGGCTACATCCCGGCCGAGTCCGGCAAGATCACCGGGATCTCCAAGCTGGCCCGTCTGGTCGATGTCTTCGCCCAGCGCCCACAGGTCCAGGAACGGCTGACCACCCAGATCGCCGACGCCCTGGTCCGGATCCTCGAAGCCCGGGGTGCCATCGTGGTGATCGAGGCCGAGCACCTGTGCATGACGATGCGCGGCGTGCGCAAGGCGGGCGCCCGGACCGTCACCTCCGCGGTCCGCGGGGCGATGCTGTCCAACCCGGCCACCCGCGCCGAGGCCATGGCCCTGATCCACCACCGCTGACCTCGCTCCCTCTCCCCCTCGCTCTCTCCCTCTCCGCCGGTCGGTGGGGTGCCGGGGATCGGCTCCGGGACCCCTCGCGGTTTCCCCGGCCGGCCGGGGAAACCGGAACCTGTCAGGGGGAGCATCCCCCGACCAGTGGAGGTTTGCCCCGACAGGTCTCGGGCTGGCCGGGGAAACCGGAACCTGTCAGGGGGAGCGTCCCCCGACCAGTGGAGGTTTGCCCCGACAGGTCCCACCCCGGCCAGCTATTCCGGCCGACCACCGCCCAGGCCAGCCCCGCCGGGCCAGCCACCGCCAGGCCGGCCCCGCCAGGCCGGCCCCGCCGGCCGGCCACCGCCGGCCAGCGGCCGCCGGCCAGGACAGCCCAGCAGGTCCTGGAGTCGGACCCGGGGCTGCGGCAGGGCGCGATAGCCTCGCCGCCATGCCCGCCCCCCCGGTCGACCCCGCCGTCGACAACACCGGGGACCCCACCGACGGGGTGGGCCGCAGCGGACCGCCCGGATCGTTGCCGCGGGTGATGGGCGTCGTCAACGTCACCCCGGACTCGTTCTCCGACGGGGGCCGGTACGTCGCCCCGGCCGCGGCCGTCGAGCACGGCTGGCGGCTGATCGCCGACGGCGCCGACATCCTCGACATCGGGGGTGAGTCCACCCGTCCCGGGGCGACCCGCCCGCTGGCCACCGAGGAGATCTCCCGGGTGGTCCCGGTGATCCGCGAGCTCACGGCCGGGGGAGCGGTCGTCTCGGTCGACACGATGCGGGCCGAGGTGGCCGAGGCCGCGATCGCCGCCGGCGCGAGCATCGTCAACGATGTCTCGGGCGGGCTGGCCGACCCCCGGATGCCGGCCGTGGTCGCCGAGGCGGGCACGACGTACGTCGCGATGCACTGGCGCGCCCACGCGGACCGGATGGCCGGCTTCGCCGCCTACGACGACGACCCACGGGCGCCCGGCGGCGTACTGTCCGCGGTCCGCGAGGAGCTGACCGCCCGGGTGGAGGTGCTGCTGGCCGCCGGTGTGGCGAGTGACCGGATCGTGCTCGACCCCGGGCTGGGGTTCGCCAAGCGCGGCGACCACAACTGGCAGCTGCTCGGCGGTCTGGACGTGCTGAGCGGGCTCGGGTACCCGTTGCTGGTCGGCGCGAGCCGCAAGTCGTTCCTCGGTTCCCTGCTCGCCGGCCCGGACGGGTCGCCGCGTCCGGTGGAACAGCGTGAGTTCGCCCACGTCGCGCTCTGCGTCGAGCTGGCCCGCCGCGGGGTGTGGGGACTGCGGGTGCACGATGTGAGGGCCTGTCGCGACGCTCTCGCCGTGCTGGACCGTCTCACCGGGACCGCTCCCGGACCGACCCAGGAGGACACCGGGTGACCACCGACGAGCTGACTGTCACCGGCATCGAGTGCTACGGGCACCACGGTGTGCTCGACCATGAACGCCGCGACGGGCAGGCCTTCCTGGTCGATCTCACCCTTGGTCTGGACACCGGTACGGCGGCGCGCTCCGACAACTTGCGCGACACCGTCGACTACGGGAGTCTCGTGAGCAAGGTGAAGGCCGCAGTGGAGAATGATCCGGTCGACCTGATCGAAACCCTGACCCAGCGGATCGCGGACGTGTGCCTCATGGACACCCGTGTTCAATGGGCGCGGGTCACGGTCCACAAGCCTGATGCACCCATCGAGGCGACGTTCTCCGACGTCGCCCTGACGATCACTCGGAAGGGCCAAGCGTGACTGAGACCCCGAACCCCCACATCGTGGATGCCGACACCCTGACCGGCGAGATGCGACCCATCCGCCGGGCCGTGCTGTCGCTGGGATCCAACCTGGGGGACCGGCTGAGCACCCTGCAGGGCGCCGTCAACGCCATCGCCGACACCCCGGACGTGTGGGTCACCGCCGTCTCGGCCGTCTACGAGACCGAGCCGGTCGACTGCCCCCCGGGCTCGGACAACTTCTACAACGCGATCGTCCTGATCGACACCACCCTGGCCGCGAACCGGCTGCTGGACCGGGCGTTGGCGATCGAGGACGCCTACGAGCGGGAGCGGTCGCAGGTCCAGAACGCGCCGCGCACGCTGGACGTCGACCTGATCGTGGTCGGCGACCGCCGCTCCGACGACGCGACGCTGACCCTGCCGCACCCGCGGGCCCCCGAGCGGGGCTTCGTGCTCAAGCCGTGGCACGACCTCGAGCCGGACGCCGAGTTCCCCGGTCAGGGCCCGATCGCGGAGCTGCTGGAGAAGGTCGGCGAGGACGGGCTGACCAGGCGGGACGACCTCGACCTCGAGCTCGAGTGAGCCTGCGCTGATCCGTGCCGCCTGAGGAGTCTCCGGAGGAGCCGGAGCCGGAGCCGACCGGCCGGCTGCGACCGACCTCGCCTGCGCTGCTCACCGGCTGGGTGGTCGTCGGCCTGGTCGCCGGCTGGCTGCTGCACCCCGTCGCGGAGTGGGCGCGGGGGACCGCCCCACTGGTCAGCTGGGGACAGCCGCTGGCACTGCTGCTGGTGGGCGCGATCCTCGGCGGGACGGCCTGGGTCACCTGGCAAGCGGTGCAGGTACGCCGCGAGCACCTCGAGCCGCACCGGGCCGTGAACCGGTTGGTGATGGCCCGCGCCAGCGCGCTGGTGGGGGCCCTGGCAGCGGGTGTGTACGCCGGGTACGCGATCAGCTGGCTGGGCATCGGGTCCGAGCTGGCCGCCCAGCGAGCGTGGCGTTCCGGCGTGGCCGCGGTCGGCGGCGTGGGGATCGTGGTCACCTCGCTGCTGCTCGAGCGCGCGTGTCGCGTCAGATCGGAGGACGATCCGGCCTAGATTGCCCTCATGGCAACCGTGGCGGGGTCCTCATCGGCAGCTCAGACCACCCGTCGGCGCCAGCGCAGTGCGCGGGTGACCGTGGCCGGCCTGTTGGTCGCCCTCTCGGCGGTCGCCGTGGTGGCGGCCGTCCTCAGTGGCGCCTGGGGCTGGCTGGTCGTGGCTGCGTTCGCGGCCGTGGTCCTGGGCGGTGCCGCCGTACGGATCACCCTGACCGAGCTGGCGCAGAGCCGTCGGGACGCGGCACGGGACCGGGCCGAGCAGGCCCGCGAGTACGCCGAGATCACCGCGGCTCGCACCGCCGAGAACGTGGCCTTCGCCGAGACCATGGCGGCCGAGATCGACGAGCGCCAGCAGGCGATCGTCGAGCTGGAACAGGCCCTCGTCGCCGCTCAGCAGCGGGCAGCCGACACCACCCGCAAGCTCGGCGCCGAGGCGCGGCGCGCCGACCTCTCCGAGCTGGCCGTGAACGAGCTGCGCGATCAGCTCGACGAGTCCGACTCCCGCGCCGCCGAGGCGATCGTTCGGGTCGCCGAGCTGGAGATGGAGCTGGACGTGCTGCGCGCCGAGCTCGAGTCGGTCACCCTCGCCTGGCACGAGGCTGACTCGTTGCGTCACCGCGCCTGAGTCGCGCCGGCGCGTCTCGCCTGGGTCGGCAGCACCTCGCCGAGTCGGCGCTTCCTGGCGCGGAATCGGGCGTGGTTTCCCCGGCTGACCGGGGAAACCGGAACCTGTCAGGGGGAGCACCCCCCGACCAGTGCCGGTTTGCCCCGACAAGTCGGGCGGAGTCCCCGGCTGACCGGGGAAACCGGAACCTGTCGGGGGAAACCGCCAGGCCCGCCAGAGCCCACCACCCGGCCGGACGGTCGGAGCAGCGCCGTACGGCAGAATGTCGGTTCGTGATCCCCGACGAGAGCCGCTTCGAGCCCGACCCCGAGGAGCTGGTGGGGGAGATCGGCGTACTGCCGGCCGGCTGGGAGGTCGGCACCCCGGACCCGGCGGACCGGTTCGACGTGGCCCGGCTCACCCGGCTGCTGCGCGACCACGAGCGGGAGGGCCGGGGCTGGGCGGCGGCCGGTGTGGACGATGTGATGGTCGAGGTCTCCGAGGCGGGGCTGCGCACCCGGGAGAACGTGGTGGTCCGCGACGCCACCGGTGAGATCAGGGCCTGGGGCAGCGTGCACGACCGCGCCGGTGGCCGGATGCTGTTCGTGCACATCGTCGAACGGGGACTGCCCGAGCGGACCGCCGGTGCCTGCTCCGACGTGCTGATGGAGTGGGCCGTGGGCCAGGCCCGAGCGGTCGGCTCCGCGCGCGGGCTCGAGGTCCAGCAGATCGACACCGGGGCGTACGCCGACGACGAGCGGCAGCACCGCTGGCTCGAGCAGGCCGGCTTCGAACGGGTCCGCACCTGGTGGCAGATGTCCCGCCCGGTCACCCCCGACGAGGCCGGGCTGGTCGACTCCCCGGACCGCTGGGAGGGCCGGGGTGTCGTCTTCCGCCGGGTACGCCGGGCCGGGTCCGGGCTGCCCGACGAGAACGACCTGCGCGAGCTCCACGAGGTGCTCGAGGGCGCGTTCGTCGACCACTTCAACCACTTCGTGGAGACCTTCGAGGAGTTCCTGCACCGACTCCGGGAGGACCCCGGGCACCGCTGGGACCACTGGTGGCTCGCCGAGCTCCTCGAGGACGAGGGCAGCACGCCGGTCGGCTGCCTGATCGGCACCGTCTCGGAGAGCGCCGGCGGCCCGGACGGCTCCTACGTCTCCTACCTCGGGGTGCTCGAGGCGGCCCGCGGCCGTGGCGTCGCCAAGGGGCTGCTGCACACGATCATCGCGGACGCCGCGGCTCGCGGCCGGGACCGCGTCGGGCTCGAGGTCGACGCAGACTCCTCCACCGGCGCCAACGGCTTGTACACCTCGATGGGCTGGGTCACCAGCTACGTCACCGAGTCCTGGCACCGCGACATCCCGGTCGACGTCGAGGAGCCCGGCACCCACCCCTAGGCAGAGGCCTCGGACGCCTCCGGCTCCCCCGAGGCCTCGGACGCCTCCGGCTCCCCGGACGCCGCCGACGGCTCCAGCCCGTGAGGCGCTGCCAGCGAGGCGCGCAGCGCCGCGTGGATGCCGTTCGGGGTGAGCACGCCGACGATCCGGGCCCCTCGCTTGACCGCGATCATCGCCTTGTCGTCGCGCAGCATCGTGGCCAGCGCCTCCTCCAGCGAGGAGTCCAGGTCGATCGCGGCGCCCAGCTGCCCGCCGGTCACCCCGTCCAGGGGCTCGAGGTGGTCGACGTCCAGCGGGGTGACCGCCAGCCGCCGCAGCCCCCGTTCGGAGCCCACGAAGTCGGCGACGAAGTCGTCGGCGGGCCGACCCAGCAGCGCGGCCGGGGTGTCGAACTGCGCCAGCCGGCCGCCGGCGGCGAAGACCGCCACCCGGTCGCCCATCCGGACCGCCTCGTCGATGTCGTGGGTGACCAGGACGACGGTCTTGCCGAGGTCGTGCTGCAGACGCAGGAACTCGTCCTGGAGCCGGCCGCGGACCACCGGGTCCACGGCACCGAACGGCTCGTCCATCAGCAGCACCGGGGGGTCCGCGGCCAGCGCCCGGGCGACCCCGACGCGCTGCCGCTGCCCGCCGGAGAGCTGGTGCGGGTACCGGTCGGCGTACGTGCCGGGCTCGAGCCCGACCAGCTCCATCAGCTCCTCGGCCCGGGACCGCGCCGTCGCCTTCGACTCGCCGTACAGCAGCGGCACCGTCATCACGTTGGTGACGATCTTCTGGTGCGGGAAGAGCCCCACCTGCTGGATGACGTAGCCGATGCCCCGGCGGAGCTTGACCGGGTCCTGCCGGGTCACGTCCTGCCCGTCGATCTCGATGGTCCCGGTGGTCGGCTCGATCAGCCGGTTGATCATCTTCAAGGTGGTGGACTTGCCGCAGCCGGAGGGTCCCACCAGGCACACCAGCTCGCCGCGAGCCACCTCGAGGTCGACCGCCTGCACCGCCACGGTGCCGTCGTCGTAGGTCTTCCCCACGCCGGAGAGCCGGATCATCGGTTCCGCCGCATCCCGGCCTGTAGCGTCCATGCGGTGACCCTACTCGGCGCCGACTCCCTCGCCGGAGCAACGACCTGGGGCGTGCCGAGGGCGGCTGACGCCGCGGAACCTGCCTGCTACAGCCGGGTGGTCAACGACTGGCTGTGCGGGGAGTACGTCGCGGACCGGCGTGCCGACCTGGTCGAGGCCACCGTCCAGCACATCGGGCTCACCGTGGTCTCGATCCTGCTCGGGGTGCTGATCGCCTTCCCGCTGGCGCTGCTGGCGCGACGGGTGCCGCGCCTGGAGTCCGGCATCCTCGGCGTCAGCACCGGGATCTACACGATCCCCTCGCTGGCGCTGTTCCCGCTGCTGGTGCCGTTCACCGGGCTGAGCGCCACCACGGTGGTGATCGGGTTGGCGCTGTACGCCCTCACCATCCTGGTCCGCAGCATGCTCGAGGGGCTGCGCTCGGTGCCCGAGGACGTCCGCGAGTCCGCGACCGGGCTCGGCTACGGTCCCGGCCGGCTGCTGTTCCGGGTGGAGCTGCCGTTGGCGCTGCCGGTGATCGTGGCCGGGCTGCGGGTCGCTACCGTGTCGACCGTGGCGCTGACCACGGTGGGCGCCCTGGTCTCCTACGGGGGTCTGGGGAACCTCATCATCGACGGGGTGCAGACCAACTTCCGCGCCCAGCTGCTCACCGCCTCGGTGCTCTGCGTGGTGCTCGCGGTGGCCTTCGACGCGATGCTGGTGCTGGGGCAACGGGTGCTGACCCCGTGGACCCGGGGGGCGCGGTCGTGAACATCTTCGGCGACACCTGGGACTACCTGCTCACCGCCCGGAACTGGACCGGCGACGGTGGCATGCTCCAGCTGCTGGGCCAACAGCTGCTGCTCACGGTCACGGCACTGCTGCTCGCGGTCCTGGTCGGGCTGCCGGTGGCCCTGTGGCTGGGTCACCTGGGCCGCGGTGGCTTCCTGGCCATCAACATCTCCAACGTCGGGCGGGCCATCCCCACCTTCGCCCTGCTCGCCCTGCTGGTGACCGCCGACTTCCCCGGCACCGCCGTGCTCGGCCCGTACGGCCGGGCCGGCCTGGCCACCCTGATCGCGCTCACCCTGTTCGGGTTGCCACCGATCATCACCAACGCCTATACGGCGGTGCGCGAGGTGCCCGCCGAGGTCCGCCAGGCCGCCGACGGGATGGGGATGACCGGGCGGCAGAAGTTCCTGCGCGTCGAGCTGCCGCTGGCGCTGCCGCTGGTCGTCTCCGGGCTGCGACTGGCCCTGGTGCAGGTGTGGGCGACCGCCACCATCGCCGCGCTGGTCGCCGGACCCGGGCTGGGCCGGGTGATCACCGACGGCTTCTACCGCTCCAACTACCCCAAGGGGATCGCCGGCGCCGTCGTCGTGGCCGTCGTCGCCCTGGCTCTGGAGCTGCTGGCCGCCGGCGCCCAGCGACTGGCCGATCCCACCCCACGGACGCCGGCCACGGCCGAGGAGCCCGAGGTGGGGCAGGCCCGTAGCCTTGACCCGGCCGGCGACCCCGTCGCCGGCTGAGGGCGGGTCCGCCGCCCGACCGGACACGCGTGGCCCCCCGGGCCGCGGGACACAGAAGGTGACTGATGACGCTACGACGCTCCCTGGCCGCTGCCCTGGCAGCCGGCTCCCTGCTCCTCGCCGGCTGCGCCGGGGACGACCTCGACAACAGCGCCGGCGACGGCGAGTCCGACGCCGCCGCCGAGAAGGGGACGGTGACCATCTCGGGCCAGAACTTCCCCGAGGCCGAGCTGGTGGCCGCGATGTACGAGCAGCTGCTCGCCGACGCCGGGTACGAGCCGGACGTCAAGCTGGTCGGCAGCCGCGACGTCTACATGGGCCGTTTCCCCGGGAACGTCGACGTGGTGCCGGAGTACGTCGGCGGCCTGGTCGACTTCCTCAACACCCAGGCCAACGGGGCCGACGCCGAGCGGCTGACCACCACCGACGCGGCGGAGACGATCGAGGCGGCCCAACCGCTGCTGGAGCAGGAGAGCATCACGCTGCTGGAGCCGTCGGAGGCCACCGACACCAACGCGTTCTTCGTCAGCGCGGAGTACGCCGAGGCCGAGGGCGTCAGCAAGCTCTCCGACCTCGAGGGCACCTCCGTGGTGCTTGCCGCGGCGCCGGACTGCGAGGGTCGACCCGACTGCGAGGGCGGCCTGACCGAGACCTACGGCATCGACGTGACGAAGGTGCTGCCGCTCGGCTTCGCCAGCGACCAGACCTACCAGTCGGTGCTCTCCGGCGAGTCCGAGCTGGGTCTCACCTCCACCACCGACGGCACCCTGGACGCCCAGGGCCTGGTGCTGCTCGAGGACGACCGGACGATCCAGCCGGCGCAGAACCTGGTGCCCGCGGTCGGCACCGAGTTCCTCGCCGACAACCCGGACGTCGAGGAGCTGCTCAACTCGCTGATGGAGGCGCTGACCACCGAGAAGCTCACCGAGCTGAACGGTCAGGTCGCCGTCGACCGCGCCCAGCCCGCCGACGTCGCGCAGCAGTTCCTGGAGCAGGAGGGCCTGCTGGGCTGACGGCCCGGGCCCGTTCGCCGGGGCCCCCCGGGTGCACCGGCCGTGGGGACCGGGCGGGACTCAGGCGTCCTGCTCGGTCTCCCGCAGCAGCAGCGCCTCACGGGCCACGGTCCGCACGTCGATGACCGGCACGTCCAGGCGCGGCCCGTGCGAGGTCGGCACCCGGTCCAGCGGCCGGCCCAGCTCGGTGGCGAAGGTCATCACCGCGGCGGCGTCCTCGCGCCGGCCCTGCTCGACGAGCCAGCCGGTCAGCCGGTGCACCGGCGGCAGCCCCGAGTGCACCAGGGAGCGCTGCCCCCAGAACTCGCGGACCCCGTCGCGCAGCAGCGTCCACCACTCGTCGCTGCAGCCGGGGATCTCCACGAAGTAGCGGTGCAGGTCGCCGGCCAGCACCCGGTCGCGGAAGAGCCGGGTCACCTGCGGGGCGCCGTACTCGATCACGCTGTTGAGCGACATCCGCTTGGTGGTCCACCGGTCGACCAGGTCCTCCATCGAGGACCGCTGCTGGGTGATCGAGCTGCCGTCGTCGCGGATCCGCCAGTGGTAGACCACATCGGGGAGCACCGAGAAGCGCCGGGCGCGCAGGTAGGCGCGGGTGCAGGTGGGTTGGTCCTCGTAGCGGATCCCCTCCGGCCAGAACAGGCCTGCGCCGTCCCAGAACTCGCGCCGGAACACCTTGTTCCAGGCGAACACGTCGCCGAGGATCTCGGGCTGCATCTCGACGGTGATCGCGGAGCGGGTCTTGTGCAGGCGACGCATCCAGGGCGGCTGCTGACGCTGGTCGCCCGACCACCGTTCGATGGAGCCGGTGACGAAGTCCGAGCCGGTCCGCTGCAGCTGGCGCACCATCACCGCGTAGGCGTTCGGCGGGACCACGTCGTCGGAGTCGGCGAAGGTGAGCAGCTGTCCGCCGGCGTGCCGGATCCCCTCGTTGCGTGCCGCGCCGAGGCCGCGGTTGGCGGTGTGCACCACCCGGATCCGCGGATCTCCAGCGGCGTAGGACTCCGCGATCGCGCCGCTGTCGTCGGGGGAGCCGTCGTCGACGACCACCACCTCGAGCTGCTCGTGGGTCTGCGCCAGCAGGCTGTCCAGGCAGGCGGGGAGGTACGCCGCGACGTCGTACGCCGGCACCACGACGCTGACCGTCGGCGGCGTACGCCGCTGTCCCCACCTCATCCGGACCTCATTCCCGGTCGGGCACGCCGTCAACCGTGCGCCACCCCACACGGCCGCATCAGGTCGTCCACCGGCGTGCACCGGTCCTGCCGGGAGACTACTGCGCTCGACGGTAGGCTGGCCGACCGTGACGAGCCCCAGCACCTCTCCCGCCACGGCCTCCCCCGACCCCGCGGACCAGGAGGACTACCCGCGCAAGGTCCTCTTCGTCGCCGGCGCGGGTCGCAGCGGCACCAGCACGATGGCGGGACTGATGCAGATCCTCGGGCTGCACGTCCCGCTGCCGGAGGTGGCGCCGGACGAGACCAACCCGAAGGGGTTCAGCGAGCCGGCCTGGGCGGTGGAGCACCACGACCGGCTGCTCAAGGAGGCGCTGGTCCAGGTCAGCGACGCCCGCCCGGAGGCATGGTTCGAGACCGGCCGGGTCTCCACCCGCGAGCCGGAGCGGATCCGCACCGCCGAGTGGTTGGAGACGCACTTCGCGGTCGCCCCGGAGCTGGTCGTGAAGGACCCGCGGCTGAGCTGGTTCCTCTCGCTGTGGCGGGTGGCGGCGATCCGCAGCGGTGCCACCCCGGTCTTCGCCACGATGCTGCGGCCGCCGGCCGAGGTCGTCGGCAGCAAGCAGACCTACTACGCCAACCGGCTCGGCTCGGCCCACCTGGCGGCGTCGTGGCTCAACATGCTGCTGCACACCGAGCGCGCGACGCGGGAGTCCGTGGCCGACGGCGGTCGGGTCTTCGTGCGGTACGGCGACCTCCTCGAGGACTGGACGAAGACCTGCATGTGGGTGGGGGAGGCCTTGGGGCTCCAGGGGGTGCTGCATGCGGACAGCGAGCAGATCCGCGACGGCCACCGGTTCGTGGACCCCAGCCTGCGTCGGATGACCCAGACGCTCGAGGACCTCAACCTGCCGCCGCGCCTGCACGAGCTGGTCGGCGACACCTGGACCAGCCTCAACAAGCTCGCCGAGCCGGACGGGGACACCCCCGAGGTGCACCACGACCTGGACGAGCTCCGTCAGGCCTACACCGACCTGTACGAGGAGTCGGCCGCGATCTCCCGCTCCTCGATGGTCGCCGCCGAGCAACGCACCAAGCGTCAGCTCAAGGGCAAGGGCGGCGGCCCGGGCCCCGGTGGACCCGGTGGTCGGGGTGGCGGAGCACCGCAGGCGCCCACCGAGGCGATCGTCGAGAAGGTGCCGCACTCGGTGCGGGCCGCCATCCCGCCGTCGGTACGCCGCGGTCTGCGCCGGGCGCTCGGGCGCGCCCGCCGGTGAGCGGCGCCCGCTCGGCCACCGGGATCAGCAACCTGGAGGGCCACACCGACTTCGACATCACCTGGCCCTGGGCCCGGCCCGAGGGGCTGCGGGCCGGCAGCACGGCGGTGCTCCGGGTCAAGAACGAGGCACCCTCGATGCCGTTCGTGCTGCCCCCGCTGCTGCGCGCCTGCGACGAGGTGCTGGTGGTGGACAACGGCTCCACCGACGGCACCCCGGAGGTGGTGGCCGAGACGGCGCAGCGCAGCGGCCTCGCCGGGCGGCTGAGGCAGGCGGCGTACCCCTTCGACGTGGCTCGCGCCGGCGCCGAGCACCTCGCCCAGCACGAGCTGTCGGTGCACTCGCTGAGCTACTTCTACAACTGGTGCTTCGCCCAGGTCGGCACCCGCTACTCCTGGAAGTGGGACGGCGACATGGTGCTCACCACCGAGGGCGAGGTGTCGCTGGCCGACCTCAGCTGGCAGGTCGGCGACGTGCAGTCGATCGTCCGGGTGCCCCGACACCCGCTCTTCCTGGAGTCCGAGAGCCGCGGCTACCTCGATCTCGGTCTGCGCAACGCCGAGGAGTGGGGCTTCCCGATCGGGCCGGACTTCATCTACACCAAGGCGTTCGAGTGGGAGATCCGGACCACCCCCGTGGGAGTGCGCTCGATCGGGCTGCCGTTCGGGCTGTGCGTGGAGCTGAAGTACCTCGACGGCGAGGAGTTCGCGCACTGGACCGACCCGGAGTCCTTCGCGACCAGCTGGCGCAACAAGCGCAAGCGGCGCGAGTGGGCGGTCTTCAACGCGCTGCGCGAGGGCACCGTGCCCGACGGTGTGGTCGAGATCACCGCGCCGGACGGGGTGCACGTGGTCGACCACGTGACCCGCACCTGGCTGCCCCAGGCCCCGAGGCCGCTGCAGGTCGGCGCACGCTGACCCGGCCGACCGGGGCTGACCAGGGCTGACCGGGCCTGACCGGGATACGGGCCCGTCCAGACCGGGACGGTGTCGGGGACGTCACACCCCCGTTCGGTTCACCCCACTGGGCACCGCGGCGTACATTCGAGATGTCCCGCTGACGCAGCCACCGGCAGTCGGGTGACCCGCATCAATCGACGAGCACACCGTCCGGTACCCACACCGGCCCGTGCCCCGGAGCCTCACGGCCCCGGCGGAACGGGTGGTCGGAGGGACTGGAACGAAAGGTTCGAGACATGACGCATCCCCCTGCGCACTCCACCGCGCGCCCCCCTCTCACCACGAGCCTGCGCATCGGCGTGGTCGGCGCGGGTCGCGTCGGCGCCGTCCTGGCCGCAGCGCTGCGCGCCGCCGGGCACGACGTCGTGGCCGCTGCGGGTGAGTCCGATGCCTCCCGCGACCGGATCGCGGCCCTGCTCCCCGGCGTCGAGATCGGCAAGCCCACCGATGTCGCCCGCGCCTGCGACCTGCTGCTGCTGACCGTGCCCGACGACATGCTGCCGAACGTGGTCGCGATGCTCGCCGCCAGCGGTGCGCTGCACGAGGGCCAGGTCGTGCTGCACACCTCCGGACGGCACGGCCTCGCCGTGCTCGCCCCTGCCGCCGAGGTGGGCGCCCGGGTGCTGGCCGTGCACCCGGCGATGACGTTCACCGGCACCGCGCTCGACCTGGACCGGTTGGCCGGCTGCGTCTTCGGCCTCACCGCCGGCCCCGCCGACCAGGAGCTGGCCGAGCAGCTGGTCGCCGACCTGGGCGGCCGCGCGATGCCGGTGCCCGAGGGGATGCGCACGCTCTACCACGCCGGACTCGCCCACGGCGCCAACCACCTGGTCACGCTGGTCTCCGAGGCGATGGCGATCCTGTCCGCGGCCGGGGCCGACGACCCCGCCGGCACGCTGCGCCCGCTGCTCACCGCTGCCCTGGACAACGCTCTCGCCGAGGGGGACAGCGCCCTGACCGGGCCGATCGTCCGCGGCGACGTCAGCACCGTGGCCGGTCACCTGGAGGAGATCGCGGCCAACGCGCCGCACACGCTGCCGTCGTACGTCGCGATGGCCCGCGCCACCCTGGGCCGGGCCCTGGTCGACGGGCGGCTGCTGCCGATCCGGGCCTCCCGGATCACCGCGCTGCTCGACGCGGCCGCGACCACGCGGCCCGAGGTCCCGCAGCGATGAGCACCCGCGCGATGGCCGGGGCCCTGACCCCGGTCCTGGTCCGCACCCGTGCCGAGCTCACCGCGTTGCTCGAGGGCCATCGAGCCGCCGGTCGGCCGGTCGGGCTGGTGCCGACCATGGGCGCCCTGCACGAGGGGCACGCCAGCCTGCTGCGGGTGGCCCGGGACCGGGTCGGCGACGGCCCGGTCGTGGTCTCGGTCTTCGTCAACCCGCTCCAGTTCGGGGCCGGTGAGGACCTGGACCGCTACCCGCGCACCCTGGACGACGACCTCGAGCTGTGCGCCCGGCAGGGCGTCGACGTGGTCTTCGCCCCGGCGGTCGAGGAGGTCTACCCCGGAGGCGAGCCGCAGGTGACCCTCGACCCGGGTCCGCTGGCCGGCGTCCTCGAGGGACGCACCCGCCCCGGGCACTTCCGCGGGGTTCTCACCGTGGTGGCCAAGCTCTTCGGCCTGGTCCGGCCCGACGTCGCCGTCTTCGGCGAGAAGGACTACCAGCAGCTGGCGCTCATCCGCCGGATGGTGGCCGACCTCTGCCTCGACCTCGACGTGGTCGGTGCCGAGACCGTCCGCGACCCCGACGGGCTCGCGCTGTCCAGCCGGAACCGGTACCTGGACGAGACGGAGCGCGCCCGCGCGCTGGTGCTGAACCGGGCGCTGAGGGCCGCTCAGCAGGCAGCGCACGCCGGCGCCGCCGCGGCCCTGGCGGCCGCCCGGCGCGAGCTCGCGGCCGGCGAGGGCATCGAGCTGGACTACCTGGAGGTCACCGGCAGCGACCTGCGGCCGCTGCCCGAAGGCGACGGCACCACCGCCGAGGGCCGGGTGCTGGTCGCGGCCCGGGTCGGCGCGACCCGGTTGATCGACAACCTGCCCCTGGACCTGGGGCCCACGAACGGCTCGACCACACCTGTGGCGGGCACGAGATCACACGAGGGAGTCAGCTGATGCTGCGGACCATGATGACCAGCAAGATCCACCGGGCCACCGTGACCCAGGCCGACCTGCACTACGTCGGGTCGGTGACCGTGGACGAGGACCTGCTCGACGCCGCCGACCTGCTTCCGGGCGAGCAGGTGCACATCGTCGACATCACCAACGGCGCGCGGCTGGAGACCTACACCATCGCCGGTGAGCGGGGCTCCGGCGTGATCGGCATCAACGGGGCCGCCGCCCGGCTGGTGCACCCCGGCGACCTGGTGATCCTCATCGGCTACGGCCAGATGGAGACCGCCGAGGCCCGCGAGCACCAGCCGCACGTGGTGTTCGTCGACGCCGACAACCGGATCCTGGCGACCGGGTTCGACCCCGCCGAGGCGGTCGCCGGCAGCGGCCTCCAACGCGGCGACACCCTCGCCTCCCGCTGAGCGCTCACGGACCTGGCCGACCGCACGACCGGATCTGGACTAGATTCCCTCGAATGGTCGACACTCCGGCACGCCGGCTCCCGGGCCGCCTCACCGCGCCGCCCCCGGGCTGGACCACCGCCGCGGACGTCGTGGTGATCGGCTCGGGCATCGCCGGGCTGACCACGGCGCTGAGGCTGCGGGACCAGGTGGAGAAGGTCATGGTGATCACCAAGGACGTGCTGGCCGCCGGGTCGACCCAGTGGGCGCAGGGCGGCATCGCGGCCGCGCTGGGCCCCGGCGACACCCCCGGGCAGCACATGGCGGACACCCTGGTCGCCGGCGCCGGAGCCTGCGACCTCGAGGCGGTCCGGGCGCTGGTCACCGAGGGGCCGGAGGCCGTCCACGAGCTCATCGCGCTGGGCACCAACTTCGACATCGATCATGCCGGGGAGCTCTCGCTGACCCGCGAGGGCGGGCACCACCGGGACCGGATCGCGCACGCCGGCGGGGATGCGACCGGCGCCGAGATCCAGCGGGCCCTCATCGCGGCGGTCGAGCTCGCGCCCGAGATCGAGGTCATTCAGCACGCGCTGGCCGTCGACCTGCTGCTCGACGGCCCCGTCGGCAGCTCCCCCGAGGACCCCGACGGCCGCGCCGGGGTGGCCGGGGTGACCGTGCACGTGATGGGGGAGGGACAGCGTGACGGCGTCGGTGCGGTGCACTGCCGGGCCGTGGTGCTGGCCAGCGGCGGTCTCGGCCAGGTCTTCTCGCAGACCACCAACCCGGCGGTCTCCACCGGGGACGGGATGGCGCTCGCGCTGCGCGCCGGGGCCACCCTGCGCGACCTGGAGTTCGTCCAGTTCCACCCGACGGTGATGTACCTCGGCCCGGACTCCCGCGGCCAGCAGCCGTTGATCTCCGAGGCCGTCCGCGGCGAGGGCGCCTTCCTGGTGGACTTCGACGGCAGGAGGTTCATGCAGGGTCTCCACGAGCTGGCCGACCTGGCCCCCCGAGACGTGGTGGCCAAGGCGATCACCCGGCGGATGAACGAGACCGGGCACCCGCACCTGTGGCTCGACGCCCGCCACCTCGGGGACGAGGCCTGGTGGCAGCAGCGGTTCCCGACGATCCTGGCCACCACCCGGTCCCACGGCGTCGACCCGGTCACCGAGCTGGTGCCGGTCGCACCCGCCTGCCACTACGCCTCGGGCGGGGTGCGCACCGACCTGTGGGGACGCAGCGACCTGCCCGGCCTCTACGCCACCGGTGAGGCCGCCTGCTCCGGGGTGCACGGCGCCAACCGGCTCGCGTCGAACTCCCTGCTCGAGGGCCTGGTGTTCTCCCGCCGCATCGCCACCGTGCTGCCCGGCGAGCTGCGGGGCTGGTCCGAGCCCGCCACCGACGAGCGCACCGCGGGCCTGGTGGGCGGCTCGGTACGTCGCGAGCTGCAGGAGGCGATGACCTCGCACGCGGGCGTCCTGCGCTCCGCCGCCGGGCTGGGGCAGTCAGCCGACCTCATCGACAAGCTGGCCGAGGTGGAGGCGCAGGTGGTCGACCAGGACTCGTGGGAGACCACCAACCTGGTCACGATCTCGGCGGCGCTGGCCGGTGCGGCCGCGCGCCGCGAGGAGACCCGCGGCTCGCACTGGCGCGAGGACCACCCCGATCGGGACGACGACGACTTCGCCGGGCACTTCGACGCCCGGATGTGCGACGAGGTCGTCACGATCGCCTTCTGCCCCGCGACGCCCACCGACCAGGACGTGCGATGAGTGGACCCATCCCCGACCGACTGCCCCCGTCGCTCCTGGAGGAGCTGGCCGCGGCCGGCCTCGACCCGGCGGCGGTGGTCGACGCGATCGGCGCCGCGCTGGCCGAGGACCTGCCCGGCGAGGACGTCACCAGCACCGCCACCATCGCCGCCGACGCACGCGGGACCGCCGACTTCGGCGCCCGGGAGCCGGGGACGGTGGCCGGGTTGGCGATCGCCGCGCTGGTCTTCCACCACGTGATGGGCTCCGACGTCGAGGTCGCCGACCGGCTCTCCGACGGCAGCCGGGTGCGCGCCGGCGACGTGGTGATGCGGGTCAGCGGGCCGGTTCGCGGGCTGCTGACCGCCGAGCGCACGGCGCTGAACTTCGCCAGCCACCTCTCCGGGGTGGCCACCGCCACCGCGGTCTGGGCCGACGCCCTGGCCGGCACCTCCGCCCGGGTGCTGGACACCCGCAAGACGCTGCCGATGTACCGGGCGCTGCAGAAGTACGCCGTACGGTGCGGCGGTGGCGTGAACCACCGCTTCAGCCTCTCGGACCGCGCGATGGTCAAGGACAACCACGTGGTGGCCGCCGGGGGAGTGGTGCCCGCGTGGCGGGCCGTCCGGGCCGCCCACCCGGGCCTGCGGGTGGAGGTCGAGGTCACCGACCTCGATCAGCTCCGAGAGCTGCTCGCCGTGGGCTGCGAGGAGATCATGCTCGACAACATGTCCACCGAGCTGATGACCGAGGCGGTCCGGATCACCGCCGGCCGGGCCACGCTGGAGGCCTCGGGCGGGCTCACCATCGAGCGGGCCCGCGAGGTGGCCGCGACCGGGGTGGACTTCATCTCGGTCGGGGCGCTGACCCACTCGGTCACGGTGTTCGACCTGGGGATGGACCTGCACACCGTGCACGGGGAATGAGGTCGCGATGAGCCTGCTCGCCGCCGACATCGGCAACTCCCACACCGTTCTCGGGCTCGTCGTGGACGGCCGGGTCACCGCGCACTGGCGCGTCTCGACCGATTCGCGGCGTACCGCCGACGAGTGGTGGGTGATGCTGCACGGCCTGCTCGCGGATTCCTTTGCCGAGGTGGCCGGCGTGGCGGTCTGCTCCACCGTTCCGGCCGTGCTGCACGAATGGCGAGAAATGCTGCCCCGGCATTATCCGGACGTACCGCACGTCGTGGTGGAACCCGGCGTGCGCACCGGCGTCCCGGTGCTGATGGACAATCCGCGTGAGGTGGGCTCGGACCGCATCATCAATGCGCTCGCGGCGGCCACCGACTTCGGCGGGCCCGCGATCGTCGTCGACTTCGGCGGCACCGCGACCACCTTCGACGTGGTGAGCCCCGCCGGTCAGTACGTCGGGGGCTGCATCGCGCCGGGTATCGAGATCTCCCTCGAGGCGCTCGGACGACGTGGCGCTCAGCTGCGCAACGTCGAGCTGCTCCGGCCCCGGTCGGTGATCGCCAAGAACACCGTGGAGGCGCTGCAGTCGGGCATGGTCTTCGGGGTCGCCGCCCAGGTGGAGGGAATCGCCAGCCGGATGATCGCGGAGCTGGGCGTGGCCACCGCGGACGTGCGGGTGATCGCCACCGGGCACCTGGCGCCCCTGGTGCTGGGGGAATGCGGGTGCTTCACCGACCATGCGCCGTGGTTGACCCTGCGCGGGCTCGAGCTGGTCTTCGCCCGCAACAGCTGAGCCTGCGGGATTCCGGAGCCCGGACCCGGGGTAGACCGAACAGGTGCGACGGTTCGGTCTCCTGGGGAAATTCCTGGTCGGTGGTGGATGCGCGCTGATCGCATGGCTCGTTCTTCTCGGGCAGGGCGGCTTCGACGAGAGCGTCACCACCGACGAGCGGATTGCGATCGTGGTCGGGATGGTGATTCTCGGCGGTGTCGTGATGGTGGGGCGAGCCAGCGCCCGCGAGAAGGCGTTCACCCTGGGGCGTCGGATGCGCGAGACGAAGGAGAGGAAACGCGAGAAGGACGCTCATCAGTGAGGGCACGAGTTCCTGTGGCTCGCACTCCTTGCGCACCCAAACCCCGAGATATACCCGCGGGGGTGTTTTCCAAACAACAAGCGGTAGTTGATGATTTTCTCATCAATTTTGCTGGGGACAAAGCCGCCCGGGTTGGGTGAGTGTGGCATAGTGCAAAAGCCTCGGAAACCCGCGAGGTGTCCCATTAGTCCCCCCCTGAACAAAGGAAAGTAAACAATGGCCCAGAAGATCCACATTGTGCTCGAGGACGATCTGGACGGGAGCGAAGCCGAGGAGACCGTGACCTTCGGCCTGGACGGGACCTCCTACGAGATCGATCTCAACGCCAAGCACGCCTCCGCCCTGCGCGACGCCCTGTCCAGCTACGTCGGCCACGCCCGCAAGGTGACCTCCTCGGGGCGGCGTACCAAGAAGGCGTCGAGCCCAGCCGCGTCGTCGGCCAACGGCACCGGGCCCAGCGCCAAGGAGATCCGGGAGTGGGCGCGTGAGAGCGGCTACGACGTGCCGGACCGTGGCCGAGTGTCTGCGGAGGTGCGCGAGGCCTACGACGCCGCTCACTGAGCGCACACCGCACCATGGCCGTCGCCGGCTGCCGGCCGGCCACCTGATCCCCTGCGCGGGCCGACACGTCGCCGGCGCAGGGGATCTGACGTCCGGGGCGGTCCGGGGTCGGTGGGGGCTGTTCGCTGACAGCGGATGCCTCTTTGGTGTTGATCGGGAACGCGTAGGCTGTTCGTGGGGTTGACGTACTCGACGTCCCCCCTCGCCTCGCCTGGTGAGGAGGGCCCCCGAAGTCCCGAGGAGCGTTGCGCATGTTCGAGCGGTTCACAGACCGAGCCCGTCGGGTGGTCGTGCTGGCCCAGGAAGAGGCCCGCATGCTCTCCCACAACTACATCGGTACCGAGCACATCCTGCTCGGCCTCATCCACGAGGGCGAGGGTGTGGCCGCCAAGGCGCTGGAGAGCCTCGACATCTCGCTCGAGGCGGTGCGCGCCCAGGTCGAGGAGATCATCGGCCAGGGTCAGCAGGCGCCGAGCGGGCACATCCCGTTCACCCCCCGCGCCAAGAAGGTGCTCGAGCTGTCCCTGCGCGAGGCGCTCCAGCTCGGCCACTCCTACATCGGCACCGAGCACATCCTGCTCGGCCTGATCCGCGAGGGTGAGGGCGTCGCCGCCCAGGTGCTGCAGAAGCTCGGCGCCGACCTGAACCGGGTCCGCCAGCAGGTCATCCAGCTGCTCTCGGGCTTCCAGGGCAAGGAGTCCTCGCAGGCGGCCGCGGCAGCGACGGGCGCCGGCGGGGACGCGCCGTCCTCCTCGCTGGTGCTCGACCAGTTCGGCCGCAACCTCACCCAGGACGCGCGTGAGGGCAAGCTCGACCCGGTGATCGGCCGCGGCCAGGAGATCGAGCGGGTCATGCAGATCCTCTCCCGCCGCACGAAGAACAACCCGGTCCTCATCGGCGAGCCCGGCGTCGGCAAGACCACGATCGTCGAGGGGCTGGCGCAGGACATCGTCAAGGGCAACGTGCCCGAGACGCTCAAGGACAAGCAGATCTACACCCTGGACCTCGGCGCGCTGGTGGCCGGGTCGCGCTACCGCGGTGACTTCGAGGAGCGGTTGAAGAAGGTCCTCAAGGAGATCCGCACCCGCGGCGACATCGTGCTGTTCATCGACGAGATCCACACCCTCGTCGGCGCCGGCGCCGCCGAGGGCGCCATCGACGCCGCCAGCATCCTCAAGCCGATGCTGGCCCGCGGAGAGCTGCAGACCATCGGCGCGACCACCCTCGACGAGTACCGCAAGTACCTCGAGAAGGACGCCGCGCTGGAGCGTCGCTTCCAGCCGATCCAGGTGGCCGAGCCCTCCATCGCGCACACCATCGAGATGCTCAAGGGGCTGCGCGACCGGTACGAGGCCCACCACCGGGTCACGATCACCGACGAGGCGCTGGTCTCCGCCGCCACGCTGGCCGACCGCTACATCTCCGACCGCTTCCTGCCCGACAAGGCGATCGACCTCATCGACGAGGCCGGCTCGCGGCTGCGGATCCGGCGGATGACGGCGCCGGCCGACCTGCGCGAGTACGACGACAAGATCGGCGAGGTGCGCCAGCGCAAGGAGGCCGCCATCGACGGCCAGGACTTCGAGGCCGCCGCGCGCCTGCGCGACGAGGAGAAGCAGCTCATCCTGCGCAAGTCCGAGCGGGAGAAGCAGTGGCGCGCCGGCGACATGGACGAGGTCGCCGAGGTCGACGAGGAGCTGATCGCCGAGGTGCTCGCGGTCGCCACCGGCATCCCGATCGTCAAGCTCTCCGAGGAGGAGTCGACCCGACTGCTCAACATGGAGGACGAGCTGCACAAGCGGGTCATCGGGCAGGAGGAGGCCGTCAAGGCGATCTCCCGCGCGATCCGGCGTACCCGCGCCGGGATGAAGGACCCCAAGCGTCCCGGCGGGTCGTTCATCTTCGCCGGCCCCTCGGGCGTCGGCAAGACCTGGCTGTCCAAGACGCTGGCGGAGTTCCTCTTCGGTGACGAGGACGCGCTGATCCAGCTCGACATGAGCGAGTTCGGCGAGAAGCACACCGTCTCCCGGCTGTTCGGCTCGCCTCCTGGCTACGTCGGCTACGAGGAGGGTGGTCAGCTGACCGAGAAGGTGCGCCGCAAGCCGTTCTCGGTGGTGCTCTTCGACGAGGTCGAGAAGGCGCACCCGGACATCTTCAACAGCCTGCTGCAGATCCTGGAGGAGGGCCGGCTCACCGACTCCCAGGGTCGGGTGGTCGACTTCAAGAACACCGTGATCATCATGACCACCAACCTCGGCACCCGGGACATCTCCAAGAGCGTCAACCTGGGCTTCCAGCAGGGCGGCGGCGAGGGATCCTACGAGCGGATGAAGAGCAAGGTCTCCGAGGAGCTCAAGCAGCACTTCCGGCCCGAGTTCCTCAACCGTGTCGACGAGATCATCGTCTTCCCGCCGCTGTCGCAGGAGCAGATCGTCACGATGGTGGACAACATGATCGCGGGCGTCGAGCTGCGGCTCAAGGACCGTGACATGTCGTTGGAGCTGACCCAGGCCGCCAAGGACCTGCTGGCCCACCGCGGGTTCGACCCGGTGCTGGGCGCGCGTCCGCTGCGGCGCACGATCCAGCGCGAGATCGAGGACGTCTTGTCCGAGAAGATGCTCTTCGGCGAGGTCGGCCCCGGCCAGATCGTGCTGGTCGACGCGGTCGGCGACGGCCCCACCGGGACGTTCACCTTCCACGGCCAGAAGGTCGAGCTCCCGGACCTGCCGCCGCTGGAGACCGCCGACGTCGGTGACGGCGCTGCCGAGGATGACGACGAGCCGGGTCCCGTGGACGTCCCGAAGGCACCCGAGGGCGAGTGACCTGCTGACCCCGCCGCCGGTGGGGCGACGCATCCCGGACCGGCCCGGCCGCCTCGTGCGGCCGGGCCGGTCCGTCGTTCCCCCCGGCCCGGCCGGCGACCCGGCTCGCTAGGGTGCCAGCCATGCTCGTCACCGTCAGCACCGTCAAGGACACGCTGCCGAACATCCAGCGGTTCGTGACCGGCAACCTCGCCGGAGGAGTCGACCACCTGGTGGTCTTCCTCGATGCCGGTGATCCCGAGGTGCGCGGCTGGCTGGACGAGCACCCCCATGTCACCTGCGTGCGCACCGACAAGACCTGGTGGCAGGGCCAGCGGCCGGCCGAGCTGAACGTCCGGCAGCGGGTGAACGCCAACCTCGTCAAGGCGCTGCTCACCACCGTCGAGGAGGCCGACTGGCTCTTCCACATCGACGCCGACGAGATCGTGCAGGTCGACCGAGCGGTGCTCGACGAGCTGCCGGCCTCGACCCGCGCGGTGAAGCTGGCGCCGCTCGAGGCGGTCAGCCGCAAGCGGTGGGACGGGGAGCCGGTCTGGTTCAAGCGGCTGCTGGACAAGCCGGACCTGGTGCTGCTGCACACGCTCGGGGCGATCGACCGGCCGGCCAACGGGGCGTTCTTCCACGGCCACGTCGACGGCAAGAGCGGACTGCGGCCGACGATGGACCTGTGGCTGTCCCTGCACCACGTGGTCGACGACAAGCGCGACGAGGCAGTCTCGTACGCCGACGACCGGCTGCGGCTGCTGCACTACGAGTCGTTCTCGGGCGAGGACTTCGTCCGCAAGTGGACCTCGATCCTCACCGCCGGTCCGATGGCCAACTTCCGCCCGGGTCGGGAGCCGACCGCGGTCGCGCTGCAGGCGCTGATCGGCAAGGGGTTGAGCCCGGAGCAGGCCGAGCCGTACCTGATGCGCATCTTCGAGCGCACCACCGAGGACGACTTCGACACCCTGCGCGACCTCGGTCTGCTCGAGCAGGTCGACCCCCGCGAGGGGAGCCATCGGCCGCAGCCGTTCAGCGAGGACGGGTACGCCGGCCTGCTGGAGGTCCTGGACCGGTTGCGCGACGAGCCGAAGCGCCCGTTCCACCCGGGCGAGCCGGCTGCCGCCGCCCGCGAGATCCTCGAGCGCGCCGCGGGCGGGCGCCTCAGGGCAGGGCGTAGCTTCCTGCGGCGGTCCTGACGGCCAGCCGGTCCTCGACCAGCCCGGCCAGACAGCGGCGGCGCTGCGGCTCGTCGGCCCAGGCGGTGCTCAGCCGGGACTCGTGGACCGGTCCGTCGTGGTCGCGCAGCACCGCCAGCAGCCGACCCCGGCACTGCCGGTCGGTGCCGGCCCAGGTCTGCGCCTTGCGCGGGGGCCCGTCGTACGGCGGGTGCCCGGCCGCGCGCCAGCGGCAGGTCGCGGCGACCGGGCAGCGCTCGCACGCGGGTCGGCGGGCGGTGCAGACCAGCGCCCCCAGCTCCATCAGCGCGATCGACCAGGTGGCGGCCGTGGCCGGGTCCGGCGGCAGCACCGAGGCGGCCGTGTCCCGTTCGGCCCGGGTCGGCGCGACGGTCGGGAGCTCCACACCGGCCAGGACCCGGGCGAGCACCCGCCGGACGTTGGTGTCCAGGACGACATGACGTCGCCCGAAGGCGAAGGTGGCGATCGCCGCGGCGGTGTAGTCACCGACCCCGGGCAGCGCCCGCAGGTCGGCGTACTCGGCGGGCACCAGGCCGTCGTGGCGCGCGACGATCACGGTCGCCGCGGCGTGCAGCCGCAGCGCCCGCCGCGGGTAGCCGAGTCGTCCCCAGGCTCGGACCGCCTCGCCGGTCGGCTCGCCGGACAGGTCACCCGGGGTGGGCCAGCGGCGCAGCCACTCCTGGTGCACCGGCAGCACCCGGACGACGGGAGTCTGCTGCAGCATGAACTCCGAGACCATCACCGACCAGGCGCTCGCGTCGGCGCGACGCCAGGGCAGGTCGCGGGCGTGCTCGTCGTACCAGTCGAGCAGGGGGTCCTGCAGCCGGCTCACCGGCTCACTCACGACAGGGCCCACCGCATCATGCTCATGACCCGACGATTCTCTCCCAGCCGCCGATCCACCCCGGTCCCGGGGCGCGCGGAGTGGCAGCACCGGCACCGACACGCGGCTGGTTAGCGTGGGCCACATGACGTCGTTGACACGTGGGCCGCTCCCTGCCCGGGTGTACTGGACCCGTCGCCTGCTGGTGCTCCTCGTCGCGGTGACGCTGGTCGCCGGAGTGGGCTGGCTGCTCGGACGCGGCAGCGACGCCGCCGAGGGCTCGGCGCAAGCCACCTCGGTCTCCGCCGACGAGTCGCCGTCCGCGGTCGCCACGACCGCGGAGCAGCCTGCTGCCCAGCCGTCGGTGACCGAGCAGCAGAAGAAGAAGGGCAAGAAGGGCAAGCGCAAGGCCGTCCCGGTGCTGGCCGAGCCCGACGGTCCGTGCGCCAGCGAGGACGTCGAGGTCACCCCGGTGGTGGACGAGGCGGTTGCCGGTCGGGAGGTGGTCATCGCGCTGGAGCTGGGCACGCTGCTGTCGCCGGCGTGCACCTGGCAGGCCACCCCCGACGAGCTGACCCTCAAGATCAGGTCCGGGCAGGACGACATCTGGTCGAGCCGGGAGTGCCCTCGGGTCGTCGTGACCCAGGACCTGGTGCTGCGCAACAACGCCACCACCACGGTGGAGGTCACCTGGAACTCGCGCCGCTCCGACGAGGACTGCTCGAACCTCACCGACTGGGCCCGGCCCGGCTGGTACCACGTCAGCGCTGCTGCGCTGGGCGGCGAGCCCACCGAGGTGCAGTTCGAGCTGGACACCCCGACCGCTGCGGTGGTCACCCGGACCGCCACCCCCACCCCCGAGCCCGAGCCCGAGTCGCAGCCCGAGTCGCAGCAGCAGAAGAAGAACCAGGCCCGTCAGGACGCGGCGAACCAGGACGGCTAGACGTACCGCTCCAGGATCGTCGACTCGGCCAGCCGGGACAGACCCTCGCGGACGCTGCGGGCGCGTTGCTCGCCGACGCCCTCGACGTTCTGCAGGTCGTCGACGCCGGCCGAGAGCAGCTTCTGCAGCGTGCCGAAGTGGTCCACGAGCCGGTCGACCACCGCCACCGGGAGGCGGGGCACCTTGGCGAGCAGGCGGTAGCCGCGCGGCGCGACGGCACCGTCGAGGTGCTCGGAGTTGCCGAGCCCGAGCACCTTGGCGGCAGCGGCCGGATCGACGAGCTCGGTGGGGGAGAGCGACTCGAGACGGGAGAGCAGCATCTCCGCCGAGGCGTTCTGCCGACCGCCGGGCAGGTAGTCACGGATCACCAGGTGGCGCTCGGCGTCCACCCCGGTGATCAGCTCCTCGAGCTGCAGCGAGAGCAGCCGCCCGTCACTGCCGAGCTCGAGCACGTAGTCCTCGATCTCCCGGGCGATCCGGGTCACCATCTCCAGGCGCTGGGCGACGACCGCCACGTCCCGGACGGTGACCAGATCCTCGATCTCCAACGCGGACAGGGTGCTGGAGACCTCGTCGAGACGCATCTTGTAGCGCTCCAGGGTGGCCAGCGCCTGGTTCGCGCGGGAGAGGATCTGCCCGGAGCCCTCCAGGACGTGCCGGGTGTGTCCCACGTAGGCCGCGATGATCTGCATCGACTGCGAGACGGAGATGACCGGGAAGCCGGTCTGCTTGGCGGCCCGCTCGGCGGTGCGGTGCCGGGTGCCGGTCTCCTCGGAGGGGATGGTGTGGTCCGGCATCAGGTGCACGGCCGCCCGGAGGATCCGGGTGACCTCGGTGTCGACGATGATCGCGCCGTCCATCTTCGCCAGCTCGCGCAGCCCGGTGGCGGTGAAGGGGACGTCGAGCGTGAAGCCACCGGTGGAGATCTCGTCGACGGTCGCGTCCCGGCCCAGCACGATCAGCGCGCCGGTGCGGCCTCGCAGGATCCGCTCCAGTCCCTCGCGCAGGGGTGTGCCCGGGGCTATCTGGGCCAGCGCCGCGCGCAGCCGCAGCGACTCCTCGGACCGCTCCGTGACCACGCCGTGCTCCTCGTACCTGGGGACAGCGAACCTGCCGTCGGCGCAGTCTAGAGGACAGCTTGGTGACGCGGCTCACCCCGCAGGCGGGCTCGGCACCGAGAGGCGAGCACGGCTGCCGGGGCGCCCGGTTCAGTCCGCCGGACGCAGGTGTCTCTCGGCTCGGGCGTCGAGCTGCAGCACCCGCAGCGCGGAGCGGATGTCGGGCACGTCGAGGATCCGCATCCCGTCGACGGTGCGGAACTGACGTCGCGGCCCACCGGGGGCCGGCCGGTCCGCCGGGTCGAGCGGCACCACGGCCACCGCGAACCCGAGCCGGGCGGCCTCCGCGATCCGCTGCGGCAGGTCCCGGACCCGGCGCAGCTCGCCGGCCAGACCGATCTCCCCCATCGCGACCACCCCCCGCGGCGGGGCGACGCCGTACGTCGCCGAGGCCAGCGCCACCGCCACCCCGAGGTCGCTGGCGGGTTCGAGGAGCCGGGCGCCGCCGACGGTGGAGGCGAACACGTCGTAGGAGTGCAAGCGGATCCCGCAGTGCTGCTGGAGCACCGCGAGCACCATCGCCATCCGCGCCGAGTCCAGGCCCGAGGTGGTCCGCCGGGGCCGCTCGCTGGCCGACGGCGTCACCAGCGCCTGCACCTCGGCCAGCAGCGGCCGGCGGCCCTCCATCGTCACCGCCACGCAGGTGCCGGGCACCCGGCCGTGGTGGTTCTCGATGAACAGCCCGGTCGGGTCGGAGACCGCGGTGATGCCCTCGGCGGCGAGGTCGAAGCAGCCGACCTCGTCGATGGGGCCGTACCGGTTCTTCATCGCCCGCACCATCCGGAAGCGCGAGTTGCGGTCGCCCTCGAAGTGGAGCACCACGTCGACGAGGTGCTCCAGCACCCGCGGCCCCGCGATCGACCCGTCCTTGGTCACGTGCCCGACCAGGACGGTGGTGATGTTGCGGGTCTTGGCGACCCGGATCAGGGCCGCCGCGACCTCCTTGACCTGCGTCACGCCGCCCGGGACGCCCTCGACGCCGGCGGCGCCGATGGTCTGCACCGAGTCGACGACCAGCAGGGTGGGCCGCACCTGCTCGATGTGGGTGAGCAGCGCCCCGAGGTCGGTCTCGGCGGCAAGGAAGAGCTCGTCGTGGACCCCGCCGGTGCGGTCGGCGCGCAGCCGCACCTGGGAGGCCGACTCCTCGCCGGTGACGTAGAGCGTGCGGTGCCGCAGCCGAGCGGTCTGGGCGGCCACCTCCAGCAGCAGGGTGCTCTTGCCGACCCCGGGCTCCCCGGCGAGCAGGATCGCCGCGCCGGGGACCAGGCCGCCTCCCAGCACCCGGTCCAGCTCGGGCACCCCGCTGGTGCGCGAGCGTGACTCCTCGACCGAGACCTCCCCGATCCGCTGGGCGGGGGAGGTGACCGGGCCGGCGGCTGTGCGGGCCGTCGGCGCCGAGGCCTCGGCCACCGAGCCCCACGCCTGGCACTCCCCGCAGCGGCCGACCCACTTGCCGGTCTCCCACCCGCACTCGCTGCAGCGGTAACCGGGACGGGGGGCACGGACTGCGTTCTTCGCCATGGTCGGAACGCTAGGCGACCCCGCCGACACCCCGGCCCGGGACACGGCCGGACCCCCGTCGACCCGTGCCCGACCCCGTGACCGACCCCGTGAACGACCCCGTGACCGACCCCGTGACCGACTCCCTGAACGACCCCGTGAACGACCCCGTGAACGACCTCGTGAACGACCTGGGCGGGACCGTCACCCGGGCGGGTGTGGCTCCCGATATGCTGTTTTGGAACGATCAATACTCGGAGGTGTGTGGTGATGTCGAGGGTTCCCGGCCGAGTGCCGACTGCGCCCCCGACCCTGGCCGACGTCGCTGAGCGGGCCGGCGTGTCGCGGCAGACGGTCTCGAACGCCGTCAACAACCCCGACCTGCTGCGGGCGGACACGCTGCTGCGGGTCCAGGAGGCGATCGAGGACCTCGGGTACCTGCCGAACCGCGCGGCCCGCAACCTGCGCACCCGCGCCTCGCACCTGATCGGGCTGCGGCTCAGCCCGGTCCAGGAGGACAGCGCCAACTCGCTGATGGACCGGTTCGTGCACTCGCTGGTGGAGACCTCCCGCGAGGCCGGGTACCACGTGCTGCTGTTCAGCGGTCACGGCGATGACCCGCTGTCGGGGTACGACGACCTGCTGCGGTCCACGGCCGTGGACGCCTTCGTGGTCACCGACACCTACCTGGGCAACCCGCAGGCGGCCTGGCTCGAGGCCCGCCGCGCGCCGTTCGTCGCCTTCGGTCGCCCCTGGGACAACCCCGGCGCGCACCACCCGTGGGTCGACGTCGACGGGGCGGCCGGCTCCGAGCTCGCCACCACCCACCTGATCGAGCAGGGCCACACCCGGATCGCCTGGATCGGCTGGCGCAAGGACACCCCGATCGGCGAGGACCGTCGCCTCGGCTGGAGCCGGGCGCTGCGCTCCCGGGGGCTCTCGACCACCGCGATGGCCTCCCGGGTCGAGGACACCGTCGCGTCGGGTCGCGAGGCCAGCGCGGTGCTGCTCGACGAGGCGTGCCCCACCGCGTTCGTCTGCGCCTCCGACACGTTGGCGATGGGGGTGCTGCACACGCTCGCGGCCCGGGACCTGCGGCCCGGTCGGGACATCGCGGTGGTCGGGTTCGACGACTCCCAGGTGGCCCAGCTGGTGCCCCCCGGCCTCACCTCGGTGCGGCAGCCGCTGGAGGACGTCGCCGCCGAGGTCGTCAAGGCGCTCGAGGGGCTGCTGGCGCACCCGCCGTCGGTCGGCAGCGGCGTGCTGCTCTCCCCGTCGTTGCGGATCCGCGGGTCCAGCTGAGCTCAGTAGCGCCGCGACCAGAGGTTCACCGCGTAGTCGACCTCGGTCCCCTCGTGACCGGCCAGTGCCTGCGCCGCGGCGGCCGGGGGCAGCTCGATGCGCACCACGTCGGCCAGGTCGGCCCGGCTGTCGAAGACCCAGCGGATCTCCAGCGGGGTGCGGGTGAACCCGTGGGTGGACCAGAACCGTTCCACCTCGGCGGCGGGCGGCAGGTGCGGGTAGCCGCCGCGGAACCAGCCACCGAAGGTGGAGCGGGTGGTGTCGTTGTCGATGATCAGCGCGGTCCCGCCGCGACGCAGGACACGGGCCAGCTCGGCGAGCCCGGGCTCGCAGCCCGGCCCGAAGAAGTACGCCCAGCGCGCGTGCACCACGTCCACGCCATGCGTCCGGGAGCGGCACCGCCTGGGCGGTGCCGCCCCGGACCGTCACCGTCGGCAGGCGTCGGGTACGTCGGCGGGCGAGCGTGACCAGGTCGGGGTGCGGCTCCACCCCCAGCACCTCGCCGCCGGGTCCGACGAGCTCGGCGAAGCGGGGCAGGTGGAAGCCGGTGCCGCAGCCCAGGTCGAGCACGCTGCGCCCGGTCCACCCGGGCTCGGGCAGCAGGGCGGTCATCGCGGCCTCGAGCAGACCGTCGGGGTCCACGGCCCGGTTCTCCACCTCGTAGGTGGCCGGGTGGTGCCAGATGTTGGGGCTGGGGACCGCCCCGGCGGGCGGGCCGGTCAGATCCGGACCAGGCCGCGCGGGGTCTGGATCTGAGCGGCGATGATCCCGGGAGTTCCGTGCGGCGCGACCCACTCCACCTTGATGTCCTCCAGGGGAGCCTCCACCGTGTGGCCGAGCCAGTCGCTGATCCGACCCGGGTCGCCGGCGATCTCCAGGCAGTTCAGCGAGAGGGTGTCGTCGGCGCCGGAGCTGGGGTGCAGCTCGGGCGGGGTCAGCCACTCCACGAAGAACGGCAGCTGGGGGTCGGCGATCAATCCGTTGACGCCGATCTGCTTCCAGCGCAGCTCGGTGCCGTCGGGGCGGTGCCGGTTGCCGACCGCCGCCTCGCGGCCCAGCCGCTGCTCGAGCGGCGCGATGTCGTCGACGGCCACGACCCAGCCGAGCCAGCCGCCGCCGAGCGCGGACCGGGCCCGCACGGCCTGCCCGAAGGGTGCCTTGTCCGAGGCCGGGTGGTCGAGGACCTCGACGACCTCGAGGTAGGTGCCGCGGGTCAGCGGCATGATCATGTTCCGGGTCCCGAACCGGGGGTGAACGCCGCCGTCCACGAAGTCCCGGCCCAAGAGGCTGCCGAGCCGGTGGGCGGTGCTGACGAGCCCGTCCGGCCCTGCGGCGAAGGAGAGATGGTCCAGGCGCATGCAAAGATTCTGGACTTTCGGCTTCCGGCTCTTGACAGCGGGGTCCCGGTCTCTTGACGTCGAGATTTATCCGGCGAAGGCCCCCCGAAGGGGTGGTGCGCCGGGCTCAGGCGGGGTCGGCGGGGTGCAGGGCGAGCGCCGAACGCGAGCGCTGGTGGGCCTCGCAGTGCCGCACCAGCTCGTCGTACGCCGATGCCCCCATCAGCTCGACGAGCTCGGCCCGGTAGGTGAGGTAGACCGGTTCGAGGGCCACGTGCGCCTCGGTGTTGCCCGAGCAGTACCAGTCCAGGTCGTGCCCGCCCGGACCCCAGCCTCGCCGGTCGTACTCGGCGATCGAGACCTCGGTGTAGCTGTGTCCGTCGGGCAGCTCGACGTCGCGGAAGGTCCGACGGATCGGCAGCTGCCAGCACACGTCGGGCTTGGTCTCCAGCGGCTCCTTGTCCAGCCGGAACGCCAGCGCGTGCAACGCGCACCCGGCGCCACCGGCGAAGCCGGGACGGTTGGCGAACACGCACGCCTGCTGCCCGTCCACCTCGTGCACCCGCGTCTTGCGGGACCCCTCGTCGTCGGTCTCCACCCAGTCCTCGACGCCGACCTCGCCGTCAGGGCGGAACTGCCACAGCTGCGCGTCGAGCATCCCGACGTACCTCGCGACCCGCTTCTCGTCGTCCTCGTCGGCGAAGTGGGCGCCGAGCGCGCAGCAGCCGACGTCGGGGGCGTCGGCGTAGATGCCGGGGCACCCCTGGCCGAAGATGCACGTGTAGCTCGACGTCAGCCACGTCAGGTCGCAGCGCATCGTCTCGGACTCGTCGGCGGGGTTGACGAACTCGACCCACGCACGGGGGAACACCAGGTCGACCTCGGGCACGCTGCCAACCCTACGGCGCGGGTAGGTTGATGCCATGCGCCTGGGCGTCCTCGACATCGGCTCCAACACCGGCCATCTGCTCGTGGTGGATGCGCACGGTGGTGCGGCGCCCCTCCCGGCGTTCTCCCACAAGCAGCCGCTCCGGCTGGCCGAGCACCTGGTCTCCGGGGGCGAGGACGACGGCGCCGTCTCCGGCGCGGGGATCGCGGCGCTGACCGCGTTCACCGCCGGGGCGCTGACGGTGGCCGAGGAGAAGGGCTGCGAGGACATGCTGGCCTTCGCCACCTCCGCGGTGCGCGACTCCAGCAACGCCGACGCGGTGCTGGACCACGTCTACGAGGAGACCGGGGTGCGGATCGGGGTGCTCTCCGGGGAGGACGAGGCACGGCTGACCTTCCTGGCGGTCCGGCGCTGGTTCGGGTGGTCGGCCGGCCGACTGGCGGTCTTCGACATCGGCGGCGGGTCGCTGGAGATCGCCGGCGGCAAGGACGAGGCGCCGGACGTGGCCTGGTCGCTGCCGCTGGGCGCGGCCCGGCTGGCACGCAGCTACTTCGCCGACACCCAGCCGGACGAGGAGGCCCTGCACGACCTGCGCCGCACGATCCGGGCGATGATCGCCCGCGACGCCGGCCTGCTGCTCCGGGCCGGGGTCGCGGACCGGGCGGCGGCGACGTCGAAGACGTTCCGCTCGCTGGCCAGGATCTGCGGCGCCGCGCCCGCAGGTGACGGCGCCCTGGTGCCGCGCAGCCTGCCGCTGGACGAGCTGCGGGAGCGGATCCCGCAGCTGATCTCGATGTCCTCCTCGGAGCTCGCCGATCTGCCGGGGGTCTCCTCGAGCCGGACCCACCAGATCGTCCCGGGGGCCCTGGTCGCCGAGGCGTGCATGGACATCTTCGACCTCGACCGAGCTGGAGATCTGCCCCTGGGCGTTGCGCGAGGGCGTCATCCTGGAACGGCTCGACCAGCTCAGCGTGCTGTCCTGACGTGGTCAACCGGATCGGCCTCTCCACGATCTCGGTCTATCCCGAGTCGACGGCGCACGCCTTCGGGTTCGCCGCCGAGGTCGGGTACGACACCGTCGAGGTGATGGTCGGCGTCGACGCGGTGAGCCAGCAGGTCGCCGCGGTGCGCCAGCTCTCCGAGCACCACGAGATGCCGATCAGCGCCATCCACGCCCCGTGCCTGCTCTTCACCCAGCGGGTGTGGGGGCTGCAGCCCTGGGGGAAGCTGGAGCGGTCCGCCGAGATGGCGCAGGCGGTGGGTGCCGAGGTGGTCGTGGTGCACCCGCCGTTCCGCTGGCAGAAGGAGTACGCCCGCGACTTCGTCAACGGCATCGCGGCGCTCGAGGAGTCGACCGGGATCGCGTTCGCGGTGGAGAACATGTACCCGTGGCGCACCTCCCCGCGGCGCGGCAACCGCAGCGGCATGGAGATGTACCTGCCCGGCTGGGACCCCTCCACGGAGCCGTACGCCAACACCACCATCGACCTCTCGCACGCGGCCATCGCCCGCTCCGACGTCATCGCGATGGCCGGGCGACTGGGGGGCCGGCTCCGGCACATCCACCTCACCGACGGGCACGACTCGGCCAAGGACGAGCACCTCGTCCCGGGCCGCGGGACCACCGGCGCGGCGGACTTCCTGCGGCACCTGGCCGCGAGCGGCTTCGACGGCGAGGTGGTGGTGGAGATCAACACCCGTCGCTGCGGCAGCCGGGCGGAGCGCGTGGCCGACCTGCAGGAGTCCCTCGACTTCGCCCGCGAGCACCTGGCCCCATGAGCGCCACGCCACGTCGCGGCCGTCGTCCCGGCGCCCCCGACACCCGGGCGGCGATCCTCGCCGCGGCTCGGGCCGCCTTCGCCTCGGCGGGGTACGGCGGCACCTCGGTGCGGGCGGTGGCCGCCGCGGCCGGGGTGGACGCGGCGCTGGTGCACCACTACTTCGGCACCAAGGACGACCTGTTCGTGGCGGCGCTGCAGGTCCGGGTCGATCCGCGCGCGGCGCTGCGACCGGTGATCGAGGGCGGGCTGCCCGGCGCCGGCGAGCGGCTGGTGGGGATCTTCTTCGAGGTCTGGGACGACGAGCAGTCGCGGCTGCCGCTGCTGGGGCTGGTGCGCGGGATGGTCGACGGCAGCGGCCAGCAGCTGGCCCGGGACGGCTTCCTGCGGGTGGTGCTCGCGCCGGTGGCCGCCGGCCTGGGACTGGATCATCCCGACGAGCGGATGGCGCTGGTCGCCTCCCAGCTGCTCGGCGTGGTGCTGCTGCGGTACGTGCTGGGGGTGGAGCCGCTGGCCTCCGCCGACACCGAGCGGCTGGTGGCGACGTACGGGCCGGTGATCCAGGGCTACCTGGCCGACCCGCTGCCCTGAGACGGCTCCCCGGGCCGGGGTCGCTGCCCGGGGTTTCTGCCCGGGGTGGTCCGGAATGGCGCTGGGAATCCCCGGATGTCCGGGGATTCCTGGTGTTGTCAGCCGTTGCAACAGCCGACAACCGCGAGAAGAGCCTGACAACCTCTTGCCCGCCGACCGCCCCCGGCGCATAATTCATCACATGATGAAAAACACCGATGCGACGACGGTGGCGGAGGTCCGCGGCCTGACCGTCGTGCGGGGTGGGCGCAGCGTCCTGGAGGGGCTCGACCTGACGATCGGCGGTGGCGTCACCGGGCTGCTGGGTCCCTCGGGCTGCGGCAAGTCCACGCTGCTGCGCTGCCTGGTCGGCGTGCAGCGGGTCCGCGGCGGCGAGGTCACCGTGCTCGACGCGCCGGCCGGCAGCCCCGAGCTGCGGGACCGGATCGGCTACCAGACGCAGGCAGCCAGCGTGTACGACGACCTCACCGTCGCCGAGAACCTGCGCTTCTTCGCCCGCGTCATCGGCGGCAGCGGCGCCGTCGGTGCCGAGCTCGAGCGGACCATCGACCGCGGCGGTCGACAGCGTCGACCTGCGCTCCTACCGCGACGCGGTGGTGGGCCGGCTCAGCGGCGGGCAGCGGTCCCGGGCCAGCCTGGCGGTGGCGCTGCTCGGCAGCCCTGCGCTGCTGGTCCTCGACGAACCGACCGTCGGGCTCGACCCGGTGCTGCGCTCCGAGCTGTGGCAGCTCTTCCACCGGCTGGCCGACGGCGGCGTCGCGGTGCTGGTCTCCAGCCACGTGATGGACGAGGCCGAGCGGTGCGACCGGCTGCTGCTGATGCGCGAGGGCCGGATCCTGGCCGACGGCACCCCGGAGGAGATCCGGCGGCAGGCCGGCGCCGAGGACGTCGAGGGCGCCTTCCTCCGGCTGGTGGCCGCCGATGCCGGGAGCGCGACATGAGCGCGCGGCGGACGGTGGCGGTGGCCGGCCGGGTGCTCACCCAGCTGCGCCGCGACCACCGGACGGTCGCGATGCTGCTGGCCGTGCCGACCCTGCTCATCACGCTGCTGTGGTGGATGTACACCGACGCGCCCGGCCCGGTCTTCGACCGGATCGGACCGGGGCTGCTGGCGCTCTTCCCGTTCGTGGTGATGTTCCTGGTCACCAGCATCACCACGCTGCGGGAGCGGACCAGCGGCACCCTGGAACGGCTGCTGGCGATGCCGATGGGCAAGCTCGACCTGCTCGCCGGGTACGCCCTCGCGTTCGGCCTGGTCGCGGCCGTGCAGTCCGCGATCGCAGTCGGGGTGAGCGTCGGGCTGCTGGGGCTGGAGGTGACCGGTCCGGTCTGGCTGCTCACCGTGGTCGCGGTGGCCGACGCCGTCCTCGGCACGGCCCTGGGCCTGCTCGTCTCGGCGTTCGCCACCACCGAGTTCCAGGCGGTCCAGTTCATGCCGGCGCTGGTGATCCCGCAGATGCTGCTGTGCGGGCTGCTGCTGCCCCGGGACCAGCTGCCCGGCGTGCTCGGGGCGATCAGCGACGTGCTGCCGCTCTCCTACGCCGTCCAGGCGATGCAGCGGATCTCGACCAGCACCGAGACCGCCCAGGTGTGGGGGGACCTGGGCATCGTGCTGGTCTTCGCGGTCGCCGGGCTCGCCCTCGGCGCCGCGACCCTGCGTCGGCGTACCCCGTAGCCTGTCGGACATGTCGCTGCTCCGTGCTCCGCTGCTCGTCCTCGCCAACAGCCAGCAGGTCAAGGACCTGGTCACCACCCTGCCGCTCAGCAGCGGGATCGTCGCCAGCTACGTGCCCGGCGAGACCACCGACGCCGTCGTCGAGGCGGCGGCCGGGCTGGTCGAGGACGGGCTGAAGGCCACGCTGGACTTCCTGGGTGAGGACACCGTCGACGTCGCCCACGCCGAGTCGATCGTGGCGGCCTACCTGGACGTGCTGGGCCGGCTGGCCGAACGCAACCTGGCCCGCCACGTCGAGGTGTCGCTGAAGCTCTCCGCACTGGGGCAGGCGCTGCCGCAGGACGGGGACACGATCTCGCTGGAGAACGCGCGCACCGTCTGCCGGGCGGCCCGCAACGCCGGCACCACGGTCACCCTGGACATGGAGGACCACACCACCACCGACGCCACCCTGGCGACGCTGCGCGAGCTGCGCAAGGACTTCCCCGAGACCGGCGCGGTGCTGCAGGCCTACCTGCACCGCACCGAGGCCGACTGCCGCGCACTGGCTCACGAGGGCTCTCGGGTCCGACTGTGCAAGGGCGCCTACAACCAGCCCGAGAGCGTCGCCTACCAGTCCCGGCTCGACATCGACCGCTCCTACGTCCGCTGCCTGAAGGTGCTGCTCGCCGGTGACGGCTACCCGATGATCGCCACGCACGACCCGCGGCTGGTCGAGATCGCCGGCACCCTGGCCTCCCGCTACGGGCGGTCCCGGGGCAGCTACGAGTTCCAGATGCTCTACGGCATCCGCCCCGAGGAGCAGCGCCGGCTGGCCGAGCTCGGCGAGACCGTCCGGGTCTACATCCCCTACGGGCAGGAGTGGTACGGCTACCTGATGCGCCGGCTCGCGGAGCGACCCTCCAACCTGTCCATGTTCGTCAAGTCCCTGATCTCGAAGAAGTAGCCCCCGCGAACCAGGAGTCGACCCATGAAGCAGACAGCGATCCTCGGTGCCGGGGTGATGGGGGAGACCCTGCTCTCCGGGCTGGTCCGGGCGGGGCGCCGGGTGGACAACCTGCTGGTCGGGGAGAAGCGCGAGGACCGGGCCCGTGAGCTGGAGGAGCGGTACGGCGTGGCCGTGGTCGGCAACGTCGAGGCCGCCCGCAAGGCCGACACGGTGGCCCTGGTCGTCAAGCCCCAGGACATGGGGGACGTGCTGGACGAGATCGCCGGCGAGCTGCGGCCGGGACAGCTGCTCGTCTCGCTGGCGGCCGGGATCACCACCGCGTTCATCGAGGCGCGGGTGCCCGAGGGAGTCGCCGTGGTCCGGGTGATGCCGAACACCCCCGCGCTGGTCGACGAGGGGATGGCCGCGATCTCCCCGGGGTCGCACTGCGACGAGCACCACCTGGCCGAGGCGGAGTCGCTGATGGGCTCGGTGGGCCGGGTGCTGCGGATCCCGGAGCGACAGCAGGACGCCGTCACCGCGATCTCCGGCTCCGGACCGGCGTACATCTTCTTCGTCGTGGAGTCGATGATCGAGGCCGGCGTGCACCTGGGCCTGCCGCGATCCACCGCCACCGACCTGGTGGTGCAGACGCTGGTCGGCTCGGCCAAGATGCTCCGCGAGACCGGCACCCACCCGGCGGTGCTGCGCGAGCAGGTGACCTCGCCCGGGGGGACGACCGCGGCGGCGCTGCGCGAGCTCGAGATCCACAAGGTGCGCGCCGCATTCCTGGCGGCGATCGAGGCCGCCCGGAACCGGTCCCGAGCGCTGGCCGAGGGCAGCTGAGCGGGTGTGACGCCGCGTCCGGTGGGGAACCGGACGGCCATGACTGCTCGTGACCTCGACCCTCCCACCGACCGCACCGCTCCCGCCGTGAGTGAACGCCCCGACGGGGCCGACGAGCCCGACCTGCGTTTCTGGTTCGACCCGGTCTGCCCGTTCGCCTGGATGACCAGCAAGTGGGTGCGGCTGGTGCAGGAGCAGCGGGACTACACCGTCGAGTGGCGCTTCATCTCGCTGCGGCTGGTCAACGCCCGGGTCGACTACGACGCCCACTTCCCCGAGGGCTACGAGGCCGGTCATACGGCCGGCCTGCGGCTGCTGCGGGTCTGCGAGCGAACCCGCGAGCAGCACGGGCCGGACGCCGTCGCGCGGCTCTACCGCGAGCTGGGCACCCGGATCTGGGACTCCGCGCCACTGCCGGAGGGACCCGAGGTCCGCGACACCCCGGACTTCCTGCTGCCCGCCCTCGAGGCCGCCGGCCTGCCCGCGGAGCTGTCCGGTGCGCTGGAGGAGGAGGCACGGGACCTGCAGATCCGGATGGAGACCGACGAGGCGCTGGCGCTGACCGGCAAGGACGTCGGCACCCCGATCCTGCACGTCGCCCCGCCGCACGGAGCGGCCTTCTTCGGACCGGTGATCAGCCGGCTGCCCGACCCCGAGGAGGCCGTCGAGCTGTGGGAGCACGTGGTCGGCCTGGCCACCTTCCCCGGGTTCGCCGAGCTCAAGCGCAGCCTGCGGGAGCGGCCGCAGCTGCAGGCCCTCGGGGTGGAGCAGAGCGAGGTCGGCATGCAGGAGGACTGGCACGGCGGGAGTCGTCGGCTGAAGAAGTGAGGAGGGTCGACGGGTCGTGACCGGCTCGGCCCCCCGCCGGGGTAGCGTCCCGGCATGGTCGCCTGCACGGGTCCGTCCACGGTCGTCTTCGACCCGCGCCTGACGGAGTACGACTTCGGACCTGCGCACCCGATGTCGCCGATCCGGGTGGACCTGACGATGCGCCTGGCCGCCGACCTCGGGATCCTCGACCAGGCCGAGGGTCGTGCGCTGCGCGTGGTGGACGCTCCGTTCGCCACCCACGCCGAGATCGCCAGGGTGCACGACGAGGCCCTCATCGCGGCGGTCACCCGCTGCGGCACCACCGGGGAGCGTCGACCTCGCCCACGGCCTGGGCACCGACGACAACCCGATCTTCAAGGGGATGCACGAGGCCACCGCGCACGTGGTCGGTGCCACCGTGGAGGCGTTCCGACAGGTCTGGGACGGCGAGTCCCTGCATGCCGCCAACATCACCGGAGGACTGCACCACGCGATGCGGGACCGCGCCAGCGGCTTCTGCATCTACAACGACGTGGCCGTGGGGATCGCGTCGCTGCTCGACCGGGGCGCGAAGCGGGTGGCGTACGTCGACGTCGACGTGCACCACGGTGACGGGGTCGAGGCCATCTTCTGGAACGACCCCCGGGTGCTCACGGTCTCGTTGCACGAGACCGGCCGGATGCTGTTCCCCGGCACCGGGTTCCCCGCCGACGTCGGCGGACCGGACGCCCGGGGGAGCTCGGTCAACGTCGCGCTCCCGCCGGGGACCGGGGACGCCGGGTGGCTGCGCGCGTTCCATGCGGTGGTGCCGCCGGTGCTGCGCGAGTTCGCCCCCGAGGTGCTGGTCACCCAGCACGGGTGCGACAGCCACGCCGACGACCCACTGGCCCACCTGATGCTGACCGTCGACGGGCAGCGGGCGACGTACCTCGCGCTGCACGACCTGGCGCACGAGGTGGCCGGCGGGCGCTGGGTGGTCACCGGGGGCGGCGGGTACTCCCTGGTCGACGTGGTGCCGCGGGCCTGGACGCACCTGCTGGCAGTGCTCTCGGGGGTGCCGCTGGATCAGGAGGTCGAGACCCCGGAGTCGTGGCGTGCCTACGTCCGCGAGCGGATCGGCGTCGGCGCACCCCACCGGATGACCGACGGTCGGCGACCGGCGTACCGGGACTGGGACGACGGCTACGACCCGGAGACCGCCCTGGACCGGGCGATCCAGGCGACCCGGATGGAGACCTTCCCGCTGCACGGGCTCGACCCGGTCCTCTGAGCCTCCTCCTCCGGGTCGTGTGTCCTCGGACGCGGCGGGGCGCGCCGTGGAGCACACGACCCCAGCAAGGCATCGCCGCAAGCCGACACGCCGTTCCCTCGGCGTAAACCTTCACCCGTTCACTTCCCCACGAGTCACTTCAGGCCCTATATTCACTCCCACGCGGGGTGTGGTCCACGGGTGGGGAAGCCGGTGGCGCGCCGCGGAGAAAGCAGGGTGCCCCGATGCCCACCAAGTCGTCCGGTGATCCGTCTCGCGAGCCCTCGCGCGAGATGGCCGACCCGAAGTTCCTGACCGTCGCCGAGGTGGCAGCGATGATGCGGGTCTCGAAGATGACCGTGTACCGGCTCGTGCACCACGGTGAGCTCCCCGCGGTCCGGGTCGGCCGGTCGTTCCGGGTCACCGAGGACGACGTCGACGAGTACCTGCGCAAGAGCTTCTTCAGCGCGGGCTGAGCCGGCGTCCCCCGGCTGGGCCGAGACCCGCCCAGGCGGGCGGCCGGGAGGTGGCACCGATTCCGCCTCGGCTCGGGACGACGGCTAGGCTGTCGAGGTTGCCGCGGGTGGAGATTCCGCGGCCCGACCAGCTGTCGAAAGGTACCTCGTGGGTTCTGTCATCAAGAAGCGCCGCAAGCGGATGGCGAAGAAGAAGCACCGCAAGCTGCTGAAGAAGACGCGCGTTCAGCGTCGCAAGCTCGGCAAGTAGCCTCCGCACCTCTCGGGCAGGCAGGTCGCTGATGGGCAGAGTGGTCCTCGTCACCGGGGTCTCCCGGGACCTCGGCCGGAAGTTCGCGCGCTCCGCGGCGTGCGACCCTGCCGTGGAGCGGGTCATCGGCGTCGACGTCGTCCCGCCTCGCGGGGACGTCGGCGAGATGTCGTTCGTGCGCGCCGACATCCGCAACCCGGTGATCGCCAAGGTGATCGCCAAGGAGGACGTCGACACGGTCGTCCACATGAGCGTCATCGCCACCCCCGGCAACAGCGGCGGGCGGAACACCATGAAGGAGCTCAACGTCATCGGGACGATGCAGCTCCTGGCGGCCTGCCAGAAGGCCGCCAGCGTCGAGAACCTCATCGTGAAGTCGACGACGACGGTGTACGGCGCCAGCAGTCGCGACCCGGCGATGTTCTCCGAGGACATGGAGCCGCGCCGGCCACCCCGGTCCGGCTACGCCAAGGACGTCGCGGAGATCGAGGGGTACGTGCGGGGCTTCGCCCGACGCCGGCCGCACGTGCGGACCACCACGATCCGGGCCGCGAACGTGATCGGCCCCTCGGTGGTCAGCCCGATCACCTCCTACTTCCGGCTGCCGGTGATCCCCCGGGTCGCCGGTCACGACGCACGCCTGCAGTTCCTGCACGAGCAGGACCTGATCGGGGTGCTGCGGCACGCCGTCACCACCGACGTGGCGGGCACCTTCAACGTCGCCGGCGACGGCATCCTGATGCTCTCCCAGGCGGTACGCCGGCTGAAGCGGCCGAGCCTCGCCCTCCCCGGCTTCGCCGTCGGCCGGGTCGGCTCGGCGCTGCGCTCGGCCCGGCTCGCGGAGTTCTCCCCCGAGCAGCGCTCGTTCCTCACCTACGGCCGCGGCGTGGACACCACCCGGATGCGGGAGGTCCTCGGGTTCGAGCCGACCTTCACGACCGCCGAGGCCTTCGCGGACTTCGGCTCGCTGCTCACCCCGACCGGGGGCCGGATGGAGTGGGCGCTCGACGGACTATCGGGCCGGCTCTCCGCCGGCGCCGACCAGCAGAAGGAACGGGGCGTCCTGCATGGGTGACGCGGAGATCATCCCGATCGGCACCCGGGGTCGTCCCGGGCGCGGCAGCGGCGGCAAGCCGTCGGCCGCCGCCCGCGGTCTGGCCGGCTCCGCGCGTCCGCCGGCCACCGGGCCCCGTGGGACCACGACGCCCCGGCGACCCGCGTCGGGCCGCACCCCCACCGCCATCGGCGAGGGCGCCACGACCGAACCGACGGAGCAGCCCGCGCCGCGGTCGGCCGCCTCCGAACCGACGCCCGAGCCGGCGGCGGAGACCGACGGCTCCGACCACGCCCGCCGTCAGGACCCGGCACGGTCGCCCGGTCGCCCACACCCGGGAACGCTCGCTGCTCGGCGGGATCCCGCCTGCTGACCTGCTGGCGGCCTTCACCACGGCCGCCCGCGAGGTGTTCGGTGAGCAGTGGGAGCCGCAGCTGGCCCGCTTCCTGGCCTTCCTGCGCCGTCGCGTCACCGGCGAGTACGAGATCGACGAGTACGGCTTCGACGCCGAGGTGGCCCAGCGGTTCTTCATGGCCGCGCTCCGCCCGATCGCCCAGCAGTGGTTCCGGATCGAGGCGATCGGGATCGAGAACATCCCGACCGACGGCGGGGCCCTCGTGGTCTCCAACCACTCCGGGACACTGCCCGTCGACGGACTGATGACGATGCAGACGATCCACGACCGCACCGGGCGGCACCTGCGCCCGCTGGCCGCGGACCTGGTCTTCGAGATGCCCCTGATCAGCTCGATGGCGCGCCGGGGCGGCGCCACCTTGGCCTGCACCGAGGACGCGGAGCGGATGCTGCGCCAGGGGGAGCTCGTCGGTGTCTGGCCGGAGGGCTTCAAGGGCATCGGCAAGCCGTACGCCGACCGGTACAAGCTGCAGCGCTTCGGCCGCGGTGGGTTCGTCGCCTCCGCACTGCGCACCGGGGTGCCGATCGTGCCGCTGAGCGTGGTGGGTGCCGAGGAGATCTATCCGTTGGTCGGCAACATCCCGGCACTGGCCCGGCTGCTGGGCGTGCCGTACATCCCGATCACGCCGTTCTTCCCGCTGCTCGGGCCACTCGGCCTGATCCCGCTGCCGTCGAAGTGGCTGATGGAGTTCGGTGAGCCGATCCGCACCGACGAGTTCGACCTGGACGGCGAGGAGGACCCGATGCTCGTCTTCGACGTCACCGACCAGGTCCGCGAGACCATCCAGCAGACGCTCTACTCGCTGCTGATGAAGCGGGACTCCGTCTTCCGCTGAGGCTTCCCCGGGGTCGTCCGCTGGGTCCACGCCGGACGGGGTCGACCGGCGCTCCCAGGGGGTCCGTCCGATCAGGGTCCGATCAGGGGTTGAGCAGGTCGCCGGCAGCGTCGTCGAGGATGTCCTCGGCCGCCTGGCCGGCGTCCTCGATCGCCTCGGGCACCGTGGGTCCCGACACCCCGGCTCCGGACCCGCCGTTGCCGCTGCCGCCCTGGCCGGTGCCGGGGAGACCGCCACCGGGGACGCCGTCGGTCAACCCATCGGTGAGGTCCGTCAGGGGGTCGCTGCCGCCGTCGCCGTTCGCCCCGCCACCCCCGGAGCTGCCGCCGTCGCCGCCGTCGGCGGGCTGCTGCCCGACGCCCGGCTGCTGCCGAGTGCCGGGCGCTGGGACCAGCCCGCCGTCGCCGGCGGTGTCCTTCTCGATCGTGGTGCCCGGCTCGACCTGCTCCAGCCGCTGCGGCACCGACACCGTGGGGGCGGTGGCCGACATCGGGTCGAGGAGGACCGCGGGCAGGTCGGTGATGCCGGTGCCGGCACAGCTGGGGCACGCCTGCTGGGCCGCCTGGTCGATGGTGAACAGGACCTGGGCGGCGGCGAGCAGTGCCCCGCGGGCGCCCTCGGGCACCAGCGGCTCGAGCTCGGTGAGCTCGGTCAGGCTCTCCGCGGTGAAGTCGCGCAGCTCCTCGACCGAGGACTCGTCGCCGGTGCTCTGGAAGTCCTGGAGCAGCAGCTCGGAGGCCTCGGTGGCCTGCTCGGCGAAGGTCGTCAGGGTGGCGGTGACCTCGTCGGTGTCCGCGGAGCCGCTCGTGCTGAGGGCGCCGACCTCCGCCAGCCGGCCCGAGGCGTGGGCCAGCAGCACCGATCCGCGGGCCTCGTCACCGCGCAGGCTGGTCTGCACGTTCTCCATCGCGCGCTTGACCGGGTAGAGCACGTCACCGGGCATCGCGCTCTGGGCAGCCAACGCCATCGAGGTGGTCGCACCGACGATGGCGACGCCACCGATGGCGACCGCGAAGCGCCGCTCGCGGGCGGTACGCCGTGGCGCGACCGTCAGCCGCTCCTCGAGCGCGGGGTCGGCTGCGTCGGGTGCCACCGCCAGCGCGGTCGCGGCCTCGGTCATCAGCCGGGCGCGCAGGGACTCGGTGAACTCCGGTCGCGGCTCGACCTGCGGCACCGACCGCACGGCCTCCACCACGGTCAGCAGGTCCGCGAACCGCGCGTCGTTCGACCGGTCCGTCGAGGTGCTCTCGACCAACGCGTCGAACTGCTCGGCGCGTCGTCGCGCCGGGAACACGGGGCTCATCGGTGTCGTCCTGTCGTGGCGGGTGCTGCGGAAGAGGGAGGTGTCGGCGACGCCGGGGGGGGCGACGCCGACATCCGGTGCAACGACGGGTCAGGGGCGGAGGTTACGCACGGTGCCGGGACCGGCCGACGTGACGTGTGCCGCGTGGCCCGGGTCACCTCGCCGGTGGGGCCGACCGGGGGCATCATCGGAGCCCCTCGGGCATCAGCTTGGCCAGGTTCCGGACCCCGCGCAGCTGCAGCTGCTTGACCGCGCCGTCGCTGCGGCCCAGCACCGCTGCGGTCTCCGCGATGCTCATCCCCTGGAGGAAGCGCATCACCAGGCAGTCACGCTGCTCGTCGGGGAGCTTGGCCAGCGACTCGAGCAGCACCTCGTTGGTGAGCGAGGCGAGCACGGCCGACTCGGGGCCCTCGGTGCTGTCATCGTGCTGACCCATGTCCTCGGTGGCCATCTCGAGGCGGGTGCGGCCGGCCTTGAAGTGGTCGGTGGCCAGGTTGCGGGCGATCGTCATCAGCCAGGCGCCGAAGTCCTTGCCCTGCCACCGGAACCCGGTCATGCTCCGCAGCGCCCGGAAGAACGTCTCCGAGGTGAGGTCCTCGGCGAGGGTGGCGGAGCGGGTGCGGTAGTACAGGAACCGGTAGACCGATCCCTGGTAGTGGTCGTAGAGGAGGCCGAACGCCTCGGTGTCGCCCTTGCGGGCCAGCTCGACCAGCGCGATCAGACGGGTGCGGTCACCCTCGGACTCCTCCGAGGAGGTGGCCAGGTCGGCGTCGCCGTAGCCGCCGGGGGGACGGGGCGAGCCGTCCAGCCCGTCGCCGGTCGACGAGAGCAGCCACGGGCCGACCGCGCCGCGGTCCGAGGAGGTGCCGCGGAAGATGCCGCAGGCGGTGGCCGGGACGGGCGGGGGGTGGAGGGCGAGGGCGACCGCGGCACGCAGGGCGTCGAGCCCGCGCGTCAGTTCGCGATCGTCCCACGTCATTGGTCGCCCAGATTCCTTCCGGAGTTCGCCCGAAGCCGGGGTCATCCTAATCGCTCCGCCTACCCATGGTGAAACGATGCGAAACTCCGTGGCCCGGGCAACCCGCCGGACGGGAGCTGACCTCGGTGACCTCCGCCCCCCGGCGAAGCCGCGGCAGCGGCTCAGCGGCGGCGCCGCAACGCCACCGCGGCCGCGACCGCCCCGGTCACGGCCCCACCGGCCGCGCCCACCACCAGGCCGGCGCGCGCGGCCTTGCGCCCGGTGCGGTAGTCGCGGATCCGCCAGCCCTGCTGGCGGGCGTGGGCGCGGAGACGGGGGTCGGGGTTCACCGCGCACGGGTCGCCGACGAGGCTGAGCATCGGCAGGTCGTTGGCCGAGTCCGAGTACGCCGCGCACCGGGACAGGTCCAGACCGTCACGGACCGCGATCGCCCGGACCGCCTCCGCCTTGGCCGGGCCGTGCAGCATGTCGCCGACCAGGCGACCGGTGTACACCCCGTCGACGTGCTCGGAGACGGTGCCCAGCGCGCCGGTGAGCCCGAGCCGGCGGGCGATGATGCGGGCGATCTCGACCGGGGCCGCGGTCACCAGCCAGACCTGCTGGCCCTGGTCGAGGTGCATCTGCGCCAGCGCCCGGGTGCCCGGCCAGATCCGGTGCGCCATCACCTCGTCGAAGATCTCCTCGCTCAGCCCCTCCAGCTCGGAGACGGAGTGCCCGGCGATGAAGGAGAGCGCGGAGTTGCGGGCCTCGGCGACGTGCTCGGGGTCCTCGACGCCGACGAACCGGAAGTAGGCCTGCTTCCAGGCCGCACCGAGGATGTCGCGGGTGGTGAAGAACTCGCGCCGGTGCAGACCACGCGCGAGGTGGAAGATGCTGGCGCCCTGCATGATCGTGTTGTCCACGTCGAAGAAGGCGGCGGCGGTGGGGTCGGCCGGGGTGTCCAGGGCAAGCTCGACCTCGGCGGCAGCGGCCGCGGCCTCACCTGCCAGGGTCGACCGTTGCCGCAGGTCCAGCCGAGTCCTGGTCCTGTCGGGCGGCGGGGTCACGAGCGTGAGGGTAGCCCGCCCGCCGGGCTCGCGGCAGCCCGCGGTGGGGTGTGGAAGGATCGCGGCCATGCCTGATCCGGTCGCACCTGTGGAGGAGCTCGCCGACCTGGTCACGCTGGCGGCGGCCGAGGACCCGGACAAGCTCGCCCTGGTCGAGGCCGGCGGACGCAGCCTCACCTGGGCCGCGCTCGAGGACGAGGTGGGCCGGGTCGCGACCGGGCTCGACGCCGCCGGCATCGTCGCCGGACACCGGGTGATGCTGGTGCTCGGCAACCGGATCGAGTTCGTCACCGGCTACCTCGGCACCCTGCGGGCGCAGGCGGTCGCCGTACCGGCGAACCCGGGGTCGACCCCCGGCGAGCTGGCCAGGATGATCCTCGACTCCGGCGCCCGGCTGCTCTTCGCCGATCCGGACTCCATCACCGGGGTACGTCGCGCCGTCGACGAGCTGGCGGCCGCCCACGAGGAGCAGGTCGCCGCCTCGACCGGATCCCCGCTGCCGCGCGCCACGACCCTCCCCCGGATCGTCGTGGTCGGCTCGACGCTGCGGCCGGGGGAGCGCGGCTACGACCAGCTGCGCGCCGACCGGCCCCGGCCGGTGCACCGGCTGCCGGACCCGGAGAAGCTCGCCTGCCTGCTGTACACCAGCGGGACCTCGGGACGTCCCCGGGCCGCGATGCTCACCCACCGCGCGCTGATCGCCAACATCGGGCAGGTCGCTGCGGTGCAGTCCGCGACGATGCCCGTCATGATGCAGGGCGACGACGTCGTGCTCGGGGTGCTGCCGCTGTTCCACGTCTACGGGCTCAACGCGGTGCTGGGCGCGGTGCTGCACCACCGCGCGAAGCTGGTCCTGGTGGAACGGTTCGACCCGCAGACCACGCTGGACCTGATCGAGGACGAGGCCTGCAGCGTCGTGCCGGTGGCGCCACCGGTCTTTCGTGCCTGGCTGGGCCAGGACCACCTGGCCGAGCGGTTGGGACCGGTGCGGCTGGTCATCTCGGGCTCGGCCCCTCTGTCGGCGGAGGCCGCGGCCGACTTCACCGCCGCAACCGGCGTCGCGGTGCACCAGGGGTACGGGTTGACCGAGGCGGCTCCGGTGGTGACCAGCACGCTGGCCAGCACGCACCCGGTCCCCGAGTCGGTCGGCGCAGCCCTGCCCGGCATCGGCCTCCGGCTCCAGGGCGACGACGGCCGCGCTCCGGAGGGGGCGGACCCCGGCGAGATCTTCGTCTCCGGGCCGAACCTGTTCAGCGGCTACTGGCCCGACCGGGACGGCGGGCCGGACCGGGACGGCTGGTGGGGCACCGGGGACGTCGGGTACCTGGATCCGTCCGGCGACCTGATCCTTCTCGACCGGGTCAAGGACCTGGTGATCGTCTCGGGCTTCAACGTCTACCCCAGCGAGGTCGAGGACGTGATCACCGAGGTCGCCGGAGTCGCCACCGCCGCGGTGGTGGGCGTCCCCGACCCCGAGACCGGCGAGGCTGTCGTCGCCTACGTCGTCGCGGCTGCGTCCGGCGGCGCGGACGCGCGGGTGGACCGTGACTCGCTGGCCGACGCCGTGACGGCGCACTGCCGGAACCGGTTGGCCCGGTTCAAGCTGCCCAGCCGGGTCGAGGTGGTCGACGTGCTGCCGATGACCGCCACCGGCAAGGTGCAGAAGGGTCGCCTGCGCGGGCAGGAGCGTCGGCGGTCGACGGGTCTGCTGGAGTGACCGCCCGGGTCACCCTGTACTCCCGGGCCGGCTGCCACCTGTGCGACACGGCTCGCGAGGTGGTGGTCCGGGTCTGCGCGGACCTCGGCGAGCAGTGGACCGAGGTCGACATCGACGCCGACCCGGACCTGCAGCAGCGGTTCGGCGAGGAGGTCCCGGTGACGTTCGTCGACGGCCGGCAGCACGACTTCTGGCGGGTGGACGAGCGGCGGCTGCGCACCGCTCTGGGCCGCTGACCCCACCCGCACCGAGTGGCGCACCTCACACGTGGTAGGCCAGCGGTCGGACGCCCTACTCGTCGGTTTGTTCTCGCGTTCACAAACTTCTACAGTGAACGTCGCCGAGGGGCGACACCGGGCCTGGACGGCCCCCGCCGCGGTGTGTGCAGGGAGTAGCTGACAGTGACCGCACGGACGAGCACCGAGACCGCCCGGGACATCCCGGAGGCGACGGTCGCGCGACTGCCCGTGTACCTGCGAGCCCTCACCGCTCTGGTCGAGCAGGGCACCGTCACCTGCAGCAGCGAGGCGCTCGCCACCGCCGCCGGGGTGAACTCGGCGAAGCTGCGCAAGGACCTGTCCTACCTGGGCAGCTACGGCACCCGCGGGGTCGGCTACGACGTCGACTACCTGCGCTACCAGATCGCCCGGGAGATCGGGGTCACCCAGGACTGGCCGGTCGTCATCGTGGGCATCGGCAACCTCGGCCACGCGCTGGCGAACTACTCCGGGTTCCGCAGCCGCGGCTTCCGGGTGGTGGCCCTCCTCGACGCCGACCCCCAGCGGCACGACGAGGTCGTCGCCGGGGTCGACGTACGCCCCTTCCGCGACCTGGCGGAGATCGTGCACGAGCACGGCGTCGCCATCGGGGTGATCGCCACGCCCGCGGCGGCCGCCCAGGACGTGGCCGACACGATGGTCTCCTGCGGGATCAGCAGCATCCTGAACTTCGCCCCGGCCGTGCTGACGGTGCCGCCCGGCGTCGACGTCCGCAAGGTCGACCTCTCCATCGAGCTGCAGATCCTCGCCTACCACGAGCAGCGCAAGGCACACGGGGAGCTGTCATGACCGTCCTGGTGGTGGGCATCTCCCACAACTCCGCGCCGGTCTCGATCCTCGAGCGGGTCGCCCTCGACGGGGACGGGGTCGTCAAGCTCGTCCACGACGTCGCCTCGGTGGACCACGTCAACGAGGCCACGGTGATCTCCACCTGCAACCGGTTGGAGATCTACACCGACGTCGACCGGTTCCACGGCTCGGTCGAGGAGGTCTCCCGGCTGCTGGCCCAGCGCGCCGGGTCCTCGACCGAGGCGATGCTGCCGCACCTGTACGTGCACTACGACGACGGTGCCGTCTCGCACCTCTTCCAGGTCGCGGCCGGACTGGACTCGATGGCGCTCGGCGAGGCACAGATCCTCGGCCAGACCCGGGACTCGCTGCGGATGGGCCAGGAGCTCGGCACGGTCGGCTCGTCGCTGAACCTGCTGTTCCAGCAGGCGCTGCGGGTCGGCAAGCGCTCGCGCGCCGAGACCGGGATCGACCGGGCCGCGCCGTCGCTGGTCTCGGCGGCGCTGGACCGGGCCCTTCTCGGCCCGGCCGGCGCGGCGGACCTGGCCGAGGCGACCGGAACGGCTGACCTGGCCGAGATGACCGACCTGGCCGGCGGTCAGGTGCTGGTGATCGGGGCCGGTGCGATGGCCGGGCTCGCGATGGCCACGGTGTCCCGGCGGGGTGCCCGGGGGGTCGCGGTGGCCAACCGGAGCGCCGAGCGGGCCCGTCGGCTCGCCGCGGAGTACGACGCTCGCCCGGTCGGCCTGGCCGACCTGCCGGTGGAGCTTCGCCGGGCGGACCTGGTGATCGCCTGCGCCGGCGCGACCGGGATCCTGGTCACCCGCGACATGGTCGCCGCCGCCCGTCCCGACGGCCGTCCGATCGCGATCGTCGACCTGGCGCTGCCGCACGACGTCGAGTCGAGCGTGGCGGGGCTGGCCGGCGTCACCCTGGTCAACCTCGCCGACCTGGCCGGTGAGCTGCGCGAGTCCGGCGCCGGCCGGGAGGTCTCCGAGGTGCGCCGGATCGTCACCCAGGAGGTGGCCGCGTTCCTCGGGGCCCGCCGCCAGGCCAGCGTCACCCCGACGGTGGTCGCGCTGCGGACGATGGCGACCTCGGTCGTGGACGCCGAGATGACCCGGCTGGTCGGGCGGCTCCCCGACCTCGAGGAGGCCGCCCGGGCCGAGATCCTCCGCACCGTCCGCCGGGTCGCCGACAAGCTGCTCCACGAGCCGACCGTGCGGGTCAAGGAGCTGGCCAACGAGTCCGGCGCCGTCTCGTACGCGGCGGCGCTCGCCGAGCTCTTCGCCCTCGACCCCGACGCGGTCGACGCGGTCACCCGGCCGGCGGTTCCTGAGGAGGGCGCGCAGCGCCCGTCTCGAAGGGCGGTTCCTGAGGAGGGCGCGCAGCGCCCGTCTCGAAGGACGGTTCCTGAGGAGGGCGCGCAGCCGCCCGGTGGGGGGACCCGATGACGACCGTCGACGCCCGCACCCCTGACCGCGCCACCGACCCCGCCACGGTGCGGGTCGGCACCCGCCGCTCCCTGCTCGCCACCACCCAGGCCGGCTGGGTGGCCGACCTGATCCGCACCCGCCTGGGCCGCGACGCCGAGCTGGTCGAGGTGACCACCGAGGGAGACCGGAGCCAGGCCGCGGGGACCCCCCTGACCGCCGCCGGCGGCACCGGCGTCTTCGTCGCCGCGCTCCGCGAGGCCCTGCTCGCCGGCGAGGTGGATGTCGCGGTGCACTCGCTCAAGGACCTCCCGACGTACCCGCACGCCGGGATCGTGCTGGCGGCGGTGCCCCAGCGGGAGGACCCGCGGGACGTCGTGGTGGCGCGCGACGGGCTGACCCTGGGCGAGCTCCCGGTCGGCAGCCGGGTCGGAACCGGGTCGCCGAGGCGGGTCGCACAGCTGCACGCCCTCGGTCTCGGTTTGGAGGTGGTCGGCGTTCGTGGCAACGTCGACTCCCGCATCGGGAAGGTTCGTTCCGGTGAGTACGACGCCGTCGTCCTCGCCCGCGCGGGCCTGGCCCGGATCGACCGTCTGGAGGAGGCCAGCGAGGTGCTCGACCCGCTCCAGATGGTCCCCGCACCCGGGCAGGGTGCGCTCGGCATCGAGTGCCGCGCCGAGGACCCCCTGGCCGCTGACCTGGCCACCCTCGAGGACCCCGCCACCCGCGCCGCGGTCGACGCGGAGCGCGCGGTGCTGGCCACCCTGGAGGGCGGCTGCTCCGCTCCCGTGGGCGCGCTCGCCGAGGTCGCCGAGGGTGACGACGGCGACGAGCTCTGGATCCGCGCCGTGGCGCTCAGCCTCGACGGCGGGCTCGCGGTGCGGATGTCCGGCACCGGCTCCCCGGTCGACGCCGTACCGCTCGGTCGACGGCTCGCCACCGACATGCTCGCCGAGGGGGCCGGCCGTCTCGACGCCCCCACCGCTGGATCCCCGTAGGACCGTAGGACCCCGCAGAACCCGCAGGACCGTTCCGACGCGACCGTCGGCACAGCGTCACCAGTGACAACCAGAAGCAGACAAGGTGCACAACTCATGACCCGAGGCAAGACCACCACCGCCGCCGCCAGCGCCGGCTCCGTCCGTGGCTGGGTGTCGTTCGTCGGCAGCGGTCCGGGAGACCCGGACCTGCTGACGGTGCGCGCCGTCGAGCTGCTGCGCAGGGCCGAGGTCGTCGTGACCGAAGCCCCCGAGCACGCCGACCTGATCCGTACCGTGCTGGGCCCGCCCGCGACGGGCACCCGGACCGGAGCCATCGACGGCCCCGAGGAGTCCGGCGGACCCGAGATCGTCGACGGGGGCTTCGGCGAGGACGGCCAGCCGCTGACCCACGCCTCGCGCGCCAAGGTGGTCGTCAAGCAGGCCAAGCGCGGCCTGCGCGTGGTGCGGCTGATGACCGGAGACCCGTTCCTCTACGCCTCCGGGCCCGAGGAGGCGCAGGCCTGCGCGAAGGCCGGCGTCGGCTTCGAGATCGTGCCCGGGGTCTCCTCGGTGAGCGCGGTCCCGGCGTACGCCGGCATCCCGCTGACCACGAAGAGCAACCGCGAGGTCGCCGTGGTCACCTGCGGCGAGCGGGTGGACTGGACCCAGTACGCCGACGACCGCACGCTGGTGCTGCTCTCCGCCGTCGGCCAGATCGGCGAGATCGCCGAGGCACTGGTGCACGCGGGCCGGAGTCCCGCCACCCCGGTGGCGATGACCCGGGTCGGCACCACCACCGCCCAGGAGACCGTCACCTCCACGTTGGAGCACATCGCTGCTGACGCCCGCACCGCGCGGATGACCCCGCCGGCGATCGTCGTGATCGGCCGGGTGGTCGACCTGCGCGAGACGCTGTCCTGGTTCGAGACCAAGCCGCTGTTCGGCTGGCGGGTGCTGGTGCCGCGCACCAAGGACCAGGCGGCCTCTCTCTCCCAGCGGCTGCGGGGGTACGGCGCCGTCCCCGACGAGGTGCCCACCATCTCGGTGGAGCCGCCGCGCAACCCGCAGCAGATGGACAAGGCGGTCCGCGGCCTGGTCGAGGGGCGCTACGAGTGGATCGCCTTCACCTCGGTGAACGCGGTCCGCGCGGTGCGGGAGAAGTTCGAGGAGTACGGCCTGGATGCCCGCACCTTCTCCGGCCTGAAGATCGCCGCGGTCGGGGAGAAGACCGCCCAGGCGATCGCCGACTGGGGCCTGCGCGCCGACCTGGTGCCGTCGGGCCAGCAGTCCGCCGCCGGCCTGCTGGAGGACTGGCCCGAGTTCGACGAGCTGCTGGACCCGATCAACCGGGTCTTCCTGCCGCGCGCCGACATCGCCACCGAGAACCTGGTGGCCGGCCTGATCGACCTGGGTTGGGAGTGCGACGACGTCACCGCCTACCGCACGGTGCGGGCCACCCCGCCGCCGGCGCCGACCCGGGACGCGATCAAGTCCGGCAAGTTCGACGCGGTCGTCTTCACCTCCTCCTCGACGGTGCGCAACCTGGTCGGCATCGCCGGCAAGCCGCACCCCTCGACGGTGATCGCGGTGATCGGCCCGCAGACGGCGAAGACGGCCGAGGAGCACGGCCTGCGGGTCGACGTCCTCTCCCCGGAGCCGGACGTCGAGGTGCTGGTGGACGCGCTGGCCGACTTCGGCGCCACCCGTCGGATGTCGATGCTGGAGTCCGGACAGCCGGTCACCCGGCCCTCGGAGCGCAAGCCCACCACCCGGCGCAAGGCCGGGACCTCCCGGTGAGCCCGGCCGCGGAGCCGGCGGCCACGCCCGGCGGCTCCACGGCCGGCGCCCCGACCGGCGCCCCGACGAGTGCCCGGGGCGGCGGTGCGGGGCTGCCCACCCTGCGACCGCGTCGACTGCGCGCCACCCCGGCACTGCGGCGGATGGTCGCCGAGACCTCGCTCGAGCCCCGCCAGCTGGTGCTGCCGCTGTTCGTGCGGGAGGGGCTCGAGGCACCCCGGCCGATCTCCTCGATGCCCGGGGTGGTGCAGCACACCCGCAGCTCGCTGCTGGCCGCGGTGACCGAGGCGGCCGAGCTCGGCCTGGCCGGCGTGATGCTCTTCGGCATCCCGGAGACCAAGGACGCCACCGGATCCGGGGCGGTCGACCCGTCGGGGATCCTCAACCTCGCCATCACCGACGTGGTCGGCGAGGTCGGGGACACGCTGACCGTGATGAGCGACCTGTGCCTCGACGAGTTCACCGACCACGGGCACTGCGGTCTGCTCACCGGTGACGGCAAGGTGGACAACGACCGCACCCTGGAGCGGTACGCCGAGATGGCGCACGCCCAGGCGCACGCCGGGGTCGACATGGTCGGGCCCAGCGGGATGATGGACGGTCAGGTCGGCGTGATCCGGGCGGCGCTGGACGCGCACAGCCACACCGACGTCTCGATCCTGGCCTACTCCGCGAAGTACGCCTCCGCCTTCTACGGGCCGTTCCGGGAGGCCGTGGACTCCTCGCTGGTGGGTGACCGCCGGACGTACCAGCAGGACCCCGCCAACGCCCGGGAGGGCGTGCGTGAGGCCCTCCTCGACGTCTCCGAGGGCGCCGACGTGGTGATGGTGAAGCCGGCGCTGGGCTTCCTCGACGTGGTGCGGCGGGTCCGCGACGCCGTCGACGTCCCGGTGGCGGCGTACAACATCTCCGGCGAGTACGCGATGCTCGAGGCCGCGGCGGCGCACGGCTGGATCGAGCGGCGGCCGGCGGTCCTGGAGACGCTCACCTCGATCCGGCGCGCCGGCGCCGACGTGGTGCTCACCTACTGGGCCGCCGAGGCGGCGCGCTGGCTGCACGCGGACCGAACCGCGGGCGCCTGACCCCCCGAAGACCCCGCCGCCGACCCCGACGACGACACAGGCCCGGCCCCCCGAGGGGGACCGGGCCTGTGCTCACGGGCGGTCGTCGTCAGCTGGTGTACCGCTTGACGCACCTGTCGAAGGCGTCGTTGTCGTCCAGCGGGTTGTCCACGTACCCGTCGGCGATGCACTGGGCGATGGCCTGGGCCTGGGTCAGCACCTCGTCGACCGGGTCGGAGCCGGTGGTGGGCGGCGGCGGCACGTTCACCTTCGGCGGCTTCACCGGGACCGTGCCACCGCCACCGTCGCCACCGCTGGGCGGGGGCGGGGGCTGCGCGGGCGGCTGCGGCTCCGGGTCCGGGTCGGAGCTGTCCGGCCCACTCCCGGTGCCGCCGGTCCCGGGGGCCGGGGCCTTCTTCTTCGGCTGCGACTGGGGCTGCGGGCCCTTGGCCTGCAGGGTGTAGTCCGGGTCGGGCACGATCACGCCGGCCGCCACGGTGCTGTTCGGGATCGGGGTGAAGTCACCGGCCAGGTAGGCCTTGGCGATCGAGAGCACCAGGTTCACGTAGGACTGGCTGTTGTTGTACCGGTAGACCGCCGATCGCTGTCCGGCAGCGGCGCTGAGGTCGTCGTTGCCCGAGCAGAGGTAGACCGCGGTGGCCAGCGCCGCGTCGTCGATGTCCTGCGGGTTGCGCTGGCCGTCGCCGTCCGCGTCGACCCCGACCACCGACCAGGTGGAGGGGATGAACTGCATCGGGCCGACAGCGCGGTCGAACCGGAGGTCGTTGTCGTACTGGCCGGCGTCGGTGTCGCTGATCCGGGCGGTGTTGTTCTTGCCGTTCAGCGCGATCCCGATGATCCCCGGTCGGGCGACGCCCTCGTCGTTGAGGGTGCTGCCGCCGTACCGGCCGTGGTTGGACTCGACGCGACCGATCGCCGCGACCAGCTGCCACTGCAGGTTGCAGCTCTTGTCGGCGGCGTTGATGACGGTCTCGGCCCGCTGGTAGGCGGACAGTGCTGCGGACGGGATCGCCGAGGTCGAGGCGGTCTTGACCACCGTGGCCTTGGTGGACCCCTTGAGCCCGGGTGCTGCGGAGTCGGGCGACGACACGCTGGCCGGAGCCTCGATCGCCTGGGTGGGAACGCTGGTACCGTCGGGGAGCGTCTCGACCTGCGTCTCCTCGGCCACGGCCGTGGGAGCCGTCGCACCGGCTCCCGCCAGACTGGCCGTCCAGGCGGCCGAGAGCAGGGCCAGGGGAAGGAGCGCGGTCGCCTTCTGCAGGCGGCCGAAGCGCTGTGCGGGCATGGTGGCAGTCTCCCAGGGTCAGTCGTTCGTCAGTCAGCTAGTTGCTGTGCTCCCTCAAGCACGTGTGCGATCTAACGAATGGTGTCACAGTCTGGTTACGCACCGGGACGTAAATCGTTGAGAACGCATCGCAGTTCGCCGAGCCTCCCCGCCTGGCAGTGTCCTACCCCGTGACGTGGATCACCAAACCTGATCTCGTCATTGACACGTGGTGCTGCCCACCTGGTGCCGATGGGGCGGACGCGCTGTCGCGGGTTTCGGGCCGCCGGGGACAATGGCACGGTGCCGACCCAGCAGACCTCGAGCCCCCGGAGCCTGATGCCGACCGCCGCCTCCGCGGCGCTGTTCGCCCGGGCCCGCGCCGTCACCCCCGGCGGGGTCAACTCACCGGTGCGCGCCTTCAACGCCGTCGGCGGCACCCCCCGGTTCATCCGCTCGGCCGCCGGAGCCTGGCTCACCGACGTCGACGGCAACGAGTACGTCGACCTGATCTGCTCGTGGGGGCCGATGCTGCTCGGCCACGCCCACCCCGACGTGCTGGCCGCGGTCTCGGCGGCGGTGGCCCGGGGCACGTCGTACGGCACCCCCACCGAGCCCGAGGTCGAGCTGGCCGAGGAGATCGTCGCCCGCACCCCGGTGGAGAAGGTCCGGTTCGTCTCCTCCGGCACCGAGGCGACCATGTCGGCGATCCGGCTCGCCCGCGGCGTCACCGGGCGGGAGATCGTGGTGAAGTTCGCGGGCTGCTACCACGGCCACGTCGACTCGCTGCTGGCCTCCGCAGGCTCCGGCCTGGCCACCCTCGCGGTGCCGGGCACCCCCGGCGTGCCGGCGTCCTCGGCGGCGCTCACGATCGTGCTGCCCTACCACGACCGGGCCGCGGTCGAGGCTGCGTTCGCCGAGCACGGGGACCGGATCGCCTGCCTGATCACCGAGGCCGCCCCCGGCAACATGGGGGTGATCGCCCCGGAGCCGGGCTTCAACGAGTTCCTGGCCCGCACCTGCGCCGCCCACGGTGCGCTGTTCGTCAGCGACGAGGTGATGACCGGGTTCCGGGTCGGTCGGCAGGGGCAGTGGGGACTCGACGGGGCGCACGAGGGCTGGCGCCCGGACCTGGTCACCTTCGGCAAGGTGATGGGCGGTGGCTTCCCCGCGGCGGCCTTCGGCGGCCGGGCCGAGCTGATGAGCCAGCTCGCTCCCGAGGGGTCGGTCTACCAGGCCGGCACCTTGTCCGGGAATCCGATCGCGACCACCGCGGGCCTGACCACGCTGCGGCTGGCCACCGAGGAGGTCTACGACCACGTCGGCGAGGTCGCCACCACGATCCAGCGGGCCGCGGCCGAGGCCCTCACCGGGGCCGGCGTCCCGCACGTCGTGCAGTCCACGGGCACGATGTTCTCGGTGTTCTTCACCGAGGGCCCGGTCCGGGACTTCGACGACGCCTCGCGCACCGACAGCGCGGCGTACGCCGCCTTCTTCCACGCCATGCTGGACCGTGGGGTGTACCTGCCCCCCTCGGCCTACGAGGCCTGGTTCTGTTCCTCCGCCCACGACGACCGCGCCGTCCAGACGGTGCTCGACGCCCTCCCCGCCGCCGCCGAGGCGGCCGCCGGGGTGTCGGGGAAGGACGCATGAGCACGCCCGAGACGATCGTCCACCTGCTGCGCCACGGTGAGGTGCACAATCCCGAGGGCGTCCTGTACGGGCGCCGCGACGGCTACCACCTCTCCGAGCTGGGTCGTCGGATGGCCGAGAAGGTCGCCGACGCCCTCCAGCACCGGGACATCACCCACCTGCGGTGCTCGCCGCTCGAGCGGGCCCGGGAGACGGCGGCACCGCTGCTGACGGCGCGCGGGCTCGACGTCGTCACCGACGTCCGGGTGATCGAGTCCAGCAACGTCTTCGAGGGGGAGCGGTTCGGGCCGGGCCACAACGCGCTGCGCAAGCCCTCGAACTGGCGGCACCTGTGGAACCCGCTGCGGCCGTCCTGGGGCGAGCCGTACCGGGACATCGTGGCGCGGATGATGTCCGCGGTCCACGACGCCCGGATCGCTGCGGCCGGCCACGAGGCGGTGATCGTCTCCCACCAGCTGCCGATCTGGACGACCCGGCTGCACGTGGAGCAGCGGTCGTTCCTGCACGACCCGCGGTCGCGGCAGTGCACGCTCTGCTCGCTCACCTCCTTCCACTTCGTCGGCGACCGGATCGCCCAGGTCTCCTACAGCGAGCCGGCCGGCGACCTGATCCCCACCCGGGACAAGGGCGCGCCGTTCTCGGCCGGCGGCGCGGTCGAGGAGGACAGGCCCTGAGTGCCCCGCCCCGGGCCCCGCGACCTGTCCCGCGACCGGTCCAGGCCCTGCTGCTCGTCTGCATGCTGCTCACCGCCGGCTGCACGTCCCTGGAGGCGACCGGCGCCAAGCAGTACGTCACCGGCGACGGCACCGTCTCCCAGCTGGCTCCCGCCGGCCGGGGTGCGCCGGTCGAGCTGACCGGGGAGGACCTCGACGGCGACCCGCTGGACCTGGCGTCGTACCGGGGGAGTCCGGTGGTCGTCTCGGTCTGGGGTGCCTGGTGCGTGGAGTGCCGCGAGGAGGCCGAGCTGGTCACCGAGCTGGCCACCGAGCTGGACGGCACGGCCGCGTTCGTCGGCGTCGACGTCCGGGACCCCTCGGTGGAGGCTGCCCGCGCCTACGTGCGCACCTACGCCGTCCCGTTCCCGTCGTTCTACTCCCCGGACGGTACGGCGCTGCTCGCGTTCTCGGGCACGCTGACCCCGTACACGGTGCCGGCGTTCGTGGTGCTCGACGCCGAGGGCCGGCTGGCCGCCAGCATCCTGGGCCAGCTGCCGTCGCGACTCACCCTGGTCGAGCTGGTCGAGGACGTCGCCGCCGAGACCCCGGGGGAGCCGGCGATGGGTGAGTGGTTCCAGGAGACCGCGTTCTCCGGCTCGCTGGTGCTGGCCGTCCCGGTCGCGCTGCTCGCCGGACTGGTCTCCTTCTTCTCCCCGTGCGTGATCCCGCTGCTGCCCGGCTACCTCTCCTACGCCACCGGCCTGTCCGGGGCCGACCTCGCCGGCGGCGAGTCCGGTCGCCGCCGAGGTCGGATGCTGCTCGGGTCGGTGCTCTTCGTGGCCGGCTTCGCGGTCGTCTTCGTCAGCCTGGGTGCCCTCTCCGGGGCCGCCGGTGCCTGGCTGGTGACCTGGCGCCGCGAGCTGACCGTGGTGATGGGCTCGCTGGTGATCGTGCTGGGTCTCGCCTTCGCCGGCCTGCTGCCGATGTCCCAGCGGGAGTGGCGGGTGCACCGGGTGCCGGCGGTCGGCCTGGCCGCGGCGCCGCTGCTCGGGTTCCTCTTCGGCCTGGGCTGGACCCCGTGCATCGGTCCGACCCTGGCCGCGATCACCACCCTGTCGATCAACGAGGCGACCGTCGGTCGGGGGGCGCTGCTCTCCGGCGTCTACGCCCTCGGCCTGGGTCTGCCGTTCATCGCCGCCGGGCTGGCCTACCGCCGCGCCCTGGGAGCGTTGTCGTTCGTCCGCCGGCACCAGGCCTGGGTGACCCGGGCCGGCGGGCTGATGCTGGTGGTCGTCGGCGTGCTGCTGGTCACCGGCTGGTGGGACCAGGCCGTCGTCTGGCTGCAGATCCGGTTCGTCTCCACCACCGAGCTGGCGATCTGATGAGCACCACCCGCGAGCGCCCGGTGCGCAGTCCGGGACCCGACCGACGGCCCGGCGAGCTGTCCGCCCGCGAGCTGCTCCGCTTCGGCTGGCGGCAGCTCACCTCGATGCGGACCGCGCTGGTGCTGCTGCTGGTGCTGGCGCTCGCCGCGGTCCCCGGGTCGGTGATCCCGCAACAGGGCGTCGACGCGCTGGCCACCACCCGGTGGAAGGAGGCCCACCCCCAGCTCACCGGGGTGTACGAGTTCCTCGGGCTGTTCTCGGTCTACGACTCGGTCTGGTTCAGCGCGATCTACCTGCTGCTGCTGATCTCGCTGGTCGGCTGCATCGTGCCGCGCACGTTCGTCTACGCCCGGGGGATCCGGGCCCAGCCACCCACCGCGCCGCGCCACCTGACCCGGCTGCCGGACTCCGCGTCGTACCGGACCGCTCAGAGCCCCGACGCGGTGCTCGACCGGGCCCGCACGGTGCTGCGCGCACGGCGCTACCGGCTGCGTCGCCCCGAGGCGTCCGACCCCGCGGTGAGCGCCGAGCGCGGCTACCTGCGAGAGGTCGGCAACCTGCTCTTCCACCTCTCGGTGCTGGTGGTGCTGGTCGGCTTCGCCCTCGGCGGCCTGTTCGGCTACAAGGGTGGCGTCATCCTCGTCGTCGGCGAACGGCTTCGCCAACAACCTCACCCAGTACGACGACTTCGTCCCCGGCGACCTGTTCACCGCCGACCAGATGGAGCCGTTCTCGTTCGTGGTGGACCGGTTCGACGTGGAGTGGTTGAGGCAGGGGCCGGCCCGGGGGCAGGCGCGGGCGTTCAACGCCCGGCTGCGGTATCAGGAGTCGCCCACCGACGCCGAGCAGCGCTACGACCTGCGGGTCAACCACCCGCTCACGATCGGGGACACCCAGCTGTTCCTCATCGGGCACGGCTACGCCCCGGTGGTGACGATCCGGGACGGCAACGGGGACGTGGCCTACTCCGGGCCGACGGTGTTCCTGCCCCAGGACGCGAGCTTCCTGTCCTTCGGGGTGGTCAAGGCCCCCGACGCCCGACCGCGGGGGATCGGCCTGGAGGGGTTGTTCTACCCCACCTACGCCAACGTCGAGGGCGACCCCGTCAACGTGATGGGCGACGACCTCAACCCGACCCTGTCGATGCTCGTCTACAGCGGCGACCTCAACATGGACTCCGGTGGCTCCCAGTCGGTGTACGTGCTGGACAAGTCCCGCGCGGACCAGGCCACCAAGCCGGACGGGGCGCCGTTCCGGCTGGACATCCAGCCCGGGGCCACCGTGCAGCTGCCCGACGGTCTGGGCAGCGTCACCTTCGACGACGTGGTGCCGTGGAACCGGATCCAGATCAGCCAGACCCCCGGCAAGGGGATCGCGCTGGCCGGGGTCAGTCTGGCCCTGCTGGGGCTGCTCGGCTCGCTGTTCATCCGACCCCGCCGGGTCTGGGTGCGGGCCCGTGAGGTCGAGGGGGGCACACTGGTCGAGGTGGCCGCGCTGGACCGCTCCGGCGGCGGTGAGGTGAACGAGGAGCTGGCCCGGATCGTGGCGGCTCTGGAGGCCGCGCCGTCGGGCGGGGCGGAGCACGGCACCACGAGCAACGAACCGGAGGAGACGTCGTGACCGACGCGATATGGGAGGACCTGAGCAACCAGGCGGTCGCCGCTTGCGGGGTCGTCTACTTCCTGGCGCTGATCGCGCACCTGGTGGAGTGGAGCTCGCTGCGGCAGGTGGCCGGGACCGGGGTGCCGGTCTCGGTGGGCGCTGCCGGTGCTGGGGACGCAACCGGGGCCGGTGAGGCGGACGCCGAGGTCAGGGCCGCCGCGGACGCGGGCCGGCGTACCGCGTTCCTGGGACGGCTCGGCCTGCTGCTCACCGGCATCGCGGTCGGGCTGCACCTCGGCGCCCTGCTCGCCCGCGGTCTGGCCGCCGACCCGAACCGGGTGCCCTGGGGCAACATGTACGAGTTCACCGTCTCCGGCACGTTCGTGGTCGGGGTGCTGTACCTGGCGCTGCGCCGTCGCCTGGGCTTGGAGTGGATGGCCCCGATCGTGGTCACCTTCAACCTCTCGGTGCTGATGGTCGCGGTGATCTGGCTGCACGACGCGGTCGCGCCGCTCTCCGAGGCCCTGTACTCACCCTGGCTGGTGATCCACGTGGTGGCCGCGGTCATCGCGACCGGGACGTTCACCCTGGGCGGGATCGCCTCCGCGCTGTACCTGGTCAAGGAGCGGGCGCTGGCCCGCGGCCGCGGCACCACCGGCTACCTGAGCCGGGTGCCGCCGCCGGCCGCCCTGGACCGGACCGCCTACCGGCTGCACGCGTTCGCGTTCCCGGTGTGGACGTTCGCGGTGCTCATCACCGGGCCGATCTGGGCGCACCAGGCGTGGTCGTCGTACTGGAACTGGGACCCCAAGGAGGTCTGGGCGTTCATCACCTGGGTCGTCTACGCCGCCTACCTGCACGCCCGGTCGACCGCGGGCTGGAAGGGCCGCAACGCGGCGATCCTGGCGCTGGTGGGGGTGGCCACGCTGTGGTTCAACTTCATCGGGATCAACTTCTTCTCCACCAGCAGCCAGCACTCGTACGCCGCTCCGGCCGTGGTGGTCGGATCGCCGGCCCCGCTCACCCCGCCCGCGCCCCTGTAACCCGGAGTGGTGGGGCCTGGTGCGCCGGGAGAACGGCGCGGTGGGCCCCACAGGGGCGCGCCAGTACCCGCGCCCAGCGAGGGGCCGGTGAGGGCCCGTCAGGCGTCCGGCTCGTCGGGATGCCGTCGCCGGCGGTCGAGGTCGCGGAGGAAGTCCTCGTCGTCGTCGGGGCCCATCGGCCGCTGCGGCGGCGGGCGGCGGCGGGTGGGCAGCTTGAACGGAGGCGACGTGAAGGGGAGCGACCTGACGCTGGGGTCGGCCCGATTGCTCTGGATCAACCGAATCGTGGCGTAGGTCGCCAGCGCGAGGACCGCGACGACGAACAACAGCTTCAGCACCCCTCCAATGTAGATCCCCCCTGGTCACGACCTACCCTGAACAGGTGAAGGAGTTCGTCGTCTACACCGGCCTGCGCATCCTGCTGTTCCTCGCCACCCTCGGCATCGTCGTGGGCCTCTGGTCGCTCCTGGCGGACGCGGTGCCCCTGACCTGGGCGGTGGTGATCGCGTTCGTGGTGAGCGGGGTCGGCTCCTACTACCTGCTCAACCGGCAGCGCGACGCCTTCGCACGGCGGGTCGAGGAGCGCGCGGCGCGAGCCGCCACGGCGTTCGAGGAGCGGCGGACCCGCGAGGACGCCGACTAGCGAGCACGCCGGCAGGCCGGGAGCTCCGGACCGGCCGTTCAGCGGCGGCGGTTGAGCCGCCGCTCCACGCGGCCCTCTGACTGGCCGAGGATCTTGGCCAGCAGCGGCACCCGCATCCGGTAGGCGAGCACGCCGAGCACGACCAGGGCCAGGATGATCCACATCATGCCGCCAGCCTACGCCGGGCCCCGCGAGCAGGCGCGGGTCAGCGGGCGAGGGACAGCGCCAGGGCCGCGAGGGCCGCCCAGGCCAGCTCGGCCACCCCGGTCTGCTGCAGCACCGGCACCAGCTGCGGCCCGGTGGCCCCGCCGAGCACGGTGCGCAGCGCCGGCACCGTGAGGGCCGCGAAGGCCAGCGCGACCAGCACCCACCAGGTCGTCACCGCGGCCACCGCGACCAGCGCCAGCACCGCCAGGCCGACCAGCCCGGCGTACAGCTGCCGGGTCCGCCGGTCGCCCAGCCGGACCGCCAGGGTCCGCTTCCCGGCCACGGTGTCGGTGGGGATGTCGCGCAGGTTGTTGACCACCAGGATCGCGCAGGCCAGCGCGCCCACGCCGACCCCCGCCCAGACCGCGGAGACCTGGAACCGCTCGACCTGCACGTAGGCGGTGCCGACCACCGCCACCAGGCCGAAGAAGACGAAGACCATCACCTCGCCCAGGCCCAGGTACCCGTACGGGCGGTCGCCGCCGGTGTAGAACCAGGCCGCCAGCACGCTGACCAGGCCGACCGCGACCAGCCACCACGCGGTGGTCGCCGCCAGCACCAGGCCGGCCACGCCGGCGACCCCGAAGGCGAGGAACGCGGCCCGCCGCACCGCCGCGGCGGGCGCCGCGCCGGACCCGACCAGGCGCAGCGGGCCGACCCGGTCGTCGTCGGTGCCGCGGATCCCGTCGGAGTAGTCGTTGGCGTAGTTGACCGCCACCTGCAGGGCCAGCGCGACGACCAGGGCCAGCAGCGCCTTCCACGCGACGAAGCCGTCGACGTGCGCCGCGGTCCCCGAACCCGCGAGCACCGGTGCCACCGCGGCCGGCAGGGTGCGGGGCCGGGCGCCCGCGAGCCACAGTGCTGGAGTCGCCACGACCGGGGATTCTCGCAGTCGAGGCTGCCACTAACCTCGACCGGGTGGAGCCGACCGGGACGACCGACCAGGTCGTCGACGCGCTCGGGCGGTGGTGGTCGGCCGAGGACGACGAGCCGCTGGTCGTCGCCACCTCCGGGTCGACCGGCGCCCCGAAACGGGTCCGGCTCAGCCGTGCCGCGGTCCGCGCCTCGGTGGCGGCCTCGGCGCGACGGGTCGGCGGCACCGGCCGCTGGCTGCTCGCGCTGCCCCCGTCGTACGTCGCCGGCGTGCAGGTGGTGTGCCGGTCCCTGGCCGCCGGTCACCCGCCGCTGGTGGTCGAGGAGCACGGCTCGCTGGCGGCCACGGTGGCCGCCGCCGGCGAGCCAGGGTCGCGGCCTGAGCTCTTCGTCTCGCTGGTGCCGACCCAGCTGCGGCGCGCCCTGGCCGACCCGGCCGAGACCGGGGCCCTGCGCGAGGTGCACACGGTGCTGGTCGGTGGTGGCCCGGTCGGTGACCGGCTGCGTGAGCAGGCGAGAGCAGCCGGCGTCCGCACCATCGCGACGTACGGGTCCGCGGAGACCGCCGGCGGATGCGTGTACGACGGTCACCCGCTCGACGGGGTGGCGGTCGCGATCGAGGTCGACGGCCGGATCCGGATCGGCGGACCCACCCTGTTCGACGGGTACGGCGACAGCGAGGGGAACCCGGTGGACTCCGCGGACGCCCTGGTCGACGGCTGGTTCCGGACCTCCGACGCGGGCCGTCTCGACGAGGACGGGCTGCTCCAGGTGCTGGGCCGGGTCGACGACATGGTGGTCAGCGGCGGGGTGAACGTGCCCGCGCCGGCGGTGGCGGCCCGGCTGCGGGAGCATCCCGGGGTCGAGGCGGTCGAGGTGCTCGGCGTACCGGACGAGGAGTGGGGCAACAAGGTGGTGGCGTTCGTCGTGGGGGACCTGGACCTGGACCGGGCGCGGGCCTGGGTGGGCGAGGCCCACCCCCGTTCCTGGGCCCCGCGGGAGCTGATCGGACTGCCGGAGATCCCGATGCTGGCCAACGGCAAGCCGGACCGGCTGCGGCTGCGGGAGCTGGCGTGAGCCCGGCCGGCACCACCGACGGCGGCGCCAGCGCCGGCGACGACCCGCGCGACGAGCCCGGCGCCACGGTGGTGTGGAGCATCCCGCTGCGCACCACGTTCCGGGGGATCACGATCCGCGAGGGGCTGCTGCTGCGCGGCGTGGCCGGCTGGGGGGAGTGGAGCCCGTTCCTCGAGTACGACCCGGCGGTCGCCGAACCGTGGCTGCGGGGTGCCGAGGAGGCCGCGGCCGGCGGCTGGCCGGCGCCGGTGCGGGACCGGGTCCCGGTCAACGTGACCGTTCCCGCGGTGGGGCCTCGCCAGGCCCACGAGCTGGTCGCCGCCAGCAGCTGCCGGACCGCCAAGGTCAAGGTCGCCGAGCCCGGCCAGGACCTGGCCGCGGACCAGGCCCGGCTGGAGGCGGTGCGCGACGCGCTCGGCCCCGACGGACTGGTCCGGATCGACGCCAACGGCGCCTGGACGGTCGACGACGCGGTCACGGCGATCCGCCTGCTGGACCGGGCCGCCGGAGGCCTGGAGTACGTCGAGCAGCCCTGCGCGACGGTGCCGGAGCTGGCCTCGGTCCGCCGTCGGGTCGAGGTCCCGATCGCCGCCGACGAGTCGATCCGCCGGGCCGCCGATCCCTACCTGGTCCGCGACGCCGAGGCCGCCGACATCGCCGTGCTCAAGGTGCAGCCGCTCGGCGGGGTCCACGCCTGCCTGCGGATCGCCGAGGACATCGGCCTGCCGGTGGTCGTCTCCTCCGCGCTGGAGACGTCGGTGGGAATCTCGGCCGGTCTGGCCCTGGCCGCGGCGCTGCCCGACCTGCCCTACGCCTGCGGGCTGGCCACGGTCGCGCTGCTCACCGCCGACGTGGTGGCCGAGCCGCTGCTGCCGGTCGACGGGACGCTGCCGGTCGGCCCCGTACAGGTCGACCCCGCCGCCGTGGACCTGCTGGTCGCCACCGAGGACCGGGTGGCGCACTGGGAGCGCCGGCTGGCCGCCGTCCGCGCGTGGCGAGCGGAGCGGCCTCGATGATGGACGAGCCGATGAGCGAGCCCGGGGCCGCCACCCGGACCGCTCGGGCGGTGGTCTCGTCGCTGATCGCGGCTCGCGTCACCGAGGTCGTCCTCGCGCCGGGCTCGCGCAACGCGCCGCTCTCGTTCGCCCTGTGGGACGCCGCCGAGGCCGGGCTGCTGCGGCTGCACACCCGGATCGACGAGCGCTCGGCCGGCTTCCTGGCCCTCGGGCTCGCGGTGACCGGGGCGCCGGCCGCGGTGGTCTGCACCTCCGGCACCGCGGTGGCCAACCTGCACCCGGCCGTCCTCGAGGCCGCCCACTCCGGGGTGCGGCTGGTCGCGGTGACGGCCGACCGTCCGCCCCGGCTCGCCGGGACCGGCGCGAACCAGACCACCGACCAGGTCGGCATCTTCGGCCCGCTGGTGGAGACGATCGACGTCGGCGCCGAGGAGCCGCCGGACTGGCTGATGCTGTGGCTCGGCGACGGACCGGCGCACCTCAACGTCCGCCTCGACGAGCCGTTGCTTCCCGCCGGCCCGTGGACCGACCTACCGGCGGCAGCGGAGTCCACCCGGGAGGGGCACCGGGGGCCGCGACCCGTCGCCGAGGCGCCGATCCCGCTCGGGCCCCGCACCGTGGTGGTCGCCGGTGACGACGCCGGACCGCCGGCCCGGCTGCTGGCGCAGGCCGCGGGCTGGCCGCTGCTGGCCGAGCCGACCAGCGGGTCGCGGACCGGCACCCACGCCCTGCGCTGCTACCGGCTGCTGCTGGACACCGCGCTGGGGCGCAGCATCGAGCGGGTCGTGGTCCTCGGCCATCCGACGCTGTCGCGTCCGGTCACCCGGCTGCTGGGCCGCGCCGACGTCGAGGTGCTGGCGGCGCCGGACCGCGGGGTGTGGGCGGCGCGCCCGTTCCCGGTGGCCGGTGAGGTGGCCGCGGCCGACCCGCACCCGGGTCAGCAGGCCGACGACCCGGCCTGGCTCGCCGCCTGGACCGAGGCCGACGCGGCCGTGTCCCGGGCCCTGGACGGGCTGCTGGCCGCGGAGCCCGGGCTGACGCCGTACGAGGTCGCGGGGGCGGTGGCCGCCGCCGTGCCGCCGGGAGGGCTGCTGACGGTGGGCGCGTCCAGCCCGATCCGCGACCTGGACCTGATGGTGCACGGGTACGGCGTGGGCGACCGGCGCAAGCTGATCGCGAACCGGGGACTGTCCGGCATCGACGGCGTGGTCTCCACCGCGATCGGCGCCGCGCTGGGACGCCCGCACAGCACCCGCAGCCTGGCGCTGCTCGGGGACGTGACCTTCCTGCACGACAGCAACGGCCTGGTGCTGGGGCCGGAGGAGCCGCGCCCGGACCTGACCCTGGTGGTGGTCAACGACGACGGCGGCTCGATCTTCGCGATGCTCGAGCAGGGCGCCCCGGCGTACCTCGACCGGTTCGAGCGGCTCTTCGGCACCCCGCACGGTGTCGACCTGGCCGGCCTGTGTGCCGCCACCCGCACCCCGCACTGGCGGGTCGACTCGCTCGCCGAGCTCCGGCACGCCCTGGCCTCGCCGAACGGCGGCATCGAGGTCGTCGAGGCCGTGGTCCGCCGCGACGACCGGCGGGCGCTGGACGAGCGGATCCGCGCGTTGGCCGACGAGGCGCCCGGCCGCTGACGCGGTCGGCCGTGCCCATCGGCCTGCTGGGAGGATGTCCGGCGTGGAGTGGGCGGGATTGCTGTGCGGACTGGCCGTGGGCGTCCTGGTGTGCAGCGCCGTGGCCGACCGGATCGGGGTGCCCGCGCCGTTCCTGCTGATCGCGCTGGGGATCGGGGCCTCGTTCGCGCCCCAGGTGCCGCAGGTCTACCTCGATGCGGACGTGGTGCTGTTCGGGTTGCTGCCGCCGCTGCTGTACGCCGCCGCCCAGCAGACCTCGCTGGTCGACTTCAACGCCAACCGGCGCCCGATCCTGCTGCTCTCGATCGGGCTGGTCGTCTTCACCACCGTCGGCGTCGGCGCGGTGGTGCACGCGATCCTGCCCGGGATCTCCTGGGCGGTGGCGCTGGCGCTCGGCGCGGTGGTGGCTCCGCCGGACGCGGTCGCGGCCACCGCGATCGGCCGGCGGATCGGGCTGCCGCGGCGGGTGGTGACGATCCTGGAGGGCGAGTCGCTGTTCAACGACGCCACGGCGCTGGTCTCGCTGCGCACCGCGCTGGCGATCGCCGCCGGGTCCGGGGTGGACGCCTGGGGGGTCACCGGGGACTTCCTGCTCGCCGCCGGCGGCGGTGTCCTGGTCGGCTACGTGTTCTTCCTCGTCGTGGGTCAGGTACGCCGCCGGGTCGACGACCCGGTCCTGGACGGTGCCCTGTCGCTGGTGGTCCCCTTCGCGGCGTACGTGGTGGCCGAGGAGATCCACGGCTCCGGGGTGATCGCCGTCGTGGTCGCCGGGCTGCTGCTCGGGCACCGGGCCTCGGTGCTGCAGACCGCCCGCTCCCGGATCGCGGAACGGCTCAACTGGCGCACGATCTCCTTCGTCCTCGAGAACGCCGTGTTCCTGCTGATCGGTCTGCAGGCCTGGTGGATCGTCGAGGGCGCCCGGGACAGCGAGGTCCCAGCGCGGACGGATCGCGCTGGCGTGCCTGGCCACGCTGGCCGCGGTGGTCGTGCTGCGGCTGGTCTGGGTCTTCCCGGCCCGGTACCTGCTGGTGCGCCCGACGCCGGACCCGACCACCGGCCTGACCCCGCCGTGGAGCTACACGTTCCTCATCGGCTGGGCGGGGATGCGCGGCGTGGTCACCCTGGCCGCCGCGTTCGTGATCCCCGAGGACACCCAGTACCGGGAGATCCTGCTGCTGATGGCGTTCACCGTGGTGGCCGGCACCCTGTTCGTCCAGGGGATGTCGCTGCCCTGGGTGGCCAAGCGGCTGGCGGTCCCCTCACCGGACCCGCGTGAGGACGCGCTGGCCCGGGCCACGCTGCTCCAGCAGGCCACCAAGGCGTCCTTGGAGGAGCTGGACCGGATCGAGCACGACGACCGGCACGGGGTGCTGGAGCTGATCCGGCAGCGGGTCGAGCAGCGCAACTTCGCCGCCTGGGAGCGGCTCGGCACCGTCAGCGAACGGGAGGCCCCCAGCGAGCTGTACGCGCGGGCGAGGGTGGCGATGATCGGCGCCGAGCGCCGTCGGGTCCTGCAGATCCGGGACACCGGCCGGGTGCCCTCCGAGGTGGTCGCGGAGGTGCTGGCGATGCTGGACGTGGAGGAGTCGATGCTCGACGTCGCCACCGAGCAGCGGCGCGAGCTGCTCAGCGGCGAGGCGACCCGGTCGGTGCGGCTCTCCGGGGACGGCTGCCCCGACCTGGTCGAGCACCCGTCGGTGCGCACCGCCACCGCCCCGGTGTGCGAGGAGTGCCTGGCCGCGGGCCTGGTCTGGGTGGCGCTGCGCCAGTGCCTGGGGTGCGGTCACGTCGCCTGCTGCGACTCCTCGCCGCAGCGGCACGCCACCGGTCACTTCCACGAGACCGGGCACCGGGTGATGCAGTCCGCGGAGCCCGGTGAGGACTGGCGCTGGTGCTTCGTGCACCACACCACCGGCTGACCTAGGTTGGGTCGATGAGGATCACGAAGTTCGGGCACGCCTGCGTCCGGGTCGAGCACGAGGGCACCACGGTGGTGCTGGACCCCGGCATGTTCACCGAGGCCGAGGCGGTCGACGGGGCCACCGCGGTGCTGATCACCCACGAGCACCCCGACCACTACCTGCCCGACCTGCTCCGGGCCACCGACGCCCCGATCTTCACCATCGGCGCGGTCGCCTCCCGGATCCACGCGGACGCCCCGGATCTGGCCGAGCGGACCACCGTGGTGGCCCCGGGGGAGTCGTTCGACGTCGGGGTGCCGGTCCGAGCCGTGGGGGAGCGGCACGCGGTGATCCATCCCGAGCTGCCCCGGTTCGACAACTCCGGCTACCTGCTGAGACTGGGGGAGACGACGCTCTTCCACCCCGGCGACGCGCTCACCGGGCCGGGCGAGCCGGTCGACGTGCTGCTGGCGCCGGTGTGCGCCCCGTGGTTGAAGGCCTCCGAGGCGATCGACTTCGCTCGTTCCGTCGGGGCGCCGCGGAACGTGGCCATCCACGACCGGGTCTACTCCGAGGCCGGGTTGCGGATCATCGACTCGCACATGACCACGTTCCTGCCCCCGGCCGGGCAGGCGTACGTGCGGCTGGCCGACGGTCAGGACCTGTAGCCCGGACCTCTGGGCCCGGTGTGCACTCCCCGCCCCGGGTGCAGTGTCATCACGGTCTGCGGGCGAAGCGGCACGTCCCGTGATGAACCGGCACTCCCCGCGCTCTGCTCACCCCGGGAGGTGCGGCTCCACCGAGGGCAGTGCGGCCTCATCGCCCTCCCGTGATGACACGACGAGGCCGCGGCCCGGACCGCGACGTCCAGCCCCGGGACACGGCCCCCGGGTGGCCCGGAGATCAGCCGGCGGACAGCGCGTCCCGGACCGGGACGAACTTCGCCTGGGCCTCGGCGAGCTCGGCCTCGGGGTCGGAGTCCGCGACGATCCCGCAGCCGGCGAACAGCCGGACCGAGGCACCCTCGACCGCGGCGCTGCGCAGCCCGATGCCCCACTCGCCGTCGCCGGTGGCGTCCAGCCAACCGACCGGTCCGGCGTACCGGCCCCGGTCCATGCCCTCGATCGCCGCGATCAGCTCGGTCGCCACCGGGGTCGGGGTGCCGCCGACCGCCGCGGAGGGGTGCAGCGCCTCGGCCAGCTGGAGGGAGGAGACGGTCTCGGCATCGTGGACCACCCCGGCCACGTCGGTGGCCAGGTGCATCACGTTGGGCAGGTGCAGCACGAACGGGGCCTCGGGGACGTTCATCGACGAGCAGTGCGGTTCCAACGCGTCGGCCACCGAGCGGACGGCGTACTCGTGCTCCTCCAGGTCCTTGGAGCTGCGCGCCAGCGCCGCGGCCAGCGCCAGGTCGTGCTCGTCGTCGCCGGTGGGCCGGATGGTGCCGGCGAGCACCCGGGAGGTGACCAGCCCCTTCTCCCGGCGGACCAGCATCTCCGGGGTGGCGCCGAGCAGGCCGTCGACGTGGAAGGTCCAGCACATCGGGTAGCCGTCGGCGAGCCGGCGCAGCGGCCACCGCACGTCGATCGGTCGCTCGGCGGTGGCGACCAGGTCCCGGGCCAGCACCACCTTCTCCAGGTCGCCGTGGTTGATCCGCTCGACCGCGTCGGCGACCACCGACATCCACTGCTCCCCGTTCAGCGCCCCGTCGGCGAAGCGGACGCCGGCCGGCGGTTCGGGTCGGTCGGTGCGGGTCAGAGGGGTACGCCGGGGAGCGTCGGCGTCCGGGGCTTCGAGCGCTGTGACCGTGGTGACCCAGGCCCGGTCGCCACGACGCCCCACCACGACCCGGGGCACGACGAGCACGGACTCCCCGGGTTCGTCGGCGAAGGCGAACGTGCCGAACGCGACCAGGCCCGAGCCGTGCTCGTCGACCTCGTCGCGCACCTCGGCGCGGGCCACCAGCTCCGACCACCACTTGCTCGCGTCGGCGAACCGGGTCGGGCCGCTGGTGCGGATCCGGGCGGCCACGCCCCATCCGACCAGCCCGGCGCCACGACGCAGCCAGGTGACCGGCTCGTCATCGGGCAGCAGGTCGAGCAGCGAGGCGGCATCGGCGCCGTCCAGATCGAGCGGGACCGTGTGCGCGGCGAGGGCTCCGCCCTCGGGCGGCTCAGCGGTCGTCACGATGTCGAGCGTACGGGGCAGGGTGACCCTGGCACGGATCGGTCGCGGTCACGTGGGTAACGTCACGGCGTGACCTCACCCGCCACCTCTTCTCGTCGTGCCCCGCTGATCGGCCTCGCGCTGGGTGCCGTGCTGCTCGCCGTCATCGTCGCCTTCGCCGTGCTGCTGCCCCGGCTCGGCGAGGGGAGCCACGCGGCGGCGGAGCTGCCCGACACGCTCCCCGGCGGCTGGACCTCCCTCGAGGACCTGGACGTGCCCGAGGGTGCCCCGGACGACTTCCTGGAGCAGCAGGCGGCGGCGGTCGACTACGTCCGCGACACCCTGGCCGAGGTGTACGACGACGGCACCGCGTTCCGCGCGTACGCGACCGAGGACCGCGCCAGCTTCGCCACGCTCACGGTCTTCGAGTCCACCGGCGGAGCGTTCACCGCGCCGGACGGGATCCTGAGCGACCCCGAGGCGCTGGGCCTGGACAAGGCGCCGGTCGAGCTCGTCCGCGAGGGCGACGCGCTGTGCGTGGTCAACAACCAGACCGGCCAGTCGGGCCAGCCCAGCGACCCGGAGGCCCCACCGCTGTCGGTGAACTGCCAGCTCACCGCGGGTGGGCAGACCTACCAGATCGGCACCCAGCAGCTCTCGGTGGCTGAGGCCGTCGAGCTGCTCGAGGCGGCCGCCGCCGGCTAGCCCACGGCCGGCCCCCGCGGACGTCGCGCCGACTCACGATCAGGACCAGGAGACGACCACCCGGTCGCCGATCCGGACCTGGTCGTAGAGCCAGGCGATGGTGCTGTAGTCGCGGACGTTGACGCACCCGTGCGAGGCGCCGTTGTAGCCGTTGGCCGCGAAGTCGGGCGAGTAGTGCACGGCCTGGCCGCCGGAGAAGAACATCGCGAACGGCATCGAGGTGTCGTAGAGCGAGGAGACATGGTCGCGGCTCATCCGCTGCACGCTGTAGACGCCCTCCCGGGTGGGGGTCGCCTCGCCGCCGAACCGGACGTCGACGGTCGTGAGCACCTGGCCGTCGACCACCCAGCGCAGGGTCCGGCTGGTCTTGTCCACGCAGAGCACCCGTCCGGTGAGGCAGCGCTCGTCCAGGGTCCCCGCGACGTTGCCGCCGGTCGGCCGGTCGAGGAGCTCGGCCTCGGTGGGCGTGGTGGTCATCGCGTGCAACCGGTCCAGGGTCCGCTGGTCGACCACCCCGGTGACCGGGATCTCCCGCTTGGCCTGGAAGCCGCTCACCGCCGCGGCGGTGACGTCGCCGTAGTAGCCGGTGACCCCGGCGTTGAACCAGGCGATCTGCTTCAACCGGGCCTGCAGGTCGCGCACCTCGTCGCCCTGCTGGCCGGGCGCGAGCAGCGTCGGCCCCGGGACCAGCTCCGGCTCCGGCTCCGGCTTCGGCTCCGGCTTCGGCTTGGGCTCGGGCTTGGGCTGGGGCTGGTGGGCTGGGGCTGAGGAGCCGGGTCGACGACGGGAGCGACCGTGGGATCCACCGTCGGAGCTCTCGGCACCGTCGGTGAGACCTCGCCCGGGGTCGGGGTGGCCCCGTTGTCGTTCCGGGTGGCCCAGCCCGCACCGAACGCGGTACCGGACACCAGCAGAGCAGCGACCAGCACGAGCAGCAGGCGGCGGAGGAGGGTCATGGCGATTTCCTTGGTCGTGGTTCGAGAGGCGGGTGCGGCCCGCGGGTTCGGGCTCTTCTCGTGGAGACGCCCGAGGGGGCCGTCCGGTTGCATCCAGGGCGGAGATTTCTCGCCGGACCCTCGTGGGCCGACGTACGGCGACGTACGGCGACGTACGGCGGCGGGCATGTCGGGGCCGTGCCGGACCAGCGCCTACGCTCACCTCGTGGCCCGCGCAACCCTGGACAAGCAGCCGACCGACGTACGCCGGATGTTCGACGCCGTCGCGCGTCGCTACGACGTCACCAACGACGTGCTGTCCCTGGGACAGGACCGTCGCTGGCGCCGCGAGGTCACCGCGGCGGTCGACCCGCAGCCCGGCGAACGGGTCCTGGACCTCGCCGCCGGCACCGGCACCTCGAGCCAGCCGTTCGCCGACGCCGGCGCCACGGTGGTGCCGTGCGACTTCTCCCTCGGGATGCTCCGGGTGGGCAAGCAGGCGCGCCCGGCCCTCGCCTTCACCGCCGGGGACGGCACCCGGCTGCCCTTCGCCGACAGCACCTTCGACGCGGTCACCATCAGCTTCGGGCTGCGCAACATCGTCGACCCGCTCGCCGGCCTGCACGAGATGCGCCGGGTCACCCGCCCGGGCGGCCGGCTGGTGGTCTGCGAGTTCAGCCACCCCACCTGGGCGCCGCTCCGCACGGTGTACCTGGAGTACCTGATGAAGGCGCTGCCGGCGATCTCCCGGTCGGTCTCGTCCTCCCCGGACGCCTACGTGTACCTGGCCGAGTCGATCCGGGCCTGGCCCGACCAGGCCGGTCTCGCCGAGCTGCTGGGCGAGGCCGGCTGGCAGCGACCGGAGTGGCGCAACCTGTCCGGCGGCATCGTGGCGCTGCACCGCGCCACCCGCGGAGCCTGACCCGGTCACCGTCCCTGTCTCCGCCCCAGCCCCGAGGGACCGCCTGCGGACCCCAATTAGGCAAGACCGCCCTGCGTTAAATGCCCAGGTGAGGGGCCTCGAACCCACCCCGCGGACGCACCCCACCCCGGGCGTGCGGGGGCGGGAATGCAGTGGCATCATGTGCTCCGGACCACTTCGTGATTCGGTTCACAAAGCCACAATCGACCACCTCGGGAAGGCCGTCGGGCCGGCCGGGTGGGAGAAGGAGACGAAGGCATGGAGCTCTACACCCCCGTGCTGGTGCTGGCGGCGCTGGCCACCGGCTTCGCCGTCTTCTCGATCGCGATCAGCAGCCTCACCGGGCCGGCGCGGTACAACCGGGCCCGGCTGGACTCCTACGAGTGCGGCATCGAGCCGACGCCGCAACCCGTCGGCGGCGGCCGCATCCCGGTGAAGTACTACATCACCGCGATGATGTTCATCATCTTCGACATCGAGATCATCTTCCTCTACCCGTGGGCCGTGCACTTCGATGCGATGGCGTTCTTCGGGCTGGTCGAGATGGTCATCTTCATCGCCACGGTCTTCGTCGCCTACGCCTACGTGTGGCGTCGCGGCGGGCTCGAGTGGGACTGAGCGGGAGCAGGCATGGGACTGGAAGAGAAGCTGCCCAGCGGCGTCCTCCTCACCACGGTGGAGGGCGTTGCCGGCTACATGCGCAAGGCGTCGTTCTGGCCGGCCACCTTCGGGCTGGCCTGCTGCGCGATCGAGATGATGACCAGCGGCGGTCCGAAGTACGACATGGCCCGCTTCGGCATGGAGGTCTTCCGGGCCAGCCCCCGCCAGGCCGACCTGATGATCGTGGCCGGCCGGGTGAGCCAGAAGATGGCCCCGGTGCTGCGCCAGATCTACGACCAGATGGCGGAGCCCAAGTGGGTGCTGGCGATGGGCGTGTGCGCGAGCAGCGGCGGCATGTTCAACAACTACGCGATCGTCCAGGGCGTCGACCACGTGGTGCCGGTCGACATGTACCTGCCGGGCTGCCCGCCGCGCCCCGAGATGCTCATCGACGCGATCCTCAAGCTGCACGACCAGGTCCAGGCCGGCAAGCTCGGCGCCAACCGGCTCGCCGAGATCGAGGAGCGTGAGAACGCCGCGCTCACCGCGCTGCCGACCTCGGAGATGAAGGGGCTGCTGCGGTGAGCCCCGAGAACGGCACCGAGGACGAGAACGGCAACGAGAACGAGCAGGGCGAGAAGGACCAGCAGACCGGCATCGACACCAGCACCGACGTCGACACCGACCCGGACAAGGCCCCGGAGCAGCGGGCCCCGGAGCAGTCGCCGCAGAACCTCCCCGAGCACCTGCCGGCCGGCGACGAGCACGAGGTACGCCGGGTCGGCACCCGCCGCGGGATGTTCGGCGCCAGCGGCTCCGGCGACACCAGCGGGTACGGCGGGCTCGTCCAGCCGGTCGTCTTCCCCGGTTCCGCCAGCCGCCCCTACGGGGGCTGGCGCGACGAGGTCGCCGACGCCCTGGAGCGGGCCCTCGGTGCGGCCGGTGGCCTGGAGTCCGCGATCGAGCGGGTCGTCGTTCATCGCGGCGAGATCACCTTCCACGTCCGGCGCGAGCACCTGGAGGCGGTGACCCGGCTGATGCGCGACGACCCGGGCCTGCGCTTCGAGTTCTGCTCCAGCGTCAGCGCCGTGCACTACCCGGCCGACAAGGGCGCCGAGCTGCACGCGGCGTACCACCTGCTCTCGATGACCCACAACCGGCGGATCCGGTTGGAGGTCTCGGCGCCCGACGCGGACCCGCACATCCCGTCCGTCGTGGGGGTCTACCCGACCGCGGACTGGCACGAGCGAGAGGCCTACGACATGTTCGGCCTCGTCTTCGACGGCCACCCCGCGCTGACCCGGATCCTGATGCCCGACGACTGGCCGGGCCACCCCCAGCGCAAGGACTACCCGCTGGGCGGCATCCCTGTGGAGTACAAGGGCGGCACCATCCCGCCGCCGGACCAGCGGAGGTCCTACACCTGATGAGCACCGACACGACCAGCGGCGGCGCCGCCCAGCCCGGCGACGACCTGTACGCCGGCACCTCCGAGACCACCGAGGGACGGGTCTTCACCGTCACCGGGCAGGACTGGGACCAGCTCGTCGAGGGCATCGGCATCGGCGAGGACGCCGAGGAGCGGGTCGTGGTCAACATGGGCCCCCAGCACCCGTCGACCCACGGCGTGCTGCGGCTGATCCTCGAGCTCGAGGGCGAGACCGTCACCGAGGCGCGCTGCGGGATCGGCTACCTGCACACCGGCATCGAGAAGAACATGGAGTTCCGCACCTGGGTGCAGGGCGTCACGTTCTGCACCCGGATGGACTACCTGAGCCCGTTCTACAACGAGGCGACGTACGTGCTGGGCACCGAGCGGCTGCTCGACATCGAGGCGGACATCCCGGAGAAGGCCCAGGTGATGCGGGTCCTGCTGATGGAGCTGAACCGGCTCTCCTCGCACCTGGTGGCGATCGCCACCGGCGGCATGGAGATCGGCGCGCTCACGGTGATGACGATCGGCTTCCGCGAGCGGGAGCTGGTCCTCGACCTCTTCGAGCTGATCACCGGGCTGCGGATGAACCACGCGTTCATCCGACCGGGCGGGGTCGCCCAGGACCTGCCGCCGGGCGCGCTGGAGGAGATCCGCTCGTTCATCACCCTGATGAAGAAGCGGCTGCCGGAGTACGCCGCCCTGTGCAACGCCAACCCGATCTTCAAGGCCCGCCTGGAGGGGATCGGCCACCTCGACCTCGAGGGGTGCCTGGCCCTGGGCCTGAGCGGTCCGCCGCTGCGCAGCACCGGCTACCCGTGGGACCTGCGCAAGTCCGAGCCGTACTGCGGCTACGAGGACTACGACTTCGAGGTGCAGACCTGGGACACCTGCGACGCCTACGGCAGGTTCCGGATCCGGCTCAACGAGATGTGGGAGTCGCTGAAGATCGTCGAGCAGGCCGTCGACCGGCTGGCCGGCCTCGAGGGCGCCCCGGTGATGATCGGCGACAAGAAGATCGCCTGGCCCAGCCAGCTGGCGATCGGCAGCGACGGGATGGGCAACAGCCTGGACCACATCCGGCACATCATGGGTGAGTCGATGGAGGCCCTGATCCACCACTTCAAGCTGGTCACCGAGGGGTTCCGGGTCCCGGCCGGCCAGGCCTACGTGCCGGTCGAGTCGCCCCGCGGCGAGCTCGGCGCCCACGTGGTCTCCGACGGCGGCACCCGACCCTTCCGTGCGCACTTCCGCGACCCCTCGTTCACCAACCTGCAGGCCACCAGCGTGATGAGCGAGGGCGGCATGGTCGCCGACGTCATCGTCGCGATCGCCTCGATCGACCCCGTGATGGGAGGTGTGGACCGGTGAGCCTGACCGCGACCACGCTGGAGGAGCTGGGCGAGATCGCCGCCCGCTACCCCGAGGCCCGCTCCGGCCTGCTGCCGATGCTGCACCTGGTGCAGTCGGTCGAGGGCCGGATCACCCCGGAGGGGATCGAGGTGTGCGCCGACATCCTCGGGATCAGCGCCGCCGAGGTCAGCGGGGTGGCGACCTTCTACACGATGTACAAGCGCCGCCCGGTCGGCGACTACCACGTCGGGGTGTGCACCAACACGCTGTGCGCGGTGCTGGGGGGCGACGAGATCTTCGCCCGGCTGGCCGAGCACCTCGACGTCGGCAACGACGAGACCACCGAGGACGGCCGGATCACCCTCGAGCACCTCGAGTGCAACGCGGCCTGCGACTACGCGCCGGTGATGATGGTGAACTGGGAGTTCTTCGACAACCAGACCCCGTCCTCGGCCACCGCGGTCGTCGACGACCTCCGCGCCGGTCGCGAGGTCCGCTCCACCCGCGGGCCGCGGGTCTGCACCTGGCGCGAGGCGTCCCGGGTGCTGGCCGGCTTCCCCGACGGTCTCGCCGACGAGGGGCCGGCCGCCGGGCCGGCCTCGCTGGTCGGGCTCGAGATCGCCCGGGAGCGTGGCTGGACCGCCCCCGACCCCGACCGCGCCGAGGGCGGCCACGGGGTCCCCGAGGAGCCGCACCAGGCCGAGCAGGCCGCCGAGGAGGCGGACACCTCCCGTGCGGAGAGCGAGACCGTGGAGGAGGACACCGAATGACCGACGTGCTCACGCCCGTCCTCACCGCCAACTGGGGCGACGATCGCAGCTGGACCCTCGCCGCCTACGAGGCGCAGGGCGGGTACGCCGCGCTCGACGTCGCGTTCGCGATGGAACCGTCCGCGGTGGTCGAGGCCGTCAAGGACTCCGGGCTCCGGGGCCGGGGCGGGGCCGGGTTCCCGACCGGGATGAAGTGGAGCTTCATCCCGCAGGACAACCCGAAGCCGAAGTACCTGGTGGTCAACGCCGACGAGTCCGAGCCGGGCACCTGCAAGGACACCCCGCTGATGATGGCGAGCCCGCACACGCTGGTCGAGGGCGTCATCCTCAGCTCCTACGCCATCCGGGCCAACCAGGCGTTCATCTACGTCCGCGGCGAGATCCTGCACGTCATCCGCCGGGTCCAGGCCGCGGTCGCCGAGGCGTACGCCGCCGGGCACCTCGGCGCCGACATCCACGGAAGCGGCTACCACCTCGACGTGGTGGTCCACGCCGGTGCAGGCGCCTACATCTGCGGCGAGGAGACGGCGCTGCTCGAGGGTCTCGAGGGTCGCCGGGGCCAGCCGCGGCTGCGCCCGCCGTTCCCGGCCGTCGCCGGGCTGTACGCCTCCCCGACGGTGATCAACAACGTCGAGTCGATCGCCTCGGTGCCGAGCATCATCGCCCACGGCGCCGACTGGTTCTCCGCGATGGGGACCGAGAAGTCCAAGGGCTTCGGCATCTTCTCGCTGTCCGGCCACGTCAGCCGGCCGGGTCAGTACGAGGCGCCGCTGGGGATCACCCTGCGCCAGCTGATCGAGCTGGCCGGCGGCATCCGCGAGGGCCATGAGCTGAAGTTCTGGACCCCGGGCGGGTCGTCCACCCCGATCCTGACCGACGAGCACCTCGACGTACCGCTGGACTTCGAGGGCGTCGCGGGGGCCGGGTCGATGCTGGGCACCCGGGCGCTGCAGATCTTCGACGAGACCACCTGCGTGGTCCGCGCGGTGCTGCGCTGGACCGAGTTCTACAAGCACGAGTCCTGCGGCAAGTGCACCCCGTGCCGCGAGGGCACCTGGTGGCTGGTGCAGACGCTGGCCGCGCTGGAGAGGGGGCAGGGCACCGAGGCCGACCTGGACCTGCTGCTCGACCAGTGCGACAACATCCTGGGCCGCTCCTTCTGCGCCCTGGGCGACGGCGCCACCAGCCCGATCTCCAGCTCCATCGAGTACTTCCGCGAGGAGTATCTCGCCCACCTCAGTCACGGCGGCTGCCCGTTCGACCCGGCCGCCGCCACCGTGTTCGCCGCCGCGGGAGCCCTGGCATGACGACGACCCCCCAGAAGACCGGACGCGGCGAGGTCGCCACGACCCAGCAGGTGAGCGTCACCATCGATGGGATCCAGGTCAGCGTCGACCCGGGCACCCTGGTGATCCGGGCCGCCGAGCAGGTGGGCGTGCAGATCCCCCGGTTCTGCGACCACCCGCTGCTGGAACCGGTCGGCGCCTGCCGGCAGTGCCTGGTGGACATCCCCGACGGCGGCAACGGTCGCGGCTTCCCCAAGCCGCAGGCCTCGTGCACCATCCCGGTCGCCGACGGGATGGTCGTGCACACCCAGGTCACCAGCCCGGTCGCCGACAAGGCGCAGCAGGGGATCATGGAGTTCCTGCTCGTCAACCACCCCCTGGACTGCCCGGTCTGCGACAAGGGTGGCGAGTGCCCGCTGCAGAACCAGGCGATGTCGAACGGTCGCGGCGAGACCCGCTTCGACGGCGTCAAGCGCACCTACCCCAAGCCGATCAACATCTCCGCCCAGGTGCTGCTCGACCGCGAGCGGTGCGTGCTGTGCGCCCGGTGCACCCGGTTCTCCGAGGAGATCGCCGGTGACCCGTTCATCGCGCTGATCGAGCGCGGCGCGCTCCAGCAGGTCGGGATCTACGAGAACGAGCCGTTCGAGTCCTACTTCTCCGGCAACACCATCCAGATCTGCCCGGTCGGCGCGCTGACCTCCGCGGACTACCGGTTCCGGTCGCGCCCGTTCGACCTCGTCTCCACCCCGTCGGTGGCCGAGCACGACGCCTGCGGGTCCGCGATCCGGGTCGACCACCGCCGCGGCAAGGTGATGCGCCGGCTCGCGGGCAACGATCCCGAGGTCAACGAGGAGTGGATCACCGACAAGGACCGGTTCGCCTTCACCTACGCGACGATGCCGGACCGGATCACCTACCCGCAGGTGCGCGACGAGGACGGGCTGCTGCGGCCGGCGTCGTGGACCGAGGCCTTCGCGGTGGCCGCCCGGGGGCTGCAGGCCGCCGGGCCCAGCGCCGTGCTCACCGGCGGGCGGGTCACCGTCGAGGACGCCTTCGCCTACGCGAAGTTCGCCCGGGTGGCGTTGCACACCAACGACATCGACTTCCGCTCCCGGCCGCTGTCCGCGGAGGAGACCGGGTTCCTGGCCGCCGAGGTGACGCTGCGCACCGAGGTCACCTACCGCGACCTGGAGTCCGCCGCCACCGTCGTGCTGGCCGGGTTCGAGCCCGAGGACGAGGCCGGCGCGATCTTCCTGCGGCTGCGCAAGGCCGCGCGCTCCGGCACCCGGGTGCTCTCGATCGCGCCGTACGCCTCGCGCGGGCTGGAGAAGCTCGGCGGGGTGCTGCTGCCGACCGTCCCCGGTCAGGAGGCCGCCGCGCTGCGCGGGCTGCGCGAGCACGCCGAGCACGGCGTCGACACGACCACCGTGATCCTGGTGGGGGAGCGGCTGGCCACCTCGCCGGGCGCCCTCACCGAGGCCGCCCGGCTGTCCCGGCGTACCGGTGCCCGGCTGGCCTGGGTGCCGCGCCGTGCCGGAGACCGGGGCGCGGTCGAGGTCGGTTGCCTGCCCAACCTGCTGCCCGGTGGCCGCCCCGTCTCCAGCGCCCAGGCGCGCGTCGACGTGGCCACCGCCTGGGGTGTCGAGTCGCTGCCCAGCGCCGTGGGCCGGGACGGCGACGCCATCGTCGCCGCGCTCGCCGCCGGCCGCCTCGGCGGCCTCGTGGTCGGGGGCGTCGACCCGGATGACACCAGCGACCCGGCGAGGACCCGCGCCGCGATCGAGGCAGCCCGGTTCGTGGTCTCCCTCGAGCTCCGCGAGACCGACGTGACCCGCGCCGCCGACGTGGTCTTCCCGGTCGCCCCGGTGAGCGACAAGGGCGGCATGTTCGTGACCTGGGAGGGCCGGCCGCGAGAGTTCGAGGCGGTGCTGGCGAACCCCGCGTCGCTGCCCGACCTGCGCATCCTGGCCGGCATCGCCGAGGAGCTCGGTCGCCCGCTGGGCTTCCGCAGCCTCACCGAGGTGCGCGACCAGATCGCCGAGATCGGCGCCTGGGACGGCCGCAGGGCCGACCCGACGTCTGCACCGTCGGCCTCGTCGGTGCCGCACCCCGCAGCCGACGGCCTGGTGCTGGCGACCTGGAAGCAGATGCTCGACAACGGCAGCCTGCAGGACGGCGAGGAGCATCTGCGAGCCACCGCCCGGCTCCCGGTCGCGCGGGTCAGCCAGGCGACGTACGACGCGTGCGGGCCCACCGTCACCCTCACCGGTGACCGCGGCTCGCTCACGCTGCCGGCCGAGGTCACCGACATCGTCGACGGCGTGGTCTGGGTGCCGGCGAACTCCACGACACCGGGTGTCCTCGCCGGGCTCGCCTCCCCGGGCAGCACCGTGACCGTGAAGGGAGCCCAGCCATGAGCACTGCTGTGAGCGCTGTCGTGCTGCCCCAGGCCGTGGGCCTGGAGGCGTTCGGCCAGGACGCCTGGTGGGTGGTCGGGCTGAAGGCCGTGCTGATCTTCGTGGTGCTGGTCCTGCTCACCCTGTTCAACATCTGGTGGGAGCGCCGGGTGGTGGCCCGGATGCAGCACCGGATCGGGCCCAACGTGCACGGCCCGTTCGGGCTGCTGCAGTCGCTGGCCGACGGGGTGAAGCTGGCGCTCAAGGAGGACATCATCCCCAAGGCCGCCGACAAGGTGGTCTTCGTGCTCGCCCCGGTGATCACGGTGATCCCCGCCTTCATCACCTTCAGCGTGATCCCGTTCGGCCCGGAGGTGCGGATCCCGTTCACCGACACGATCACGCCGCTGCAGCTGACCGACATGCCGGTCGCGGTGCTCTTCGTGATGGCCATCGCCTCGGTCGGCATCTACGGCATCGTGCTCGGCGGCTGGTCCAGCGGGTCGACGTACTCGCTGCTCGGCGGGCTGCGCTCCAGCGCGCAGATGATCTCCTACGAGGTCGCGATGGGGCTGGCCCTGGTGGCGGTCTTCCTCTACGCCGGGTCGATGTCCACCTCGGAGATCGTCGCCGCCCAGGAGGACCTGTGGTTCGGGCTGATCCTGGCCCCGTCCTTCGTCATCTACTGCATCTCGATGGTCGGCGAGGTCAACCGCGCCCCGTTCGACCTGCCCGAGGCCGAGGGCGAGCTGGTCGGCGGCTTCCACACCGAGTACTCCTCGCTCAAGTTCGCGCTGTTCTTCCTCGGCGAGTACATCAACATGGCCACCGTCTCGGCGCTGGCCACCACGCTCTTCCTCGGCGGCTGGCGGGCCCCGTTCTGGATCGACCGGGTCTGGGAGGGCGCGAACGAGGGCTACGTGCCGCTGATCTGGTTCTTCGGCAAGATGCTGTTCTTCATCTTCCTGTTCATCTGGCTGCGCGGCTCGCTGCCCCGGCTGCGCTACGACCAGTTCATGGCGTTCGGCTGGAAGCGGCTGATCCCGATCGCGCTGGTGTGGACGATCCTGGTGGCCACCGTCCGGGCGATCTCCCTGGACGGTGGCGTGGACCGGCAGTACCTGCTGATCGGGATCGGCATCGTCGCGGTGCTCTTCCTGGCGCTGTTCTTCTTCGGCGAGGACCCGGGCGACTCCGACGCCGAGGACCGGGTCGCCGCCGCCACGGCGGGACGCCCCGGCGGCTACCCGGTGCCGCCGATGCCGGCCGGCGGTGCCGTCCGCGGTGGCGCCCGCCCCCTGACCTTCGACAGCGAGTCCGCGATGAGTACGGTGCGCGGGCAGCACGACCCCGGTGGGAAGTGAGGACCGATGGCTGAGCCCAAGAGCCTGAAGGAGCAGTTCTGGGACCCGGTAGCGGGTTTCGGGGTCACGTTCCGGACGATGTTCCGGAAGGTCGTCACCGAGCAGTACCCGTTCGAGAAGCTGCCGACCGCTCCCCGGTTCCACGGACGTCACCAGCTGAACCGGTGGCCGGACGGACTGGAGAAGTGCATCGGCTGCGAGCTGTGCGCCTGGGCCTGCCCCGCCGACGCGATCTACGTCGAGGGGGCCTCCAACACCGAGGACGAGCGGTTCAGCCCCGGTGAGCGGTACGGCCGCGTCTACCAGATCAACTACCTGCGCTGCATCCTGTGCGGGCTGTGCATCGAGGCCTGCCCGACCCGGGCGCTGACGATGACCAACGAGTACGAGCTGGCCGACGACAACCGGGCCGACCTGATCTACGAGAAGTCCGACCTGCTGGCGCCGCTGCTGCCGGGCATGGAGCAGCCGCCGCACGAGATGCGGCTCGGCTCCGACGAGGGCGACTACTACCGGGGGGCGTACGCCGCTCCCGCCGTCGACTTCGGGGAGGGCCCGCGGTGATCGCCTTCTGGATCCTGGCCCCGATCATGGTGCTGGCCGCCCTCGGCGTGCTCTTCGTCCGCAAGGCGGTGCACGCCGCCCTGCTGCTGGCGGTGGTGATGCTCGGGCTGGCCGTGCTGTACGCCGTCCTGGAGGCCCCGTTCCTCTTCGCGGTGCAGATCATCGTCTACACCGGCGCGATCCTGATGCTGTTCCTCTTCGTGCTGATGCTGGTCGGGGTGGACGCCTCCGACTCGGTGGTCGAGACGATCCGCGGACAGCGGCTGCTGGCCGTGGTCTCCGGGCTGCTGCTGGGCATCACCCTGCTGGTCGGCCTGGGCCAGATCAGCCTCGGCACCGTGGTCGGCCTCGAGGAGGCCAACACCGGCGGCAACATCGAGGCGCTCGCCAACATCCTGTTCTCCCGCTACGTCTTCGCCTTCGAGACCACCAGCGCGCTGCTCATCACCGCGGCGGTCGGCGCCATGGTGCTGGCGCACCGGGAGCGGATCGTGGCCCGGCCCGGGCAGGCCGCGCTCGCCGCGCAGCGGGTCCGCGACTTCTCCGACAAGGGGACCCCGCTCGGCCCGCTGGCCTCGCCCGGCGTCTTCGCCCGGCACAACGCCGTGGACACCCCGGCGCTGCTGCCGGACGGCACCGCCGCGGAGTCGTCGGTCTCCCGGGTGCTGGCCGCCCGCGGCACCGTGCGCTCTGCTCCGGCGCTGGCCGAGGACGTCGAGCAGGTGCAGCGCACGATCGACGGCACGATGCCCCACGACAGCGAGGCGACGCCCGGCGGCGCCACCCCCGAGGGCGGCGCCCCGACCGGCTCCAGCGAGGACGAGCGCAAGCACCGCGAGGAGGGTCGATGAACCTGGACGCCTACATCGGCCTCTCGGCGATCCTCTTCACCATCGGCTGCGTCGGGGTGCTGACCCGGCGCAACGCGATCGTCGTCTTCATGTGCGTCGAGCTGATGCTCAACGCCTCGAACCTCGCCCTGGTCACCTTCGCCCGACAGCACGGCAACCTCGACGGGCAGATCGCGGCGTTCTTCGTCATGGTCGTCGCCGCCGCCGAGGTCGTGGTCGGGCTGGCCATCATCATGACGATCTTCCGGACCCGTCGCTCGGCCTCGGTCGACGACGCGAGCCTGCTGAAGTACTAGGACAGGTGAGCTTGCGATGCTGGTGACGTCCGAGGGCGGCCTTGTGCCCGTGGTCGACCCGACCTCGGCGGACGGGGTCTTCGCCCTGCTGTGGCTGGTGGTGGCGCTGCCGCTCGTCGGCGCGGCCGTGCTGCTGATCGGCGGGCCGCTGGTGCCGCGCGCCCTGGACCGCTGGGGCCACCTGCTGGCCACCGCGCTGCCGATCGGCTCCTTCGCGATCAGCCTGGCGCTGCTCGGCGGGCTGCTGGGCCGGGAGGAGACCGAGCGGTCGGTGTCCCAGGAGCTGTACACCTGGTTCCAGGTGGGCGGTCTCGACGTCGGGATCGACCTGCTGCTGGACCCGCTGTCGGTGCTCTTCCTGATGCTCATCACCGGCGTCGGGTCGCTGATCCACGTCTACTCGATCGGCTACATGGCCCACGACCCGCGGCGCCGGCGGTTCTTCGGGTACCTCAACCTGTTCCTCGCCGCGATGCTGATGCTGGTCCTCTCCGAGAACTACCTCGGGCTCTTCCTCGGCTGGGAGGGCGTCGGGCTGGCGTCGTACCTGCTGATCGGCTTCTGGCAGCACAAGCCCACGGCGGCGGCTGCGTCGAAGAAGGCGTTCGTCATCAACCGGGTCGGCGACCTCGGCATGTCGCTGGCGATCATGCTGATGTTCGTCACCTTCGGCACCACCAGCTTCTCCGGGATCAGCGAGGCCTCCGCCGGCGCCTCGCAGGGCACCCTGACCGCGCTCGGCCTGCTGCTGCTCCTGGGAGCCTGCGGCAAGTCCGCGCAGGTGCCGCTGCAGTCGTGGCTGCTCGACGCGATGGAGGGCCCGACCCCGGTGTCGGCGCTGATCCACGCGGCCACCATGGTCACCGCCGGCGTCTACCTCATCATCCGGTCCAACTTCATCTTCGAGCTCGCCCCGGTCGCGCAGACCGCGGTGGTCCTGGTCGCCGTGGTCACCCTGCTGTGGGGCGCGATCATCGGCTGCGCCAAGGACGACATCAAGAAGGTGCTGGCCGGCTCGACGATGAGCCAGATCGGCTACATGATGCTCGGCGCCGGCCTGGGCACGGCGGGCTACGCGTTCGCGATCTTCCACCTGCTCACCCACGGCTTCTTCAAGGCGAACATGTTCCTCGGCGCCGGCTCGGTGATGCACGGCATGAACGACGACGTGGACATGCGCCGCTACGGCGCGGTGCGGCACGCGATGCCGATCACCTTCCTCACCTTCGCGATGGGCTACCTGGCGATCATCGGGTTCCCGGGGTTCTCGGGCTTCTGGTCCAAGGACGCGATCATCGAGACCGCGCTCGCCGAGAACCTGCTGGTCGGGATCGCCGCCCTGGTCGGTGCCGGCATCACCGGCTTCTACATGACCCGGCTGATGCTGCTGACCTTCTTCACCAACAAGCGGTGGAAGGAGGACGTGCACCCGCACGAGTCGCCCTCGGTGATGACGTTCCCGCTGATCGTGCTGGCGGCGCTCTCGGTGCTCGGCGGCGTGCTCATCCTCGGGGAGTGGATCGTGGAGTGGCTGGCCCCGGTCGTCGGCGAGGCCGAGCACGGCGAGCCGCCGCTGCCGATCATCGTGATCACCGCGATCACCGTCGGGGTGGTCGCCCTCGGGGTCGCCACGGCCTGGTTCCTCGTCGGTCGCCGGGCGGTGCCGCACCAGCCGCCGCCGCGGGTCTCGGTGCTGACCACGGCTGCGCGCAACGACCTCTACGGTGACGCGATCAACGACGCGGTGGTGGTCCGACCCGGCAAGCAGCTGGTGCGGGGTCTGATGGCCACCGACCGGTACGCCGTGGACGGGCTGCTGACCGGAGGCCCGGTGGTGGTCGGCCTCATCGCCAACCAGGTGCGCCGGCTCCAGAACGGCTACGTCCGCTCCTACGCGCTCTCCCTGCTCGGCGGCGTCCTGCTCGTCGTCCTGGCCCTGCTGGCGGTGAACCTCGCATGAGCTCCTTCCCCCTCCTCACCCTCCTCTGGGCGCTGCCCGTGGTCGGCGCGCTGCTGATCGGCCTCGTGCTGCCGCGGCTCTCCGGCGGCGCGGCGATGGCCCGGCAGGCCGGCCTCGCGGTCTCGGGGGCCACCCTGGCCCTCGGCGTCGTGGTGCTGCTGGCCTACGACACCGGCACCTCGGGCCTCCAGCTCACCGAGACCGTGGACTGGATCTCCGCGTTCGGGGTGCACTACGCGCTCGGCGTCGACGGCCTGGGCCTGCTGCTGATCCTGCTCACCGTGGTGCTGGTGCCGATCGTGCTGCTCGCGGCCTGGCACGACGTCGACCCCGCGGACGGCTCCGCTGCCACCTTCGTGGCGTGGGCGCTGGCCCTGGAGGGCCTGTCGCTGGCCGTCTTCGCCGCCACCGACGTCTTCCTCTTCTACGTCGTCTTCGAGGCCACGCTGATCCCGGCGTACTTCCTCATCGGCGGATTCGGTCGGGACGGGCGGGCGTTCGCGGCGCTGAAGTTCCTCATGTACCAGCTCGGGGGCGGGCTGGTGCTGCTCGGCTCGGTGATCGGGCTGTACGTCGTCTCCGCGCAGGCCGGCGAGCCGTCGTACCTCCTCACCGACCTGGCCGAGCTGGACATCTCCACCTCGGCCGGCCGCTGGCTGTTCGCGGGCTTCTTCATCGCGTTCGCGGTCAAGGCGCCGCTGTTCCCGCTGCACACCTGGCTGGCCGACACCACCGAGAACGCCACCCCGGCGACCAGCGTGCTGCTGGTCTGCGTGCTCGACAAGATCGGCACCTTCGGGATGCTGCGCTTCTGCCTGGGGCTGTTCCCCGAGGCCTCGCAGTGGGCGACGCCGCTGGTGATGGTGCTGGCGCTGATCTCGATCGTGTACGGCGCGCTGCTGGCGATCGGGCAGGACGACGTGCTCCGGCTGATCGGGCTCACCTCGCTGAGCCACTTCGGCTTCATCACCCTCGGCATCTTCGCCTTCTCGACCCAGGGCGGCTCCGGCGCGATCCTCTACATGGTCAACCACGGCATCGCCACCGCCGCGCTGTTCCTGCTCGCCGGGTTCCTGATCCGGCGCAGCGGCACCTCGCTGATCAGCCGGATGAGCGGGGTGGAGAAGGTGGCGCCGGTGCTGGCCGGGCTGTTCCTGGTCGCCGGTCTCGCCACCCTCGGGCTGCCCGGCCTGAGCCAGTTCGTCTCGGAGATGCTGGTGCTCATCTCGGCCTTCGACTACGCCTGGTACGTCGGTGCGATCGCGGTCACCGGCATCGTGCTCGCCGCCATCTACGTGCTGTGGATGTACCAGCGGGTGATGACCGGGCCGACCCCGCCGGAGCACGCCGGGATCGTCGACCTGGACCGCCGTGAGGTGGGGGCGATGGTGCCGCTGGTCGTGGGGCTGCTGTTCTTCGGCTTCTACCCGATGCCGCTGCTCGAGGTGAGCAACCCGACCGTGGAGTCGATCCTCGCCGAGGTCGGGGTGGTCGACGCCGAACCCGTCGTACCACCCGGCAGCGTCGAGCCGGCCGCCCCAGAGACTGCCCCCGAGACTGCTGCAGAGACCGGAGGTGAGAACTGATGGAGGACACCATCGAGTTCGTCAAGCCCACCCTGGAGTACGCGCAGCTCTCGCCGCTGTTCATCATCTTCGCCGTGGCCTGCCTCGGCGTGATCGTGGAGGCGTTCCTGCCCCGCGAGCGCCGCTACGTCACCCAGTCGGTGCTGGCGATGGCCGGCCTGGCCGCCGCGCTGGGCGCGACCATCTGGATCGGCCTCGACGCCGCGACGGTGGCCGACGGGCGGGCGCGCGGGATCCTTGCCGCCTCCGGCACGATCGTCGTCGACGGGCCCTCGATCTTCTTCTGGGTGCTGGTGCTCGTCTTCGCGGTCGGCGGCGTCGCGCTCTTCGCCGAGCGCCGGCTCGAGGCGGGGGTCTCCGCCTTCGCCGGCCAGGCCGCCGCGCTGCCCGGCACCGAGGCGGAGCGGCAGGCGTCGCACCAGGGGCTGGACCACACCGAGGTCTACCCGCTGCTGATGTTCGCGGTGTTCGGAATGATGCTGTTCCCGGCCGCCAACGACCTGCTCACCCTCTTCGTCGCCCTCGAGGTGCTGTCCCTGCCGCTGTACCTGCTCTGCGGACTGGCGCGACGACGCCGCCTGCTCAGCCAGGAAGCGGCGATGAAGTACTTCCTGCTCGGCGCCTTCTCCTCGGGCTTCTTCGTCTACGGGATGGCACTGGTCTACGGGTACGCCGGCTCGATGCAGTTCGCCGACATCAACGAGGCGATCCGCAACTCGGCGTCCAACCAGTCGCTGCTGCTGATCGGGATGGGCCTGCTCGCGGTCGGGCTGCTGTTCAAGGTCGGCGCAGCGCCGTTCCACAGCTGGACCCCGGACGTCTACCAGGGCGCCCCCACCGCGGTCACGGCGTTCATGGCCGCCGGCACCAAGATCGCCGCGTTCGGAGCGATCCTGCGGCTGTTCCACGTCGCCTTCGGGGCCGACCGGTGGAGCTGGCAGCCGATGTTCTGGGTGGTCGCGATCCTGACGATGGTGGTGGGCGCGGTGCTCGCGGTGGTGCAGACCGACGTGAAGCGGATGCTCGCCTACTCCTCGGTGGCGCACACCGGCTTCCTGCTCACCGGCGTGCTGGGCGTGCAGAGCACCAGCGCGCTCAGCGACGGCCAGGTCACCTCGCTCCAGGCCGTGCTCTTCTACCTGACCACCTACGGGTTCGCGATGCTCGGCTCGTTCGCGATCGTCACCCTGGTCCGCGACTCCACCGGCGAGGCCACCACCTTCGACCGCTGGGCCGGCCTCGGGCGTCGCTCCCCGGTGGTGGCCGCCACGTTCGGCTTCTTCCTGCTGTCGATGGCAGGGATCCCGCTGACGGCCGGCTTCATCGGCAAGTGGGCGGTCTTCACCGTGGCGATGGCCGCGGGCGCCTGGCCGGTGGTGCTGGCCGCGATCGGCTCGAGCATCATCGCGGTCTTCTTCTACGTCCGGCTGATCCTGGTGATGTTCTTCACCGAGCCCGTCGGGGAGCCCGCCCAGGTGACCACCCCCTCGATGCTCACCTCGGTGACCGTGGCCGTGGGCGCGGTGGCCACCCTGGTCCTGGGTATCGTCCCCGGCCCGGTGCTGGATCTCGCGGCCCATGCGGGACAATTCATCAGGTGAACCCCAGCCTCGCTCTCCCGGTCACCGACGCAGCCCTCGAGCAGCGGCTGCGTGACCGGATGCAGATCGTCGAGGAGGCGCTCGCGGGCTACGTCCAGAGCCGGTCGCCGTACGTCTCCCGGGCGGCCAGCCACCTGCTGGAGGCCGGCGGCAAGCGGTTCCGGCCCCTGCTGGTGCTGCTCACCGCCGAGACCGGGGAGCACCCGGAGTCCGAGGACGTGGTGACCGCGGCCTGCGTCGTGGAGATCACCCACCTCGGCTCGCTGTACCACGACGACGTGATGGACGAGGCGGACCTGCGCCGCGGGGCCGACTCGGCCAACGCCCGCTGGGACAACCTGGTCGCGATCCTCACCGGCGACTTCCTCTTCGCGCGGTCCTCCGAGCTGACCTCGCGGCTGGGTGACGACGCGGTCCGGATCCAGGCCGAGACGTTCACCCGGCTGGTCGAGGGGCAGATCCTGGAGACGGTGGCGCCAGGGCCGGACGAGGACCCGCTGGAGCACTACCTGGAGGTGGTGGCCGGCAAGACCGGGTCGCTGATCGCCACCTCGGCGCGGTACGGGGCCCGCTTCGGCGGCGCCAGCCGCGAGGTCGAGGAGGCGCTGGCGGCGTACGGCGAGATCGTCGGGTCGGCCTTCCAGCTCTCCGACGACATCATCGACGTCGCCGCGGAGTCCGACGAGTCCGGCAAGACGCCGGGGACCGACCTGCGCGAGGGCGTGCCGACCCTGCCGGTGCTGATGGCGCGAGCCTCCACCGACCCGGCCGACGCCCGGCTGCTGGAGCTGCTGGCCGGAGACCTCACCGACGACGACCGGCACGCGGAGGCGCTGGAGCTGCTGCGCGCTCACCCGGCGATGGACCGGGCCCGCGCGTACGTGGTCGCTCGCGCGGACGAGGCCAAGGCCCGGCTCACGGTGCTGCCGCACGGCCCGGTGCGCGCCGCGCTGGAGGCCTTCGCCGATCTGGTCGCGCTCCGCTCCGCCTGACCCCCCACCTCCGCGACTCGGCGCTCCTTCGGTGCGTCGGCGCTCCGTCGGACCGCGGGGTCTGCTGTTTCATCACGGTATGCAGACCAGCCTGCAGTTCCAGGGATGGACTGACACTTCCCGTGCCGTGCGCGCCCCGGGAAGTGTCAGTCCATCCTGGGAAGTGCGAGCCGATCGACAGACCGTGATGAAGCGACGGCGAGGCAGCCCGGAGTGACGGCGACCCGTCCGAAGCGACGGCGAGGCAGCCCGGAGTGACGGCGACTCGCGGAGCCGGCGCCGACTCGCGGGGAGGGTCAGAGCGAAGAGGCGGCCACCGTCAGCCGGAGCTGGCGTCGGTGGTGGGTCGTCGCCTCGACGGTGAAGACGACCAGCGCGATCCAGACCAGGATGAAGCCGACCCAGCGGCCGAGCGGCATGTCCTCGCCGAACCAGAGCACGCCCAGGGCGAACTGGAGCACCGGGGCGATGTACTGGAGCATCCCGAGGGTCACCAGCGGCACCCGGGTGGCCGCGGCGCCGAAGCAGATCAGCGGGATCGCGGTGACGATGCCGGTGCTGACGATGAGGGCCGAGTGGCCGGGTCCCTCGGTGCCGAAGGTCGAGGCGCCGGTCAGCACCAGCCACGCGGCGTACGCCCCGGCCAGGGGCGCCAGCACCGCCGTCTCCACCGCGAGGCTCTCCACCGCGCCGACCCCGGCGGTCTTCTTGAGCAGCCCGTAGGTGCCGAAGGAGAACGCCAGGGTGAGGGCCACCCAGGGCGGGCGGCCGTAGTCCAGGGCCAGCAGCAGCACCGCGAGCCCGGCGACCCCGAGGGCCGCCCACTGCAGCGGCCGCAGCCGTTCGGAGAGGATCAGCACCCCCATCAGCACGGTCACCAGCGGGTTGATGAAGTAGCCGAGCGAGGTCTCCACCACCCGGTCGCTGGTGACGCCGTAGATGAACGTCCCCCAGTTCACCGAGATGACCGCCGCAGCCGCGACCAGCAGCACCACGGTGCGCCGGTCGGCCAGGATGGCGCGCACCTGCCGGGTCCGTCCCAGCAGCACGACGAGCAGCCCCATCGTGAGCGCCGACCAGAACACCCGGTGTGCCAGGATCTCCACCGGGCCGGCCGGCTCGAGCAGCGGGAAGTACAGCGGGAACCCGCCCCAGAGGAGGTACGCCGCTGCGCCCAGCAGAGCGCCGCGGCGGGGTTCGGACACCGCGCCAGGATAGGGTCCTCTGCCACGGTCACGAATTCCTCATCATCCGGAGTGACGCCATGCCGACCCCCCCGTCGACGACCCAGCCGGCACGCCGGCCGACCAGCCAGCCCGCACGTCGGCTGCGCCGGTTCATCACCAGCCTGCTCGCCGCGGTGCTCCTCCTGGGCGCGCTGGCCGAGTCTCCCGCCTCCGCCGCCGACGAGCGGGCCGAGCGCCAGCTGAACGACCGGGCGAAGCACAAGCAGAACGGCACCTGGGTGATCAAGGGACGGGCCACCCCCGAGGGCGGCGACAAGCCGATCATCGTCAAGCGCAAGAAGTGCGCCGACTGTGGCTGGAAGAAGATCGGCACGGTGCGGACCAAGAAGAAGACCGGCCGGTTCCAGATCGAGCTGACGTTCCCGAAGTCCGACAAGCCCACCTGGTACACCAAGGGCATCCTCAAGGGCGGCAAGAAGTACAAGACCGCCCGGACCCGGACCTACCTCACCTGCTCGCGGCCCGACTGCTGACCGGCCCGACTGCTGACCGGCCCACGGCTGACCAGCTGCCGAGGGGTCAGACGACCGTCCAGGTGTCGCCGCCGTTGATGAGCGCGGTGAGCCGTTCGGCCGGCTCGCCGGGGGCGGTGTCGCGGGCGGTGGCGATCTGGGCGCGGGCCTGGTCGTCGTACGTCGGCCGCTCGACCTGGCGGAAGATGCCGATCGGCGACTGGTTGAGGTAGCCGGCGTCGGTGAGCCGGGAGATCGCGAACGCGGTGGTCGGGTCCGGGTTGTGGGCGTCGTGGACCAGCAGGGCGGCCTCGCCGACGTCCGCGACCAGCGCGACCTTGACCCCGCCGGTCTCGCTGTCGTGGATCAGGCCCTTCGCACCCTCCCCGGACTCGGAGACGGCGCCGAACCGGATCGGCGCTCCGTGCACCAGCGGGATGATCGCGTCCGCCTTGGTGTCGTTGTTCTTGATCGCGTCGAAGGCGCCGTCGTTGAAGATCGGGCAGTTCTGGTAGATCTCGACGAACGAGGTGCCCCGGTGGGCGGCGGCCGCGGAGAGCACCGAGGTGAGGTGCTTGCGGTCGGAGTCGATGGTCCGCGCCACGAACGAGCCCTCGGCGCCCAGCGCCAGCGAGACCGGGTTGAACGGGTGGTCCACCGATCCCATCGGGGTGGACTTGGTGATCTTGCCGGTCTCGGAGGTGGGGGAGTACTGGCCCTTGGTGAGACCGTAGATCCGGTTGTTGAACAGCAGGATCGTCATGTTGACGTTGCGGCGCAGCGCGTGGATCAGGTGGTTGCCGCCGATCGAGAGGGCGTCACCGTCACCGGTGACCACCCAGACCGAGAGGTCCTCGCGCGCGGTGGCGATCCCGGTGGCGATCGAGGGGGCCCGGCCGTGGATGGAGTGCATCCCGTAGGTGTCGAGGTAGTAGGGGAACCGGCTGGAGCAGCCGATCCCGGAGACGAAGACGATGTTCTCCCGGCGCAGCCCGAGACCGGGCAGGAACCCCTGCACGGCCTTGAGCACCGCGTAGTCACCGCAGCCGGGGCACCAGCGGACCTCCTGGTCGCTGGTGAACTCCTTGGCGGTCTGGTCGCTCTCGGCAGCGGGGACGCCCTCGACGCCCGAACGCAGCCCGGGGAACGGGAGTCCGGTGGTGTCGGTGCTCACGAGCTGACCTCCTGGTCGATCTGGGTGGGCGTGAGGTCCACCGTGACTCCCTCGGCCTCGCCGACCAGCGCGCCGATCGCCTCGGCGAGGTCGGCGGCCTTGAGCGGGAGCCCGCGGACGTGGTTGTAGCCGATCGCGTCGACGAGGTACTTCGCCCGTAGCAGCAACGAGAGCTGGCCGAGGTTCATCTCCGGCACCAGCACCTTGTCGTAGCGGGCGAGGATCTCGCCGAGGTCGTTCGGGAAGGGGTTGAGGTGGCGCAGGTGCACCTGGGCGACCCGGTAGCCGGCCTTGCGGACCCGTCGTACGCCGGCGCCGATCGGGCCGTAGGTGGAGCCCCAGCCCAGCACCAGCACCTTCGCGGTCTCGCCCTGCGGACCGGCGGGGTCGTCGACCTCGAGCGGCGGCAGGGAGTCGGCGATCCGGTCGATCTTGGCCTGCCGGGTGCGCACCATGAAGTCGTGGTTGCCGGGGTCGTAGGAGATGTTGCCGTGCCCCTCGCCCTTCTCCAGCCCGCCGATCCGGTGCTCCAGGCCCGGGGTGCCCGGGATCGCCCAGGGCCGGGCCAGGGTCTCCTCGTCGCGCAGGTAGGGCCAGAAGTCGGTGACCTCGCTGCCGTCCTCGTCGACCGAGACCACGTGGTTGTGGGCGGTGGCGAAGGCCGGGTCGATCAGCGGAAGGTCCTCGACGTCGGGGATCCGCCACGGCTCGGAGCCGTTGGCCAGGTAGCCGTCGGAGAGCAGCATCACCGGGGTCCGGTAGGTGATCGCGATCCGGGCCGCCTCGACCGCGGCGGTGAAGCAGTCGCCCGGGGACTGCGGGGCCACGATCGGGACCGGGGCCTCGCCGTTGCGGCCGAACATCGCCTGGAGCAGGTCGGCCTGCTCGGTCTTGGTCGGCAGCCCCGTCGAGGGACCGCCACGCTGGACGTCGATGACCAGCAGCGGCAGCTCGGTCATCACCGCCAGCCCGACGGCCTCGGACTTCAGGGCCACTCCGGGCCCGGAGGTGGTGGTGACGCCCAAGGACCCGACGAAGGAGGCACCGATGGCCGCGCCGACGCCGGCGATCTCGTCCTCGGCCTGCAGCGTGGTGACGCCGAACGCCTTGTGCTTGCTCAGCTCGTGGAGGATGTCGGAGGCCGGCGTGATCGGGTAGGAGCCGAGGAAGACCGGCAGCCCGGACCGCACCCCGGCGGCCACCAGCCCGTAGGACAGCGCCAGGTTCCCGGTGATGTTGCGGTAGGTGCCGGCGCTCATCGGGGCCGGCTTCACCTCGTAGGAGACCGCGAACGTCTCGGTGGTCTCGCCGAAGTTCCAGCCCGCCTTGAACGCGGTGACGTTGGCGTCGCGGATGTCCGGGACCCGGGCGAACCGCTTGGTGAGGAAGGTGATCGTCGACTCGGTCGGCCGTCCGTACATCCACGACAGCAGGCCCAGGGCGAACATGTTCTTCGCCCGCGCCGCGTCCTTGCGGGACAGCCCGAACTCCTTGACCGCCGACACCGTCATCCCGGTCAGGTCCACCGGGTGCACGAAGAAGTCGCCCAGCTCGGATCCGGCGTCGCCGACGGCGTCCAGCGGGTTCGCGGCGTACCCGGCCTTGGCCAGGTTCCGCGCGGTGAAGTCGTGGGTGTCGACGATGATCGTCGCGGCCTTGGGCAGGTCACCGAGGTTCGCCTTCAGCGCCGCCGGGTTCATCGCGACCAGCACGTCCGGGGCGTCCCCGGCGGTCAGGATGTCGTGATCGGCGAAGTGCACCTGGAACGAGGACACCCCCGGCAGCGTCCCCTGCGGCGCGCGGATCTCCGCGGGGAAGTTCGGCAACGTCACCAGGTCGTTGCCGAAGACGGCCGACTCCTGGGTGAACCGGTCACCCGTCAGCTGCATCCCGTCCCCGGAGTCCCCCGCGAACCGGATGATCACCCGATCGAGCTGCTTGACCTGCTTGGACACGATGCTCACTTCCTGGCCTGCTTCCGGCCCTCTGCCTGCTGCTGCGGCGGCCGCTGACCGAGTAGTGCGGAACGGGCGACGACGCCAGACGTTCCAGAGTAGTCGGCGACCCGGTGGGGGCCACCCCGTCTTCGCTGCCGGACAAGGTGAGTGGCCTCACAGGCCGCGACGGGTGTCAACTTAGGGTTGCCTTGCCTTACACTCTAGGGCATGCCCGCTGCCCTCCCTGCCGTCCCCGCCGTGACCGGGGCTCCGGTCGTGGCTGGGGCCGTGACCGGGGTGCCGTTCGCGACCGGCCTGGCGGCGCACGGGCGGGCCACGGCCCTGGTCTCCGACGGCCGGAGGGTCAGCTACGCGGCGCTGGCCCGTCTGGTCGAGCAGGCCAGGCTCCGTCTCGGCCGGTCCCGGCGGCTGGTGCTGGTCGCCGGCGCTCCCCGGCTGGAGACGGTCGTCGCCTACCTGGGGGCACTCGCCGGTGGGCACCCGGTGCTGCTGGCGCCGGGGGACCGGCCCGAGTCCCTGGCCGAGCTGGCCGCGGCGTACGACCCCGACGTGGTCGTCGGCGCCGCCGGCACCTGGGAGGTACGCCGCGACGGCACCGCCCACGACCTGCACCCGGACCTCGCGCTGCTGCTGAGCACCTCGGGCAGCACCGGCTCCCCGCGGCTGGTCCGGCTCAGTGCGGCGAACCTGCAGGCCAACGCCGAGTCGATCGCCACCTACCTCGGGCTGCGTGCCGACGACGTCGCCGCCACCACGCTGCCGCTGCACTACTGCTACGGGCTCTCGGTGCTGCACAGCCACCTGCTCCGGGGCGCCACCGTCGTGCTCACCGACCTCTCGGTGGTCGACCCGTGCTTCTGGGAGCTGGCGGCCCGGCACCGGGTGACCTCGCTGGCGGGGGTGCCGCACACCTTCGAGCTGCTGGACCGGGTCGGGTTCGCCGGGCGGGACCTGCCCTCGTTGCGCTACCTCACCCAGGCCGGCGGCCGGATGGCGCCGGCGACCGTGCGCCGCTACGTCGAGCTCGGGCAGCGTCGCGGCTTCGACCTGTACGTGATGTACGGCCAGACCGAGGCGACCGCCCGGATGGCCTACCTGCCGCCGGACCTGGCACGGGAGCGCCCCGACGCGGTCGGGGTCGCGGTCCCCGGCGGCTCGCTGCGGATCGCCCCGACCGCGGACGTGCCCGCCGACGCCCCGGCCGGCGTCGGCGAGCTGGTCTACGACGGGCCGAACGTGATGCTCGGGTACGCCGAGCGTCCCGCCGACCTGGCGCTCGGCCGGGTGACGGGTCCCCTGCACACCGGTGACCTGGCCCGGATCGCGCCGGACGGGCTGGTCGAGATCGTCGGCCGCCGGGGCCGGTCCGCGAAGGTGCTCGGGCTGCGGATCGACCTGGCGCACCTGGAACGCGTGCTCGAGGAGGCCGACCTCCCCGCGCTCTGCATCGACGGCCAGGACCGGCTGCTGGTCGGGGTGCCCGCCGGCGCCGGCACCGGCGACCGCGCTGAGATCGTGGCCGAGCTGGTGCGCCGCCGTACCGGTCTGCCTGCCGGTCTCGTGGTGGTCGCGGAGCTGGACGAGGTGCCCCGTCTGCCGAGCGGCAAGCCGGACCTGGCAGCCGTGGCGCGGCAGGTCACCGCCCGCGCCGCGACGGAGGTCGCCGCGCCGGCACCGGGTGCCGCCACCGACCCGGTCCGGAGCCTGTACGCCGAGCTGCTCGCCGGCGGACGCGACGTCGACGACGCCGACACGTTCGTCGGGCTGGGCGGCGACTCGCTGTCCTACGTCGAGATGAGCCTGCGGCTCGAGGAGGTCCTCGGCCGCCTGCCCGCCGAGTGGCACCTGATGCCGGTGGGCCGGCTGCGCGGCCTGGCCGAGCCCGGACCGCCGGCGGGCGGTGCCGTCGCAGCCCGTCGGCCGCGCTGGCGGACCCTGGAGACCACGGTGCTGCTGCGGGCCGCGGCGATCGTCGCGATCGTCGGCACCCACGGCAACCTGTTCACCCTGGTCGGCGGCGCCCACGTGCTGCTGGCGGTGGCCGGCTTCAACGCCGGCCGGTTCCTGCTGTCCGGCCGGGACGCGGCCGACTCCTCACGACGACTGGTCCGGGCCGCGTACCGGGTCGCGGTGCCGTCGGTGCTGTGGATCGGCGGGGTCACCCTGCTCACCGGCGCCTACCCGTGGCCGACCGCGCTGCTGGTCAACGGGCTGGTCGGACCTCGCTCGTGGGCCGAGCCCGCCTGGCACTACTGGTTCATCGAGGCGCTGGTCTCGGTGCTGCTCGCCCTGGCGGTGCTGGTGCGGCTGCCCCCGGTGCACCGAGCCGTGCGCCGGTGGCCGTTCTGGACGCCGGTGGCGCTGGCCGGGCTCGGGCTGCTGACCCGCTACGAGCTGGTCGTGCTGCGCGGGGGTGACGTGGTCCACCGCGCCTCGGTCGTGTTCTGGCTGGTCGCGCTGGGCTGGGCAGCCTCCCGCGCGAGCACCACCCGGCACCGGGTCGTGGTCTCGGTGCTGCTGGCCCTCACCGTGCCCGGGTTCTTCGACGACCCGGCCCGCGAGGCGCTGGTGGTCCTGGGCGGTCTGGTGCTGGTCTGGGTCCGGCAGGTGCGGCTCCCGTCGTACGCCGCCCGGCCGGTGGCGGTGCTCGGGGCCGCCTCGCTGTCCATCTACCTGACCCACTGGCAGGTCTACCCGCACCTGGAGGACGACCACCCGTGGGCCGCGGTGCTGGGGTCGCTGCTGGTCGGCGTGCTGGTGTGGTGGCTGGCCGAGCGGGCCACCGCGGCCGTGCGCGGCAGGCTGGCGGCGTCGGCTCAGCGCGCGGCTCAGGGCTCGGCTCGGCGCTCGGCTCAGCGCCGGGCGGTGTCCGGCGGCGCGGTGAGGGCGTCCTCCCCGGAGAGCAGCACCGGCCGGGCGCCGGGCACCACCGAGACGGTCACCGGGGTCCCGACCGGGTGACGCACCGCGTGCTGCTGCCAGGAGCGCAGGGTGCGCCCTGAGGGCAGCCGGACGGTGTGCAGCACGAACGCGCCGTGGTACTCGACCGCCTCGACCCGGGCGGTCGCGTCCGGGTCGACGGCCAGCGCCACCTCGTGCGGGCGCAGCATCACCTCGACGTCGAGGTCGGTGCGCCCCCACCCCGGCACGGTGGAGACCACGCCGATCTCGCTGGTGAGCAGGGCGTCGCGGACGTGTGCCGGCAGGAAGTCGGCCTCGCCCATGAAGGTGGCCACGAACCGGGTGGCCGGGGTCTCGTAGACGTCCATCGGGGTGCCGATCTGCTCGAGCACCCCGTCGCGCATCACCCCGACCCGGTCCCCGGTGCACAGCGCCTCGGTCTGGTCGTGGGTGACGATGATCGCGGCGCTGTTGGTCTGCCGCAGCACGGCCAGCGTCTCGGCGCGGATCCGGGCCCGGAGGTTCTCGTCCAGGCTGGAGAACGGCTCGTCGAGCAGCACCACCGCCGGTCGGGGGGCCAGCGCCCGGGCCAGCGCGACGCGCTGCTGCTCACCGCCGGAGAGCTGGTGCGGGTGCCGGTCCCGGAGCCGTTCGAGACCGGCCAGCGACAGCACCTCGGCCACCCGGGCGGCGCGGTCGCGTCGGGGCAGCGCGTCGAGCCCGAAGGCCACGTTGGCGGTGACGTCGAGGTGCGGGAACAGCGCATGGTCCTGGAAGACCAGGCCGACCCGGCGCTGCTCCGGGTTGCGCCAGGTGCGGCCGTCGGCGACCGTCTCTCCCTCGATCTCGACCCGGCCGGCCTCGGCGCGTTCCAGGCCGGCGACCAGTCGGAGCAGGGTGGACTTGCCGCACCCCGACGGTCCGATCAGGGTGACCACCTCCCCGGCGGCCAGCGTCAGCGAGGCGTTGCACACCGCCGGCGTCGCGCCGTAGGACTTGGTCAGGTGCTCGAGCACCACTGCGGAGGCCATCGCTCACCCGACCTTCACGGCGGGGTCCAGGGCGGCAGCCGCGTCGACCAGCTTGACCTGGCGGAACAGGAACCCGACCGGGATCGCGGCGGCCGCGACGATCACCAGCGAGGGCAGCGCGGCCTGTGCCCAGAAGTTCTCCGAGGCGAGCTCGTAGACCCACACCGAGAGGGTGGTGAACCCGAAGGGGCGCAGCAGCAGCACGAGCGGGAGCTCCTTGATGGCGTCGATGAGCACCAGCACGGTAGCCACCGCGACGCCCTGGCGGACCAACGGGACGTGCACCCGGGTCAGCACCCGGCCGGGCCGTGCCCCCAGGCTCAGCGCGGAGAGGGTCACCGTCGGCGGGATCCGGGCGAAGCTGGCGTCCAGCGCCTGGTAGGCCGGCGCGGTGAACCGCACCACGTAGGAGTAGAGGATCCCGAGCACCGAGCCGGTCAGCAGCAGCCCGGTCCCGCCGGCGACCCCGAGTCCTTCCAGGGCCCGGTCCAGGGCGCTGAAGACGGCGAGCACTCCGATCCCGACCACGGCCCCGGGCACGGCGTACCCGAAGGTGGTCAGCTGGGCGGCCCCCCGGAGCAGCGGGCCGCCGCCGAGCCGCAGGGTGTGGCTCATCGCCAGGGACAGCGTCACGCAGGCGACCGCGGCGATCCCGGCGACCGACAGGCTGTTGAGGAGGTACGACGCGAACCGCTCGTCGAGCAGCACCCCGGCGCCGCCGGCCTCGCGGACCGCCCACACCGCGAGCTGGGCCATCGGCAGCACGAACCCGGCCGCCAGCACGGACCCGGCCGCCGCGGTGGCCAGCCACGCCCGCCGCCCGTGCAGCGGTCGGGCCTCCAATCCTCGGCCGCGGCCGCCGCGCTGGTGGTAGCGGGCCCGTCCGCGCAGGGCGCGCTCGGCGGCCAGCACCGCGACCGCGAAGAGCAGCACCAGCACCGCGAGCCAGACCGCGGAGTCGAGGTCGTAGCTGGACTTCCAGGTCAGGTAGACGCCGACCGAGACGGTGCGGACGTTGAAGTACTGGACGGTGGCGAAGTCGGTCAGCGTCTCCATCATCACCAGAGCCAGGCCGGCCGCCAGCGAGGGGCGGGCCAGCGGCAGCAGCACCCGCCCGAACGCCCGGGACCGGGACGCGCCCAGCGTCCGCGCCGCGTCGTACGCCGCGGGAGCCAGCTCGAGCAGCGCGGCCCGGGCCAGCAGGTAGACGTAGGGGTAGAGGGTCAGCGTCAGCACGACGACGGCGCCGGCCAGGGAGCGCACCGGCAGCCCCGGCAGGTCGTCGCCCAGGACGGCCCGCAGTCCCGACTGCACCGGGCCGGCGTAGTCGAAGGTGGAGAGGAAGACGAAGCCGAGGATGTAGGCGGGCATCGCCAACGGCAGCACCAGCAGCCAGGACAGCGGTCGTCGCAGCGGGAAGTCGTAGGCGGTGACCAGCCAGGCGAGCCCGCCGCCGAGCAGCAGGGTGCCGACCGCCACCCCCAGCATCAGCGCCAGTGAGGTGACCACCATGCTGAGCGTGCGCGCCGGCAGGTCCGGGGAGCCCGAGCTGGTCACCGCGGTCAGCGCCACCGCCAGCACCGGGCTGGCGACGACGAGGGCGACGAGGGCGACCAGCACCGCCCACGCCGGGCGCGCCCGGGTCACCGGTATCCGGCCTCCTCGAGCAGGTCGACCGCCTCGGCGTTGAGCGAGCCGTACGCCGCCGCATCCACGGGCATCCGCTCGAAGGTGCCGAAGCCGGCGACCAGCGGCTCGGGCTCGACGTCGGCGTTGACCGGCAGCTCGTGGTTGTCGTCGACGAACTCGCTCTGCCCGTCGGTGGCCAGCCACTCCAGCAGCTGCTGGGCCGCGGCGGGGTTGTCCGAGGCCGTGGTGACCCCGGCGCCGGAGATGTTCACGTGGGTGCCGGCGCCCTCCTGACTGGCCCAGTAGAGCGACACCGGGAAGTCGGGGTCCTCGGCCAGCATCCGGGCCAGGTAGTAGTGGTTGCTGATCCCCACCTCGCAGCCGCCGGCGGCGATCGCCTCCAGCAGCTCCACGTCGTTGCTGAGGATCTGCACGTCGTTGGCGACCCAGCTCTCGACGATCTCCAGCGCCCGCTCGCGGCCGTGCAGGTCGATCAGGCTGGCGACCAGCGACTGGGTGTACGACGCGGTCTCGTCGCGCATGCACAGGCGTCCGGACCACGTCGGGTCGCCGAGCCCGGCGTAGGTGTCCTCGGCGTCGAACTCCGAGGGGTCGACCTTCGCGGGGTCGTAGACGACGGTGCGGGCCCGCATCGCCAGGCCGAACCACTCACCGGCCGGGTCGCGCAGGTCCTCGGGGACGGCGCCCTCGAGCGTGGGGGAGTCCAGCGGCTGCAGCTGGCCCTGCTCGGCGGCGTTCCAGAGGTTGCCGGCGTCCACGGTCATGAACACGTCGGCGGGGGTCTCGGCGCCCTCCGACTTCAACCGTTCCAGCAGCTCGGCGTCGTCGCCGTACAGGAACTGCACGGTCAGCCCGGTCTCCTCGGTGAAGTCGGCGAACGCCGCTTCGAGGTCGTAGTGCCGGGCCGAGTAGACCGAGATGTCGGCGTCCTCGCCGCCGAGCAGGCCACAGCCGGCCAGCGGGGCGAGCAGACCGACGAGGGCAGCGGCGACAGCGGGACGCAGGGCGCGCATGTGGGGACTCCTGGGTGGATCGGGGAAGGCACCCGGCACCTGCGCCGGACGTTGAACACAGGCAAGGCTAACCTTCCTAGCAACCCGGTCGGAAGTCAGGCGGTCGTGCCGAGGATCGGGTTGAGCGGAGAGACGGCGGCACCCCCGGGTTGCATCCGACCCCACTGACCCGGCGTTCGAGCGCGGGGCGAGCCCGCTGCCCTCGGGCGCCCACCGGCTTCGAGCTGCGGTGGTACCCCCAGCACGTGGTTGCCGAGACGCGGGTGGAAGGAGTACGCCGGGCGACTCCTGGCCGCTGTGGAGTCGGCCGGCCTCGAGGTCGACGGCCCGCTTCGGTTCGCACGCTTCGACCCGCCGTGGACGCCCTGGTTCCGGCGACGGAACGAGGTTGTCGTGCCCGTGCTTCCCCCGACGCCGATTCAGTCGTAGTCGGTGGCGGGCCGATCGCGTGCCCCCTTTCGCCCACAAGCCGGGCCCGTCCTGGGTCGTCCACAGGTTCGAACTGGTGTCGG